>CAJTXS010000064.1 GCA_910583735.1 uncultured Christensenella sp. | reverse complement strand
TCTATGCTTATGCTGTATTTGCAGACAAGTCCGCTCTTTATGAAGTATGTTCCGCTCGGCTGATTGACCGTCAATTGGTATTCGTCAGCCCACTTGGATTTGTCGTAATCTCCTCCAAATGTCAACATCCCTTTGACTTGCTCCGTTATATCGTTGCCGTCCTTATCTCTTACTATGTACGTCGGCATCTGTACCTTGCCGTTGAATACCAAGTCCGTTTCTTGCCACTCTATCTCGATGACTTCCATCCCCTCTTGCGGTATTATTACGTACGCCCATTCTACGTTGCCGTCCAAAATATAGTTCTTTGCCCAAGCCGCCGTTGCGTTGAGGATTGCCTTTATGCTATACGCCCCCACTTCGCTCTTGCCTACATCTCCTTCGTACGTCAAGTCATTGCCAAAGTCTACTCCGTTGCGGTCTACACTCGCTATCCCTACGAAATCCTCTACGCTTGGCGTAAACTCCTTGCCGTCGCTCACGTGTTCGTCACTGTTCCATACCGCCGTCAAGTGCGCTTTATCTATTGTCCACTTGACTTGCACCGTGTTGCCTGTCGCTCCGCTTGTTGTACTCCACTCGCAATTGTTTGTGTCTTTGAGACTCAATATAGCGGTATAGTTGCCTGCGTCCGTGCCTATTCCGCCGCCTGCTATTTCTATTAGATTGGTATCTATTTTGAAGAAATCTTCAAACTTCTTCTCGCTTCCGTCATAGACTATTGGCATATCTTCCTTGAGCGTAGGCGCCTCAAACACCGCTTTGACTATAGAGAAGTCGCATCTCTCTCCCTCGATTATCTTATACGACCCGCCTACTATCTCTACCGATATTGTATAATTACCTCTGGCAGATACCTCGATATCTCCTCTGTAATTCAACGTAATATTGCTTATCTCCGTGCCGTTGCTTCTATACACCTTTGCCGTAGGCTTTTGTACTTTGCCATTGTACATATACGGATTTGACGAATCGTAATCCCATACTACTCTCACTTCGGTAAACGTGCC
>CAJTXS010000063.1 GCA_910583735.1 uncultured Christensenella sp. | reverse complement strand
CATAGACGCGGACAGCATGGTTACGTATAAGTATTACGACTATCAAGACGGCAACCAAGGCGAGGAAGTAACGATAGCGGACATCAACGCCAACATCAACGAGGAGCACAGATATCTTGTCGTAGCGGTACTCAAGAGCGAGCATACAAGTAATTATACGCTTGACAACGACAGAACGGACTTTACGGTAGGCGTCAATAGATACCCCGTCAAACTCAAGATGGACATAGACGGACAGACATTGCCGTACAGACCCGAGGGCTACACGCCTAACGTAACGGTAGAGAGTGCTGGCGGCTTGACGCTGGACGCGATAACGCTCACCTATTACAAGGGCGTAGCAACGAGCGGCAGCACTGATATCCCCGTAGCTGTAGGCAGCTACAGAGTAGTAGCGACGCTTAAGTACGGCGGAGACGGCAACTATATAGAGAATAGCGAATTTTCCTTCGAGATAGTTAAGGCGGACATAGACGTATCGGGGCTTAAGTGGCAGTACATCCACGGCGATGTAACGGCGACATACGACGCAGAGCAAGGCAAATGGTTGCTATCGGACGGTACGGAAGCAAGCGCATTCGTATACGACGGCACGGCTCATGTTATCAGCTTAATAGGCGCGGACAGTTTAATCGCAGGTATAAGCGTAGCGACGTCGGGCAACTTAAGCGAGAGCAATGCGGGCAGCTATACGGCAAGCGCGGCATTTACGTACGACGAGTACTGCTACAAAGATCCCGACTTCGTGACGTCGCTTAGCTGGACAGTCAATAAGGCGATAGTAGATACAAGCGCTATCGTATGGGGCTATGTAGATAAGGACGGCAACGAGCTTGCCTATAAGGACGCGTTCGTATATACGCGCATAAGCGGAGCGGCAGTAGAGTACAGCGTTAAGTTGATTAATCTGCCCGACGCGCTTAAGGACTGCATTACCTATAGCGGCGACTACGCCAAGAGCGAGGCAGGCACGCACAGAGCTAAGTATAATGTAGACGGAAGCAAGTTTGACAGCGTCAACTACGAGCAATATATCATGCCGAGCGGACTGGATAGCTCGTTTGATTGGAGAATAT
>CAJTXS010000062.1 GCA_910583735.1 uncultured Christensenella sp. | reverse complement strand
TTATCCTTGGCTACGCTTACGGGTATATCCTGTTGAGGTCTGCTGCTGAACAGCAAGTTGTTGCCGCCGTTAATAAGCGCAAAGCTCACTTTGTACTCGCCTGCGTTGTAGCCCTTATATGCCTTGCCCTCTTCGCTCTCGAAGTCGTCGCCCTCGAGACCGTTATACGCCTCGCCGTTGTACTTGATTGTTATGCTTACGTATTCGCTCCAATCCTCGGGCAAGCCGAACATATTCGCGAAGTCGTGGACCTCGTCGTCGAACTTTGCCCAGCTATTGTCGTATACGGGCATATCTATTGTACGCGCGGATATTCTCCAATCAAAGGAGCTATCCAGCCCGCTCGGCATAACATATTGCTCGTAGTTGACGCTGTCGAATTTATTTGCGTCTACGCTGTACTTAGCTCTGTGGGTACCTGCCTCGCTCTTGGCGTAGTCGCCGCTATAGGTAATGCAGTCCTTAAGCGCGTCTGGCAGATTAATCAGCTTAACGCTGTACTCTACCGCTGCGCCGCTCACTCTCGTATATACGAACGCGTCTGTATATTTGAGCTCGTTGCCGTCCTTATCTACATAGCCCCATACGATAGCGCTTGTATCTACTATCGCTTTATTGACTGTCCAGCTAAGCGACGTCACGAAGTCGGGATCATTGTAGCAATCGGGGGCGTATGTAAACGCCGCGCTTGCCGTATAGCTACCTGCATTGCTCTCGCTCAAGTTGCCCGACGTCGCTACGCTTATGCCTGCGATTAAGCTGTCCGCGCCTATTAAGCTGATAACATGAGCCGTACCGTCGTATACAAAGGCGCTTGCTTCCGTGCCGTCCGCAAGCAACCACTTGCCTTGCTCTGCGTCGTATGTAGCGGTCACGTCGCCGTGGCTGTACTGCCACTTGATATTAGATACATCTATATCAGCCTTGACTATCTCGAAGGAAAATTCGCTATTCTCTATATAGTTGCCGTCTCCGCCGTACTTGAGCGTCGCTACTACTCTGTAGCTGCCTACCGCTACGGGGATAGCCGTACTGCCGCTCGTCGCTCCGTCCTTATAATAGGTGAGCGTTATTGCGTCCAACGTCAAGCCGCCCGCGCTCTCCACCGTTACGTTAGGCGTGTAGCCCTCGGGTCTGTACGGCAATGTCTGTCCGTCTATGTCCATCTTGAGCTTGACGGGATATCTGTTAACGC
>CAJTXS010000061.1 GCA_910583735.1 uncultured Christensenella sp. | reverse complement strand
TTGCCGTATATGTGCCCACTGCCGTAGGCGGCGTATCGCTATTATATCCGTTGCCCGTATATGTAAAGCCAAAACTCGGCGCCCGCCCGTTAGCTGCGGTATCGCCGCTATATACGTCTCCCTCATTCTTAAGCGTGACTGTTGGCAGCCCTCCGCTATCCAGCGCTGCTGTTATCCCTATCTTCTTCTTGGTTACAATAAAGTTAAAGTATCGCACTGTAAAGCTTTCGCCGGCGTCTAAATCGGGAGTACCGTCAAAAGTAACTCCATCCACCTTAATCTCAGCTTTCACCTTGTATGTATCGGCATCTATTATATCACTGTCGCAGCTAATGCTTATCTTGTCTGCATCATACCATTTTTTTTGCTCGGCAGCTACATCGTCCATAGTTAGCGCTGTGCCCGCATATTCCGCAGTAACATCCGTAGGCTCAGACATAGCTGCGCCGCCGCTATGCTGTGCAGCCAAATCAAGATTTAAGTGTAGCGCCGGACGGACAGCATTCATACCCGGAGTACGGTCGTGATTAATAGCTCCTCCGGACATATTAATACTGTATATATGACACTCGGGGTTATTAAAACCAGAGCGCGACCATATAATTGCAGAATTGGATCGCTGATTGTTAGATAACGCCCAGATTCCGTTTACTTTCGTATTCAATCCTATTTCGGTCAATGACGGCAACCATATATAATCGTCTTTCCATGCGTCGTAACCTGTCTTAGTCTGCAGGCTACTCATATCCACACTGCCGCTTAAATACCAATTTACATCGCCGCTCGGTGTACCGTAAGCGTCATTAGGCAATGTATAACCGGTATTGCCTATGCTACCGCCTACATTATTATTCTGATTGCTTTGATACGCTACGTCAGACGGCTTTACGATAAAGCTAGTTAGCGAGCCATTTACATTTGGCATTGTCAGCTTGGCATATTCGTGCGCGCTGCTTTGCGCAGATTGTGTAAGCGCAGTAGCGCCTTGTGTCTCTACATAATCGCTGCCTATATTGAGTCCGTGCGACCTTATATAACTTGTTCCGTATATATTGCACGGATATTCGCTTTTTGTTGTATTAGCATACCACTTGTTCCACTCGTGAGTAGTCGCATTGCTCGATTGCCATAGCGTTGCTATAGTATTGCCCGAGTTATCCTTGGTAAGATACGCTACAGTCCACTGCTGTCCGTTCATGGTCAGCACTAAGTCCTTATCGCCGTTCTTAGAACGTATATCCGCTGCAGTAAGCGTACTTAAAGCGTCCACATCTGCTATATCCGCGTCGGTGGCGCCCGTAAGCTTAGCATATAGCATAGCCATAGTGTCAGCGTTGAACACTATACCGTCCGCGCGGTC
>CAJTXS010000060.1 GCA_910583735.1 uncultured Christensenella sp. | reverse complement strand
CATCGGGAGATACTAACAGCTACATAGGTAACTTCGAGTGGAGCAAGGCGTGGCGTATAGACAAGGCGACAATTACATGCTCGTGGAAGATAGACAACCGCGAGAATGCGGCTACGTATAACTTGCCGATATTGCAGAGCGTAGGCGTCATAGACGCGGACAGCATGGTTACGTATAAGTATTATGACTATCAAGACGGCAACAAAGGCGAGGAAGTAACGATAGCGGATATCAACGCCAACATCAACGAGGAGCACAGATATCTTGTCGTAGCGGTACTCAAGAGCGAGCATACAAGTAATTATACGCTTGACAACGACAGAACGGACTTTACGGTAGGCGTCAATAGATACCCCGTCAAGCTCAAGATGGACATAGACGGACAGACATTGCCGTACAGACCCGAGGGCTATACGCCTAACGTAACGGTAGAGAGCGCAGGCGGCTTGACGCTGGACGCGATAACGCTCACCTATTACATGGACGGAGAGACGAGCGGCAGCACCGATATCCCCGTAGCTGTAGGTAGATACAGGGTGGTAGCGGAGCTCAAGTACGGCGGCGACGCCAACTATATCGAGAATGGCGAATTCAGCTTCGAGATAGTAATGGCGGACATAGATGTTTCGGGGCTTAAGTGGCAGTACATCCACGGCGATGTAACGGCGACATACGACGCAGAGCAAGGCAAATGGTTGCTATCGGACGGAACGGAAGCAAGCGCATTCGTGTATGACGGTACGGCTCATGTTATCAGCTTAATAGGCGCGGACAGCTTAGTCGCAGGTATAAGCGCAGCGACATCGGGCAACTTAAGCGAGAGCAATGCGGGCAGCTATACCGCAAGCGCGGCGTTTACCTACGATACGAATTGCTATAATACGCCCGAATTTGCTACGGCTCTTAGCTGGACAGTCAATAAGGCGATAGTAAATACAAGCGCTATCGTATGGGGCTACGTAGATAAGGACGGCAACGAGCTCAAATATACAGACGCGTTCGTATATACGCGCATAAGCGGAGCGGCTGTAGAGTACAGCGTTAAGTTGATTAATCTGCCTGACGCGCTTAAGGACTGCATTACCTATAGCGGCGACTGCGCCAAGAGCGAAGCAGGCACGCATAGGGCTAAGTACAGCGTAGACGCTAACAAATTCGACAGCGTCAACTACGAGCAATATATTATGCCGAGCGGACTGGATAGCTCGTTTGATTGGAGAATATCCGCGCGTACAATAGATACGCCCGTATACGACAATAGCTGGACTAAGTTTGACGACGAGGTCCACGACTTTGCGGAAATGTTCGGCTTGCCCGAGGATTGGAGCGAATACGTAAGCATAACAATCAAGTACAACGGCGAGGCGTATAACGGTCTCGAGGGCGACGACTTTACAGACGTAGCAGACAAGGCATATAAGGGCTACAACGCAGGCGAGTACAAGGTGAGCTTTGCGCTTATTAACGGCGGCAACAATCTGCTGTTCAGCA
>CAJTXS010000059.1 GCA_910583735.1 uncultured Christensenella sp. | reverse complement strand
TTTTGAGTAATAGATATAGGTTAATAACGGGGCTGTCTGCGGCGGTAGTTATCGTTGCTGTACTGCTGTGTCTTTGCTTTGTTTCATTTGATAATATTAATGACGTATTTGCTTTTAATACTTCCAATATAAATAGCGGAGCGGTAGACGTCGGCGATATCTTGCTTGAGGGTTATGCGGACCGCACGGACGGCAAAGTATTTAATGAAGACGCTATGTCCGCATTATATGCAAAGTTGACAGGGGACAAGTCAAAGTCGGAAATAAGCGATGTAGACGCTCTCGGCACGCTTACATCCGCGGATATACGCGCCAAGAACAGTAATAGAGACATAGTGCTGACTATGGACGGACAGAAATGGACGGTAACGCACCTTACCAAGGACAGTTCGGGCAATACAATAGCGACGCTGTGGCAGGCTACGGTGAGCGCTGCGTATACATGGAATCCGTGGTATGAGGATGTGACGACGTATGCTTATCCGTCCAACATGTACAGTACGAGCTATGTGAGAGCGGACGCGCTCAATAGCGGCGGCAACGGATATGTGGCAAGTAAAGGCGCCACAACATTGACGAAAGTAGCGCAAAAGGCCGACCATAAATATGCAAGGCTTACAATGCCGTCTGTAAAAGGCTCTCTTACAGACTTTATCGTAAAGCCGTCTGCGGTTAAGTATCAGAGCAATCAAAATCAAATTGCGGGCGGAACTATAGGGAGTTTAGCCTATACGTTGCCTAACGAGGCGTACGGCACGCCGAGCGGTACGGTCAACTGGTATGTGGGTGAAGGAAGAAACATGGACTACTCGGGCAAGAGCGGGTATGCGGATTGGAAGGACGACTACATATGGTTACCGTCCTTAACCGAAACAGGAAGAGACGAGACTACTAACGGAATATGGGCATTATCTAATAATCAACGATCCAACTCCACAGCTTCCTGGCTGCGCTCCGGCTACACCGGTGGCGCTGGTAATGCGTACTACTTGCGTGCGGCGGGCAGCTCGATTGGCGGCAGCGATGTGACGCGTAGTTGCGCCGTCCGTCCCGCGCTTCACTTAAATCTTGACTCTGCCGCGGAGCATAGCGATGGCGTAGCGTTGGCAGAGCCTACCGATGTATCTGTAGAGTATAAGGGCACAACGCTCACATTGGACGATGTGGCAGACGAGCAAAAGAAGTGGTTTGATTCCAATAAGATGAGCATAGATTATGCAGGCGCCGTAGGAAGCAATGGCGGGGCGAAGGCTATATTGGACGCAGACACATATAGGATAAAGGCAGAAATTAAGGCAGACCTTGCAGCGGATGGACTTACATTTGAAGGTGAGCCCGACACGGCTGCGGGCGAGAGCGATACGGTAAGGTACTTTAACTTTACCGTAACTAAGAAGAAGATAGGGATAACCGCCGCATTGGACAGCGGAGGACTGCCAACAGTCACGCTTAAGAATGCGGGAGACGTATATAGCGGCGATACCGCAGCTAACGGGCGGGCGCCGAGTTTTGGC
>CAJTXS010000058.1 GCA_910583735.1 uncultured Christensenella sp. | reverse complement strand
GCTCAAAGCGACGGGCAACCCTTCGCACGTGCGTGTAAACACAACGGACAACACGGCGGAAATAGACTTCACGTGGTATATAGACCGCGCAAAAGTAGATTTAAGCAAGGTAGAGTACGAGTACGGCTGGATAGACGACACTACGGGCGAAGTAAAGTGGGAAGGCACGTACAGCGACAAGAGTAAGCCTTCGTTCCGCGACAGCAACGTGAGCATACGTGTAAAGAGCGGAGTAAACGGCAGTGCATATCCGGACGGAATAACGAACGCGGTAATCAACAGTTCGGACTATCTTACGGACCGTGACGCGCCGGGCGCGGTAACGGCGAAAGTAAACTACACGCTTGACCCCAACTATTATTACGAGGACGACAACGGTACAAAGTATACGGGCTCGTTCACGGCAAACGGCGGCATAGAGCTTGCGAAGAAGAAGATACCGGTAAGCTGGGTACTCGACACGTTAAAGGACGCAAACGGCAACGAAGTACTGGACGACAACGGACTGCCTTATCAGATTTACGTATTGGATTTCGGCAGTGATCCGGACAATTTGGCGCAGTATATCAAGTACGAGTATTACTATGCGGACGTAAGCGACCCTTCGAACCCCGTAGTGGATACGTTAATACCTGCTGGCAGCAGCGGAACAACGACGAACGCGCAGTTAGACTATTTAATAGACGTAGACGGTGCGGGCAGATTCCCTGCGGGCGGCGGCACGTCGACAGTGGCAAAGCCTATCTTCGTGCGAGCGGTAATAGACGCGACGGTAACGGGCTCGGACAAATACGAGCTTAACGTAGCGCCTGGCACGCAGGCTGAGCAGTACACAAAGTTCGGCCAGAAGAAGAATCTTGTAGAAGTAGACGTAATAAAGAGCGAGATAGAGTACGGCACGGCAATAGCGAACAGCGACGAAGTATTCACTGTTAAAAAAGGCACGGCAACGTATTCGAAGGCAATGTACACCGCAAAGATCTATGCGGGCACGGACGACACTACGGCGGTAGACGTATCTACGTTCGACTTCTCGCAGGCAAACGCAGGCACGTACACAGTAAAGCTTACGTTAAAGCCGAGCGCGGCTGACAGCGACGCGTTGAACAAGACGAGCTTCGAGATAGAGATAACGGCGAAAGAGATAGAGCTTCCGCAGATAGTAAGCAAGATAGAGTTCAACAGCTCTAACATAGTATTTGCTGACTATCTGGACGCGAAGTATAAGGAATATCTCGACGCAGGCATAATAGCGCCTGTATCTGGCATAACGACGGCGCGCGACGTAGCGCAAAGCCCTTATGCGGCGGTAATAGAGATAGTAAACCCGAACTACAAGTGGAAGTCGCCTACGACGGCAACGCCCAGCAAGGCAATAGTAAAAGCGGTAGCGGCGGACGACGAAGTAACGACGAACGTGGCGGTAGACGCGGCGTCTAAGGAAGCGACGTATAGCTGGAATATAGCGCCTTACAGACTTCCTGCCGACTTATTGAACACGTCGGGCAAGAACGGCGCAACGATAAACGCGGCAAAGCTTCCCGAATGGGCAAGACAGCTGATAACTGACGGCACGCTTTC
>CAJTXS010000057.1 GCA_910583735.1 uncultured Christensenella sp. | reverse complement strand
TGCTGCGCGGCAGAGTCAAGATTTAAGTGAAGCGCGGGACGGACGGCGTAACTAGTCGATACATAGTCGTAGTCAGCCGCGCTGCCCGCCGCACTCGAGGAGTACACAGTAGTAGCGTTAGTGCTGCGGCCGGAGCGCAGCCAGGAATTATCGGAGTTGGATCGCTGATTGTCAGATAATGCCCAGATTCCGTTGACAGACTCATCTACTCCTGTTTCGGTTAAGGACGGTAACCATATATAATCGTCCTTCCAATCAGCATACCCGCTCTTGCCCGAGTAGTCCATATTCCTTCCGCTACCCACATACCATTTTACTGTCCCGCTCGGCGTACCGTACGCCTCATTGGGCAATGTATAGCCCATATTGCCGATTGTACCGCCTACATTGTTATTCTGATTCCCTTGATATGCTACCGCAGATGGCTTTACTATAAAGCTAGTAAGCGAACCATTTACAGACGGCATTGTGAGCCTTGCATATTTATGGTCGGCCTTTTGCGCTACTTTCGTCAATGTCGTGGCGCCCCTTTTTGCTACATACCCGTTGCCGCCGCTATTGAGCGCGTCCGCTCTCACAAAGCTCGTACTGTACATGTTAGACGGATATGCGTACGTCGTCGGGGAATCATACCAAGGATTAAATGTATGCGTAGTACTCTCCGTAGCCTGCCACAGCGTTGCTATAGTATTGCCCGAGTTATCTTTGGTTAGGTGCGTTACCGTCCATTTCTGTCCGTCCATGGTCAGCACTATGTCTTTATTACCGTTCTTAGCCCGTATATCCGCAGCCGTAAGCGTACCGAGAGCGTCTACGTCGCCTATCTCCGCGCCCGTCTTGCCCGTAAGCTTCTCATACAGCGCCGTCATCTGTTCTTTGTAAAACACCTTACCGTCCGCGCGGTCTGCGTAGCCTTCCAGCAATATATCTCCTATATCGACCGAACCTAATTCAAGATTAGAGGAGCTAAACGCAAAGACATCGTCGACATTATCAAATGAAACAAAGCAAAAGCATAGCAATATCGCTATGATAACCAAAAACGCAAAAAGTCCAGTAACTAACCTATATCTTCTACTCAAAGTCTATTACCTATACAAATCTAAATACAAATATTGTCATCCGACTGTACATCAAGAGCAATGCAAAATTGTTCCGTTTATCTAATGTCCTGTCGATTAGCGGCGTAAAAACCTGTCACAAAAAATGTACATAAATTAATATAATTGATGATCACACATCGACAAATTATTGAGAAAAGCAGAGGAAATATTTAGATTTCCCCCTATTTCCGCGGTAAAATATTGACATATATATGTATTAAGGATAAAATATTAATACAATTAGCGACTACAGTACGCAAAAATGATCATCAATTATATTAATACATGAACAAAAACTGCCAAGGCTTTAACCGCCAAACGTAATATTCGGCGGACGTAGTATGTAATAATCATTGTAGTAGCACCGCCTCATATTAGCGGTTACTTAGAGGGGACACCACACATTATAAAGTGCGGTTTCCCCTCTTTTTATGCTCGTGATAAGTGATAGCACCAATAAAAGCAGCGCATAAAAATTCACCTCTTCCACTTAAAAATGCGCCCGCGCATTTTAGAGGTGACGCTTGCAAAAAGTGTGATTTTTGCAAGCGGTGCCTTGAAAATGCGGAAGCATTTTACGGAGGGGAGCTAACG
>CAJTXS010000056.1 GCA_910583735.1 uncultured Christensenella sp. | reverse complement strand
CCAATGCCAAGAATAGCGCATACAGCGTAACGGTATACATCACCGAGCTGGACGACACGTATGCGGAGTTTGATGCTGTGTATACGCTCACTTATACTATAGATAAGGCTAAGTATGACTTATCGGGCTTGAGCTGGAACTACGACGACAGCAATCCCTTGCAGTTTATAGCAGGTAAGGCGCAGGGCATAACGCTAACGGGCAGTCTGCCTACGGGCTTAACCGCAACATATACGGGCAACGGCAATATCCCCGTAGGCAGCTATACGACAACGGTAAGCTTTAAGGTATCGGATGCGGTCAACTACTATACGCCTGTATCGGGAGATACTAACAGCTACATAGGTAGCTTCGAGTGGAGCAAGGCGTGGCGCATAGACAAGGCTACAATTACATGCTCGTGGAAGATAGACAACCGCGAGAATGCGGCTACGTACAACCTGCCGATATTGCAGAGCGTAGGCGTCATAGACGCGGACAGCATGGTAACGTATAAGTACTACGACTATCAAGACGGCAGCCAAGGCGAGGAAGTAACGATAGCGGATATCAATGCCAACATCAACGAGGAGCACAGATATCTCGTAGTGGCTGTACTCAAGAGCGAGCATACAAGTAATTATACGCTTGACAACGACAGGACGGACTTTACGGTAGGCGTCAATAGATACCCCGTCAAGCTCAAGATGGACATAGACGGACAGACATTGCCGTACAGACCCGAGGGCTACACGCCTAACGTAACGGTAGAGAGCGCAGGCGGCTTGACGCTGGACGCGATAACGCTCACCTATTACAAGGACGGAGCGACGAGCGGCAGCACATCTATACCCGTAGCTGTAGGCAGCTACAGAGTAGTAGCGGAACTCAAGTACGGCGGAGATGCCAACTATATCGAGAATGGCGAATTCAGCTTCGAGATAGTCAAGGCGGATATAGACGTATCGGGGCTTAAGTGGCAGTACAGCCACGGCGATGTAACCGCTACATACGACGCAGAGCAAGGCAAGTGGTTGCTTGCGGACGGCACGGAAGCAAGCGCCTTTGTATACGACGGCACGGCTCATGCTATAAGTTTAATAGGCGCGGACAGCTTGATTGCAGGCATAAGCGTAGCTACGTCGGGCAACTTGAGCGAGAGCAACGCGGGCAGCTATACCGCAAGCGCGGCGTTTACCTACGACGAGAACTGCTACAATGTTCCAGACTTCGTGACGTCTCTTAACTGGACAGTCAATAAAGCGATAATAGATACAAGCGCTATCGTATGGGGCTACGTAGATAAGGACGGCAACGAGCTCAAATATACAGACGCGTTCGTATATACGCGCATAAGCGGCGCGGCGGTAGAGTACAGCGTTAAGCTGATAAACTTACCCGACGCGCTTAAGGACTGCATTACCTATAGCGGCGACTATGCCAAGAGCGAGGCTGGCACGCACAGAGCTAAGTACAGCGTAACCGCAAATAAGTTCGACAGCGTCAATTACGAGCAATATATTATGCCGAGCGGACTGGATAGCTCGTTTGAATGGAGAATATCCGCGCGTACAATAGATACGCCGGTATACAATAATAGTTGGGCAAAGTTTGACGACGAGGTCCACGACTTCGCGAATATGTTCGGCTTGCCCGAGGATTGGAGCGAGTACGTAAGCATAACAATCAAGTACAACGGCGAGGCGTACAACGGTCTCGAGGGCG
>CAJTXS010000055.1 GCA_910583735.1 uncultured Christensenella sp. | reverse complement strand
TGCCCGCCTCGCTCTTGGCATAGTCGCCGCTATAGGTAATGCAGTCCTTAAGCGCATCGGGCAGATTAATCAGCTTAACGCTGTACTCTACCGCTGCGCCGCTCACTCTCGTGTATACAAACGCGTCCTTATAGGCAAGCTCGTTGCCGTCCTTGTCTACATAGCCCCATACTATAGCGCTTGTGTCTATTATAGCCTTGTTGACCGTCCAGCTAAGGGACGTTACGAAGTCGGGTGCGTTATAGCAATCTGCGTCGTAGGTAAACGCCGCGCTTGCGGTATAGCTGCCCGCGTTGCTCTCGCTCAAGTTGCCCGACGTCGCTACGCTTATACCTGCGACTAAACTGTCCGTACCGATTAAGCTAACAGTGTGAGCCGTACCGTCGTACACAAAGGCGCTTGCTTCCGTGCCGTCCGCAAGCAGCCACTTGCCTTGCTCTGCGTCATATGTAGCGGTAACATCTCCGTGGCTGTACTGCCACTTGATATTAGATACGTCTATATCCGCCTTTATTATCTCGAATGAGAATTCGCTATCTTCGATATAGTTATCCTCTCCGCCGTAGTTAAGCGTCGCTATTACTTTATAGCTGCCTACAGCTACGGGTATAGCCGTACTGCCGCCCGTCGCCCCGTCCTTGTAATACGTCAGCGTTATATTAGATACAGTTAAGCCGCTCGCGCTTTCTACGCTGATATTCGGCGTATATCCTTCCGGCTTATACGGCAACTGCATTCCGTCTATATCCATGCTCACGCGTACGGGATATCTGTTATGTCCTACGGTAAACGCATAGGTATTATTCTCTAACACGTAATTGCTTTCGTATGTAGCTTTAAGCTGCGCTACCGCAAGGTATCTATGCTCGTTATTAAAGTCTATCATTACGGGATTGACTTCCTCGCCCTGTACGCCGTCCGTATAGTCGTAGTACTTATACGTCACCATACTGCCCACGTCCAAGCCGCCTACGCTCTGCAAGACAGGCAGGTTATACGTGCCTACGTCCTCTCTGTCGTCCTCTTTCCACGAGCATGTTATCGTCGCCTTAACTATGCGCCATGCCTTGCTCCACTCGAAGCTGCCCAGATACGTATTGCTGTCCGTAGAAATTGGCGTATAGTAATTTACTGCATCCGATACCTTAAAGCCTACAGTAGTTGTGTAACTACCTACGGGTATCTTGTCGTTGCCCGTATAGCTTACAGTCAAGCCCGTAGGCAGACTGCCCGTTAGCGTTATGCCCTGCGCCTTACCTGCTATAAACTGCAAGGGATTGCTGTCGTCGTAGTTCCAGCTCAACCCCGATAGGTCATACTTAGCCTTCTCTATAGTGTAGTTGAGCGTATACACCGCGTCGAACTCGTTAAAAGAGTTGTCATACTCTGTGATATACACCGTTACGCTGTATGTGTCGCTCTTGGCATTGGTAGCCTGTACGTCGCCGCTGTAGCCGTTTATGCCCTTGGTGGTGTCTATCTTTACGCCCATATCCTTAAGTCCGCTGTCGTCTATACTGAAGCGGAATATACTACCCGTATATGTCAACTTAAAATTATCTGTATTAACGATAGGCGTGTTATTGTACTGCCACTTGATATCGTCCTCGGTAAAGGTTATCTCGTTGCCCAGTACCTTGAACTCGTGCGTCTTTACGCCCACAAGTATCTCGTAGTTGCTGTTGCCTTGCTTATCTCCGAAAAGCTCTACGCCGATATAGTAGTCGCCTTGATCGAGTGCGGGCATTACGATAGTGC
>CAJTXS010000054.1 GCA_910583735.1 uncultured Christensenella sp. | reverse complement strand
TATACGGATTTGACGAATCGTAATCCCATACTACTCTCACTTCGGTAAACGTGCCTATCCTCATCGTCAGCACCAACGTATCTGCCTCGTAATCCGGCTTTACCTTGAATATTACTCTTACCGTATAGTCTCCCGCTTCTATTACATCTTCAGGTTCAATCTTGATCACACCGTCATAATACTCGTACTCTATATCCGTTATTTGCAATCCTATATACTCGCTTCTATCCGGACCTTTTACGTTCTGAGCCTCGCCGTTTGCCTCTCTCAATATCTCGTTGTTTTCGTTCTGTCCAAAATCCAAGCCGCTCGTGTCTATCTTGATTGCCTGCACAGGTAAGTATACCGTCTCTTCCTCAATCCAAGACCCATACGTATACTTCACTATCACAGGCGCTCCACCCTCCGTAACGTGCAACTTGTTGTCTATAGCGCCGCTGCCGCCGTATGTTACCGTATACTCTCCCCACGGTATCAACTTCTGCCCCTCTACCTTTGTGCCGTCTGATGCCTCGCCGGAAAAATTCGCCTTTACCGTCAAATCCCCCTCTTTGATTTCCGTCTGCGCCGTAAATACTTTGCTTGGATCATATGTCACTTCAATGCCGTCCAATTGATTTGGTCTTATCCATTCTGCCTTCAACTCGGTGTTGCCTGTTACTCTGTCAGGCTCTTTTCCGCTCTCAGGCTCATATCTCCACGCTCTTCTTACTGCATTGCCGTCGTCGTCCTTGGTATCAAAATACCATCCCACAAATAAATAACTGTCGTCGGGATTTGTCGGCTCTGTCGGCGGGATTAAGTTCTGTCCGTACGGCTGTTTCTCTTGACTTATTATACCGCCATTGCTGTCTACGTACGTGATATTGTATATCGCTATCTCAAACGTGACTTCTATCGTCAGTTCCTCTTTTACGTTTGTATAACTCTCCGAAAATATTGCGCTATTGCTACTGTCCGACGTAATGGGCGCTCCGTTGAGATATGGCGCATACGACGACGTCAACAAGAAATTTACCCTTGTCTCATCCCATTTGTTATTCATTGCGTCTAGATACACCTCTTCAAAGTACGATATTACCGTACCCGACGCTATGCTCTTACCATACTCGATATCGTGCGTCAACTTCTCGTCGCTGAATTGATGGATATTGAATACCATTTGCAATGCTTTGGATTCAAATCCTACCTCAAACATATATGACGCCTCGTAATTATCCGTATCCGTCGGCTTGATCACTATATTAAACTTATTTGTACCTTTTACTACCGTATATATGTTTACTTCCCAACTTGACTCGGCTATCTCCACCTTTACGTTTGCCTTATTCTTCATCATACAAGTAAAGTCCACTTCGCTCAACGGCTTGCCGTAATAAGGTATTGTCGCTTCGTCTATATTGAAGTCATTGAGACTCATACTCGTCAACTTGCCTTTCTCTATCTCTATACTCTTGCTTGTAGAGCAACTTCCGTCGTGATACCAAAGCGGCTCGCTTTCGTCGGTTATTCTGTAATTAAAGGTGTATTCTCCGCTGTCTGCAACCGTCTTTACGCTTAAATTGCCTGTATAGTTTGTTACTTTATCTTTTCCGTCTTGCTTTATTGTATACTTAACTGCCGGATTCGTCATACCTCCAGACGTCGATGTATGCGTAACCAATGCCGTTAGAGTTATGCTCTCCACACTGTCGTATTCTATCTTGTCTTTGTCCGACGTGAGACTTGTCTTTATATTGTTTGTTACGTAACTCTGCGGTAAGCCCCAGACGGCGTATA
>CAJTXS010000053.1 GCA_910583735.1 uncultured Christensenella sp. | reverse complement strand
AATTATTGATTATAGACTGTATATAGGGTTGAGTTTTGAGTAATAGATATAGGTTAATAACGGGGCTGTCTGCGGCGGTAATTATCGTCGCTGTATTGCTGTGCTTTTGCTTTGTTTCTTTTGATAATATAGATGACGTATTTGCTTTTAACGATACTAATATTAAGACCGGCGCTGTAGATATAGGAGATATATTACTTGAGGGTTACTCGGATCGCATGGACGGGAAGGTATTTAACGGCGAGTCGATGGCGGCGCTGTATGAGAAGCTTACGGGCAAGACGGGCGCGGAGATAGGCGACGTAGACGCCCTGGGCACGCTTACAGCAGCGGATATACGTGCTAAGAACGGTAATAAAGACATAGTGCTTACCATGGACGGACAGAAATGGACGGTAACGCACCTTACCAAGGACAGGTCCGGTAATACTATAGTTACGTTGTGGAAGGCGTCGGAGAGTACTACGCATATATGGAATCCGTGGACTGATAATGTGACGACGTATGCGTATCCGTCTAACATGTACAGTACGAGCTTCGTGAGAGCGGACGCGCTCAATAGCGGCGGCAACGGGTATGTAGCGACAAAGGGCGCTACTACATTGACGAAAGTAGCGCAAAAGACCGACCATAAATATGCGAAGTTAACAATGCCGTCTGTAAAGGGTTCGCTTACGGACTTTATAGTTACTCCTTCGCAGGTAGCGTATCAAGAGACAGAGAATCAAACTGTAGGCGGCAGTATAGGCGGTCTAGGCTATACATTGCCTAATGAGGCATACGGCACGCCGAGCGGGACAGTAAAATGGTATGTGGGTAGAGGAAAGAATATGGACTACTCGAGTAAGAGCGGGTATGCAGATTGGAAAGACGACTATATATGGTTGCCATCCTTAACCGAAACAGGATTCTCTATCAAGATAAACGGCATATGGGTGTTATCTAGCAATCAGCGATCAAACACAAATTTTTCATTTCTGCGTACCGGCTTCTCAGATGACCCTTATGCTGTCTACTATTTGAATGTAGTGGACCGAGTAATTTCACAAATAAGTACAGATACTAATATCGCCGTCCGTCCTGCGCTTCACTTAAATCTTGATATGGCTGCGGAGCATAGCGGTAAGCCTGCGATCAATGAGCCTACTGATGTATCTGTAGAGTATAAAGGGGTGCCTCTTACATTAGACGATATAGCAGACGAGCAAAAGAAGTGGTTTAATGCCGATAAGATAAGTATAGACTATGCAGGCGCCGTAGGAAGCGAGGGCGGTGTTAAGGCTATATTGGACGCAGACACCTATAGGGTAAAGGCAGAAATTAAGGCAGAACTTGCAGCCGGAGGACTTACTTTTACGGGTACGCCCGACACGGCTGCGGGCGAGAGCGATACGGTAAGGTATTTTAACTTTACGGTAACCAAGAAGAAGATAGGTATAACGGCAGCGCTGGATAGCGGAGGACTGCCTACGGTTACGCTTAAGAATGCGGGAGACGTGTATAGCGGCGATACTGGAGAGCGGGCGCCTAAGTTCGGCTTTACGTATACGGGTAACGGCTACGAGGGAGACTCGCCGCCAACCGCGGTAGGTACGTATACGGCTACGGCAAAGATAACTAACGAGTGTAACTATCAGATAGATACGGCTAATAGCACAATATCCGTAACATATAAAGTAGATAAGAAGTCCGTGGCTAAGCCCGTCTTATCGGGGCAGGTGAGTAAGCAGTACAGCGGAGTGGCGCAGAGCTTTACATTGCAGGGCATGACTGCGGACGTATCTTTGACGCTGCCGAGCGGCGTTACTTACGCGGACGGGTCGCTCAATGTCAAGGATGCGGGCACGTATAAGATACGCGTAGCCTTAACTGATAACGGCGTATCCACGCAGTGGGCGGACGGAAGCATTGCGGC
>CAJTXS010000052.1 GCA_910583735.1 uncultured Christensenella sp. | reverse complement strand
AGGTTATCTCATTGCCCAGTACCTTAAACTCGTGCGTCTTTACTCCCGCAAGTATCTCGTAGTTGCTGTTGCCTTGCTTGTCTCCGAACAGCTCCACGCCTATATAATAGTCGCCTTGGTCCAACTTAGGCATTACGATAGTGCGCTTCTTGCCCTCGATTACTTTATTGTCATTGATATCGTCATACTTGGTAGCAGAGCCATGCTTGCAATAGTAGATATACAGCTCCGTAGTATCGGCGGCTAAGCTGTCCCCGACTATGGTAATTGTAGGCGTCTCGCCCACTTTCCAGGACGAGGGCGCGGTTATAGTGATGTTAAGCGGCTTCTTAGTAATAGTGACGGTCAACTCATATGCCGCAATGCTTCCGTCCGCCCACTGCGTGGATACGCCGTTATCAGTTAAGGCTACGCGTATCTTATACGTACCCGCGTCTTTGACGTTTAGCTTGCCGTCCGCATAAGTTACTCCGTCGGGCAAGGTCAAAGCAACATCAGCCGTTACGCCTTGCAATGTAAACGTCTGCGCTACGCCACTGTACGGCTTGCTTACCTGCCCCGACAGAGCGGGCTTAGCCACGGACTTCTTATCTATCTTAAAGGTCACCGACAGCGTACTGCTTGCCGTATCTATCTCGTAGTTGCACTCGTTAGTTATCTTAGCCGTAGCCGTATACGTACCCACTGCGGTAGGCATGTCGTCGTACTCCTGCCCGCCGCTCGACGTATACGTAAAGCCGAACTTAGGCGCCCTATCTCCAGTATCACCGCTATACACGTCTCCTGCGTTCTTAAGCGTGACCGTAGGCTTGCCTCCGCTGTCCAATGCGGCGGTAATGCCTATCTTCTTCTTAGTTACGGTAAAGTTAAAGTACCTTACCGTATCGCTCTCGCCTGCCGATGTATCGGGAGTACCAGTAAAAATAAGTCCGTCCGCTGCAAGGTCTGCCTTAATTTCTGCCTTTACCTTGTATGTACCGACATCTTTAATATCGCCGTCATATGTAATACTTATCTTATCGGCATTAAACCACTTCTTTTGCTCATCCGCCACGTCGTCCAATGTAAGCATTGTACCTTTGTACTCTACAGATACATCTGTAGGCTCTTTTAATGCAGGCTTGCCGCTATGCTGCGCGGCAGAGTCAAGATTTAAGTGAAGCGCGGGACGGACAGCGCAACTAGTCATTACAGAGGTGTAGCTAAACGAGCTGCCCGCCGCAGTCAAGTAGTACGCAATATTAGCGTAAAAGTAGTAACCGGAGCGCAGCCAGGAATTTTCGGAGTTGGATCGCTGATTGTTAGATAATGCCCAGATTCCGTTGACAGACTCGTTTACTCCTGTTTCGCTTACGGACGGTAACCATATGTAATCGTCCTTCCAATCAGCATACCCGCTCTTGCCCGAGTAGTCCATATTCCTTCCGCTACCCACATACCATTTTACTGTCCCGCTCGGCGTACCGTACGCCTCATTGGGCAACGTATAGTTTATATTACCTATTGTGCCGCCTACATTGTTATTCTGATTCCCTTGATATGCTACCGCAGACGGCTTTACTATAAAGCTAGTCAGCGAACCCTTTACAGACGGCATTGTGAGCCTTGCATATTTATGGTCGGCCTTTTGCGCTACTTTCGTCAATGTCGTGGCGCCCCTTTTTGCTACATACCCGTTGCCGCCGCTATTGAGCGCGTCCGCTCTCACAAAGCTCGTACTGTACATGTTAGACGGATATGCGTACGTCGTCGCGCCATCATACCAAGGATTCCATGTATGCGAAATGCTCTCCGTAGCCTGCCACAGCGTTGCTATTGTATTGCCCGAACTGTCCTTTGTAAGGTGCGTCACTGTCCATTGCTGTCCGTCCATGGTAAGCACGATGTCTTTATTACCGTTCTTAGCCCGTATATCCGCAGCGGTAAGCGTACCGAGGGCGTCTACGTCGCCTATCTCCGCGCCCGTCTTGCCCGTAAGCTTCTCATACAGCGCCGCCATCGATTCGTCGTTAAACACCTTGCCGTCAGCACGGTCTGCGTAGCCTTCCAGCAATATATCTCCTATATCGACCGAACCTAATTCAA
>CAJTXS010000051.1 GCA_910583735.1 uncultured Christensenella sp. | reverse complement strand
AAATGATCATCAATTATATTAATTTATGTACATTTTTACGGAAATATTTTCGCCGTTAATCGACACGACATTAGATAAACGGAACAATTTCGCATTGTCGTAGATTTACAGTCGGATGGCGAATTATTGATTATAGACTGTATATAGGGTTAAGTTTTGAGTAATAGATATAGGTTAATAACGGGGCTGTCTGCGGCGGTAGTTATCGTCGCTGTATTGCTATGCCTTTGCTTTATTTCATTTAATAATATCAATGACGTATTTGCTTTTACGACTACCAATATAACGAGCGGAGCGGTAGACGTCGGCGATATCTTGCTTGAGGGTTACGCGGACCGCACGGACGGCAAGGTGTTTTACAAAGAACAGATGACGGCGCTGTATGAGAAGCTTACGGGCAAGACGGGCGCGGAGATAAGAGATGTAGACGCTCTCGGTACGCTTACGGCTGCGGATATACGCGCTAAGAACGGCAATAAAGACATAGTGCTTATCATGGACGGACAGCAATGGACGGTAACGCATCTTACAAAGGACAGGTCGGGCAATACTATAGCAACGCTGTGGCAGGCTACGGAGAGTACTACGCATAAATTTAATCCGTGGCATGCTTTAGAGACGACGCATGCGTATCCGTCTAATATGTACAGTACGAGCTTCGTGAGAGCGGACGCGCTCAATAGCGGCGGTAACGGGTATGTAGCGACAAAGGGCGCCACGAGATTGACAAAAGTAGCGCAAAAGACCGACCATAAATATGCAAGGCTCACAATGCCGTCTGTAAAAGGCTCGCTTACTGACTTTATAGTAAAGCCGTCTGCGGTAGCATATCAAGGTAATCAAAATAACAATGCAGGCGGCAATATAGGAAGTACAGGCTACACATTGCCCAACGAGGCGTACGGCACGCCGAGTGGGACGGTAAACTGGTATGTGGGTGACGGAAGAAACATGGACTACTCGGGCAAGAGTGGGTATGCGGATTGGAAGGACGATTACATATGGTTACCGTCCTTAACCGAAACAGGAAGAGACGAGACTACTAACGGAATCTGGGTATTATCTGACAATCAGCGATCCAACTCCACAAATTCCTGGCTGCGCTCCAGCGCCAGCGGTAACGCTTCTAGTGCGTACAACTTGACTGCGGCGGGCAGCTCGATTAGCTACAGCAATGACACGCCTAGTTACGCCGTCCGTCCCGCGCTTCACTTAAATCTTGACTCTGCCGCGCAGCATAGCGGTAAGCCTGCATTAAAAGAACCTACTGATGTAACGGTTGAGTATAAGGGCGCAAAGCTGTCATTAGACGATGTAGCAGACGGGCAAAAAGCTTGGTTTGATTCTAATAAGATAAGTATTGCTTATGACAGCGACATTAAAGACGCAGGAGTATATAAAGTCAAAGCGGAGATTAAGGCAGACCTTGCAGCCGGAGGACTTACATTTGAAGGCGAGCCCGACACGGCTGCTGGCGAGAGCGACACGGTAAGATACTTTAACTTTACGGTCACTAAGAAGAAGATAGGGATAACCGCTGCGCTGGACAGCGGAGGGATGCCTGCGGTCACGCTTAAGAATGCGGGAGATGTGTATAGCGGCGATACCGCAGCTAACGGGCGAGCGCCGAGTTTTGGCTTTACATACACAGGCAACGGATATAATAGCGATACGCCGCCTACGGCAGTGGGCACATATACGGCAACTGCTAAGATAACCAACGAGTGTAACTATCAGATAGATACGGCTAATAGCACAATATCCGTAACATATAAGGTAGACAAGAAGTCCGTGGCTAAGCCCGTATTATCGGGGCAGGTGAGCAAGCAGTACAGCGGAGTGGCGCAGAGCTTCACCTTGCAGGGCATGACCGCAGACGTAACGTTGACGCTGCCGAGCGGCGTAACGTATGCGGACGGGTCGCTTAATGTCAAGGACGCGGGTACGTATAAGATAGGCATAGCGCTCAAGGACGGCGGAGCCGCCACTATATGGGCGGACGGCACGAGCGCGTCATACGAGGTGAGTATCACTATCACCAAGAGACCGCTGAATATTACGATAACGGCGCCTACATCGTGGAAGGTAGGCGAGACGCCTACGGTTACGGTAGTGGGCGACAGCTTGGCTTCGGATAAGACAGAGTTACATATCTACTACTGTAAGAGCGGCTCGGCGGTCAAGT
>CAJTXS010000050.1 GCA_910583735.1 uncultured Christensenella sp. | reverse complement strand
GGCGCGCCGACCGACTAATGTTCATGTATTAATATAATTGATGATCATTTTTACGGATGATAGCCGCTAATCGTATTAATATTTTAGCTCAAAGCCCTCTATAAGTCAATATTATGCCGCGGAAATAAGCGAAAATCCATATATTTCCTCGTAATTTTTCCGCTAGTGATCATCAATTATATTAATTTATGTACATTTTTACGGAAATATTTTTGCCGTTAATCGACACGACATTAGATAAACAGAACAATTTCGCATTGTAGTAGATTTACAGTCGGATGACGAAATTATTGATTATAGACTGTATATAGGTTAGTTTTGAGTAGAAGATATAGATATATATCTGTGTTTGCTGCGGCGATTATTATCGTCGCCGTATTGCTATGCTTTTGCTTTATTTCATTTAATAATATTAATGACGTATTTGCTTTTAACGATACTAATATTAAGACCGGAGCGGTAGACGTCGGCGACATATTGCTGGAAGGGTACGCGGACCGCGCGGACGGCAAGGTATTTAATGAAGATGCTATGTCAGCGTTGTATGCAAAGTTGACAGGAGATGTGGCGAAGTCAAAGATTAGCGACGTAACTGCGCTCGGCACGCTTACAGCAGCCGATATACGTGCTAAGAACAGCAATAAAGACATCGTACTTACTATGGACGGGCAGAAATGGACGGTAACGCATCTTACCAAGGACAGTTCTGGCAATACTATAGCAACGCTATGGCAGGCTACGGAGAGCGCTACGCATACATTTAATCCTTGGAATGATGCCGCGACTACGTATGCGTATCCGTCCAGCATGTACAGTACGAGCTTTGTGAGAGCGGACGCGCTCAATAGCGGCGGCAACGGTTATGTAGCGACAAAGGGCGCCACAAAATTGACGAAAGTAGCGCAAAAGGCCGACCATAAATATGCAAGGCTTACAATGCCGTCTGTAAAGGGTTCGCTGACTGACTTTATCGTAAAGCCGTCTGCGGTAGCATATCAGGGTAATCAGAATAACAATGTAGGCGGTACAATCGGCAATCAAGGCTGGACATTGCCCAACGAGGCGTACGGCAAGCCGAGTGGGACAGTAAAATGGTATAATGCTAACGGAAAGAATACGAACTACTCGGGCAAGAGCGGGTATGCGGATTGGAAGGACGATTACATATGGTTACCGTCCTTAACCGAAACAGGAAAAAACATGACTACTAACGGAATCTGGGCGTTATCTGACAATCAACGATCCAACTCCGCCATTTCATGGCTGCGCTCCGGCTGCTACCATAGCGCTAGTGCGTACGGCTTGGTTGCGGCGGGCAGCTCGATTAACAGCTACGGTGTAGCGGGTAATTTCACCGCTCGTCCCGCGCTTCACTTAAATCTTGACTTAGCGGCGGAGCATAGCGGCGGTGTTGCGTTGGCAGAGCCTACCGATGTATCTGTAGAGTATAAGGGCACAACGCTCACATTGGACGATGTGGCGGATGAGCAAAAGAAGTGGTTTGATTCCAATAAGATAAACATAGATTATGCAGGCGCCGTAGGAAGCAATGGCGGGGCTAATGCTATATTGGACGCAGACACATATAGGGTCAAGGCAGAAATTAAGGCAGAACTTGCAGCGGACGGACTTACTTTCGACGGCACGCCCGATACATCGGTAGGCGAGAGCGATACGGTAAGGTACTTTAACTTTACGGTAACCAAGAAGAAGATAGGTATAACGGCTGCTTTGGATAGCGGAGGGCTGCCGACTGTCACATTAAACAATGCGGGCGACATATATAGCGGAGATACCGCAGCTAACGGGCGTGCGCCTAACTTTGGTTTTACGTATACGTCGAGCGGAGGGCAGGAGTATGACGATTTGCCTACCGCGGTGGGTACATATACCGCTACGGCTAAGATAACCAACGAGTGTAACTATCAGATAGATACTGCTAATAGTACGCTGTCGGTTACTTTTAAGATAGATAAGCGGTCTATCGCTAAGCCCGCACTGTCGGGGCAGGTAAGTAAGCCATACAGCGGCGTGGCGCAGAGCTTCACCTTGCAGGGAGTGACGGCGGACGTATCGTTGACGCTGCCGAGCGGCGTTACCTATGCGGACGGCAAGCTAAACGTCAAAGACGCGGGCGCGTATAAGATACGCGTAGCCTTGACGGATAACGGCGTATCCACGCAGTGGGCGGACGGAAGCATTGCGGCGTATGAGGTGAGTATCACTATCAC
>CAJTXS010000049.1 GCA_910583735.1 uncultured Christensenella sp. | reverse complement strand
CGATTATTATCGTCGCCGTATTGCTATGCTTTTGCTTTATTTCATTTAATAATATCAATGACGTATTTGCTTTTACGACTTCCAATATAAAAAGCGGAGCGGTAGACGTCGGCGACATATTGCTGGAAGGCTACGCGGACCGCGCGGACGGGAAAGTATTTAACGCTGAGTCGATGGCTGCACTGTATAATAGACTTGTGGGCAAGGCGGGCGCGGAGATAGGCGACGTAGACGCGCTGAGCACGCTTACAGCAGCGGATATACGTGCTAAGAACGGTAATAAAGACATCGTGCTTACCATGGACGGACAGAAATGGACGGTAACGCATCTAACCAAAGATAACTCCGGCAATACTATAGCCACGCTGTGGCAGGCTACGGAGAGCACTACGCATACATGGAATCCATGGTATGATAGCGCGACGACTTATGCGTATCCGTCTAACATGTATAGCACGAGCTTCGTGAGGGCGGATGCGCTCAATAGCGGCGGTAACGGGTATGTAGCGACAGAGGGCGCCACGACATTGACTAAAGTAGCGCAAAAGGCTGACCATAAATATGCAAAGCTGACCATGCCGTCGGTAAAAGGTTCGCTTACTGACTTTATCGTGAAGCCCTCCGAAGTGGCATATCAAGGCACCGAGAATAATATGGTAGGCGGTACGATAGGCAATGTAGAATATACAATACCTAACGAGGCGTACGGAACACCGAGCGGAACCGTAAAATGGTATGCTAACAGCAGCAAGACAGTTGATATGAGCACATTGCCATCAAAAGCGGGTTATGCAGATTGGAAGAACGACTATATATGGCTCCCGTCTTTAACCGAAACAGGAAGAGATGATACCACCAACGGAATTTGGGCATTATCTAACAATCAGCGATCCAACTCCACAGTTTCCTGGCTGCGCTCCGGCTACAACAATAACTCTATGTCTGCGTACAACTTGCTTTCGTCAGGCAGAATGCTTAACTACTACTATGTATCGACTAGTTACGCCGTCCGTCCCGCGCTTCACTTAAATCTTGACTTAGCGGCGGAGCATAGCGGCTTAGGTTCGTTAGCAGAGCCTAAAGATGTGTCTGTAGAGTATAAAGGTACGGCGCTCACATTGGACGATGTGGCAGACGAGCAAAAGAAGTGGTTTGATGCCGATAAGATAAGTATAGACTATGCAGGCGCTGTAGGAAGCGATGGCGGGGCTAATGCTATATTGGACGCAGACACATATAGGATTAAAGCAGAAATTAAGGCAGACCTTGCAGTGGACGGACTTACCTTCGCCGGTACTCCCGATACATCTGCTGGCGAGAGCGATACGATAAGGTATTTTAACTTTACGGTAACCAAGAAGAAGATAGGCATTACCGCGGCATTGGACAGCGGAGGCAAGCCTACGGTCACGCTTAAGAACGCGGGAGACGTGTATAGCGGAGATACTGCGGCGAACGGGCGTGCGCCTAACTTTGGTTTTACGTATACGTCGAGCGGAGGGCAGGAGTATGACGATTTGCCTACCGCGGTGGGCACATATACGGCTACGGCTAAGATAACCAACGAGTGTAACTATCAGATAGATACGGCAAGCAGTACGCTGTCGGTTACTTTTAAGATAGATAAGCGGTCTATCGCTAAGCCCGCACTGTCTGGACAGGTAAGTAAGCCATACAGCGGCGTGGCGCAGAGCTTCACCTTGCAGGGCGTCACTGCGGACGTGTCCTTGACCTTGCCCGACGGAGTAACTTATGCGGACGGTAAGTTAAATGTCAAAGACGCGGGTACGTATAAGATACGCGTAGCCTTAACTGATAACGGAGTATCCACGCAGTGGGCGGACGGAAGCATTGCGGCGTATGAGTTGACCGTCACTATTACTAAGAAGCCGCTTAACATCACTATAACCGCGCCCTCGTCCTGGAAAGTGGGCGAGACGCCTACAATTACCATAGTCGGGGACAGCTTAGCAGCCGATACTACGGAACTGTATATCTACTATTGCAAACACGGCTCTGCTACCAAGTATGACGATATCAACGACAATAAGGTAATCGAGGGCAAGAAGCGCACTATAGTAATGCCCGTACTCGACCAAGGCGACTACTATATCGGCGTAGAGCTTTTCGGAGATAAGCAAGGCAACAGCAATTACGAGATACTTACGGGCAGCGTGACGCATACCTTTAAGGTGTTGGGCAACGAGATAACCTTTACGGAAGACGATGTCAAGTGGCAATATAACAATACGCCTATTAATAATACCGCGGGCTTTA
>CAJTXS010000048.1 GCA_910583735.1 uncultured Christensenella sp. | reverse complement strand
ATGATCATCAATTATATTAATTTATGTACATTTTTACGGAAATATTTTCGCCGCTAATCGACATGACATTAGATAAACAGAACAATTTCACATTGCTCTTGATGTACAGTCGGATGATAATATTTGTATTTAGATTTGTATAGGTAATAGACTTTGAGTAGAAGATATAGGTTAGTTACTGGTCTTTTTGCGGCGATTATTATTTTCGCTGTATTGCTATGCTTTTGCTTTATTCCATTTGATAATATCAATGACGTATTTGCTTTTACTTCTTCTAATATTACTTTAGGTTCGGTCGATATAGGGAATATATTACTCGATGGATACGAAGATCGTACCGACGGAGTGGTTTTTAATGAAGATTCGATGTCATTACTGTATCAGAAATTAAGCGGAGTTGCAGGAGCGAAAATAGAAGACGTAGACGCCCTCGGCACACTTACAGCTAAGCAGATACGGGCTAAGAACGGTAATAAAGACATAGTGCTTACCATGGACGGGCAGCAATGGACGGTAACGCACCTAACCAAAGATAACTCGGGTAATACTATAGTTACGTTGTGGCAAGCGTCGGAGAGTACTACGGTTAAATGGAATCCTTGGGAAGGTACCGCTACGACGCATGCATATCCGTCTAATATGTACAGTACGAGTTATGTGAGAGCGCACGCGCTTAACAGCGGCGGTAACGGATATGTAGCGAGTGAAGGCGCCACGACATTGACGAAAGTAGCGCAAAAAGTTGACCATAAATATGCAAAGTTAACCATGCCTTCTGTTAAAGGATCTCTTACGGACTTTATCGTAAAGCCTTCTGCGGTAGCATATCAAGGGAATCAAAATAACAATGTAGGCGGTACGATCGGCAATATGGGCTATACACTGCCCAACGATGCGTACGGCACGCCGAGCGGGACAGTAAAATGGTATGTGGGTAGCGGAAGGAATATGGACTACTCGGGCAAGAGCGGGTATGCTGATTGGAAGGACGATTACATATGGTTACCGTCCGTAAGCGAAACAGGAGTAAACGAGTCTGTCAACGGAATCTGGGCATTATCTAACAATCAACGATCCAACTCCAGAGATTCCTGGCTGCGCTCCGGCAACTACAAGAGCGCTTCTGGTGCGTACTGCTTGAATGCGTCCAGCGGCTCAGCTAGCAACATCTATGTACTGAATAGTTGCGCCGTCCGTCCCGCGCTACACTTAAATCTTGACTCTGCCGCGCAGCATAGCGGGGGAGTAGCTGTGTCTGAGCCTACAGATGTAACTGTAGAGTATAAGGGCACAACGCTCACATTGGACGATGTGTCCGACGAGCAAAAGAAGTGGTTTGATTCTACCAAGGTAAACATTATCTATGACAGCGATATTAAAGATGTCGGTACATACAAAGTAAAAGCGGAGATTAAGGCAGAGATTGTTGCAAGCGGACTTATTTTTGACGGCGTTCCAGACACGGAGGCGGGTGAGAGCGACACAGTAAGGTACTTTAACTTTACCGTAATTAAGAAGAAGATAGGTATAACGGCTGCATTGGACAGCGGAGGGCTGCCTACGGTTACGCTTAAGAATGCGGGCGACATATATAGCGGCGATACCGGAGATAGGGCGCCTAAGTTCGGCTTTACGTATACGTCGAGCGGAGGGCAGGAGTACGACGACATGCCTACCGCAGTGGGAACATATACGGCAACTGCTAAGATAACTAACGAGTGTAACTATCAGATAGATACGGCTAATAGTACGCTGTCGGTGACCTTTAAGATAGATAAGCGGTCTATAGCTAAGCCCGCACTGTCGGGACAGGTGAGCAAGCCGTACAGCGGAGTTGCGCAGAGCTTTACCTTGCAGGGCGTCACTGCGGATGTTTCGTTGACTTTGCCCGACGGAGTAACTTATGCGGACGGCAAGCTAAACGTCAAAGACGCGGGCACGTATAAGATACGCGTAGCCTTAACTGATAACGGCGTATCCACGCAGTGGGCGGACGGAAGCATTGCGGCATATGAGTTGACCGTCACTATTACTAAGAAGCCGCTTAACATCACTATAACCGCGCCCTCGTCCTGGAAAGTGGGCGAGACGCCTACAATTACTATATTGGGCGATAGCTTAGCCGCCGATACTACGGAGCTGTATATCTACTATTGCAAGCACGGCTCTGCTACCAAGTATGACGATATCAACGACAATAAGGTAATCGAGGGCAAGAAACGCACTATCGTAATGCCCGCACTCGATCAAGGCGACTACTATATCGGCGTAGAGCTGTTCGGAGATAAGCAAGGCAACAGCAACTACGAGATACTTGCTGGAGTAAAGACGCACGAGTTTAAGGTACTGGGCAATGAGATAACCTTTACCGAGG
>CAJTXS010000047.1 GCA_910583735.1 uncultured Christensenella sp. | reverse complement strand
TTCGTCATGAAGTCCTTTATGCTGCCGAACGCCGCCATTGCGCCGCTTTGCGGTATCTTGTACGTCGCAAATCCGGAAGTCGTCGCGTTGCTGTCTTCAAACACGAAGTTATTCGCGTCCGCGCCCGTCAACTGCGCCGTTACAAAGAACGTACTGCCGCCTTTTAATATTACTTCTTCTATCGGGTTGCTTGCCTTGTCGGTCCTGTATGCGTAGTTTATTCCTACGTCCAGTCCCTCCGTCAAACCTGCCGGTATGTCGTACGTCGCGCCGTCCTTGCCCTTTAAGTTCCAGCCGCTTGCACTCAATACGTACGGGTTTATCTTCCAGTTATACGTTGCCACCGTCTCGTCGCCCGTTACAGTATAGCTTTCTCCGTCCGTAAGCGTTATCCTTGCAGGGTGCTTACTCGGCGTTGAAGTTGTCGGATAGCTCCAGCAATAATTCGCGTTAGTCAGCGTCAGCGTTGCCACGTACGGCGTGTTTGCGTTCTTTACTCCGTCGTAAGTTCCGCCAAGCTTTATTATATCCTTATACGTTCCGTAACTGCCGCCCAGCTTATCCGCAAGATTTATATACGTGTTGTCGAACACTATCTCGCTTACAGTCGGTACATCTATCGCCTTCGGCTTTATTTCGAATTTATACTTCGAGCCCGGCGCAAGCGTATATGTGTTTTCGCCCGCCGCGTTAAGCTTTATTTCTATCGTATATAAGCCCGCGTCTGCCTTTGTGCCGTCAAAGCCGCTCAAAAGCCCGAGGTTCGTTCCCTTTGCGTCGTACACGTATATTCCGTCCAGATACGTTGTTTTGTCCAGGTCGCCGCCTATGCCCGTATCGTATAGCGTGAATATGCCTTCAGTCAACGCGCCGTCGCCGTATTCCATTTCCGTCACGCTCTGCGTTACGTTCACAAGCGTGTTCGTCGAGCCCAGTCTGTACAGAATACTGCAATCGTATGCGTTGCCCGTCGTATCGGAAAGCTTATACTGCGTTACGCCGCTCTTTATTACCGCCTCTACATACACGTATACCGCGTTCGTTGAACTTGCGTTGTACGGCGGACTTGTCAAATCCTGTAAGCCCTGGTCGCCCGTACCTATGTACATGCCTCTTACCGAAGGGTCGCTTGCGTCAGCTATGTAGTACTTATACTCTATGTACTGCTTTAAGTTATCGGGTATGTTTAAGACCTTTATCTGGTACGGCACGTTATTGCCGTCCAATACGTTGTTGCCGCTGCCGTCCTTCCAGAAATCCGAAGTCCAGTCTACCTCTATTACCTGCGCCGATATCTCCCACGTGAAAGACTGCGTGCCCTCGTTCACATAGTTCGGGTCGTACGTCAACGTTACCTGCGCCGTGTAGCTGCCTATCGCGGTGTTCTTGTCGTTTACCGTTATGCTTGCGTTCGTCACGCCCGCGGGATATTTGGAAGGGTCCAACCTTATTTCTATCGCGCCCTTGCCGAACTGCGGAGGATTGGCAGGGTCGTACGTCTGCCATGCCCCGCCAGCCGTGCGGTACTGCAGGTTATCATTTAAGTTGCTAAGATAGCTTGCGTCTACCTTGCCCTTGCTTATTTCCCACTCTATCTCGTACCAACCGGACGTGTCGTCTCCGCCGAACGTGCCGTATTTGTTTGCCGCGTCGTTCTTAAATAAATGGTCCGCGTCTGTCTTCAACGCTATTCTCGTCTTGTACTTCCCTACCGCGCTGCAACCGTTGTTATATGTAGCTCCGTCCTTTGTTGTGTAAAAGCCGTTCGTATAGCCGCCTGAATTATAGCTTGTGTCTATGCTCAGATATCCGCCCGCAGGGATTATTGCACCGATTATGTACTTTACTACCGCGCCAGAAGCGTCCTGTTTATACCTTATAACGTTCTGCACGCCCGACGCAAACAGGTCCTGCATGTTACCGCCGTCTTCCGCATACTGCCAGTTGATTACGCTGAAATCTATTCCGCCCGACTTTATCTCGAACGGCATCTCGAACTTGTTGCTTGCTATGCTGTAATTCTTGTTCGAAGCCGCGCTCGTCAGCTCTATGCAAAGCTTGTATTTGCCCGTGCTTGTTATCTGCGATACGTCTAACTTGTTGGTCGTCGTATCTAAGCCCAACGTGAGCGGACTTGTCGTCCCGTCCTTTACGTAATATATATCCAGTACAAAGTCCGGATTGGTTATGCCCGTCGCCGTGGCGTTTATCGTTATGTCGCCAGTATCGCCCAAGCCCCAGCTAGGGTTCGTTCCCGACGCCGGAGTCGTGTTTATCGTTATCTCCTTCTTCTCTATCGTTATCTTCTTTGTCTGGTCCGTCGACGATTCCGTTCCCGCGTCTGTTAACCAGACGTGGTTTATACTGTCCATATGGAACGCTACCGTATACTCCGCCGCGTCCGTTGCTTTGAACTTTTTCGTCGTGCCGTCCCACGTTATTGTACTGCCGTTATTCGACACATAGCTTGCTACGCTCATTA
>CAJTXS010000046.1 GCA_910583735.1 uncultured Christensenella sp. | reverse complement strand
CTAATTTATGTACATTTTTACCGATAATTTTTTGCCGCTATTCGACATTAACCATAGATAAACGGAACAATTTCGCATTGTCGTAGATTTACAGTCGGATGGCGAATTTTTGATTATAGACTGTATATAGGTTAGCTTTGAGTAGAGGATATAGATATATATCGACTTGTTTTGCGGCGATTATTATTATCGCTGTATTGCTATGCTTTTGTTTTATCTCATTTAATAATATCGAGGACATTTTTGCGTTTACAGACGCTAATATTGCTGAAGGTGCGGTGGATATCGGCGATATATTGTTGGAGGGATACGAAGACCGCACGGACGGGAAAGTATTTAACGCTGAGTCGATGGCGGCGCTGTATGAGAAGCTCACGGGCAAGACGGGAGCGGAGATAGGCGACGTAGACGCCCTCGGCACGCTTACAGCTAAGCAGATACGGGCTAAGAACAGTAATAAAGACATAGTGCTTACCATGAACGGTCAGCAGTGGACGGTAGCTTATCTGACCAAGGATAACTCTGGTAATACGATAGCAACGTTATGGCAGTCGAGCAATGCGACTACTCATAAGTGGAACAATTGGTCTGAGAATGTCACTAACGTAACATATCCGAGTAATGTATACGGTACGAGTTATATAAGGTCGCACGGACTTAATATCGGCGGCGGTTATGTAGCATCTAACGGCGCTACGTCGCTGACGCAATCGCCGCAGAGCGTCACTCACGTATATGCCAAGCTTACAATGCCTGATGTAAAAGGCTCTCTTACGGACTTTATCGTCAAACCGTCTGCGGTAGAATACCAGAGCAATCAAAATCATTATGTAGGCGGAACAATAGGAAATATAGGGTATACGTTACCTAATGACGCATATGGTATTCCGAGCGGCACAGTTAATTGGTACAGCAGCGGCAATGTAAATATGGGTACATTGCCATCCAAGACGGGCTATACCGCATGGAAGGACGACTATATATGGCTTCCATCCATAACCGAAACAGGACAAGACGAGTCTACCATCGGAATATGGGAACTATCTATCAATCAGCGATCCAACGCAAACAATTCATGGCTACGCACCGGCGACAGCTATTACAGGTATGCTAAGGGTTCGTGCAGTTTGAATGCGGCGGGAAGCGCCTGTATCGCCAGCTATGTAACGACTAGTTACGCCGTTCGTCCCGCGCTTCACTTGAATCTTGGCTTGGCTGCGGAGCGTAGCGGCAATCCCGACGTTAATGAGCCTACAGATGTGTCTGTAGAGTATAAAGGTACGGCGCTCACATTGGACGACGTGGCAGACGAGCAAAAGAAGTGGTTTGATTCTAATAAAATAAGTATTACATATGACGGTGAAATTAAAGACGCAGGCACGTACAAGGTAAAAGCGGAGATTAAGGCATACCTTGTCGCAGAGGGAATTAAATTTACGGGTACGCCGGACACATCTGCGGGCGAGAGCGATACGATAAGGTACTTTAACTTTACCGTAACTAAGAAAAAGATAGGTATAACCGCGGCATTAGATAGCGAAGGGCTGCCGACTGTTACACTCAAGAATGCAGCGGAAATATACAGCGGCGATACTGCGGCTAACGGGCGGGCGCCTAACTTTGGCTTTACATATACGTCGAGCGGAGGGCAGGAGTACGACGACATGCCTACCGCTGTAGGCACATATACGGCTACGGCTAAGATAACTAACGAGTGTAACTACGAGATAGATACTGCTAATAGTACGCTGTCGGTGACCTTTAAGATAGATAAGAAGTCTGTTGGTAAGCCAGCCCTGTCGGGACAGGTTAGTAAGCCGTACAGCGGCGTAGCGCAGAGCTTCACCTTGCAGGGAGTGACGGCGGACGTATCGTTGACATTGCCCGACGGCGTGACATACGCGGACGGCAAGTTAAATGTCAAAGACGCGGGTACGTATAAGATACATATAGCCTTGACGGATAACGGCGTATCCACGCAGTGGGCGGACGGAACAGATAGCGCATATGAGTTGACCGTCACTATTACTAAGAAGCCGCTTAACATCACTATAACCGCGCCCTCGTCCTGGAAAGTAGGCGAGACGCCTACCATTACCATAGTAGGAGACAGTCTTGCCGCCGATACTACGGAGCTGTATATCTACTATTGCAAGCATGGCTCTGCTACCAAGTATGACGATATCAACGATAATAAAGTAATCGAGGGTAAGAAGCGTACCATCGTTATGCCAGAGCTTGCGCAAGGGGATTACTACATCGGCGTAGAGCTGTTCGGAGACAAGCAAGGCAACAGCAATTATGAGATACTTACAGGCAGCGTAACGCATACCTTTAAGGTGCTGGGCAACGATATAACCTTTACAGAGGACGATATAAAGTGGCAGTATAACAATACGCCCGTTACCAATCCCGCAGGCTTTACTCTTACGTATACGGGCAGTATATTCCGCTTCAGTATAGACAGCAGCGAGCTTGCAATCAAGGGTGTAAAGATAGATACGACCAAGGGCACCAACGGCTATAGCGGAGACGTGCAGGCAAAGGACGCCAAAGGTAGCGCATACAGCGTAACGGTGTATATCACAGAGTATGACAGCACCTTTAACGAGTTCGACGCGCAGTATATATTGACATATACCATAGAGAAGGCAAAATATGACCTCTCGGGGTTGAGCTGGAATTATAACGACAGCAATCCCTTGCAGTTTATAGCAGGCAAGGCGCAGGGCATAACCTTAACGGGCACCCTGCCCACGGGCTTGACCGCCACATACACGGGCAACGGTAATATCCCCGTAGGCAGCTATACGACAACGGTAAGCTTTAAGGTGTCGGACGCAGTCAATTACTATACGCCCGTATCGGGAGATACTAACAGCTACATAGGTAACTTCGAGTGGAGCAAGGCATGGCGTATAGACAAGGCGACGATTACATGCTCGTGGAAGATAGACAACCGCGAGAATGCGGCTACGTACAACCTGCCGATATTGCAGAGCGTAGGCGGCATTGACGTGGATAGTATGGTTACATATAAGTACTACGACTATCAAGACGGCAGCCAAGGCGAGGAAGTAACGATAGAGGATATCAACGCCAACATCAACGAGGAGCACAGATATCTTGTCGTAGCGGTACTCAAGAGCGAGCATACAAGTAATTATACGCTTGACAACGACAGAACGGACTTTACGGTAGGCGTTAACAGATACCCCGTCAAGCTCAAGATGGACATAGACGGACAGACGTTGCCGTACAGACCCGAGGGCTATACTCCTAAGGTGACAGTCGATAGCGCAGGCGGCTTAACGCTGGACGCGATAACGCTAACCTATTACAAGGACGGAGCAACGAGCGGTAGTACATCTATACCCGTAGCGGTAGGCAAGTACGTAGTAAAGGCGGAACTCAAATACGGCGGAGACGCCAACTATATTGAGAATGGCGAATTCAGCTTTGAGATAGTTAAGGCGGACATAGACGTATCGGGGCTTAAGTGGCAGTACAGCCACGGCGATGTTACCGCGACGTACGACGCAGAGCAAGGCAAGTGGCTGCTTGATGACGGTACGGAAGCAAGCGCATTCGTATACGACGGCACGGCGCATACTATAAGCTTAATAGGTACGGATAGCTTGATTGCGGGTATAAGCGTAGCGACATCGGGCGACTTGAGCAATAGCAATGCGGGCGGCTATACCGCAAGCGCGGCGTTTACGTACGACGCGGATTGTTATAATGCACCCGATTTCGTAACCGCTCTTAATTGGACGGTCAACAAGGCTATAATAGACACAAGCGCTATAGTATGGGGCTATGTAGACAAGGACGGCAACGAGCTTGCCTATAAGGACGCGTTTGTATACACGAGAGTGAGCGGCGCAGCGGTAGAGTACAGCGTTAAATTGATTAATCTGCCAGACGCGCTTAAGGACTGCATTACCTATAGCGGCGACTATGCCAAGAGCGAGGCAG
>CAJTXS010000045.1 GCA_910583735.1 uncultured Christensenella sp. | reverse complement strand
ATTGCTCTTGATGTACAGTCGGATGACAATATTTGTATTTAGATTTGTATAGGTATTAGACTTTGAGTAGAAGATATAGGTTAGTTACTGGACTTTTTGCAACGGTAGTTATCGTCGCTGTATTGTTATGCTTTATTTCGTTTAACAATATCGAAGATAGCTTTGCATTCACATCGTCTAATATCGGCTTGGGCGCGGAGAATATAGGCAATATATTACTTGAGGGATACGAGGAGCGTACGGACGGAAAGGTATTTGACAGCGAAGCGATGTCTGCTCTGTATACTAAACTTACAGGTAGTGCAGATAAGGCAAATATCAGCGATGTCGACGCGCTTGGTACGCTTACAGCCAATCAGATACGGGCTAAGAACGGTAATAAAGATATAGTGCTTACCATGGACGGACAGCAATGGACGGTAACGCACCTAACCAAGGACACTTCGGGCAATACAATAGCGACGCTGTGGCAGGCTACGGAGAGCGCTACGCATACATGGAATCCTTGGTATGATGCCGCGACGACGCATGCGTATCCGTCCAGCATGTACAGTACGAGCTTTGTGAGAGCGGACGCGCTCAATAGCGGCGGCAACGGTTATGTAGCTACTAAGGGTGCGACTACATTGACGAAAGTAGCGCAAAAGGCCGACCATAAATATGCAAGGCTCACTATGCCGTCAGTAAAAGGCTCTCTTACAGACTTTATTGTTACGCCTGCACAAGTGGCGTATCAAGAGACGGAAAATAATACTGTAGGCGGCAATATAGGAAGTACAGGCTACACATTGCCCAACGAGGCGTACGGCACGCCGAGTGGGACAGTAAAATGGTATGTGGGTAACGGAAATAACATGGACTACTCGGGCAAGAGCGGGTATGCTGATTGGAAGGGCGATTATATATGGTTACCGTCCTTAACCGAAACAGGATTAAATGAGTCTGTCAACGGAATCTGGGCATTATCTAACAATCAGCGATCCAACTCTGTAAATTCCTGGCTGCGCTCCGGCATCCGCAATATCGCTGATAATGCGTGCAGCTTGACTGCGGCGGGCAGCTCGATTGGCAGCAGCTATGTAACGGTTAGTTACGCCGTCCGTCCCGCGCTTCACTTAAATCTTGACTCTGCCGCGGAGCATAGCGGTAAGCCTGCCTTAAATGAGCCCACAGATGTGTCTGTAGAGTATAAAGGCAGAGCACTCACATTAGATGATGTTGCGGACGAGCAAAAGAAGTGGTTTGATTCCGATAAGATGAGCATAGATTATGCAGGCGCCGTAGGAAGCGATGGCGGGGCTAAGGCTATATTGGACGCAGACACATATAGGGTAAAGGCAGAAATTAAGGCAGACCTTGCAGCGGACGGAGTTACTTTTGCAGGAGAGCCCGACACATCTGCGGGTGAGAGCGATACTGTAAGGTACTTTAACTTTACAGTAACCAAGAAGAAGATAGGGATAACGGCTGCGCTGGACAGCGGAGGGCTACCAACAGTCACGCTTAAGAACGCAGGAGACGTGTATAGCGGCGATACCGGAGATAGGGCGCCTAAGTTCGGCTTTACGTATACGTCGAGCGGAGGGCAGGAGTACGACGACATGCCTACCGCAGTGGGCACATATACGGCAACTGCTAAGATAACCAACGAGTGTAACTATCAGATAGATACTGCTAATAGTACGGTAAGCGTAATTTATAAGGTAGATAAGAAGTCCGTGGCTAAGCCCGCTCTGTCGGGGCAGGTAAGCAAGCCGTACAGTGGCGTAGCGCAGACGTTTACATTGCAAGGCGTAACGGCTGATGTTGCTTTGACCTTGCCCGACGGAGTTACCTATGCGGACGGTAAGCTAAACGTCAAAGACGCGGGTACGTATAAGATACGTATAGCCTTGACGGATAACGGCGTAGCCACGCAGTGGGCGGACGGAAGCATTGCGGCGTATGAGGTGAGTATCACTATCACCAAGAAGCCGCTTAACATCACTATAACCGCGCCCTCGTCCTGGAAAGTAGGCGAGACGCCTACCATTACCATAGTAGGAGACAGTCTTGCCGCCGATACTACGGAGCTGTATATCTACTATTGCAAGCACGGCTCTGCTACCAAGTATGACGATATCAACGACAATAAGGTAATAGAGGGCAAGAAACGCACTATCGTAATGCCTGTACTCGACCAAGGCGATTATTATATCGGCGTAGAGCTGTTCGGAGATAAGCAAGGCAATAGCAACTACGAGATACTTGCGGGAGTAAAGACGCACGAGTTTAAGGTACTGGGCAACGAGATAACCTTTACCGAGGACGATGTCAAGTGGCAGTACAATAACACGCCTATCGTTAATACAGATAACTTTAAGTTGACATATACGGGTAGTATATTCCGCTTCAGTATAGACGACAGCGGACTTAAGGATATGGGCGTAAAGATAGATACGACCAAGGGCACCAACGGCTATGGCGGCGACGTACAGGCAACTGATGCCAAGAGCGACACATACAGCGTAACGGTGTATATCACAGAGTATGACAACTCTTTTAACGAGTTCGACGCGGTGTATACGCTCAACTACACTATAGAGAAGGCTAAGTATGACCTATCGGGGTTGAGCTGGAACTACGACGACAGCAATCCCTTGCAGTTTATAGCAGGTAAGGCGCAGGGCATAACGCTAACGGGCAGTCTGCCTACGGGCTTGACTGTAAGCTATACGGGCAACGACAAGATACCCGTAGGTAGTTACACAACTACTGTAGGCTTTAAGGTATCGGATGCAGTAAATTACTATACGCCAATTTCTACGGACAGCAATACGTATCTGGGCAGCTTCGAGTGGAGCAAGGCATGGCGCATAGTTAAGGCGACGATAACATGCTCGTGGAAAGAGGACGACAGAGAGGACGTAGGCACGTATAACCTGCCTGTCTTGCAGAGCGTAGGCGGCTTGGACGTGGGCAGTATGGTGACGTATAAGTACTACGACTATACGGACGGCGTACAGGGCGAGGAAGTCAATCCCGTAATGATAGACTTTAATAACGAGCATAGATACCTTGCGGTAGCGCAGCTTAAAGCTACATACGAAAGCAATTACGTGTTAGAGAATAATACCTATGCGTTTACCGTAGGACATAACAGATATCCCGTACGCGTGAGCATGGATATAGACGGAATGCAGTTGCCGTATAAGCCGGAAGGATATACGCCGAATATCAGCGTAGAAAGCGCGAGCGGCTTAACTGTATCTAATATAACGCTGACGTATTACAAGGACGGGGCGACGGGCGGCAGTACGGCTATACCCGTAGCTGTAGGCAGCTATAAAGTAATAGCGACGCTTAACTACGGCGGAGAGGATAACTATATCGAAGATAGCGAATTCTCATTCGAGATAATAAAGGCGGATATAGACGTAAGCGGCGTAAAGTGGCAGTACAGTCACGGCGATGTTACCGCTACATATGACGCAGAGCAAGGCAAGTGGCTGCTTGCGGACGGCACGGAAGCAAGCGCCTTTGTATACGACGGTACGGCTCATGTTATCAGCTTAATCGGTACGGACAGCTTAATCGCAGGCATAAGCGTAGCGACATCGGGCAACTTAAGCGAGAGCAACGCAGGCAGCTATACCGCAAGCGCTACGTTTACGTACGACGCCGATTGCTACAATGCTCCCGACTTCGTGACGTCCCTTAGCTGGACGGTCAATAAGGCGATAGTAGATACAAGCGCTATCGTATGGGGCTACGTAGATAAGGACGGCAACGAGCTCAAATATACAGACGCGTTCGTATATACGCGCATAAGCGGCGCGGCGGTAGAGTACAGCGTTAAGTTGATAAACTTACCCGACGCGCTTAAGGACTGCATTACCTATAGCGGAGACTACGCCAAGAGCGAGGCAGGCACGCACCGCGCAAGATACAGCGTAGACGCTAATAAGTTCGATAGCGATAATTATGAGCAATACGTCATGCCGAGCGGCTTGGACAACTCCTTTGACTGGGTAATCTCGCCCCGTACGATAGATACGCCCGTATACGACAATAGCTGGGCTAAGTTCGATGACGAAGTCCACAACTTTGCGGAAATGTTCGGCTTGCCCGAGGATTGGAGCGAATACGTAAGCATAACAATCAAGTACAACGGCGAGGCGTATAACGGTCTCGAGGGCGACGACTTTACAGACGTAGCAGACAAGGCATATAAGGGCTACAACGCAGGCGAGTACAAGGTGAGCTTTGCGCTTATTAACGGCGGTAATAACTTGTTATTCCGCAGCAGACCTCAGCAAGATATACCCGTAAGCGTAGCTAAGGATAAGTATACCGTAGAGGGCTGGATAGACAATGACGAGTATTCCGTAGTAGACGGGGTACTGCCGTCTTACTACGATTACCGCTACACCGACGAGGACGGCAACGTACTCACAACGAGCGATATGGAAGCGGGCGGCTATTATTACCGCGAAGTATGCGTCAAGGATAAGTACGCTGTCAATGCGGAAGTAGACGGCGATTATCGCTATAGGTTTATGATGTCGTTGAACCCCGGCACGGAGCAGACGCCCGTAGCTAAGCCCACATTGCCTACCGACGGCAGCAAAGTAGTGTACTACAACGGCAGCGAAAGAGCATTCGACGCGGCAACGCTTGCGGAGCTGTTCGGCTTGACTGGCTTTAACGCCGAGTATATGGAGATAGTCTACGAGGACGCGGACGGTACAGCCA
>CAJTXS010000044.1 GCA_910583735.1 uncultured Christensenella sp. | reverse complement strand
ATGCGGAAGTAGACGGCAACAAGAGATATAGGTTCATGATGCCGTTGCACGGCATAGACCAGACGCCCGTAGCTAAGCCTACATTGCCTTCCGACGGCAGTAAGATAGTTTACTATAACGGTAGCGAAAGAGCATTCGACGCTGCTACGCTTTCGGAGCTGTTCGGTTTAACCGGCTTTAACTCCGAGTATATGGAGATAGTCTACGAGGGCGCGGACGGTACGTCCAAGACGGGAGAGACCAACGCGGGCGAGTACAAGATTAAGATACGCTTTACGAGCGGTCTTTACTGCTGGGATAACGGCGACGGTACCACGTCTACCGACGACCTCGAGCTTACGGTTAAGATATCCAAGGCTCAACTGCCTTCGCAGTGGAATAGTGGCGGAAAGGTTCCTACAATATCCGTGCCCGAGAGCTTAGCCGATTGCCTAAGCAACGACGCATTTAATTATACCTATACCGACGAGGACGGTAATACGGTAAGCAAGTCCGATATGGTTGCTGGTAAGACATACAGCGTCAAGGCGACGCTCAAGCCCGAGTATGCGGCTAACTTCGAGTTCATAGACGCGAGCGGCGAGGTATTGCCCGACGCGACGGCAAGCACTTCGCAGGAGTTCGAATACAAGGACGATAGCGGCAGTGGCAACGGTAGTAGCGACAATAGAGAGGAAAGCATTTGGTATAAGATGCAAGTTATTACCGAGATGGTAGTTGCGGCGACGTTGATAGGGCTGTTCATAACGTTTATCATGTTGATAATAAAATTGAAGAGTAAGAAAAAGCAACGCAACGACGATACGCGCGCTAAGGATAAAGAAGACGGCAGTAACAATATGACGGAATAATATAGATTAATTATAGCGGCGCGGATATATGATAAGCGGCAATGACTTGCTCCGCCTGAATATATCCGCGCCTATTAATTTAATTGTATAATTAAGTCTACTGTCGAGTATTAATATCTGTCGTATGACGAAAATGTCAAATTAATACACAATTTATCGACAGTAGGCAATAGCCGTTAATATGTTTTATTAGCGCTATTTGCTTTTGATATACTCTTGTGTCAGTTGCTCGGCTCTCGTGAGCGCGGGTCCCATGCCGTCGGAGAGCAGCACGCCGTTATATTCTACCTCGTTATACTTATCTCCAAGGGCTGATTTAGCCTTATCATGCAGATCCAGCATTGCATAAATTCCGTAGCCGTAAGGTACGTACATTGCAGGGGATTCCATAACCAATTCCATAGTATGACGCACAGAATCCTCGTCCATGCCGTTGGCGATATAGTCTTGCACCGATAAGCCCAAGTAGTTGATCTGCATATCCATTATTACCGCAATGATATAATCGGCTACTGTATCGCAGTAGCTGTAAGTGCAGAACTTGACGAGCGCATCGTCTTGCGAGGATGCCGCGATATTTTGGAGCAGAGTTATCTGCGCATATACCGCCCAGCCTTCGGAGAATGCTTTGGAAGTCATAACGGACGATATTAACGACGCGCCCTTTTCCTTGGCGTTAACATATGCGTACAGATGCCCCGGATAGCCTTCGTGCGCTATTGTGGTAAGCAATATCTCTTCGGGCATATTTTCGATATAGTAAGGATTGAGCGTGATGTGCTCGGTAGAGTTCTGTTCGTCAACGGGCGATAGGATGTAGTATGCTATTGTAGGCGTGCGCTTGGCTACGGTGTCGTCCATATACTTGAAATCTATCTCGGGCATTGTATTAAGCCGGGGCACGATATCATTAGCCGCAGTCTTGAGATAACTCAATATTTCTTCGGGGTCAGTCAAGTCGAGCAGCTTCTTTTCTCCGCTTGCGTAGGCGTTAAACTTATCATATAAAGCTCGCTCCGTATCCTTTATAGACTCCATTTCCTCTAATATAGCTTGCGCCTGCGTATTGTATCTGTCGTATGCCTCGAAGAGCTTAAGATAAGCGCTCTCAAGGTCGATATCGGCGCCCGTCTTATTGGCAAACAGCCACTTATATAATTCCTTGCCTTTATTGCCGTACGCGGCGAGATAGCTCTTATTGGTCGTCTTGACATATCCGCGGTAGTTGGTAAGACCGCGTGCAAGAGCCTTTACTCCCGGCATAAAGCTGCCTTTCAAAGCTATGCGGAATTTGTCTTTATAATTAATTTTCTCGCTGTCGCTCAAGAATGCCGCGCCGTCTATTCTGCCGTTTACGTAGTCGTACAGGTAATAATTATCGCCCTGGGCTGATACTTCGTCGAGATACTCTATCATGCCGTTGATAGAGCTGTCATACAGCGGATATCCCGACTCGGCTCTGTCTCTTGCATAGTCGAGATAAGTCGCAAAGGAGTCTTTACACGACTGCGTCATCGACAGTAAGTCTTGAACGTCGTCTGTGTTGCGCAGAGCGTAATTTTCTACCGCGCTCGTAAAGTCGGCGACATAACCGCCTTGAGAATTGATATACCCGCCGTCGATTAGCTGAAAGTCTTTAGCGTACTCGGATCCGTAGTAATCGATGTAAGAGCTAAGCGTCTGCTTGAGCGTATAATATGTCGCAAGGTCGGAGCCGCTCAACTTGCTTGATTTTATCTTGGATAATTTTTTATTAAGATAGTTAAAGGCGTAGCGTATTTCCTTAATGTCCGTGTTGGTTATACGGGAATATGAATACCACTTGGGCTCGGAGCTTCTTTCGTAACCGAAAGATTCTTTCGGATTAATCGACAGAGTGTTCCAGCTGTTAGCGTCGTTGCCGAGCAAGAAAAGCGCCGTTTCGTCAGCCAGCTCGTTGAGCTTCCTCGCCGCGCTTTCAGCGCTGTCGCAGGCGGCAAAACCTACGCTCATGCTTGCGACAAGCATTGTCACGCATATCAGTATTACAAGCAATTTTACGCGTTTATTCACAGCAGACCTCCCAGCCGTATATGTAATTTATATTGCTTATGATATCACTTTATTAATTTGTATGTCAATTGCCGATTGTAAGTCTTGTCGCGCATCGGTTTTGTGAGCTTACGTTACAGTGTATCGTCATGTAAGCTGAGTAAAAGGTGTTGGAGAAGCTTGCAATTCAGCTGTCTGATATAATCCGCGCTCATGTCCCACTCGTAAGCGAGCGCCGACTGAGAGTTGTTCATTACATACAGGCAGTAATATATATGATATAGTCTTGGCGGCGCATCTGCTACGGCTTGGTTATATCGCATAATTTTTTTAACAGTCGCGTTCTCTCCGATTATATCAGCCGCTTTGTCCAATTCTTCGCGGTGGACGTAGTAGTAGCGTATCTCCATTAAGTCTTGACGTATTTGCTGAGCTGTAATCATTAATATACTCCTAAAGATTATTGAGGTAAGTGCAGACCCGCGGTATCGAAAATGAATATATGAGGCAGTACATACCCTTGGTAATAAATTAAAAAATGCGCCGCCCCGTATTTGCTGCGCAGTGCAACGCTTATAATTGTGATTAACAGGTCCTTTTGACCTTTATAAATGCTAACCGTTTATGCGGTATATTAATTGTTAATGCGCTTATACAAGATTAATTCGGTCGCTTGATTTACAATGTCCAAAGCGCCGCAATCGATATAATCGATTTTTCGATAAAAGTATTGCGACGTTTCGTCGGCTCGTGTGGATACCAGTAATAAGTCGTAGCCGAGCGATTGCATTTCGTTTTCCCAATAGTTCATTAAAGCTGTTCCGTAGCCTTGATTTTGATAGGATTGGCTGACATAGAGCATTGTGCAAAAGGGCGTGTTGTCCCAAAATAAGTTATAGCGTAAAATAGCTATAGGCGTGTCGTCGACACTCAATATATAGCCCTGCCTGTCGCGGACTTTTTTCTCGAATTGAGCGACGCTCAAATGCTTGTCGAGAGAAAACCAAAAGTCCTTATCGGCATCATTTACGTATCTTATCTTGTAATTAATATTGCTTATCATATAAGTATTATATCAGATTAATCTGTCATGCGTTAAGGTAATTGGGATTAATTATACTTTTGATATACAATTAATAATTCTTAGGGCGTGTGCTAACGATAAGTATGGGCAATATTTCGTTTGTAATATGCTTTGACAATGCGTAAAGCGCGGTATAAGGTGCGCATTGATTTTTATCTATTAAACTCGCGCGGCACTTGCAAAACAATAAATTCAACTAAAGTGAAATCGGCAAAGCGCTTGAGATAATCAGCGGATTACATAATCTGCGATTACCGATAAAAGGAGAAGAGAGGCGCACGCATCTCTCTTTATTATTGTTTCAAACCGAGTAAACTACTTTTTGCATTTTCTAAACCTCCGTGATTTTATTAGCCTTTCGGCAGGGGCAAAGTAGCACTGTTCGGGTGTGATAAGGCTTTGATTTGGCGAGGCAGCGAAAGTAAACGACAGGTCTATATCTGCGTCCCGTTACCAAAAAATAAGTGCGTTATTTGCATAACAAAAAAGCCCGACGTTTTCCGTCAGACTTTCAAGACAATATTCAAATTTTAAGCGCTTATTTTTTGCCGTTTACTTTTGCAAGAACTGTGCTACAACCGAAGTCCGAAAGGCTTAATTGTGGAGGACACCTAAACCTGCAAAAAGTAGTCAATCCGCCATAAAATAAAAAAGACCGACAAGATGGGTGTTTCTTATCGGTCATTCTACGCTAAATTGAAATTTATAGTTATAACCTGTTGAAAATTACTGTCCTTTCTTTCATTGATATTTTGCCGACTTCATAACCATATTCTTTTGCCTCTTTCTTATAAGTCAAAAACGAATGATTTATTTCAAACCCTAAAATGTTCTTGATTTCTTCATAAGATAATATATATCTTTCTTTATTATTATCTTCTAAATACTTCCATAACGGCTCATATTTACTCATTTTTTAACGCCTCGTAAAATTGAAATTTAATTTATAATCTATCATATCAAAGGCAAAAAACACGGTTAATCTTCCATATCTGCAAACGGGATTTTTCCGTGAAGCTCAACGGCGTAGCGCCCCGTCGGTTTTCCGTCGGGGCCGACTTCCATAAGTCTTAGTGAATTCATTTGAGAAAAATCAATTTCGTCGAATACGTCTGCGCATTCCGCGGACTCCTGGTCGCCGAGTTGGTACAAAATGCACTCGACGGCTTCCTGAATTCTTTCAAATGCAAACTTTTCTATACTTTCTATCGAAGCGCCTTCTTTTATCAGCGCGGATACTTCGGGAAACCTTTCGT
>CAJTXS010000043.1 GCA_910583735.1 uncultured Christensenella sp. | reverse complement strand
GTGGACCTATTATGTTAATAGGTCTATCACCAATGAATAGAAATTAAGAATTTTTTTGGTGCATAAATGTTATTGTACAAACGTGTAAGAGCTTTCATTATCGTTATAGCGTGCGCGGTAGCGCTTATAGGCGTATATGTGCTTAACTATGCCGTCGGTAACGACGCTTTTGCCATAGTTGATAGTTCGGAGAGCAATTCAAGCATAGTAAAGATATCCGAGTTATACATGGGATTGTCTGACGACGGCAGTGAAAAGAAGTTTTCCGGTGATAATTTCAAATCATTATATAAGGCTTTGACAGGTATAAGCAATGCATCTTTTTCGGACGTTGAGAGTACTCTTGCCACTCGCGGCAGCAATGTGGAGGGAAGTCAACTTCTATCGTCGAGAGATATAAGGACATTGAACGGCGGTAAAGATATAGTCGTCACGTTAGGCGGTATGGACTGGATAGTCGCAAGTGTATCGGACGATACGGACGGCAATACGGTAGCGTCGCTTTGGCTTGCCAACAGCACGGATAATCAACAATGGAGCACTTGGAGCTCAAGCAATGTCAGGCTCGATTATCCTTGTACAATGTACTCGAGCAGTTACATACGCGCGTTGCTGTTGGACGGCAAGAGCGAGGACGCGTCAGGCAATCCCGTCTCGGTTAAGCATTCCGTATCGGGCGGCGCGTCGCTCACCTCTTATGTGAGAGACGCATCATACGATTATCCGTATACGTTATTCAACGATACGAGCGCTAATGACAATATCACCGACTATATAGTTAAGCCCGCCAAGATCAAGTATCAGTCAAGCGAGAATTATCTCAATTACGGCTCGTCTACTACATTGCCTAACGACGCCTACGGTACTCCTCGCGGTACTGTCAATTGCCAACCCGGATTCGATTTTCGCGGTAAGGATACTTATACCGATTGGGCTTACGACTACATTTGGATTCCTTCCGTAACCGAGACGGGTTTTCAGGCTACGGACAGTAACGGTATATGGAAGACGAGCGTAAGTCAGAGAGCTAACACAAAGAATTATGCTTACTGGTATCGTTCTGCATTTTCGGGTGATGCAAGTAAGGTATGCGTATATGCCGATGAGGGTAGCGCTTATGTCGCAGACAGCGACGCCGACGTAAACAATTATTACGCCGTAAGACCCGCGTTCCATCTCAATCTGACCAAGATAGCTTCGCAGGCGATTGCTTACGAGGTCCCTGCCGTCGACGATGTCGAGTATGACGGTCAGCAAAAGAGCCTTCAGACTATGCTCGCGGATAAGCTTTATGCCGAGATGTCGCTCGATATGACATCGCAGGTCGCGGCTGTAGACGCCGATACATATATCGCTAAAGTCACTCTTAACTCAAGCGACTACAAGTGGCTGATTAAGGACAGCAGCGGGGGCTGGAGTACCGTGAGCGGAACGCAGCCGCAAGAGATAGTATGGAAGATTAAGCCTCGAGTGCTTACTCTCGATTGGACGGGCATGGACTCGAGCTACATGTGGAGCAATACTTTGCTTGAAAATTTGCAGAATTATAAGCCTAAGATAGTCAACGATATAGCGTCGGATAATTTGATAGTAAGTATGAGCTACGACGGAAGCTCGGACAGCTCTAAGCTCGACGCCGTCGGAACGCATAGGCTCAAGGCGGATATTACCGCGCAGGACAGCTCGCGCCTTAATAACTATACATTGCCTACGGCAGCAAGCTCGCAGTATGTATACGCGGTTAATAAGGCGACGCAGTCGCAACCGTCGCTAATCATAGACTTCATTAACGAGAAGTTGACAGAGGCAAGCGACCTTGTCAACGGTATGAGTAGGCTTGATTGGCTGGAGTATCTCGACGGCAGCGGCAATTGGGTGCCTATTAGCGGCATGAAGATACCTTCGTCTCTTTTTACAGGCGATACGTATAGCTTCAGATATAAAGTGCCGCAGATGTATTCCGACTATATAGATGACAGCGATGCTGTCAGTCTTGTCATACCCGCGCGAGCCGATGCGGATGAGCCCATAATAGATTACGTCAATGAGAAGGCGGCGATTAATACATCATATATGTACGCGTTTTCCGACAGCGGAGAGCCTGCGTTAGGAGACTTTAACAGCGCGCCTTCTACCGCTAAACTCGATCTGTATATCGAAGGCGGAGTTAACTATATAGCGGCATACGGAGATACGCCTTATACCTTATATTATTATGTGCCGGCAACAAGTTCTGCTCCTCGTAGCAATATAGGGACTTTGGTCATACCTGCGCGCAACGATGCGCCTAAGCTCAGTATCAATTACTTGGGCGAGCGCACGCTCGAGCAACTCGGAGAGAAGATACACTACGAGCTCAACGGCGGCGGAGAGCAGCAGGGTAATAACGATTATGTCGACTTGCAGCCTTCGTCGACCAAAGGCGTACTAATAGCTTGGTATGCCGCAGGCGACGGCATATTCAAGTCGGATGAGTTCACGCTCGTGATTCCCGCCAGACGCAGCGCTCCCGATATCAGATACGACATCGCAAGCGAGCAATATGAAGTGGATTCTTTAATTCCTTCTGTAGGCATGATCTATCGCGGAGAGAACAGTACCCGCTGGTACAATGTGCTTGCTGATTCCGAATTTAAGCGCGGGGCGTACTATTTCAAATACGTTGCCTTCGAGGGCACAGACGGCACGGGAGAGTTTGCTTCGGAAGAGCGTTATGTGGATTACGGCAGCAAGCCCATCACTCTCGAGGCAGTTTGGACAATCGACGGCAATACCGAGCTTAAGGCTGTGTACACGGGACAGATAATCACTCCGTCTATAAAGTTCTTTGAGCTGAAAGACGACGGACAGCGCGTGCCCATTACAATACTTGCAGACAATATTAAGTTTATTATCAATACCGCGCTCGGCGCAGTAGACCCGATAGATGTCGGACTGTATACCGCGGAGATAGTTATAGTTGACGGCAGCGGCAATAAAGACAACGCGTACAAGATTGCCAACTCGACCGCCAAGTATGAGATATTGCCTATCGTATTCGACGTGCCTACGGGTTTGACGCTCGAGTATAACGGACAGGAACGCAACGTCGTAGACTGTTTGCCGCCCGACATCGCAAAAGCAGTCGATACTATTACGGGCGACGCGAGCGCAAGAGATGTAAGAGTAGGCAGCGGCTATACCGCTTTCCTTAAGCTTGCCGACTCCAAGAATTATAAGTGGAGCAATCTCTCAGGCGCGACAGCGCAGATACAGTGGAACATTACGCCCTACGCGATATTTGCGGCATGGGAGTGGTTGGATAGTGAATATACGGGCGAGGCGCAGGGACCGAAGGCAACTTTTGCAGACGCTTTCGACGAGCTTAACTTGATTTATTCGGGCGACGTTAGCGGTATAGAGATAGGCAGTTATACAATAACCGTCGAGATAGCTCCCGACGACGTCAATAAATATAATTATATGATAGAGAACGGGACTACAGTATACAGCATAGTGCCCGAGGTGGGACGCGTTGTCGTCTTTATAGAGTGGCGCAGCGAGGCGGGCGCGTTCGAGGACGGGGGAGAACTCGTCTACAACGGCGAGGTACAGTATCCCCGCGTGAGCGTAAGAGACAGGGACGGCAACGAGCTAAGCGGAGTGGAGATAATATACAACGGCGGCGACGCGATAATCTCCAAGTACGTAGGCGAGTATACGCTTAGCGTGAGGGTGAGCGGAAATTACTATATAGACAGCAGTTGTTTAACGACAATCAAGTATAAGATAGTAGCGGACGGCGAAGGAAACGGCGAATATAAGATAATCGATATAGAGATAACTGGGAGCTATAAGAAGAATTACAACGTAGGCGAGAAGTTCGAGAGCGTGGGAATGATAGTCAACGCGATATATACGGACGGAAGCAAAGAGCAGATATACGACTACGAGTACACGCAGGACGCGTTGCAAGAGGGCGATAACATGATAACGGTTACATACGGAGAGTTCAGCAAGAGCATTACCGTTAGCGCCGGTATTAAGAGCGCCGACGGAGAATGGGTAAGTAAGAAGTTGTATATTATTACGATAGCGTCTATCGGCTCGTTGCTTGTGCTGTGTATTATATTAGTCATCGTCCTTATAATGAAGGTCGGCTCTAAGAATCGACAAGAGGCAGTTGATGGCAGGGGCGATACCGATAGCAGGGATAATGATAGCGATTGAGGATCGAGACAGCGTAGCTTGAAATGATTGGGTTCAAGCGCTTACAGAGCTTTGCGAATTAATCTCGATAAATAAATTATCTTAGCGCAATTTTTATATATAAATGGACCTATTATAGTAATAGGTCCTTAATATTTACTATATTATAATACTTTTAAGCCATATTCGCAACATATAATACCTTTTTTCGCCACTATAGTAGTACATATACTTCTAATTATGCGAAAAAAATCCATTTTAACAGCGGTTAAGGTGGACCTATTACAATAATAGGTCCACCTGCTAAAGACGAAAAATAATGCGTTTTTCGGGTAATAAAAATGGTTGTAAGCAAGAACAAATTTGCGGTATTGACAGTGGCTTTTATTGTTGCGGCGTTGATTTGCTGTAGCCTTTATTATGTAAATTTCAAGGGCGTTGCTGCCGCAATGACCGATACGTCTGACGCCAATACGGAAAATATTGTCGTGGACGAAATACTGAAGGGCAAAGACAGCGTCAACGGCGATAGTTATTTCGATAGTGCTAAGCTTAGTCAATTGTATTCGGCTATAGGCGGCAGTAACGCCGTTTCGCTAAGCGATATTAATACGGCTTTAAGCGGCGGTCAAATTACTTCTACAGATATACGTAACAACAATAAAGACGACGATCATCCTTCGGGACGGGATATAATAGTGCAGTTCGGCGGTTTCAAGTGGACGGTGACGCATGTTACTAAGGATAGGTCGGGCAATATAATCGCTACTCTATGGCAGGCAAAGAGCGAAGAGACATTTAAGTGGAACACTTGGTATGCGGATACTCCTACGGCAAGATATCCTTCCAACATGTACAGTAGCAGTTACTTGAGAGCGGTCGGACTCAATAGTGGCGGAAGCGGATATATTGCAACCAATGGCGCGACTACGCTTACCGGCGTAGCGCAAAATCCTTTGCATAAGTATGCTAAGTTCACTATGTCATCCGTAGCAGGTTCGCTTACCGACTTTATAGTCACGCCGGCGCAAGTTGCGTATCAAGAGACGGAAAATCAAAATAACGGCGGTACCGTAGGCGGTGTAAATTACACATTATCCAACGAGGCATACGGAACTCCGAGCGGTACGGTCAACTGGTATAACTCCAATATGAATTACTCCTTAAAGACAGGTTATACGGAGTGGAAGGACGACTACATTTGGCTCCCGTCCTTGACGGAAACGGGATATAGTACTTCAAAAATCGGTATTTGGGAGTTAAGCGCTAATCAGAAATCCGATTCTACATATTCATGGCTGCGTTCGGGATTGACATATCATGCGGGCGCAGCTTATGCCTTGCGCGCGACGGGTACCGCTTATTACGACAACATGGTGGATAGCAATTACGCTTTGCGTCCTGCGTTGCACTTAAATCTCAGCGCAGCGGACAATGCTGCGGTATATTCGGTTCCGAGTGAGATTAGCGTGGATTATGACGGAACAACGCATAGCTTGCAGTCGATAATGCAGAATAAGGGCGTTTATTCTCCCGCGTTTGTATTTGATTCCGCTACGCAGCTTAGCGGCGTCAA
>CAJTXS010000042.1 GCA_910583735.1 uncultured Christensenella sp. | reverse complement strand
CGGTATAGCCGCCCGCGTTGCTCTCGCTTAAGTTGCCCGATGTCGCTACGCTTATACCCGCAATCAAGCTATCCGTACCTATTAATGTGATAGTATGCGCAGTGCCGTCGTACACGAATTCGCTCGCTTCCGTGCCGTCCGCAAGTAACCACTTGCCCACTGTAGCGTCGTATGTAGCCGTTACATCGCCGTGGCTGTACTGCCACTTAATATTAGATACGTCTATATCAGCCTTTATTATCTCGAAGGAAAATTCGCCATTCTCGATATAGTTGGCGTCTCCGCCGTATTTGAGTTCCGCCTTTACTACGTACTTGCCTACAGCTACGGGTATAGATGTACTGCCGCTCGTTGCTCCGTCCTTGTAATACGTTAGCGTTATCGCGTCCAGCGTCAAGCCGCCTGCGCTCTCTACCGTTACATTAGGCGTGTATCCCTCGGGTCTATAGGGCAACGTCTGTCCGTCTATGTCCATCTTGAGTTTGACGGGGTATCTGTTAACGCCTACCGTAAAGTCGTACTCGTTGCCCTCGAGCTCATAATTATTAGTATACTCGGGCTTAAGCTCGGCTATCGCAAGATATCTGCGCTCCGAGTTGGTATCTATCTCTATGGGATTGACTTCCTCGCCCTTTACTCCGCCCGTATAGTCGTAGTACTTATACGTTACCATGCTGTCCACATCGAGGCTGCCTATGCTCTGCAATATGGGCAAGTTATATGTCTCCGCGTCCTCTCTGTCGTCCTCTTTCCATGAGCATGTTATCGTCGCCTTAACTATGCGCCATGCCTTGCTCCACTCGAAGCTGCCGAGGTAGCTATTAGTATCGTTAGATGCAGGCTTGTAGTAGTTGACCGCGTCGGACACGTTAAAGCTGACCGTAGTATTATAATTGCCTACGGGGATATTGCCGTTACCGGCGTACGTAGCGGTCAAGCCCGTGGGCAGACTGCCCGTTAGCGTTATGCCCTGTGCCTTGCCTGCTACGAACTGCAGCGGATTGCTGTCGTTATAGTTCCAGCTCAAGCCCGATAGGTCGTACTTTGCCTTCTCTATGGTATATGTCAATATATACTGCGCGTCGAACTCGTTAAAGGTGCTGTCATACTCTGTGATATACACCGTTACGCTGTATGTGTCACTCTTGGCATTGGTAGCCTGCACATCGCCGCTATAGCCGTTTATGCCCTTGGTGGTGTCTATCTTGACGCCCATATCCTTGAGCTTGCTGTCGTCTATGCTAAAGCGGAAGATACTACCCGTATATGTCAACTTAAAATCATCTGTATTAACGATAGGCGTGTTATTGTACTGCCACTTGACATCGTCCTCGGTAAAGGTTATCTCGTTGCCCAGTACCTTAAACTCGTGCGTCTTTACTCCCGCAAGTATCTCGTAGTTGCTATTGCCTTGCTTATCTCCGAACAGCTCTACGCCGATATAGTAGTCTCCTTGGTCAAGTACGGGCATTACGATAGTGCGCTTCTTACCCTCGATTACCTTATTGTCGTTGATATCGTCATACTTAGTAGCCGAGCCGTGCTTGCAATAGTAGATATACAGCTCCGTAGTATCGGCGGCTAAGCTGTCCCCGACTATGGTAATTGTAGGCGTCTCGCCCACTTTCCAGGACGAGGGCGCGGTTATAGTGATGTTAAGCGGCTTCTTAGTAATAGTGACGGTCAACTCATACGCCGCAATGCTTCCGTCCGCCCACTGCGTGGCTACGCCGTTATCCGTCAAGGCAATACGTATCTTATACGTGCCCGCGTCTTTGGCGTTTAGCTTACCGTCCGCATAGGTAACTCCGTCGGGCAAGGTCAAGGACACGTCTGCCGTCACGCCCTGCAACGTAAAGCTCTGCGCAACTCCGCTGTATGGCTTGCTCACCTGTCCCGATAGGGCGGGCTTAGCTATAGACCGCTTATCTATCTTAAAAGTAACCGACAGCGTACTATTAGCAGTATCTATCTGATAGTTACACTCGTTAGTTATCTTAGCCGTAGCCGTATATGTACCCACCGCGGTAGGCAAATCGTCGTACTCCTGCCCGCCGCTCGACGCATACGTAAAGCCGAAGTTAGGCGCCTGCCCGTTAGCCGCAGTATCTCCGCTGTATATATCAGCCGCATTCTTAAGCGTTACAGTAGGCAACCCTCCGCTATCTAACGCAGCAGTTATCCCTATCTTCTTCTTAGTTACGGTAAAGTTAAAGTACCTTACCGTATCGCTCTCACCAGCAGATGTGTCGGGCGTACCCGTAAATTTAATTCCCTCTGCGACAAGGTATGCCTTAATCTCCGCTTTTACCTTGTACGTGCCTGCGTCTTTAATGTCGCCGTCATATGTAATACTTATCTTATCGGCATTAAACCACTTCTTTTGCTCGTCTGCCACATCGTCCAATGCAAGCGCCGTACCTTTATACTCTACAGATACATCAGTAGGCTCTGCCAACGCAACTGCGCCGCTATGCTGCGCCGCCAAGTCAAGATTTAAGTGAAGCGCAGGACGAACAGCGTAGCTAACCGTTACATCACTGTAGGGACATGAGCTGCCACCTGCATTCAATGTGTACGCACGAGTAGCGTTAGAGTAGTGCCCTGAGCGCACCCATGAAACGACTGCATTGGATCTTTGATTGCCAGATAATCCCCAGATTCCGTTTACCGTGTCTTGGTATCCTGTCTCGGTTACGGATGGCAACCATATATAATCGTCCTTCCACGCGTCGTAGCCTGTCTTGGATGGCAATGTACTCATGCCGCTGCTGTACCAATTTACCTTGCCGCCCGGAGTACCGTACGCATCGTTAGGCAATGTATTGCCTAAAGCACCTATAGGTCCGCCCACTGCTTGATTTTGATTGCTTTGATACTCTACCCCAGACGGCTTTACTATAAAGTCCGTCAATGAGCCTTTTACCGACGGCATTGTCAGCCTTGCATATACATGCGTTTCGCTCTGCGGTGATTGCGTCAGCGACGCAGCGCCGTTAGATGCTACATAGTCGCTGCCTATATTTAACCCGTGAGACCTTATATAGCTCGTTCCGTATACGTCAGACGGATACGCAATAGTAGTATTATTGGCAGACCATGTATTCCACTGATGCTTAGTCTCATTGCTTGCCTGCCACAGCGTAACTATGGTACTGCCCGAGTTGTCCTTGGTCAAATACGCTACCGTCCATTGCTGTCTGTCCATGGTAAGCACTATGTCTTTATTGCCGTTCTTAGCCCGTATCTGCTTAGCAGTAAGCGTGCCGAGGGCGTCTACGTCGCCTATCTCCGCTCCCGTCTTGCCCGTGAGCTTCTCATACAGCGCCGCCATCGACTCGCCGTTAAATACCTTGCCGTCCGCGCGGTCTGCGTAGCCATCAAGCAATATATCGCCGACGTCTACCGCTCCGCTCGTTATATTGGTAGTCGTAAAAGCAAATACATCATTAATATTATCAAATGAAACAAAGCAAAAGCATAGCAATACAGCGACGATAATTACCGCCGCAGCAAATACAGATATATATCTATATCTTCTACTCAAAACTAACCTATATACAGTCTATAATCAATAATTCGTCATCCGACTGTAAATCTACGACAATGCGAAATTGTTCCGTTTATCTAACGTTAATGTCGAATAGCGGCAAAAAATTATCGGTAAAAATGTACATAAATTAGTATAATTGATGATCACGCACGGAAAAATTGCGAGGAAATATATGGATTTTCGCCTATTTCCGCGGCATAATATTGACTTACAGAGGGCTTTAAGCTAAAATATTAATACGATTAACGGCTACTGCTCGTAAAAATGATCATCAATTATACTAATACATGTACAAAATTAAGGCGGCTATAATGCCGCCGATTTATTATATAAGCCTATCAACAACAGTAAAAATAGCAAAAAAATAGGGCGCTCCGTATCGGAATGCCCTATTGTCGGTAAATCAAGTTTTACGCCTTGGCGAGTATCATATGCTTGAACAGCAAGCACCAAATCATATCCAACCAACCGACGAACAGACCGCCAAACGTAACGATTATCGCAGTAATCAACGTAAGGATGCTCTTAGTCTTAAGGAATGCCGACCATCTTACACAGATTTCGACTATCCAGTTAACGAACGGGATCAAAAGCAGCAGTATCTGTACAAGACGGCTCTGCTTGTTAAACCATGTAGCCATAAACTTAACCTCCGCAACAGTTTATTTGTATACTTATAATATAAACCAAGCCGTAGCATTTTGCAACAAAATCAGTAAATTAAGTGCAAAATAACGTCGTTTTACAACGAAAAGGCGCGGATTAGCTTAATCGATATTAATAAGGGACGACCGTAACGGTCGTCCCTTAGCCGACACGGGCAAGTAAGGGGATGATAGGTATGCTGTGATACCCGTGTCCGGTTTATGCGCCTTCCATAATCATTTTATCCGCAAGCAGCGCGATAAACTCGCCGTTAGTGGGCTTATCGTTAGGCGAATATATCTTGATGCCGAATATGCTGTTGATATTCTCTATCTTGCCCCTATTCCAAGCCACCTCTATGGCGTGACGTATGGCGCGCTCCACCTTGGAGGCGGAAGTGTTGAACTTATCCGCGATGCCGGGATACAGCTTCTTGGTGATGGAGTTGATGATATCGGGATTGTCTATCGCCATCTTAATCGCCTCGCGGAGGAATTGATAACCCTTAATATGAGCGGGTATGCCTACCGTGATGAATATGTTGGCGAGCTTTTCGTCCAAGGACTTTTGCCTGCTGTTATAGCCCGTGTTCTGCTTGGCAGCGCCCGCCTTGCTGCCCGTGCCGAACTCGATAATGCGCTCGCGCAAGATGTCGTTATTGACGGGCTTCGCCATGAAGTACACCGCTCCTCCCGACAGCGCCTTGGTTATAAAGGTGTCGCTGCACAGCTGCGATATCACTATCACTTTGGGCTTGCGCGCAATAGTGAGCTTCTTAATCCTGCCCAGCACTTCATAGCCGTCCAGCCCGGGCATGATAATGTCGAGTATCAGTACGTCGGGCTGATAGCGTTGCACCTTGTCCAACGCGTCCACTCCGTCGCCCGCCGTCGCCACTACTTGCACTTGTTCGTCTTCACGGAAAAATTCTTTTATACTGTTACATAATTCAGCACTGTCGTCCGCGATTACTACGTTGATTTTTGTCATATTTGTCCTCCGATTGTTTTCTGATGTCATTATATACCGCCTAAGTATACTTGCCCAACGGGAAAAACAGTAGAATTTAACAATATTTGTCGCAACGTGTCAAAAAATATTCTTTTGAGAATAATTTTACTTTTGAGCGCGTTTATCCTCGTATTTTGCGCCTCATTTTCTGCCATAGCTAGCCTTAAAGGCAACAATTTTTATTTCAATTTAAGGATAAGGATAGGCTAAGGCGCATTAACTGCGTTGCTTCAGCCGCTGATTTATTAAGCCTGCCGCGCCTTTGTCGCTCTTTTAGATTTATATATTACAACTAATATTAACCGCTTATTTAAGCTACTGTAGTTATTTATATCAAAGTACTTCTACATAATAAAGATTGCCGATATTTGCGCCGCCTCGCTTGAGAAACAAGACCGTAGCCTTTATATATATAAAAATATATTTCAAGCATGACGACACTTCGCTTTATGTGTCGCATCAATTTATCTTTGCCGCGCGCACTGTATATATTGATATTATAAATAAAAATAGTTATATAAATATGTATCTATATAATAATGTTAATATCAACTTATACCTGCATTCCTTAACAGCCCGCAGTCCCGCCCATTCGATATATTCTTATGAATTAAATATAATCAAAGCGACAGTGAGATAAAGTCTCGGCTTAACGCGCTCAAACTGCCGCGCCCAATATTTCAAAATATGATTATTTGGCAATCACAATCAGCCTTATTAATATGACCTATTAATATAGTCAGATATTTAAGCCTTTCCTTTATCTGCATTGATTTGAAGTTTATAAACCATGCTTTCGGCATATTTCACCGCTATCAGCATACTCGGCGCATGCAGGCGCCTTTTATTTTCCACGATTTTATATCTATTTTTAATGACAAAGTATTAACTTTATGCTAAAATAACTATTGCGTGCGGATGTGGCGGAATTGGCAGACGCGTAAGATTCAGGTTCTTATAGTCGCAAGGCTGTGCAGGTTCAAGTCCTGTCATCCGCACCAGATGAACACTCTATTAAGTTTTGAACCGTATGAGTCCAAAATCAATAGAGTGTTCTT
>CAJTXS010000041.1 GCA_910583735.1 uncultured Christensenella sp. | reverse complement strand
AGAGCTGTGGGCGCGGTTCCAGCCGGAGAATTATCTGGTAACGTTCGACGCGCAGGGCGGAGCGGTATCGCCAACGACAAAGACGTACGGCAACTATAAGGCGTACGGAAGTCTGCCTGTGGCGACGCGTTCGGGATATGACTTCAAGGGCTGGTATACGAGCGCGGCAGACGCGGCTAACCAGGAGTTGTCCGGAAAGGTTGGCGTGGACAGCATTGCTGTATTGCAGGGACCCATAACGTTGTACGCGGGCTGGGAAGAGAACAATTATACAATCAGCTATTCGGATAACGGCGGAAGCACGCCTTACGGGGAGTTGAAGGTATACGTAATAGAAGCGGACGGAAGCGAGCACGAAGCGGGCGCGGGGGAAGAGTTCCTGTACGGGACGCGAGTGCGGCTGGAAGTAGTGCCTAACAGCGGATACACGGTAGGCAGTATAAGACAGAACGGAGTGTTGGTAGTCAACAACGCGACGAAGACGGTAATGGGGGACATCGTAATCGAGGCGGTGTTGAATCCCCAGACGTATACGATAAGGTACACGTACGAGGGCGGACGCGCAATCAACGGCGAGAGCGGGTTTGTCAAGACTTATACGGTAAATTCAGCCGACGCGGCGTTGCCGGACGGAAGCGCGGTAGAGAGAGTAGGCTACGAGTTTACTAACTGGAAGTTGTTGAACGGCACGCAGCAGTTGGCGACGGTAAACGACATACGGAACACGTTGGCGATGCGAAACGAGCCGTTGCGGAACGTAACGTTAGTGGCGCAGTGGAATCCAGTAAAGCTGACGGTATATCTGCACAAGAATATGACGGCGGACGACAGCGACGTAGACGCCATCTACGGCGACCACGTATATACTGGGGCGGTGGTAACGGTAGAGACGGAAGACGTAGCCAACTTTGTGTTAATCGGTTGGGCAACGCGGCCTGACAGCAGGACGATAGCAGTGCCTGTTGGAACGGACCCTACGGACGAAGCGACGTACGGAAAGGCGGAGTACACGGTAAAGGCGGAGCGGGGAAGCAATCCGGACTACAACACGGGAAGCAACCACCTGTTTGCGGTATGGCACGTAGAGGGAAGCCAGGAGCTGTTGATGGAGAGCGACGCGACTGACGCGACTTACACGGGGACGGCGTATACAATCAAGGCGAAGCCGTACTACAACTATTCGGAGAGCAGTCTGCCGGTAATCTTGCAGTACCAGTGGTATAAGGACGGAGTGCCTGTGGGCGACAGAATTACGCGTTCGAGCGTAGACGCAGGGCAGTACACGGACTGGACGCAGGTAGTATACAGAGTAACTAACGTAAGCGACAGCGGCGTATACGAGTGCAGGCTAACGGCATCGGGAGATATCGGCGGAACGACGTATGCGTCGGGTAGCGGAGAAATAGAAATCGTCATCAAGCAGGCGGAGTATACGGGAATGAGATTCGAGAGCGGAAGCTCGGAGTATACGGGAGACTTGCAGAAGCACTACGTGCAGTATCAGGTAAAGAGCGCGGAGGGACAGATAGACTGGAAGAACGCGGAGAACTATATCGAGATAGGAAGTAACAGGAACGACTGGATAGCGGTCAAGTACAGTTACGTATTCGATGACGGCGCGGTAGAAGGGATGAAGAACGCTGGCAGTTACGAGGTAACGGCAAAGTTCACGATGCCGGAGAACAGCAACTATCTTGCAATAGACGACATAACGAGTATATTCGAAATCAAGAAGAAGGGGATATACGACGTAAGTTACAAGATGTACAGCGTGGGAGACGACGGGAAAGAGGTAGAAGTCAAGGACGAAAACGGGTCGGCGAGCTTTATTAACGTATACAACACTAAGCAGTACAGGGTGAAGGCGGAGTCGACGGATATCTTTGCCGGGGACGAAGTCGTACTCGGGCTTAGCAGTAACGAAGCGCGTGAAGTGGGTAACTACGAAGCGTCGCTGGACGGCACGTTGAGCGGAGCTAACGCGGGCAACTACGAGCTGAAAGCTACGTACAACACGACTGTAATATACAGGATACTCAAAGCTGAGCACGATTTAAGCGGAATAACGTTCGAGGACGTAACGGTAACGTACGACGGGAAGCTGCACGAGTTGAAGATGAAGGTCGGAAACGTAGCGGTGTCGGACGGTGAAACGTTCAAGGACAAGAACGGATACGAGCTTACGGCGCGGTACGAGATAAGCGTAGAGCTGAACAACAGCAATTACGCGAGCGCGGACGGAACGGACAACGGCGGAATATCGGCGGGTAAGTACACGATAACGTTGAGCTTCGAAGACGCGGACGGTAACTTTGCGGTAGTGGAAGACAGGATAGCCGTGCTTACAATCAGTCAGGAGAAGTTCTTCAACGCATACGACAAAGAGAGCCTTTTGGGCAACTTCAAGGATATGAGTCTGAACTACGACCCCGACAGGCACGACATCATACTTATAGACGGCAGTGTGAAAGACGACGCGGGCGGCGTGGTAATGGACTTGAACGACGCGAGCAAGTTCGGAATCATCTACACATACGAGAAATTGGCGGGCGGTTCGTATTCGGAAGTAATCAAGGGCGACGCGGGAGTAATAAGCACGTATTCAGGATTAAAGGATTCCGGATATTACAGACTGACGGCGGAAATCAGCTACGTAGACGAAGAGCTGAGGAATAACTATGCGGAAATCGAGGACGTGGTAATCGACTATTCGATAGCAGCGGGCAGCGTAAAGAGCATAGAAGTAACGTTGAAAGCGGACGGAAAGTACTGGGTAGGCGAAGGCTTTGACAAGAGCAATATCGAGAGTATCGTAGTAACGTACGAAGGCGTGAACGGGGGAGCGGAGAGCACGGAAGAGTTCACGGACGAGACGTGGCTGGGCGGCAGTCTGATATACGACGGCGGCAGCGGAACGGACTTATTGGTAGCGTTTGACAGAGTGGGAGAGTACACGGTAAGAGTCAGCTTTTTGGGAAAAGAGCAGGAGCAGAAGGTCAACGTAACGCAGAGGCTGGTAAAAGTAGACAACTGGGAATACAGCGAGGACGGAGTAACGTGGAAGACGTTGGGAAGCGACGGAATCGAGTATTCCGGTAGCGGATATACGTTCAGGGCGGTATCGGAGTGCGTGGACGAAAACGGCAATAGGAGCGTGGCGTACGCGCCGGCGACGGTGCGCGGCGAAGGCGCGACGGGCGACGGAGGCGAGTATAAGCTGAACGCGAGCGCCAATGCGTACACGTTGGAAGCCGGGAACTCGGGATACTACGTATTCGAGGCGGCGAACGGAGATAAGCTAAGCGGGGCGTTGAAAATCAACAAGAATACGTCGGTGAGCGCGGAGTGGTATATCAACGGAAAGAAAGTCAGCGAGACGACGGTGGTATACAACGGAACGGACCAGGGAGCAACGGTAGAAGTAAAGTACGACCTCGGGGACGGCAAGGGCGAACAGACGCTAAGCTGGACTGTGCAGGAAATCAAGAACGCGGGTGAGTACACGTTGAAGGCGCCGCAGCAGACGGCGAACCCGAACTATGCGTTACAGGATATAGAGATAAAGCTTACGGTAGAGGCGCAGGTAACGAACGGCAGTTACAAGATACAGTACAAGGATGGCGAAGGCAATTGGGTAACTGTGCCTGCGGCGCAGATACTGGAATACAAGGGCGGCGAGTACGAACTGAGGATATACGTAGCGGACGGCGACATAAGCATACCCGTAGAGGCGACGCTGCTTACTGGCAACGACGTAGTAGCGGTGAAGAATGCGGGGACGTACGAGCTGAGCGAGGGCTTGGCAAACTACCGGTTGCCGGACGGAACGGTGCTTTCGCACTTAATCGTGCAGAAGAAGAAGCTTACAATAGATTGGAAGTACGGCGAGGGAAACAGCTTTACGTATAACGGAAGCGAGCAGGAGTTGCTCGGTGAAGTGAGCGGAGTAGGCGACGATTCTGACGCGGAGCTAATCGACGTAAGCGGGAACAAGGGCACGAGAGCGGACGGTTACAAGGCGACGGCGGTATTGAAGAGCGGATATGCGGACAACTACGAGCTGACGAACGGGAGTTACGAGTGGAGCATAGACAGACTGAACGTGGAAATCACGTGGGATAAGACGGAGTTCGGATATACGGGAAATCCCCAGGCGCCGGCGATAGTGGAAACGAATATCGTAAGCGAAGACGAAGCGAAGATAACGATAACGTTGAAGTTCAAGCAGGGAAGCGAGAACAAGGACGGACTGGACGTAGTCAACGTAGGCGAGTACGAGGCGCTCCCTGAGTTCGGCGGCGACTTGGGCGTACTTAGCAACTATACGTTCAACGACGTAAACTGCAAGTTTGAAATCAAGAAGGCGGCGCCTGCAATCAGGGGAGTAACGTACGAAGAGTACGCAACGAACATCACGTACGTGGTAGGCGAGAGCGAAGCGCGCGGACTGAGAGAGGACAAAGTAGTAGCGGCGTTTAACGGCGCGGCGGTACGCGGCAGGTTCGTATTCTTAAAGGGCGACGCTAACGGCAACTTGGAATTGGACGTAGACGGCGAGGCAATCGTAATAAGCGGAAGCGATATAGACCTGAGCGAAGCGGGCACGTACGTAATCAATTACAGATTCATACCCGAGGACGAAGAGAATTACGAAGTCAAAGAGGGAAAGATAACAGTAATGGTCGTGGCGGACGTAGCATTGACGGGAACGAACTCGCTTATAGTAGACCTGTTAATCAAGCAGTTTGTGTTGGGTTCGAAAATCAACGTAGCGGGCGCGGAAGTATACCAGAAGTACGCGAGCTACTACGAAGAGGACGGAGTGAGGTACGGCAGGTACGAGGAAGTCGACGCGGACGGAGTAACGTTCACGGTAAAGGGCTATCCCATCGAGGGGAATAACTCGTACACGGTACAGGATAGCGACATAGACCCGAATACGGGAGTAGGCACGCTGGACGTAATGGCGATTTACGGGAAGTGCAAGGGCAGCGCGCAGGTAACGACGACGAAAGAAATACCTACGGGAATGAAAGTCAACGAGAGCCAGAGCACGTTCAAGGGCGTATGGTACGTAGGCGAAACTCTTAGTGCAAAGGGACTAATATTCGAGATGACTTACGCAGACGGAAGCAAGGCGAATATGTCGGGCGAGGCGATGAGCTGCGCGGAAATGGGCACGAAACTTGGCGAAGGCGACATAGGCGAGAAGGAGCTGACGTTCGAATTCCTGGGACTTAGCGTAAAAATCAAGATAGAGATACGCGGTAAGGAAGAGCTGACGGTAGTATACAACAAGACGAACAGGTTGGGATACAACGATGGCTCGGCGGTAGACTGGGAGAAGTGCAAAGTCAAGTACGAAGAGGACGGCGAAGTCAAGGACAGCATAGAGGGCGTAGCGGCGAAGTATACGATAAGATACGGAAGCGCGGCGGGAACGATAGTAACCGAGCTGACGAGAGTCGGAACTTATTACGTACAGGTAGAGTTTGCGGTAACCAATCCGAGGTATACGAACATAACTGCGGCAGTCAACTACACGATAGAGGTAACGGACATCTTCTATACGCCTGAGTACGAGAGCAAGCCTGCGAAGGAGACAAAGGAAGAGTACACGGGCGGAGTAATGAGCATACCGAGACTGACGGTAAGCGCGTTGAAGGACCTGAACGGAAACAGCGTAAGTCTTAGCGGAGTAACGTACGAGTACAGCATAAGTTACAACGGAGAAGAGGCGAGCGAAATCAAGAACGTAGGAATTTACTACGTAACGGTCAAGGTAATGTACAACGACAAGGAGCTGGGGAAGATAGAGATAGACTCGTATCAGTACAGCTACGAAATCGAGAGAGCGGCGAACGAAGCTACGGTAAGCGTTAAGAGCATCGTGTCGGGGAAGGGCGAAGTAACGCCCGAGGTAGATATGAAGTTTGAGGGCGAAGTAACGTACGAGTACAGCCGGGACGGCTTGACGGGATGGAGCGAGCAGAAGCCTACGGAAGTGGGAACGTACTACGTAAGGGCGCACGTGGCAGGCACGGCGAACTTTATGGAAGTAACGAGCGAAGCGGTAAAGTTCAGCATCAACAGCGCGGGGATAAGTTCGGAAGTCAAGGACGAAGACGGGAATACGTTGGTGGAAATCAAGGACGAAACGAACGGAATCGCGCCGGGCACGAAGCTGGAAGTAGAGCGGATAGAGGAGCTGAGCGGAATAAGCATAAGCAAGAACAACGTATTGGACGGATACAAGGTAGTGTTGAAGAACGGCGAAGCGGAGATACAGCCCGACGGCGCGGTAACCGTGAGGTTGCTGATAGCGGAAGAGCTGAGAGGCAGGACGGATTTGAAGGTATATCTTGTAGACGAAAACGGCAAGGCGACGGAGTTAAAGGCGGAGCTGGACGGAGATTACCTGGAATTCAGCACCGAGACGTTGGGCAGATTGGTAATATGCGAAAAGCTCAGCACGGTACCCGTCGGGTTAATCGTAGGCGTAAGTATCGGCGCGGTAGTGGCGGCGGGACTGATAGTAGCTTGCGTACTGGTGT
>CAJTXS010000040.1 GCA_910583735.1 uncultured Christensenella sp. | reverse complement strand
GTGGACCTATTATGTTAATAGGTCCACTTGCTTTATGCGAAAATATGCGATTATCCAAGCAGGCAAATATTAATTGACCTACACGAAAAATTACGCGCTATCGCAATAAAATTGGAATTATAAATTAACCGCGCCACCCGGTCGTAATGCTCGATAAAAACGTATGGATTACATAAAATGGCATGGCTCGACTTTTCGGTGTAGACATTCCCGCAATCATTAAACGCTTAAATAACTTTTTTGAAAGCGGATAATTTGACTAAACAGAGGTTATTTCCATTTTGGAAAATACCATTAAGTACGGCGTATACAAGGAAAATACGGACAAACGAAATAAAATACTGTAATCTTGCTGCATTTATTACCTAATACTATAGTATAAATTCGCTTAAAGCGACTAAGTCCCGACAGTGGGCAACGAAAATTATACGCGATTTTACAACACAAGCCTATATAGCGGTTAAATAAGGCGGAAGAATGTCCCGAAAATAAATACCCGCCTTATAGGCGGGTATCAATATAAATAACTTTATAATGCTTAGATAGACTTATAGCTTATCTATCTATTCATCGATGCCGAATAAATCAGTTCTCGGCATAGACGCTGACTTGCTTCTTATCCCTGCCCTTACGCTCGAACTTGACAATGCCGTCGACAAGCGCGTAAAGAGTATCGTCGCTGCCGATACCTACGTTATTGCCTACGTGGAACTTAGTGCCTCTCTGTCTGACGAGTATATTGCCTGCGAGCACGAACTGACCGTCCGACCTCTTGACACCGAGACGCTTAGCTGCGGAATCTCTGCCGTTACGGCTGGAACCGCCTCCCTTCTTATGAGCGAAAAGCTGAATATTAATAAACATCTTCTTTTACCTCCAAACTTACGAACTTCGGCAATCCCTCGGCATAGTCCTCTACTCCGAGCAACATCGTATCCAATATGACATCGCAATCGTGCCTTTTATCGGTATCCGATATATCTCGGACGACTATCTTGAGATAACCTCTGTCGCTATCGACGGAATAAGCTATATTATCAGCTCCTGCCGTCTTCATTAATCCGAGCGCCGCCGTCTGAACTATGGACGATAGTCCCGCACAGACAATATCCGCGCCCTCTTCTGCGTATCCGGAATGACCGCTGCACTCCACCGATACTATACTGCCTTGTCGCCTTACGACGACCACCTTAGTCATTACGCCTTGATTTCCTTAATCTTAAGCACGGTGTACGGCTGTCTGTGTCCCTGGCGCTTACGCTCGTTCTTCTTAGCCTTATACTTGAATACGACTACCTTTCTAGCCTTATCCTGAGCTAATACTTCCGCGTTGACTACCGCCTTAGCGACTGCCTCGCCGACGACAACCTTATCGCCGTCCGCCAGCATAAGGACGTCGAGTTTAACGGTAGCGCCTACTTCAACGTCGAGCTTCTCGACCTTGAGCGCCTTACCTGCTTCCGCCTTGTACTGCTTACCGCCGGTTGTAACTATAGCATACATACAGATTAATACCTCCTCTTACCAGTCTCGCTGTAAAGGTGCGCGATAAGCGCTTTCCAACCTCGTCCATGCGGCTCGTTGATAATAATATCACAGCGCGGCGCGCAAGGTCAACAAAAATCGCGTTAAAATATTATATATAATACGTTGAAATCAGCAAAGGAGCCTTGCTCCGTCGGGAAGGGATAAAATGTCCGAATTATCTACCGTGATATCGAAAGTCTCTACATGCTTATTGGGATCGGCAATGACATACACCGTAACGTCGCGCCACAGCGTAGCGCTCTCGCGAGTAAGGTAGCGATGAGCTGTGAGCTTGGTAAATACGCTTGGAGCGACCGTCACCTTGACCGCCTTAACCTCGTTACCCGACTCTATCACGTCGCGCAGTCTCTCTCTTATAAAGCCGATAACGTACTCGTCGCTGAACACATGCCCCTCGCCGCCGCAGTAAGGACACTCTTGCAGCAATGCGCTCTCTATCATACTGCGCGTCTTCTTACGCGTCATCTCCACAAGTCCGAGCGACGTCACGCCGAGCACCGACGTCTTAATCCTGTCCTTTGCTAGCCAGCTCTTGAGCACTTCCAACACCTTGTCGGTATGCTTGGGTTCGTTCATATCGATAAAGTCGATGACGATTATTCCGCTGATATTGCGCAGTCTCACCTGCCTTGCAATCTCCTCGGCTGCGATACAATTGGTCTCGAACACTGTCTGCTCGAGGTTGCTCTCGCCCACATACTTGCCGGTATTGACATCGATTACGGTCAGCGCTTCCGTCCTGTCTATTACGAGATTGCCGCCGTTGGGAAGGGGGACCTTACGCTTGACAAGGCGCGCCACTTGCTCGGACAGATTAAATTTACGTATGAGCGAGCGATTGCTCTCGTCCAGCTCGAACAGCTCGGGTCTATCCGCTAAAATGTAATGGAAGGCGCCCTTAAACTCTTCATAAAGCGAGCGGTCGTTGATAATCACCTTATCCACGTCGTCGCGCAACATGTCGCGCACCGCTCTTACGGCTACAGATTCCTCTTTATGCAGCAGACTGGGCGCGGGCTTCTCCAAAAAGTTTCTCTTAATCTTAAGCCAACGCGCGTATAGCTCGTCGAGCTCGCTCTTGATTTCGTCGAGAGTGCAATGCTCCGACTGCGTGCGCATAATGCAGCCGCACTTATCGGGCAAGATAGAAGCGAGATAATCGGTGAGCTGCGCTCTCCTCTCCTCGTCGACTATCTTACGCGAAACGCCGATATAATCCACTTGCGGCATGAGCACGAGCACCCTGCCCGCAAGAGTAACGTTCATGGTAAGACGAGCGCCTTTGCCGCCGAACTGGTCCTTAATCACCTGACACAGCACCTTGTCGCCCGCCTTGACGTTAAGAGCGGCGCCCGACACGGCTTCGCCGTCGACGACGATATCTCCCGCGTACAAAAAGCCGTTGCGCTCCAATCCTATATTGACAAATGACGCCTGCATACCGGGCAAGACATTCTTGACCTTACCCTTGTATATATTGCCCACAAGATGAGCGGAGTCCCGTCTCTCTACCCAGAACTCTACCAAAACGCCGTCTTCGACGATACATACCTGTGTGCTGCTGAATTGCGCGTCAATGAGAATATTTTTCACTGTAATATATTATAACAATTAAAAAAAATTTTCAAGCATTTACTTAATCAGCCGAAAAATGTTAATAGTTGACTTTATCGATAATTAACGGCAAGCGCCCTAATAATGTAAAATCGCAATCAATATCAAATAAAATATTAATAAGCAGTCACCCGCAGCCGAAGCGGATTAGCGCCGCAAGAGCTTGCGCGCCGCCTTGTCCGCGCTCGGACGGCGCCCTAAGAGCGGCTTTTATTTACTCCGCCGCAATGGCAGCTATTGCAAGAAATCTTAGCATACGCGTCCGCAACGGCGGCGGACAGCTCGTTGTCTACGCACATCTGCTCGAGGTCGCGCTCTCCGAAACTGAATATCTCGCATCCCTCGTCGTCTATTACGAAAAAGGTGGCGACGCTGTCCCTTCGCACAAGCGGCAATATCTTGAACAGCGGCATGTCGCGCGATAGACATATCTCCCGCCTTTCGACGCCCGCCTTATAGTCTTTAGTCATAGGCGACATGGAAGCGACATGTAAGTACGCCTCGTCGTCAGTACCCCAAAGCGCGCCGTAGAAGAGAAAGACCCCCATAATGCCTATTGACAGATTGAACGTAAACAGCACGCTCAATATGCTAAGCACTACAAGCAGAACGGAGACTATCACTCCCGCCACCTTAAGCCCCGTCAACGCGCGCAGCTTGTTACGCGCAAGCGAGAGCACGACCCTCGAGCCGTCCAGAGGATACAGCGGCATGAGATTGACTGCCGCAAGCGAAAGATTGGCTATACACAGACTCTTGGTATAGGCGTACGACTCGGGTAACAGCCACCACAGAGCGACCGCCATCACGCCTACTATTACGTTGACGGCAGGTCCTGCGAGAGCTATGAGTATGTTGTCGCTGCGACTATACCTGTCCCCGCCGCTTATCACTCCGCCGTACGGCATAAGCGTAATAGTGCCGAGAGTATATCCCCTGAGCGCAGCCATGCGCGCATGCGCGACCTCGTGCATGACGATTGCCGCCACGTACGAAACGAGCAACAAGACGTTGCCCCACAGTAGCGTGGCAAGCGACGCCGCTACGAACAGCGGATGTATCTTAAATTTCAAGCCAGCGCCGTTACGAACCTTGTAATGAGTACGGCGCAGCTGATAGCCACGCAGAGCACTGCCTGAACTATGAACACGTCAAGTAAATTCACTTTGCCCTTCTTCCTCTTGAGCTTGACCTTGACGTTGTTGTTGGGATAACTTACGCTATCGCAAATCTGGCACCCATCGTATTTCATATAATCCACCTCCCGATAATTAAGGATAATAAATTATATTGCCGCTTGCTCTCGATTATGACTTGATTGCAATCAACTTGTATTAATATCGATTAATAATATTAATTTAATTAATAGCCGCGGCTGCGCTATAGATAGGGCGTTAAATATCCCGCCATGACGATTGCAGACGGGATATAATCAATGATATTGGTTGTAAATTACATTGCTAAGACATCAGTCGTCTTTGACATCTCTGATGCTATCGCGATGAGCTTCCTCTTTATTATTATCGTATCTGCCGCCGTCGCCTCTCCTATCATTTCTGCCGCGCTTGTTGTAGCTCCTTACGATTAGCACTATAACCAATATAACTATTATCAGCGTCACCACTACCATAGCTATCTCGGTAATCACATGCACTTTATACCACTTATAATAGTCGTCGGGCACATTGCCGCCGCCGTTATTACTCGAGCCGTTATTATCATTGTTGCTATCGCCCGTAGAGTAATCGAACTCCTGCGAAGTACTCACGCTTGCGTCGGGCAATACGTTGCCGCTCGCGTCTATAAACTCGAAGTTAGCCGCATACTCGGGCTTTAATGTCGCCTTGACGCTGTACGTCTTGCCCGCCACCATGTCGGACTTGCTTACGGTATTGCCGTCCTCGTCGGTGTAAGTATAATTAAACGCGTCGTTGCTTAGACAGTCCGCGAGGCTCTCGGGCACAGATATGGTAGGGACCTTGCCGCCGCTCGTCCACTGCGAAGGCAGCTGCGCCTTGGATATCTTAACAGTAAGCTCAAGGTCGTCCGACGTGCCGTCCTCCCAGCAGTATAAGCCGCTCGTAAAGCGTATCTTAATCTTGTACTCTCCTGCGTTGGTCTCGCCGCTCTTAGCTGCGCCGTCCGCGTCCTCGTAGACTATCTCCATATACTCGGGGTTAAAGCCCGTCAAGCCGAACAGCTCCGCAAGCGTTGCCGCGTCAAAGGCGCGCTCGCTGCCGTTGTAATATACTACCTTACTGCCGTCTGTAGGCAATATAGGCTTAGCTACGGGCGTCCGGTCTATGCCGTGCAACGGCATCATGAACCTATGGCGATAATCGCCGTCCACTTCCGCATTAGTCGCATACTTATCCTTGACGTATACTTCGCGGAAGTAATAGCTGCCCGCTTCCATATCGCTCGTAGTAAGGACGTTGCCGTCCTCGTCCGTGTAGCGGTAGTCGTAGTAGGACGGCAATACGCCCTGTACCTGCGAATACTCATCGTTATCTATCCACCCCTCGACGGTAAACTTATCCTTAGCCACGCTTACGGCTATGTCCTGCTCAGGTCTGCTGCTGAACAGCAGATTGTTACCGCCGTTGATAAGCGCAAATGTAACCTTATACTCTCCCGCGTTATAACCCTTATACGCCTTATCAGCTACGTCTGTAAAGTCCTCGCCCTCGAGACCGTTGTACGCTTCGCCGTTATACTTAATTGTTATGCTTACGTACTCGCTCCAATCCTCGGGCAAGCCGAACATATCCGCAAAGTCGTGGACCTCGTCGTCGAACTTAGCCCAACTATTGTTGTATACGGGCATATCTATTGTACGCGCGGATATTCTCCAATCGAACGAGCTATCCAGTCCGCTCGGCATGACGTATTGCTCATAGTTGACGCTGTCGAACTTGCTTCCGTCTACGCTGTACTTAGCTCTGTGGGTACCTGCCTCGCTCTTGGCGTAGTCGCCGCTTATTACCATGCAGTCCTTAAGCGCATCGGGCAGATTAATCAGCTTAACGCTGTACTCTACCGCTGCGCCGCTCACTCTCGTGTATACAAACGCGTCCTTATAGGCAAGCTCGCTGCCGTCCTTATCTACGTAGCCCCATACGATAGCGCTTGTATCTACTATCGCTTTATTGACTGTCCAGCTAAGCGACGTCACGAAGTCGGGATCATTGTAGCAATCGGGGGCGTATGTAAACGCCGCGCTTGCCGTATAGCTACCTGCATTGCTCTCGCTCAAGTTGCCCGACGTCGCTACGCTTATGCCTGCGATTAAGCTGTCCGCGCCTATTAAGCTGATAACATGAGCCGTACCGTCGTATACAAAGGCGCTTGCTTCCGTACCGTCCGCAAGCAACCACTTACCCACTGTAGCGTCGTATGTAGCCGTTACATCGCCGTGGCTGTACTGCCACTTAAGCCCCGATACGTCTATGTCCGCCTTGACTATCTCGAAGCTGAATTCGCCATTCTCGATATAGTTGGCGTCTCCGCCGTACTTGAGCTCCGCTACTACTCTGTAGCTGCCTACAGCTACGGGGATATCAGTGCTGCCGCTCGTTGCTACGCCCTTGTAATAGGTGAGCGTTATAGCGTCCAGCGTCAAGCCGCCCGCGCTCTCTACCGTTACGTTAGGCGTGTATCCCTCGGGTCTATAGGGCAACGTCTGTCCGTCTATGTCCATCTTGAGCTTGACGGGATATCTGTTAACGCCGACCGTGAAGTCCGTCCTATCGTTGTCAAGCGTATAATTACTTGTATGCTCGCTCTTGAGTACCGCTACGACAAGATATCTGTGCTCCTCGTTGATATTGGCGTTGATATCCTCTATCGTTACTTCCTCGCCTTTGCTGCCGTCTTGATAGTCGTAATACTTATACGTAACCATGCTGTCCGCGTCTATGACGCCTACGCTCTGCAATATCGGCAAGTTATACGTAGCCGCATTCTCGCGGTTGTCTATCTTCCACGAGCATGTAATTGTAGCCT
>CAJTXS010000039.1 GCA_910583735.1 uncultured Christensenella sp. | reverse complement strand
ACGTAAGCATAACAATTAAGTATAACGGCGAAGCGTACAACGGTCTCGAGGGCGACGATTTTATAGACGTAGTAGGCAAGGCATATATGGGCTACAACGCGGGCGAGTACAAGGTGACGTTTGCTCTTATTAACGGCGGCAATAACTTGTTGTTCCGCAGCAGACCTCAACAGGATATGCCCGTAAGCGTGGCTAAGGATAAGTATACCGTAGAGGGCTGGATAGACAATGACGAGTATTCCGTAGTAGACGGGGTACTGCCGTCTTACTACGATTACCGCTACACCGACGAGGACGGCAACGTACTCACAACGAGCGATATGGAAGCGGGCGGCTATTATTACCGCGAAGTATGCGTCAAGGATAAGTACGCTGTCAATGCGGAAGTAGACGGCGATTATCGCTATAGGTTTATGATGTCGTTGAACCCCGGCACGGAGCAGACGCCCGTAGCCAAGCCCACATTGCCCACCGACGGCAGCAAAGTAGTGTACTACAACGGCAGCGAGCGCGCCTTCGACGCGGCTACGCTTGCGGAGCTGTTCGGTTTGACGGGCTTTAACGCCGAGTATATGGAGATAGTCTATGAGGACGCGGACGGTACGTCCAAGACGGGCGAAACCGACGCAGGCGAGTACAAGATCAAGATACGCTTTACGAGCGGCTTGTACTGCTGGGAGGACGGCACGACGGACGATGTCGAGCTCACCGTTAAGATATCCAAGGCGCAGCTGCCTTCGCAGTGGAATAGCGGCGCAGGACTGCCTACAATATCCGTGCCCGATAGCCTTGCGGACTGCTTAAACAATGACGCATTTAACTACACCTATACGGACGAGGCGGGCAACGCGGTAAGCGCGTCCGATATGGTTGCAGGCAAGACGTACAGCGTAAAGGCAACGCTTAAGAGCGAATATGCGGGCAACTTCGAGTTCGTAGACGCGAGCGGCAACGTATTGCCCGACGCTACGGCGAGCACCTCGCACGAGTTCGACTACAACGGAACTTCGGGCGACGGCAACAACGGCGGCAATAACGGCGTCAATGTGCCTGAGAGCTATTACGATTGGTTTAAGATACATGTCATTACGGAGATTGCGGTAGCGGTAATGATCTTCATTATAATCGTAATATTTATCGTGCTGATGTTTAAGTTAAGTAAGAGAAAGTCCGACAGACGCGATAAGGAAAAGCAAGGCGAGGAGCGTTACAAAGATAAATAAGAGACATCGCACAATGGGCGGCGATGTCGTAAAATACGAGTTAATTAATAGAGTGGGGTTGCTATGATTAATATATTGTAGCAGCCCTTATTATTTATATCGCACATAAGCACGCCGCCATAGAGAAATAAAGAAGCGTCAAGGCACATCGGCATGATAAACGCGCGGATATTGCCGCAGCGATTTTACGGCGCTCTTTACAAATGCGGCTATTTCTGTTACAATCTAATAAGGACGTATTCGGCTTATAATTATTCCGATTTCCGCTTTATAACAATTAATGGAGAGAATTATGAACATTATTCCCAGACCGCTTAAAGTCGAGCAAAGGCAAGGCAAGCTTGATTTGTCTGCTGTTTCCGACATAGAGATAGACGCGGACTTAGACGGCTGTTCCGCACTCATAGACAGCGTATTTACGCGCGGAGAGGGCGGCGCTTCGCTGCGCGTCGTACGCGACGCCTCTTGCTCCGACGAGGGATATCGCATAGAGATTACTCCTGATGGCGTTAAGATATTCGCGTCTACGCAAAGGGGCGCCGTATGGGCTGTTCAGACTCTGCGCGTAGCGGGTATGCTCGATGTAGAGGATGCCCACCACACGGTGGAGTGCGGCGTCATAGAGGACGCGCCCGAGTACGGTTGGCGCGGCTTACTCATAGACGAGGCGCGTCACTTTTTCGGCGTGCAGGCTATCAAGAGAATAATCGAACTGATGAGTTTGCATAAGCTCAATGTATTGCACTGGCATCTGACGGACGACTCGGGCTGGCGCATAGAGATTAAGAAATATCCGTTGCTTACGGAGATAGGCGCCAAGCGCAGCCAGAGCCAGATCAACGGCTGGTGGGGCGTTGACGGCGACGGCATACCGCACAGCGGTTATTATACTCAAGAGCAGATACGCGAGGTAGTGGCATTTGCAGCGGAGCGGGGCGTGTCAATCTTGCCCGAGATAGATATGCCCGCGCACTTTGCGGCGGCTTTTGCGGCATACCCGTGGCTTGCATGCCGCGATATCAAGCGCGACGTGCCCTGGTACTTTGGCGGAGAGGTGCCCATCAGAGAGGGAGTTAAGGATTGGAATAGGAGCGCATGTATAGGCAATCCCGATACGATGCGCTTTATCTGCGACGTCTTGGACGAGATAAGCGAGCTCTTCCCTTTCCCCTACTTCCATATCGGCGGGGACGAAGTCCCTACGGAGGAGTGGAAGAAGTGCCCCAAGTGTAAGGAGCTGATGAAGAGAGAGGGGCTCAAGGACGTAGACGAAATGCACGCTTGGTTCAACAATAAGGTGCAAGAGTATCTCTTGGGCAAGGGCAAGAGGCTGATAGGCTGGAACGAAGTCCTTAAGGGCGACAATCTCGACCGCTCGGTGATAGCGCAGTATTGGGTCCCTAAGCTCGATCGTAATGTGGTAAAGCACATAAAACTCGGCGGCGAAGTACTCATGAGCAAACATCAGTATTTCTACTTCGATCATGACTATGCGGTCAATCCGATGCGCAGGACGTATGAGTTCGAGCCGTATATCAGCGGCGTCAAGCCTAAGCACAGAGCGAGCATATTGGGCATTGAGGGCGCGGTATGGACTGAGTGGATACCCGATATGTATAAGTTGGAATTTATGCTTTTCCCGCGTATGGCGGCGCAGTCCGAAGCGGGTTGGAGCAGCGGCAAGAGGGATTGGAAAGAATTCTTGAAGAGGGTGAAAGCCTTCGAGCCCATTCTCGACGCTTTCGGCGTCAACTATGCCGAGGAAGAGATATACGCAGGTAAGCCCAATCTGTTCCGCAAACTGCGCATTCAAAGGAACTTCTTCTACGGCGATCAGAATATCGAGCTTAAGTACAACGCCGCTATCAAACAGCGCAAGGGAAAGAATTAAGGCGGTAGCTTATGGCGCGTCCTTACATGCCGCATGATATAGCGATAGGCGTCGATATTAATAGCGACTGTTGCATATGCGACATATCTTGGCAATAATAAAGCGGTATTGTATGAATGAGGCGGCGTTGCCATATGATAGGCAATGCCTAAGCCGACGAGCCGCATATTGAGGACGCAGGGAGGAAATATGGAGAAATGCAATATAGCGTCTGCGCTTACACGCAGTCCGCTGTTCGAGGGGATAGACGAGAGCGAGATAGCAGTCATGCTCAATTGCTCCAATTCTAAATTAAAGGAATTTTCCGCAGGGGATACGGTGTGCCGCTTCGAGAGCGACAGACAGTGTATAGGCATTGTCATCAAGGGCGAGGCGGAGTTGGAGCGCGTGGATTACGACGGCAACCGCACCGTGCTCGAGATAGTGGGCGAGGGCGATATGTTCGGTCAGACGCTCGCCTTTAGCAATCTTACCGGCGATATGCTCGCAGTCGTATGCCGCAAGAGCGCGTCTATAGTGTTTATTCCCGCAGACTTCGTGTCGGGCAGGTGCTCCAATCACTGCAATAAGCACAATGTGCTCGTGCACAATATGCTCGCGATTATCTCGTCCAAAGCGCGCTCGCTGAGCGAAAGGGTGGAAGTGCTGAGCAATCGCAGCATAAGGGATAAGCTGCTCAACTACTTCGCGATAGGCTGCGCCAAGAGGGGCGGCAACAGTTTTACTCTGCCGTTTTCGCTCTCCACGCTCGCCGATTACATATGCTGCGACAGGAGCGCGATGATGCGCGAGCTGGCTTCTATGCGCTCAGAGGGCATAGTCAGCGTGGATAAGAGAGAAGTAGTCATGCATCGCTGAGACGACGGCTATATTAAATAGGAATAAATATAATATATAAGATAATCCGGCGGTCAAGACGCACTTCCTATAAGGAATAAAAGAAAGAGATGCACTTTCAAGTAATGACACAAAGCTCTCGAACATAATGTCGAGAGCTTTAACAACTCGTTTTTTATAAAGATAAATCATAATTTATCGTGATATCAAATATCTCATTGATATTTTTGCATTTTAAGGTTTTATATCTTTTTTCATTTCCATATACGGGAGAAAATCATAACCGCTTTTTTTATACAATTTAATAGCTCCGTGATTATATTCTTCAACTTCAAGTCTGAATATACAGTTTGGATATTTTTGTTCAATGTAGTCTAAAAACTTCGTTCCTATACCTTTACCTTGATATTCCTGTTTGACAAATATATCTTCGATCCAAATACAAGGCTTGCCGAATTCGGTAGAGAAACTTTTTGCAATCATAGCATATCCCGCTACCGAATTATTATATGAAAATGTATAGCCTTCCAAAAACGGACAGCCACCGACGCAATTATTTATATCATTACGAAAAATTTCTTCCGAGCCGTTGGTTGCCACCGCCTGTGAAGTATAAAATACTCTCATCATTTTAAGAATATCTTCCGCATCATCGGTTGACATTAAACTTATTTTTAGCATATTGACCTCATTTGGATTACTGTTTATATCGGAATAATTATGTCATAAAAACGAAAGTAAGACAACCTATTAAATATTGTCGGATATACAAGCATATCCATATTCCGCTATGCTACAAGCACCCCCGTTCGTTAACGCAATATTGATATCGGAAAAGGCGCGGTTTCACGCCTCGCTAATTCTCTTTCGCCTGCAAATCACTTAATTTTTCTATGGTAACTACGGCAATGCGTTCAGCTTATTTTTTGGCGGTAGTCGTTATGAGTCGATAAGTCGTTATCGGCTAATAGATATCTGGAGGAGCAGGCAGATTAAACGAGCGCGGTAGATTGACGAAATGCGCTAAGTCGACTGTACATCCGTATAACACTGGTATGAGCGCCGAGAGCAGTGGCACTCGTCTCGATTATTAATTGACAATTATAGCAAGCAATCAAGCGGGGCTGCGGCGCGTGCGCTGCATCTAAGCGTCGAGCTATATGGCTGGCGCAATATAAGGCGCAGTCGCAATCGCCCGTGATATCGTATGAGAGCATTACCTCTTATTTTGTTGCCAATCGGCGTTTCGCGTGATATAATACATTAGGTATAGTAAGCGCGCCTTGCGCGTTATTAACTGATAAAAATATCTAAGGAGATATAATTAATGGCTAATTTGACTACGAACAAGCAAGTACTCGAGTTTGTAGACAGCAGAGTTCAGCTGTGCAAGCCCGACAAGGTCGTATGGATCGACGGTTCCAAAGAGCTTTACGAAAAGCTCACCGACGAGGCTGTAGCTTCCGGCGAAATGATCAGACTCAACAACGATCTGCTTCCCGGCTGCCTTTTGCACCGCACTGCGGTTAACGACGTTGCGCGCGTAGAGGGACGTACCTTTATTTGCGCTCGCAGCAAGAAAGAGGCCGGACCTACCAATAATTGGTGGGATCCCAAGGAGGCTTACGCTAAGCTCAACTCCATACTCGACGGCGCTTACAAGGGCAGGACGATGTATGTAATCCCTTACTCCATGGGACCTGTGGGCGGACCTATATCCAAGATAGGTATCGAGACCACCGACTCCATCTACGTAGTGCTCAACATGAAGATAATGACCCGCGTAGGCAAGAACGTGCTCGACGCGCTCGGCGACTCCAACGACTTCGTCAGAGGCACTCACGCAAGATGCCAGATAGACGAGAACGAGAGATATATCTGCCAGTTCCCCGAGGACAACGCAATTATATCCGTCAACTCCGGCTACGGCGGCAACGTGCTGCTGGGCAAGAAGTGCTTCGCTCTTCGTATCGCTTCCTATCAGGGTAGGAACGAGGGCTGGCAGGCAGAGCACATGCTCATACTCGGTATCGAGCGCCCCGGTAAGGACACCGTCTATATGGCGGCTGCTTTCCCTTCGGCATGCGGCAAGACCAATCTGGCAATGCTCATTCCTCCCGAAGTATATCGCAATAAGGGCTATAAGGTATGGACGGTCGGCGACGACATCGCTTGGATTAAGAAGGGCGAGGACGGCAGACTGTACGCTATCAACCCCGAGAACGGTTTCTTCGGCGTAGCTCCCGGCACCAACGTCAAGTCCAACCCCAACGCTCTTGCTTCTACCAAGAAGAATACCATCTTCACCAACGTCGCTTATAACAAGGACAACGGTACCGTGTGGTGGGAAGGCTTGGATAAGAATCCTCCCAAGAACGCTATCGAGTGGAAGGGAGGAGATTGGGACGGCACTACCTCGACCGAGAAGGGCGCTCATCCCAACAGCCGCTTCACCGCGCCTGCCGAGAATTGCCCTTGCATCTCCGACAAATTCTTCAGCGGAGAGCCTGTACCGATCAGCGCGTTCATCTTCGGCGGACGTCGCGCTAAGACCGCGCCGCTCGTATACGAGGCTAAGGATTGGGACAACGGCGTGTTCGTAGGCTCTATCATGGCTTCCGAGACCACCGCTGCGGCAAGCGGCGCCGTCGGCGTAGTAAGACGCGACCCTATGGCTATGCTTCCTTTCTGCGGATACAACATGGGCGATTACTTCCAGCACTGGCTCGACATCGGCAAGACCGTAGAGAAGTCCAAGCAGCCTAAGTTCTATAACGTTAACTGGTTCAGGACTGATAGCGAAGGTCACTTCATTTGGCCCGGCTTCGGCGACAATATGCGCGTGCTCGATTGGATCTTGAAGAGAATCGACGGCGAGGCAGATGCAGTCGAGACCCCTATCGGCTTTGTTCCTAAGGCGGAAGATATCAATATCGAAGGCTTGGATATCGACCTCGATACCGTCAAGGGCTTGCTCAGCATCGACAAGGATGCTTGGCTCGAGGACTGCGAAGGCATCAAGGCTTTCTACTCCAAGTTCGACGCGGACGGCACGTTGCCTAAGGCGCTTGCCGACATGGAGAAGGAGCTCGAGGCTAAGCTCAAGAAGTAAGATTACTTACCGATTTACTTAAGCATAAGCGCGGATTTATTCCGCGCTTATTTTATATATATTGCCGCGACACCGCGCGGTTATAAAGAGATTAGACTTTATTAAAGCGTATGCGCTTTACCGACCTCGGCGTATAGCTTGCCGCATGGCTTCTTATACGTATTTCAGCAAATGCCTGCGCTTATACTTAGCGCATGTGCTTTAATCGTACTGCTTAGAAAGGCAGATATTTACCGTGCCGGACTATTATTATATAGTCCGATTACATTATATTGCGCGGCAGCCCATTTTGTTATCGTAGCTTAGGCAATAGTTTATAGATGTTGTGTTATTGCGCCTAAATTGCGCAGCGCAAAGCATAAGCCTTGCCGCAATATAATTATACATTATGCCGCCGCGAAGCCTTATTTCCTAAGCAATTATCGCAATATATCTGTGTTAGGTATTAGATGCGTTGGGGCAGGCGAAAGAAAGAGGATTGAACCTGTCGCCTACGCAAGAAGAGAAGAGCATACAGCACAGCGCAAGAGATAGCGGGTCGCAACTGTTGGGCACGAAATCGTTGCCGTTACAGCAGCCGCCTCCGCCTAAGACCATAAGAAGTAAAATTCCGAAAAGAGAGTTATTCATACTCGCCTCCTGTAATAACGACATTATTTAACCGTATTATACAATATGCGCTTTAATCGCTTAAATTGCCTGATATATAATTATTTCACGGAGGTGGCAATATGTATGATACCGCGGGCGCGCTCGGCATAACGCGCAGTCAAGAGAGAGATATTAGGCTATATATGCCGTCGGACGGCGATGTGAGGATTATCGCAGGCTTCTTTTCCGTATTCTCGGACGCAACGAGAGTCAAGATACTTTCCGCGCTCTCTATCAGCGATATGTGCGTGGGCGATATCGCGCTGGTTATCGGTCTCAATCAGAGTACCGTATCTCATCAGCTTAAACTTCTGCGCGATGCGGGTATAGTGGGGTGTAGGCGCGACGGCAAGGTGATTTATTATACCCTAATCAATCCCGTCGTGGAGCGGGTAATGAGCCTCGGCACTGATTACGTAGGCTTCTTGATGAGTAAGTACAGATAAATCTATTGGTATAAAAGTCTGTTATATTAATTATATTGAGTATTTTTCTTGATAAGCGCGGACATCCCGCGTTTATTTTCTATTAGTTGCAATACAGGCGGCGCTCAATAGCGGTTAATCATATCATAGTATATAGATTTTTTTTCAGAGCGCAAGAACTTACACTTTTTGTAAGCAGTACCTTAAAAAATATGAGCGGTTAAGAGCGAAGTATTTTTATATCGGAAAGAGTGAATTTTACGCGCTAAGATAATTAGTCTTATACCAATCTGCGCGCGTAAAAGAGAGACAACCGTTTATTTATGCGCCGCAGGCTATAGCGCGCAAAAACGACGCTTTTTGCAAGCGGTACCTTGAAAATGCGTGAGCATTTTGGGGAGGGGTGTAAACGAGGGGAACCATGTAGCAAATATGCGCAAGTAAAAAAACTTGCGCACATGTAAGCGTTTAATTGGTGCCCCTCGTTATTTTATCCACCTATGAGAGTACGACCGATACAAAAGTAAGACGATACGCTTATCGTCGCTTTTGTATCGCGACTGGTCGTAGGAGAGGAGGGAGGGCGTCCGTAAGGCTGCATTTAGAAGATATTGGCTAAATATCTTCGCGCAGTAACAGGGCGCGCCGACCGACCTGCGCCGCAGGGAATAACGAGCGAAAACCACGCTTTTCGTGAGTGATACCTTGAAAAATCGGAGGGGTGCAAACGAGGGGAAACGCGTAGCGAGCATGCGA
>CAJTXS010000038.1 GCA_910583735.1 uncultured Christensenella sp. | reverse complement strand
ATAAAAAGAGGGGAAACCGTCCTTATAATGGACGGTGTCCCCTCCCAGTAACCGCTAATATGAGGCGGTTCTCTTATATTTTATATTACATACTATCGTCCGCCGAATATTACGCTTGGCGGTTAGCGCGTCTGGCGGTTAAATTCCATGTCCCGCAGGGAATAGCGCGCAAAAACCACGCTTTTTGCAAGCGGTACCTTGAAAATGCGAGAGCATTTTTCGGAGGGGAGCCAACGAGGGGAAACGCGTAGCAAATAAGCACGGAATATCCGTGCTTATTGTCTGCGTTTAAGCGGTGCCCCTCGTTAGATTATAAATCTATTCTGCTTCTTCGGCGCGTTATCCAGCTCCGCCTTCTTATCCTCGTAGCCTCTGCGTCCGAGCAGCGCGTAGGTAGCGTTCTTACCCTCTTCCACGCCGGGCTGATTGAATGCGTCGATACCGAGCAATGCTCCGCAATACGCAGTCTCCATCATGAAAAGCATGAGGAGCTGACCGAGCGTGAACTCGTTGAGCTCGGGCAAATTGATGGTGTAATTGAGCTTGCCTGCCTTGGTGACAGCGTACTCGGTAGCCAGCTGCTCCGCCTTGATAAGCTCGTTCATGGTATGACCGCTGAGGAAGTTGACGTCGGGGATGTCCTTGCAGCCCTCGGGGATAGCAACTTCGCAACGATATTTGTCTACGGCAAGGAAAGTGATAACCTTATCGAAGGGACCTTCCGTATACAGCTGAACCTGCGAGTGCTGATCGGTTACGCCGAGCGCCTTGACGGGAGTCTGTCCCACATTGCAGGCGTGACCCGAAAGAGTCTTGTTCTTGCCCAGGCTCTCTGCCCAAAGCTGAGCATACCAATCGGCTACGAATTGCAGTCCGTCCGCATAGGGCATCATTACGCTGATATTCTTGCCGTGCTTGGTCATTGCAAGATACATGAGCGCCGCGGTCATGAGGGCGGGATTGCGCTTGACAAAGGCGCTCTCGCACTGCTCTTGCATAAATGCCGCGCCTTGGAGCAAGCCCTTGATGTCTATGCCGAGCACCGCCGCAGGCAAAAGTCCCACGGGGCACAGCTCGCTGAATCTGCCGCCTACGCCGTCGGGAATGTAGAAGGTCTTGTATCCCTCTCTTGCCGCAATCTTGATGAGGTTGCCCTTGCTCTTGGACGTGGTGGCGATGATGTGATCGCGCGCCTTGTCGCCCAGCGCTTTGACCAGTATATCGTTGATTATGAGGTACTGCGTCATCGTCTCGGACGTAGAACCGCTCTTGGTGACGACGTTGAACATCGTCTTCTCAGGCTCGATGACGTCGAGCAGCGCAGCCATTCTCTCGGGATCGACATTATCCTCTACGTAGAACTTGGGTCCCTTGCGCTTGCTCTTCTTGAGGTCGTTGTAGTGCAAGTGATTGATTGCCTTAAAAGCAGCTATGGGACCGAGCGCCGATCCGCCTATGCCCAATACTACGAAATACTCGAAGTTGCGCCTAATCTGCTTGGCGGTGGCGAGTATGTCCTCTACCACATCGTCCTGCCCAGTCGCAAGTTTAGTCCAGCCCATCATGCCTATGCCCGAGCCCGCGGCGACGAAATTGTACGCCTTGGATATCTCCGAGCTAATGGAGTCGAGCTCCGTCTCCGTAATTCCTTGACTCCTGCCGATGACAGAAGCCATCATGTTGTTATAGTCGACGCGGATCTTGAGATCCTTCTTACTGTAACGCATTAACTATCCTCCCAATTAAATTCAATCTATTGACGTAAGTATATCGCCGAGATAGTCTAAGCTGCAGCCTATCTCCTTGAAATCTTCGTAACATCTGTCGTATACCTCAATAAAACAAGGTCCGTCGTAGCCCTGTCCCTTAAGCGCGCAAAACAACTCCCTGAAGTCCACAACGCCCGCTTTGTCGTGCGGCATGAGCAGCTTGCCGTCACTGTCGTAATTGCACAGATGAACGGTGCGCAAGCTGTCGCCCATCACGGCGAGATAATCCTTATAATCCTTCCTCGCCTGCATGGCTTGCTTGATGTCGAGCGTGCTTTTGAGATTGGGACACAGCCGCCTCAGCGACGCGTAGTACTCGGGCTCGGAAAAGTACGTCCAATGCACATTCTCATAAGTGAACGTAAGCCCGTGCGCCCCCGCGATGTCGATAAGCTCGTTGACCCTGCCTGCAAGATAGGGATAGTCGAAACTGTACTTGACTGCAGGCTTGAGCCTGGTCGCGCCGTGGAATGTATAGCAGTCCGCGCCGAGTATCTCCCCCGCCGCGCATACCCTCTCGTATATGGCAAAGGCGTCCTGCCTCGCTCTCGCGCCCTTGCTGAACAGCTCGGGCTCGAACTGATTGGTGAGCGCGTGTACGGAATGTACTCTCACTCCCGCGCCGTCCGCAACGCCTTTAAGCATGCGGGCAAAGTCCTCGGTGTACTCGCTAAACGAAGCAAAGAACACTTCGCACACCTTTGCGCCCAGTCCGCCGAGCGCCGCTAAGGCGTCTTCCGTCACAAGCCGCGGGAAAAACGACGCGGTAGAAATGCCTATCTCCATACCCGCATATTATAGCACACGCCGACTGCATAAAACAATCGCTTGCAACGACTTTCGCGTCCTTTTTAACATATCTACACTTGTCTATAATAATGTAAAGATTATGTATGCAATGTAAAATAGACTAACACATTTTTTGACATAAATTATTATGATATGGTAAGATAATTAAAATAACGTGCGTAGCGTATGCGCGCGAGGTCGCAGGATAATACCGGAGGGAACATTATGTCGAAAAAGCGTATTGACAAGAAAGAAAAACAGCCGCGTGTAAAGGGGCAGAAGTTCAACAACTTCTTCACCACTTTCGCTACCCGTCTTGTCGATAACAAGTGGATAGTCGTAGCCGTGCTCGCCGTAATACTCATACTTGCTATAGTGGGAGTATTCATGGTGAAAAAGAACGGCGACGTGGTATCTTACCTCGATAAAGATACCGGCACCATGATTGGCAAAAATGTGCTGCAAGAGTCGTATAACATAATCGGAGACCTCAATATCGCCATATCTTACCTCGATAAAAAGCAAGTGGGCGAGATAGCGGAAGCGATAGACAAGAGCAGCGAGTTGGGGCGCATCTATGTCAATAAGGACCACCCCTCGGGAGAAGATATCATCAGTAAAATCGCTTGGCTGGGCACTTTCGACGACCTCGACCCCGACAATCCCATTCAGCTGGGCAACAATATCATCTCCAGCGGCATGGACCCCGAAGTATACGCTAAGCTGATTGAGAACGCCAAGAGCAATTACGTCAAGACAACACAGCTGTCCGACGGAACATATGTGGATACTTACATAGTGAGCGTGTACTTCAAGACAGCCGGCTCGATGGACGTATCCATACAGGCGATAAAGATTATAGAAGACATTATCAAAGATAAGATCAACTCGCTCAAAGACAGCGGCGAGATTTCCGAGATATTATCCGTTGATGAGTGCTACTTCCTCGGCGGTCAGGCGCAGAACGCAAGGGTACTCATGGACAGCTCGGTCAACGATATGCCCATATTCGTAGCTATCGCGGTGGTGGCGGTGTTTATCATACTGCTCTTCACCACTCACTCATATTTCGAGCCGCTCATATTCCTTGCGACGCTGGGTGTATCCATACTGCTCAACATGGGTAGCAATATTGTGGCGGGCATACCTATAGGCACGATATCCACTATCACCTCATCTTGCGCTACGATATTGCAGCTAGCCCTTGCAATGGATTACGCTATATTCCTCATGCACACCTACTACGAGGAGCTTAAGGTCAAGCTCAATCCCCGCGACGCGATAATATCCGCGCTGCCCAAGACGCTCAAGTCCATAGCAGCCAGCGCGCTCACTACGATAGGCGGATTCGTTGCGCTGTTCTTTATGAAATTCGGCATGGGTTACGACCTCGGTTTCGTGTTAGCTAAAGGTGTGCTGCTCTCGCTGCTAACCGTAATCGTACTGCAACCTATACTCATACTGCTGTGCAACAAGCCTATAATGAAGACGCAGCACCGCTGGATAGTAGAGCCCAGACTCAAGTTTGTGAGCAAGAACATAACTAAAAAAGGCGTGGCTGCGGCGGTAATCGCGCTGTGCGCGGTCGTATGTCTGCCCTGCGCTTACTTCCAGTCCAAAGCGCCTCTGTCGTACATCAGCATGTCCGAATACATTCCCGTAACGGATATGTCCGTGCCGCAGTACGAGATGACCGCAAGCGAAAACCAAGTAATACTTATGGTGCCCTACAACGAGAGCGAGCTGAGCAAGCAATATCAGCTCATCGACAGATTAAAGAGCATGGGCGTGGGCAATCCCGATATACATCAGATAAATGAGATATTCTCTATGTGCACGCTCATCGACTACGACGATATGACGGAATGGCTCAATTCGGGCAACGGCTCCGCGATTGTGCGCAAAATATTTAAGGAAAGCTTTGTATCGCAATACGAAGGCAAGCCTATCGTACTGTATACTATGAACCTGTCCGGCAAGCCCGAGGACGCTCAGTCCTACGCTTCGCTCAAGGAGATAAGGAAGATATCTTCCGAGGTATTCGGCATAGACGAGGGAGCTGTGTATATCACGGGTCTCGCTCAGGGCGCAAGCGACCTTGCAGCCGTAACGCCTGCCGACTTTAAGCTCGTCAATATCCTGTCGGCGGTGCTCATATTTATAATACTGCTCTTCACATTCCGCAGCTTTATTACTTCCGTAATACTGCTCGCGGTAATCGAGGCAGGTATATTCTTCAACCTCGCGCTCGTGTACTTCACGTCGCTGATAGCAGTGACCCAGCCCGCAATCACTACCGTGCTGGTGTCGCAGATTAACTTTATGTCATACATAATAGTCAGCGCGATAGAGCTGGGCGCTACCGTGGACTACGCAATACTGCTCAACTCCAAGATAGAAGAAGAAAAGCGCAAAGGCGTAGAACCTATGACCGCAATCAAGAACGGTATCTACAGGGCTGTGCCGAGCGTTACGACTTCGGCGGCGATACTGATAGCCGTCTGCCTTGCAGTCAAGTTCGTTACGTCCAACATAATCGTATCGCAGATAACCGAGCTGATAGCAAGAGGCACGCTATTCAGCTATATCCTCACCTTCACTCTGCTGCCTGCCGTACTCTCTATTAAGGAGCGCGCTCACGCAGCTATCCGCAGACGCAGAGGTATCGTCGATACCTACGAGCCCGAATTGCAGACCGATTATAACGAGCAAGCTGCTGCTTGGAAAAAGGAACGCAAGGCAGCGGCCGCAGCAGCTTGGGAACGCGAATACGGCTTCGTAAGCGTGCCTAAGGAGAAAAAGCCTCATCATAAATTCCACTTCGGCAAGCATGCGGACGATACCGCTGAAGCCGTAGATGCTATCGACACAGTCGATACCATACAGTCCGATATGCCCGCGACGCCAGAAAACGTACCCGGAGAAAGCGCTCAACTGCCTCAAGACGACACATCCGCCAAAGAGGAAATAACGAGCGAGATATATGACGAGAAGCGCTAACAGTGCTAACCGTGCTAACCGCCAAGCGTAATATTTGGCGGACAATAATTAGCTATAGCAATTATAATAGCGCCGCCTCATATTAGCGGTTACTTAAAAGGGAAACCACACATTATAAGTGCGGTTTCCCCTCTTTTTATGCGCGAGATATATGATAACACATATAGAAATAACGCATAAAAATTCACCTCTTCCATATAAAAATGCGCCCGCGCATTTTAGAGGTTACGCTTGCAAAAAATGTGATTTTTGCGCGCTTTACTACAATTATCCATATACATTATAGTATGTTTCTACGAGATTTTGAAGAGATAGCGATAGTAATAATCTTTAACACAAGTACAATTTAATTTATAAGCTCACGAAAACCACGCTTTTCGTGAGCGATACCTCGAAAAATAGGAGGGGTGTGGGCGAGGGGAAACGCGTAGCAAATTAGCACGGAAAATCCGTGCTTATTGTCCGCGTTTAAGCGGTACCCCTCGTTATTTTTATGTCCCGCAGGGAATAGCGAGCAAAAACCACGCTTTTTGCAAGCGGTACCTTAAAAATCGGAGGGGTGCAAACGAGGGGAACCATGTAGCAAATTAGCACGGAAAATCCGTGCTAATTGTCTGCGTTTAATTGGTGCCCCTCGTTCAATAAATACACCTATGAGAGTACGACCGATACAAAAGTAAGACGATACGCTTATCATTGCTTTTGTATCGCGGCTGGTCGTAGATGGGGAGAGAGGGTGTCCGTAAGGCTGCCTTAAGAAGATATTGATTAAATATCTTCGTGCAGTAACAGGACACGCCGACCGACCTGCGCCGCAGGCTATAGCGCGCAAAAACGACGCTTTTTGCAAGCGGTACCTTGAAAATGCGTGAGCATTTTGGGGAGGGGTGTAAACGAGGGGAAACGCGTAGCAAATAAGCACGGAAATCCCGTGCTTATTGCCCGCGTTTAAGCGGTGCCCCTCGTTATAACTTTATAATGTGCGGTTGTCTATCCAAGTAACCGCCAACACAAGACGGTAATTTAATTGCGATTAAAGATAAGTAACGTCCGTCTTGTGTTGCGCCTGGCGGTTAGCTCGTCCGAAGGTTATTTCTCGATGCCCCGCAGGGACAGCTCACGAAAACCACGCTTTTCGTGAGCGATACCGCGAAAAATACAAGCCATAACAGGCGCAGTATTTTTATCTCGGAAGGGGTGAATTTTTATGCGCTACTCTTATTATTGCTATCCCTTATAACGCGCATAAAAAGAGGGGAAACCACACTTTCAATGTGTGGTTTCCCCTCCCAGCAACCGCTAATATGAGGCGGTACTCTTATAATTCTTATTGCAGACTTTTGTCCGCAGAATATTACGCCTGGCGGTTAAATCTCAGCTCAAATACCCCTTCCTCACCGTCACGACGCCGCCGTCGCAGATAGCTACGATATGCGGCGAGAACCTCTCCTCTGCCTTAGCCAGCGAAGCAAGTCCGACCTTAATAAAGTGCCTTGTCATGCTCTCGAAGCGCTTGTTGTGCACGGTGCAGCGCAGCTCGTCTTCCGCCGCCTGTACCGCGTCCTTATAGCATATATCCCCGTCGGAAAATCCCGCGCAGAGCACGCGCATATGTCTGTCCTGCTCTATGAGCGTGATTGCGTAATTCTGCTTGAGAATAGCGCGCTTAAGGTCGTCGCCGCACTTAGCCTTGCCCTTGATATCCCTATTGGACAGCGTGCAAAGCCCGCTATCGCCCGTAATATCGAGCGCGCTTGCGATAGTCCTTGCAATAAGCAGATGTCCCATAGCGTTGGGGTGAACGGAATCGTCGAGATATTTCTTGCCTACGCCGAGGCTCTTCCATATCTCCAAGTGGTCTATAAGCATCACTTTCCTCTCCTCGGCTATCGCGCGGGTAATATCGAAGTAGCGCTTAGTCTTGCGCTTGGAATCGAAACTGGGCTGCGCCGTCTGCAATATTGCGATTGCGCCCGAGTTGAGCACGCAGTTGACGAGCTTATTCATATTATTGCGGTACTGCTCTTCCGTAACCGTACACGATGTAGAACAGTCATTCATGCCGTACCATATAAAGACGACGTCGGGCTTGTATCTCTCTATCCATATGGGATCGCACTTAAGAGCGTCCACAGTGGTTGCGCCCGATACCGCCGTATTGATTACAATATCGTCCTTCCTGCCCAAAGAATTGCGAATATGCCAGGCAAGATACTCGCTGTAGCTACGCCTGCCGTACGTGTGCACGCAGCCGTGAGTAATGCTGTCTCCGAGGAAAAGCCATGTCATAGGGCGCCTGTCTCTCATGCGCGCCCTAAGAGCGGTATAAGAGGGACGATTCCTCACTAAACCGAAATCCACGCCGTCTAATGCTTTATCCTCGGGAACTCCGAAACACATGACCATACCTCCTTAAAGCATGCTTATGATTGCAATATCAATTATATTATATCACAATAGAAAAAATAATTAAAGGGTTGGTCATATACAAAAGCCGTCATTAATCGACAATTGCAATCCAATTGCTTATCCGCTTATCATAATATCTTATATTGGCGGCTGCGATGCATATTATCCCGATTAAAAATACCAAGTCGGCGTATATCAAAATATTTATGTGAAAAGTCATTAAAAAATCAAGCGAATACGTTAATACTGCTATAAAATAAGCTGTTATTTACCGCTATGCTATCCTCTTATGAAGTCGCGGAAAGTCGTAAAATCGATGCTCTATCGCAACATATATTAATGTGGAATTATTATTAATAAAAATAACATCAGGCTTAATACTTATTAATATCAAATTAAGGTCTAATGAGGAGCGGCGCGCAGATCGCCAAGTGACCTACGCACCGCTCGATAAATTATTATAAATAGTTACTGCTTATCCTCTCTGTCATTACTGTCTGTGCGGCGCTTCTTCTTGGAGTTGACTTTCACTATCAGCACTACCACGAGTACGGCTATGAACACCGTCACGCCTATCATTACGCACTCGGCTATGACATGCACCTTAAACCATAGACTTTCGCCGAATATATCCACGCCGTCCCAATTATTACCGCCGCTATTATCATTGTCATTGTCGCTATCGCCTGTCGAGTAATCAAACTCATGCGAAGTGCTCGCGGTAGCGTCGGGCAGTACCGCGCCGTTTACATCTATGAACTCGAAGTTAGCCGCATACTCGGGCTTAAGCGTTGCCTTGACGCTGTATGTCTTGCCCGCAACCATATCGGACTTGCTTACGGTATTGCCGTCCTCGTCGGTATAGGTATAGTTAAATGCGTCGTTGCTTAGGCAATCGGCTAAGCTCTCGGGTACGGATATGGTAGGGACCTTGCCGCCGCTCGTCCACTGCGAAGGCAGTTGAGCCTTTGCAATCTCAACGGTGAGCTCGAGGTCGTCCGTGGACGTTGTACCGTCGCCGTTATCCCAGCAGTAAAGACCGCTCGTAAAGCGTATCTTAATCTTGTACTCGCCCGCGTTGGTTTCGCCAGTCTTGACTGCGCCGTCCGCGTCCTCGTAGACTATCTCCATATACTCGGCGTTAAAGCCAGTCAAAC
>CAJTXS010000037.1:1774-9304 GCA_910583735.1 uncultured Christensenella sp. | reverse complement strand
CAGCGTAACTGTTTATATAACAGAATATGACAGCTCATTTAACGAGTTCGACGCGGTGTATACGCTCAACTACACTATAGATAAGGCTAAGTATGACCTCTCGGGGTTGAGCTGGAACTATGACGACAGCAACCCGTTGCAGTTTATAGCAGGTAAGGCGCAGGGCATAACCTTAACGGGCACCCTGCCCACGGGCTTAACCGCAACATATACGGGCAACGGCAATATCCCCGTAGGCAGCTATACGACAACGGTAAGCTTTAAGGTATCGGATGCGGTCAACTACTATACGCCCGTATCGGGAGATACTAACAGCTACATAGGTAACTTCGAGTGGAGCAAGGCGTGGCGTATAGACAAGGCTACAATTACATGCTCGTGGAAGATAGACAACCGCGAGAATGCGGCTACGTACAACCTGCCGATATTGCAGAGCGTAGGCGTCATAGACGCGGACAGCATGGTTACGTATAAGTATTATGACTATCAAGACGGCAACAAAGGCGAGGAAGTAACGATAGCGGACATCAACGCCAACATCAACGAGGAGCACAGATATCTTGTCGTAGCGGTACTCAAGAGCGAGCATACAAGTAATTATACGCTTGACAACGACAGAACGGACTTTACGGTAGGCGTTAACAGATATCCCGTCAAGCTCAAGATGGATATAGACGGACAGACATTGCCTTACAGACCCGAGGGCTACACGCCTAAAGTAACGGTAGAGAGCGCAGGCGGCTTAACGCTGGACGCGATAACGCTCACCTATTACAAGGGCGTAGCAACGAGCGGCAGCACTGATATCCCCGTAGCTGTAGGTAGATACAGGGTGGTAGCGGAGCTCAAGTACGGCGGCGACGCCAACTATATCGAGAATGGCGAATTCAGCTTCGAGATAGTCAAGGCGGACATAGATGTATCGGGGCTTAAGTGGCAGTACAGCCACGGCGATGTAACGGCGACATACGACGCTTCTTTAGGCAAGTGGCTGCTTGCGGACGGTACGGAAGCAAGCGCCTTTGTGTACGACGGTACGGCTCACACTGTAAGCTTAATCGGTACAGACACTTTAATCTCGAGTGTAAGCGTAGCGACGTCGGGCAACTTAAGCGAGAGCAATGCGGGCAGCTATACCGCAAGCGCGGCGTTTACCTACGATACGAATTGCTATAATACGCCCGAATTTGCTACGGCTCTTAGCTGGACTATCAACAAGGCGATAGTAGATACAAGCGCTATCGTATGGGGCTACGTAGATAAGGACGGCAACGAGCTCAAATATACAGACGCGTTCGTATATACGCGCATAAGCGGAGCGGCGGTAGAGTACAGCGTTAAGTTGATTAATCTGCCCGACGCGCTTAAGGACTGTATAGTAATAAGCGGAGACTACGCCAAGAGCGAGGCAGGCACGCACAGAGCTAAGTACAGCGTAGACGCAAGCAAGTTCGACAGCGTCAATTACGAGCAATATATCATGCCGAGCGGACTGGATAGCTCGTTTGATTGGAGAATATCCGCGCGTACAATAGATATGCCCGTATACAATAATAGCTGGGCAAAGTTCGACGACGAAGTCCACGACTTTGCGGAAATGTTCGGCTTGCCCGAGGATTGGAGCGAGTACGTAAGCATAACAATCAAGTACAACGGCGAAGCGTACAACGGTCTTGAGGGCGAGGACTTCGAGAGCGAAGAGGGCAAGGCATATAAGGGCTACAACGCAGGCGAGTATAGAGTGACATTTGCGCTTATCAACGGCGGCAATAACTTGCTGTTCAGCAGCAGACCTGAGCAGGACATACCCGTAAGCGTAGCCAAGGATAAGTTTACGGTAGAGGGCTGGATAGATAACGACGAGTATTCGCAAGTGCAAGGCGTACTCCCGTCCTATTACGATTACCGCTATACGGACGAGGACGGCAATGTCCTTACTACGAGCGATATGGAAGCGGGCAGCTATTACTTCCGCGAAGTATATGTCAAGGATAAGTATGCGGACAATGCGGAAGTGGACGGCGACAAGAGCTATAGATTCATGATGCCATTGCACGGCATTGACCAAACGCCCGTTGCTAAGCCCACATTGCCCACCGACGGCAGCAAGGTAGTGTATTACAACGGAAGCGAAAGAGTATTCGACGCGGCAACGCTTGCGGAGCTGTTCGGCTTGACGGGCTTTAACCCCGAGTATATGGAGATAGTATACGAGGACGCGGACGGTACAGCCAAGACGGGCGAGACCAACGCGGGCGAGTATAAGATTAAGATACGCTTTACGAGCGGTCTGTACTGCTGGGATAACGGCGACGGTACCACCTCCGACGGCGACCTCGAGCTCACGGTTAAGATTGCAAAGGCTCAACTGCCTTCGCAGTGGACGAGCGGCGGCAAGGTGCCTACGATATCCGTACCCGAGAGCTTAGCCGATTGCCTAAGCAATGACGCGTTTAACTATACCTATACCGACGAGGACGGCAATACGGTAAGCAAGTCCGATATGGTAGCAGGCAAGACATACAGCGTAAAGGCAACGCTCAAGCCCGAGTATGCGGCTAACTTCGAGTTCGTAGACGCGAGCGGCGTTGTACTGCCCGACGCAAGCGTGAGCACTTCGCAGGAGTTCGACTACAGCGGAGAGGGCGACGGAACCAATATCGGCAAGGACGAACTCGAGAAGATACTGGACGAGTACTTTGCCAAGTACAATAAGTTAGCTTTTTGGCAACTGATTGTGTCGATAGTATCTACGTCGATAATATTTGTGATAGTGATATTGTTTGTCGTGCTGATTAAGAGAGTAAAGCGCAAGTCCGACAAGCCTAACGGCAAAAGCGACAGCGGAGAAAAGAGCTCCGACGACGGAGAATAAAAGTCGTGTCGCTTAAGAAATAATATTGCGTCATCAGAATTATGCTATGATAGATGGCAGGCAATTAACAAATCGCGCTAAAGCAATACGCAAGCGATATATTTAAGCAAACAGTATTAATATTACCGACAGTAATCACGATGCCGTCCTATTAAGGGCGGCATCATTATATATTAAGACACAGCAAGACAATCTTAACTCGGCGTTACGCCCTTAGTGAATTTAATTGCCGCTTCTATGCTGTGTCTATGCCTGCGAGTATTGCGAGACAGTTGCTCGATATGCCGCCAAGACGCGTTATTAGATACCAATCGTATACTTTAATATGTGAGAGTAGATAGCGCTTGCCGCAATAAAAGTCCGTTAATCGATTGATTATCTTTATCGACTTGAGCGCGCAACGCTTATATCGATAATTAATAATTAAAGCCCATTAATAACTAAGCGCGATATCTCAAGCGCTTATTGCAGCGAGAAGCAAACTCTATATAATTGCTAATAAATATTAGCCCAAGTAATGTTATTAAAGATACGCGCGTTATATAAGACGGCATAGCCATGCGCGCGTCAATAAAATAGAACCGCCCCGAAAGGACGGTCCTAACATTATAAGAGACTTAATTATTTATCTGACTTCGTCAGCCTTGCCCGCGCAGCCGAGTACGTCTACGAGCTTGTGCTTGACAACGGTCTTGATGTTGGCTCTTGCGTCGCCGAGGTACTGGCGAGGGTCGAAGTGATCGGGATGCTCGTTGAAGTGCTTCCTGATGCCTGCGGTGCAGCCGAGACGCAAGTCGCTGTCGATATTTATTTTGCACACTGCCATGCTTGCAGCCTTACGCAGCATGTCCTCGGGCACGCCGATAGCCTCTACCAGCTTGCCGCCGTTGGCGTTGATTATCTCGACAAAGTTCTGAGGGACGGAAGACGCGCCGTGCAACACGATAGGGAACATGGGCAATCTCTTGGATACTTCCTCGAGGATGTCGAATCTGAGCTGGGGATTGGTGCCGGGCTTAAACTTGTAAGCGCCGTGCGAGGTGCCTATAGCGATAGCGAGGGAGTCGCAACCTGTCTTGGTAACGAACTCTTCTACCTCTTCGGGACGGGTGTAAGAGCTGTCCTCTGCGGACACCTTGATGTCGTCCTCTACGCCCGCAAGTCTGCCGAGCTCGCCCTCGACGGTTACGCCGCGGTCGTGAGCGTACTCAACCACTTTCTTGGTGAGCGCGATATTCTCCTCGAAGGGAAGGTGAGAGCCGTCTATCATTACGGAATTGAATCCGCCGTCTATGCAGCTCTTGCACAGCTCGAAGCTGTCGCCGTGGTCAAGGTGCAGGCAGATAGGCAGGTGGCTGACTTCTTCGGCAGCCTCTACCATCTTGCGCAGGTACACGGGGTTGGCGTACTTTCTTGCGCCGGAAGAAACTTGAAGTATCAAGGGAGCGTTCTCTTCGGTAGCCGCCTCAACGATACCTTGGATGATCTCCATATTGTTCACGTTAAAAGCGCCGATGGCATAACCGTTCTTGTAAGCCATTTCGAACATCTTCTTAGTAGAAACAAGTGGCATAATATTACCTCCAGTAAAGTAAATGATTTTACCCCTTTATATTAGCATACCGAAGTATAAAATTCAAACGATTTACATTAATATCGCGTAAAGTTGCGTATTTAGGCTCTCGAGGCAATCGAAAACCGTATATAATTATTTGACGCTATCCGCAAGTACGCGGACATGTTAAGCGCGTTATTCGCAAAAAAAACGCAGTTAGGGGAGTAATTATATGCTAAAACTATTAATAGTTACGGTTATATGCGTTATCTAAGTAAAAATTTGCGAAAAAGCGGACAATATTGCATAAGCGGCGCGCAAGTCCGATAAGCGTCTCTGATGTTGTCTATAGTATAAAATAATATATCTTACGACCTAATGATAGCAAAAATATTGTTAAACGCAGGCTGCAAGGTGTATAATCTTAGTGAAAAATCGCAAGGCGCCCGTAAGGCGTCAAAAGGAGCGGACATATGTTATTGGATAGCAGAGTGGCTAAACTTGCCTACAATCTCGTCAATTATTCGTGCAGAGTGCAAAAAGGAGACAATGTGCTCATCGAGTGCACCGAGGCGGATTATCAGCTGGTGGCGTGCATTATCAAGGAAATATACGCAAAAGGCGGATATCCGTATGTGAGCATGTCCGACAGCCGCATTAAGAGGGAACTGCTTATGGGCATGGACAGAGAGCTCGCGTCTCGTATGAGCGACTTCGATAAGCCTAAGTTTGAGAAGATGCAGGCGTATATAGGTATCAGGGGCGGCAACAACCCCTACGAGACGTCCGACGTGCCGCAAGAGAGTATGGACGCCTACAATGTGTGCTACGCCCAGCCCGTGCACCACGATATCCGCGTAAAGCGCACTAAGTGGGTTATATTGCGCTATCCCACCGCGGGCATGAGCGCGCTCTCGGGGGTGAGCACGGAGGCGTTCGAGGACTTTTACTTTAATGTATGCAACCTCGATTACAATCGTATGGATAAGGCTATGGACCCGCTCGTCGAGCTCATTAACAAGACGGACAAGGTGAGGATAGTATCGCCCGGCACCGACTTGACCTTCTCAATTAAGGGTATAGGCGCGGTCAAGTGCAGCGGACATTGCAATATCCCCGACGGCGAAGTGTACACCGCTCCGGTCAGAGACAGCGTCAACGGCAGAATTACTTATAATGTGCCGTCCGTAAATAACGGAATCAAGTTCGAGAATGTGTCGCTGTTGTTCAAGGACGGTAAGATAGTGGAGGCTACAGCCAATCATACCGAAGCCATCAATAAGATATTCGACGTAGACGAGGGCGCAAGGTATGTGGGAGAATTTTCTTTCGGGCTCAATCCTTATATCAATAAGGCTATGGGAGATATACTCTTCGACGAGAAGATAAGCGGCAGCATTCACTTTACGCCGGGGGCGTGCTACGACGACGCCTATAACGGCAATATATCCGCAGAGCACTGGGACCTCGTGCTGGTGCAGACTCCCGAGCACGGGGGCGGCGAGATATATATGGACGACGTGCTGGTGCGTAAGGACGGCAGATTCGTACTGCCTCAACTGCAATGCCTTAATCCCGAGAACTTGAAATAATTAAGGCAAAGCTATTCCATTGCCGCGGCGAGGACGGCGGTCGTGAGAGAATAGCCGATTGAAATCTCTCCGATTGCATTATATTATGTAAGGCAATTAAAAAGCCTTTATATGAGTGAAAAGGCGTCTTACATCGGTAGATTATGAAGCGATAGCGCAGCCTTGTTATAGAAGTTATGCCCGCGCCCGCGCGCAAAGCGGACGCGCCAAATTAACAAATAAACAAAAAACAGTTGCCAAAGTCGAACTTTACTGATAAACTGTTATTTGTAAATTAAAATATAATTTTTGGAGGACAAAATTATTATGGCAAACGTAAGAGTTGCAATCAACGGTTTCGGACGTATCGGCCGCTTGGCTTTCAGACAGATGTTCGGCGCTAAGGGTTATCAGGTAGTTGCTATCAACGATCTTACTTCCCCCGCGATGCTCGCTCATCTGCTCAAGTACGATTCCGCTCAGGGAAGATACGCTTTGGCAGATCAAGTTACCGCAGGCGAGGATTCCATCACCGTTGCAGGCAAGCAGATCAAGATATATAAAGAGGCAGATCCTTCCAAGTTGCCTTGGAAGAAGCTTAAGGTAGACGTAGTGCTCGAGTGCACAGGCTTCTTCTGCAGCAAGGACAAGGCTTCCGCTCACGTAAAGGCGGGCGCTAAGAAGGTAGTTATCTCCGCTCCTGCGGGCAGCGACCTTCCCACCATCGTTTACGGCGTTAACGAGGGCACGCTTACCACGGAAGATACCGTTATCTCCGCAGCATCCTGCACCACCAACTGCCTCGCTCCTATGGCTAAGGCTCTTAACGACCTCGCGCCTATCCAGTCTGGTATCATGACCACCGTTCACGCTTACACCGGCGACCAGATGACCCTCGACGGACCTCAGCGTAAGGGCGATCTCCGCCGTGCGCGCGCTGCAGCTGTCAACATCGTTCCCAACAGCACCGGCGCTGCTAAGGCTATCGGTCTTGTTATCCCCGAGCTCAACGGCAAGCTCATCGGCTCCGCTCAGCGCGTTCCTACCCCTACCGGTTCCACAACTCTGCTCGTAGCAGTGTGCAAGGGCAACGTCAGCAAGGAAGCCGTCAACGCAGCTATGAAGGCTGCCGCTACCCCCAGCTTCGGTTATACCGAGGAGCAGCTCGTATCTTCCGATATCATCGGTATCACCTACGGCTCCCTCTTCGACGCTACTCAGACCATGGTTAAGTACATGGACGATTGCGATATGACCCAGGTTCAGGTAGTTTCTTGGTACGACAACGAGAACTCCTATACCAGCCAGATGGTAAGGACTATCAAGTACTTTGCAGAGCTTGACAAGTAATTAACCGTTACTGAGATGCGGACTCGGATATTCCGAGTCCGTTTTTTTTTATTATAAGAAGTCTCCTTGATTTTAAGGGGGCTTTTTATAATAAAAAAAACCGTTGTTTGAGAGGGTTGTGGAGTTGAGAGGGTTGTGGAGTTGAGAGGGTTGTGGAGTTGAGAGGGTTGTGGAGTTGA
>CAJTXS010000037.1:0-1674 GCA_910583735.1 uncultured Christensenella sp. | reverse complement strand
AGAGGGTTGTGGAGTTGAGAGGGTTGTGGAGTTGAGAGGGTTGTGGAGTTGAGAGAGTTGTGGAGTTGAGAGAGTTGTGGAGTTGAGAGAGTTGTGGGAGGAAAAATTAAGTATTGAAATAAATAAGGTAAATATTTTGTGCGGAATAATTTATATAGTATTATAGCGACGATTGTAAGAAATTAAGAGCGATGCAATAGATGAATAACTTATCCGTATCGGACTATTGAGAAAAAGACGTTACAGCTTATATATGGAGATTAAATAAAATATTATAATTGACATTAATTATAAATAGAAAAATTATATGAATTAAGCTGAGTTTTAATAATAAATCACAATATTTTTGTGCGGTTGAGACAGGTAATATATCGCTTTTCGCCCTAATAACGGTAAATACGACGGCAAAGTTAATTGTGGCAACTTGCAACACGGCAATCGATGTGGTATAATACCGTATAGTAAATCTACAGGAGGATACTGACAATGGCAAACAAGAAGAAACCTCGCAGCGAAACCGCTGCTAAGAATGAATTGGCGGCTTTCTGCGCGTTTTGGGCGTTGCTTATAGCGGGTATATTGTTCTTAGTGCAATTGATACTCAACGCTATCGGCGTCAATTTAGGCAGCTTTGCGGGAGTAATCAATATAATCGTCGCCATCATGCTCGGCTTGGCTATAGCTCTGACCGCTTACAAGTATGTAAGAGGCAAGTCCAAGGGCTGGAAGATAGCTTACTGGGTGATGATTATACTGTATTTCGTAATGGCTATATGCGGCAATATCATTTTCTGATAATTGCTAAGTGATTGTGTAAGGCGGCGCGGCTTGACAGTTGCGTCGCTTTATTATTTGCTTTTTTTGTATCGGAGCATTATATAGAGCTGCGCCGCGTAGGCGGCGTAGGACATTTTTTTTGCGTCGCTATAGGTTGATTTATTTAGCTCAATAAGTGTATAATTACACAGACGGAGATAGGTATGTCTGACGAGATTAAGTCCAAAAGAGCTATAGATAAACTCAAAAATACCGTTATACCGGTCATTGCTTACGGCGGAGTCGCAGGAGTGATGACGGGCATTGTGGTATCGCTGTTTAATATCGCGGCGACGTATATCTCCAAGTATTCATTCGTCATTTATCAGTGGTTTTACGACAATCCCTTCTATATTCCGCTCATGTTTCTCGGCTTAGCCGCGCTTGCGCTGATTACTGCGCTCGTTCATTCGCGTATACCCGAGGTGAGGGGCAGCGGCGTCCCGCAGACGGAAGGCGTATTGAGGGGCTTGTTCACATTCAGATGGCTTAGGGTCTTGATATCTACAATTGCGCTGTCGTTCATATCCTTCTTCAGCGGACTGTCATTGGGCGCGGAAGGACCGAGCGTGCAGATAGGCGCGACTACGTCTGCGGGCGCATCCAAGATTATGAACGTGCGTATGGCGTGGCAGCGCTATGTCATAACGGGCGGCGCGGGCGCGGGTCTTGCGGTAGCGTTCAATGCGCCTCTTACGGGACTCGTCTTTTCGCTGGAGGAGTGTCACCGCAAGTTTTCGCCTATGCTGCTGCTGTCTTCCTCTGCGGCTATCGTGTCGGGCACGTTGGTGTACCGAGCAATCAATCTCGCAATATTCGGACATTGGGAGCAACACGCGCTGTTCGACCTCAGCAAGT
>CAJTXS010000036.1 GCA_910583735.1 uncultured Christensenella sp. | reverse complement strand
CACATACGCGTCATGTAATATAGGCGAATTTATCGCGGAGTGCTATGCGGAATATGCTACGGGAAGTAAGCCGAGAGACGTTGCAAATGAAGTTATAAAAGTCATATCGGCATTGCTGTAATTAGTCCGTGATTTGGGTATGACGAGATAGGCATGCTTTAATAATTATATAGGTTAAACGATAAATGTATCTGCTTTTGTATGCTAACGGGTCATTAACACGGATAGGAAAAATCGAAACGCAATGCTTATAATTGGGTGACGCGTCGGGGTAGGCAAGTTATCTTTAGTGATAAATTATATCATCTATAACTTTAATGCTTATATAATTAGAAGTAAAATAACCTAAATAGAAATACTACATACCGCCACTAACGGCTATGTATGTAGTATGATAAGTCCAATGCATATATCACAGAATGTGATAGGTATTAAGTGATGTTTAGTACGCGATAAGAGCTTTTCAGGTCTCCTCCCGAGTAGCATTATATTTATAATAATTGCCGATTAAGCGTTCTCGAGCAGACTAAGGCTGTATTTAAGCCTCGCAAGGCTTTCTTCCTTGCCGAGGAGTTCCGCTATCTCCGTAGCTCCTCCCGGGGTTACGGCGGCGGCTGTGATTGCAAGGCGCAGGGGAAGGAAAACCTGTCCGCTCTTAACTGCGCGCGCTTCAGCGTAAGACGACAGCGTAGCCTTAAGCGCCTCGTCGCTCCACTCGCTCTGCTGCTGCAACAGGGGAAGCGCTCCCTGCAATATATCCTTGGCAAGGGCAACGGTTATCTTCATCTTTTTATGTTCGTACATGGATATGTCGTAGCTTCCGAAACGCGCAAGGAAGTTGATCTTGTCCGGTATTTCGGACAGTATCTCTGTGCGCGGTATGAGCAGCTTGGACAGCTTGTCGTAGTCGAATTTACCCTTAACTTCGCTTTGCTCGTAATAGGGCAGCGCGACTTGCGTAAATTCGCTCGGAGTCATTGCCTTGATGTATTCTGCATTGAGCCATCTCATCTTGGGCTCGTCGAAGATAGACGGAGACTTACTCAGCCCGTCTACGCCGAACTGCTCTTTCAGTTGCTCCATGCTCAGCTTTTCTTCGTTGCCCTTGGGGCTCCAACCGAGCAAAGCGATGTAGTTGACAATGGCTTCGGGAAGATAACCCTTGGCGAGGAAGTCCTCGAAGTTGGCGTCGCCGTATCTCTTGGACAGCTTGCGCTGCGCGTCTTTCATTATAGGGGGCAGATGTATATACGTAGGGCGTTCCCAACCGAAGGCGTCGTACATCAGATTGTATTTAGGAGTAGAGGAAAGATACTCCATACCTCTTATCACGTGTGTGATGTTCATGAGGTGGTCGTCTACGACGTTGGCAAAGTTATATGTCGGCATGCCGTCCGATTTGATAAGTATATTGTCTTCCATATCGGCGTTAGGCACTGCGATGTGTCCGTACACGAGGTCGTCGTACTCGCTCACACCCTCCAAAGGTATATTCTGCCTTATGACATAGGGTTCGCCCGCTTGCAGCCTTGCGTTGACTTCGTCTTTGCTTAGGTTAAGACAATGCTTGTCGTATTTCTTTATTCCGCCCTCGCCGGTAAGCGTGTCCAGCCTTTCCTTGGTGCAGAAGCAGTAGTACGCGCCGCCGATTTCCACTAAGCGCTTAGCGTATTCGATATATATATCTTTGCGTTCGCTCTGCACGTAAGGACCTACTCCGCCGTCCTTATCGGGACCTTCGTCGTGGTCTATACCCGCCTTCTCCAGCGTGCGGTATATCACGTCTACGGCGCCCTCTACCAACCTGCCTTGGTCCGTATCTTCTATGCGAAGTATAAATTTGCCTCCCGCCTTCTTAGCGTAAAGATATGCATACAGGCATGTACGCAGATTGCCTATATGCATAAATCCCGTGGGGGATGGAGCAAATCTCGTTCTTACTTCGTCCATATAATCACCTCTGATATAAATCTAACCTATTTTAGCATAAAAATCGTTTTTTGCCTAATAAATATCGTGATATAATCACATAAGGACGCTCGGCTATGTCCGCTTGCTTGTCACAGCGTCGTACTTGCGGCGTATAATAGATAAAGGCGGTTATGCCCGAAGATAGCGGAGGGAAGTATGAAGGATTATTTTCAGTCGGCATTAGACGATACTATGAGACTTATATCGCATTGCAGCGTACAGTCGGAGCCTTGCGCGCTGTCGCCTTTCGGCGAGGGCGTGGGGACGTGTCTGCGCGCTTGGGCGGAGCTTACGGCATCGCTTGGCTTTACCGTTAACAACGAGGACGGATATTACGTTACGGCGGATATAGGTCAAGGCGAGACGTTCGGCATACTCGGACATATGGACGTAGTGCCGCTCGGCGACGGCTGGACGCATAATCCGCTGGGCGAGATAGACGGCGGCGTAATCTACGGCAGGGGCATAATGGACGACAAGGGTCCCATGACGCTGTGTCTGTATGCCGTTAAGCAGCTCCTCGATAGCGGACTCGAGCCCAAGTATCGCATTCGCTTTATCGCAGGCGGCAACGAGGAGAGCGGCTGGAAATGTATAGAGAGATATAATCAAGTGGATGTTATGCCCAAGCTGGGCTTTTCTCCCGACGCGGATTTCCCCGTTATCAACTGCGAAAAGGGCTTGGTGCATTACCGTATAGTAATGGACGCGCCTTGCGGTCTGATATCTTTGAGGGGAGGAGAGAGAGGCAATGTCGTAATGCCGCATTGCAAGGCCGTGGTGTCCTTTCCCGTTAAAGAGACGGAGGGCGTCGATGTTAGCTTTGACGGAGAGAAGTATACGGTAGAGGCGTACGGTACGCCCGCTCACGCATCTACGCCGTCATTGGGCGACAACGCCATGTGGCGCGTACTCGACGCCCTTTCTGTGAGCGCGGGCAGAGAATATGCAGCGCTTAGCGACGCGCTTTGCGACGACAGCGGCGCAGGATTGGGGATAGCTATGCGCGACGAGCTCAGCGGCGCGCTCACCGCTAATGTAGGCGTAGCGGACGTAGTAGACGGCAAGCTTGTCATGATACTCGATGTGCGCCATCCCATCAGTACGGATAAGCAAGATATAGCGCGCATGATAGCTACAAGGTTAGATGCGGATGTTGAGATAGTGCACTGTCACGATCCGCACTACGTATCCGAGGACAGCGAACTCGTGCAGGGATTGCTCGGCGCGTACAACGATGTTACAGGCAGCGCGCTTAAGCCCATTGCGATAGGCGGCGGGACTTACGCGCGCGCGTTAAAGAACGGCGTCGCTTTCGGACCCGGATTTCCCGGGCAGCCGCTTACTATTCATCAAAAAGACGAGCGCATTTCAATAACCGATTTCAAGGCTATGTACGATATCTATCTCCAAGCTATACGGCGCGTCTGCTTTGAGCAGTGAGATATTTTACCGCTCTTTTGCCAAAATATAGCGCGGCGATGCAAAAAAGTACGCTTAATTTACATAAATAAGCGATTTGCATGGTAAAAAGTCTTTACAAATCGTGCATTAATTAATATAATATTGTCCGTCAAGCACAGACAATAGCTATTTTAAGGGGTATCTTATTATGGGAAAGTACAAGAAGTGTCCGCGTTGCGAGCTTAACTGGATACCGGACGAAGAGGAATATTGCGAGATCTGTCTTGCAGAGCTTGCCGGTAAGATCTTGGACGATGAAGACGAGGATGACCTTTGCCCCGTCTGCGGTGTGAATATACTCGAGGCAGGCGAGAAGATGTGCGCCGAGTGCAAGGCTAAGACCGAGCTCAAGACCAAAGGAGAAGAGGAGAGCTACGAGGAAGAGCCCGAGCCCGCGGAGGATGCAATCGAGGATTCTTTCGAAGAGATGCAAGAGGAAGAGTTGTATAACAACTTCGAAGAGTCTTTCGACGACAACGAGGATTTCGGTAACGAAGAGGACTTCGCCGACAGCAATGAGCAAGAAGAGGATATCGACAGCGATTTCGATTACGATATAGACGAAGTCGAAGATATATCGGACGACGAGGAAGAGCAGAGCGACGAAGACTAATTTATAACCGTTAACGGCGGGACGTCAGTCCCGCTTTACGTTTATTTAGGAGTTTGCGGTTGTTTTGACGCAGTATCGGACAGTATGGCGCGACATACATATATCGATAGGTTGTAAGTCGCTTTATCTTATGTGAGTATGAATAGGAATAAGAGGATATGCGAGTGCGTAGGGGCGGGTCTGTCATTGATACAGTCTATAGCATGGATGGCTACCTGTATAGCGGGATTTACCCTTATTAAGCTCAACGGCATTATGGACAAGCCCACAGTGGCAATAGCGGAGTATAAGACTGTATGGATTACTATGGCGGTTTGCGCCGTAGCGGCATTTTTGTCGGGGTCGTATCAGCTTTATCCCGCAAGACACAGAGATGGCGCCAAGGCGAGGAATAAGCGTTTTGCAGATATTGTAAGCGCGCTTGCCGCGCTCGCGGTAGGTCTTGTGTGCGCCGTGGAGAGTACGCGCATAGCCCGCATCGACGACGCTTATCGCCACACCTACACCGTTATGGCTGTCATAGCCTTGCTCTCCGTCGCGCCTTCGCTTGCAGCGGCGTTCATGAGCCACGACGAGAGCGACAGCAGTATAGATAATCAATAAGTACCCGTAGCTCAGTTGGATAGAGCACAAGCCTCCGACGCTTGGTGCCGATGGTTCGAATCCATTCGGGTACGCCATATAATTAATCTCCCGAAATTCAGATATCTTTTTATGTGAATTGTCGGGAGATAATTTTTATAATATTCTAAAAGTTAAAATTGACATAGAAAAATCAACTTAGTATAATATTGCAAATCAATCTTTGGGACAAAAGATAGTTTTTGATAGTTTTTATGTTCTCCGCTTCCAAGCTCTAACTTAGGTTATTATAAAATTTATAATGTTTTCGTAATTGGCTTTAGGCTGTTTTCGTAATTGGCTTTAGGCGTAGCCGTATTTTTTGCGCTTTGCAATAAGGAATGTCGCCGTAACGGCTATCGAGAGCACTTCGGCTATAGCCACGGACATCCATACGCCGTTTAAGCCCAGTGCGATGGGGAGAGTCATTACGGTTATTAGCTGGAATACCAGCGTCCTCATCAACGAAATTACCGCGGATACTAAGCCGTCGTTGAGCGCGGTAAAGAATGCCGAACCGAATATATTGAAGCCGCATACCGCAAACATTGCGGCGGCAATTCGCAGTCCGTCTCTTGTCATTAGGTACAGTTCGTAGTCGTAGCCTACGAACAGCTTCGACAGCGGCGAAGCGAGCGATTCCGATGCTATTGTCATAAGCGCGGAGAAGACTGCGACTATTATTAGGCTCTTTTTTAGCAGTCCTTTTAACTCGTCCCTGTTTTGCGCGCCGTAGTGATAGCTGATTACAGGCGATGAGCCCGTAGAATATCCGAGGAATATCGATACGAATATATATTGTATATAAGCTATGGCGCTGTAAGCCGCTACGCCGTTGTCGCCCGCAATCTTCATCAACTGGAAGTTAAAGAGCATAGTGACTATGGACATAGATACGTTGGTCATAAACTCGGAAGAGCCGTTACCGCACGCGTTAAGGATAGGCTTTAGCTGAGGTTTAACGGCTTTAAGTCGCAACAGCGATTTGTTTTTGCGTCTTGCAAAATAAATAATCGGTCCTATTCCGCCTATTACCTGACCTACGGCAGTAGCTGCGGCTGCTCCCGCTACGCTGAGGTTGAGACCGACTATGAATACGGCGTCGAGGATAACGTTGGCTACGCCGGCTACAATGGTGAATATCAGTCCCAATTTAGGCTTTTCCGCCGCGACAAAGAATGCTTGGAATACGAATTGCAGCATAAGAGCGGTAAGCGAGCATAACAGAATGCGAGCGTACAGCACCGCATGCGTGAGTGTCTCTCCCTTTGCTCCGAGCGCTTGCGCCAGCGGCTTAAGGGCCGCTTGACCCGCGGCAGACAGCACTATGCCCGCTGCGATCGTAACAAAAATTATCATGGAGAAATACGCGTCGGCTCTGTCCTTGTCGCCCTCGCCGAGAGTCTTTGCTACTAAAGCGGCTCCGCCCGTACCCATCATAAAGCCTATTGCGCCCAGTATCATGATTACGGGGAAGATGATATTTACGGCGGCAAGCGCCTCTTTACCTGCGAAATTGGACACGAAAAGACCGTCCACCACGCTGTATACGGAAGTGAACACAGTCATTATTATAGAGGGCAGCGTAAATCTGAGCAGCTTTTTGTACCCGAAACTGTCAGATAATTTAATAGATTCTTTAGCCATCTTCTACCTCGTGTCTTTACGCGAGACTGTCGTATTTTGAGTTGTAGAGCCTATTGTATAGATATATAATTTTTATGTCAAGCGAAATGTCGACCAATAATAAGTTGCGATAACATAATCTTAAGCTGGTATATGCTTTGTAAAGAGTTTGTCGTTGATTGTAAAATTTTTTACATTCAATTATAATACGGTGCATAATTTTACCATATTATTCCATTTTTGAACATTGAATATATATATATTATCCTATATAATATAATTAATCGGTCGCTGCATGGCGATAAGAATTCAATTTTTTTATAAGGAGAAAAAAATTATGAGAAAAGCCTTTATTTGCCCTACTAAATATGTTCAGGGCGAAGACGAATTACTTAACTTGGGATATTTTATTGCCTCTTACGGCAAGTCCGCGCTGCTGATTGCGCATCAGGACGACGCCGCGAGAGTTGCGGACAAGCTGAAAGCCACGCAGGACAAGTTCGGCGTGACGATAGTTCAGAGCCCTTTTAAGGGCGAGTGCTCCCGCCAAGAGATAGAGCGTCTGCGCGGCGTGGGCAAGGACAACGGTTGCGACTGTATCGTAGGTCTGGGCGGCGGCAAGGCTATTGACACCGCCAAGTGCGTTGCCGAGGGCGATACGCCTCTTATCATAGTGCCTACAATCGCCGCTACCGACGCGCCTACGTCGCACTCTGCGGTCGTATATACGCCGGACGGAGCCTTCGACGATTACTTCTATTTCAAGCGTTCCCCCAGCGTAGTCATGGTAGATACTTCCGTAATTGCGGCGGCTCCTACGCGCTTCCTCGTATCGGGCATGGGCGACGCGCTCTCCACATACTTCGAGGCGAGGGCTACGGCTGCGTCTTTCAGCAACGTCAATGCGGGATTGCCTTGCGGCGCGAGGGATTCCGCGCTTCCCGACGGACTTAAGCCCGGACAGTGCGCTTCGGCTAAGGGCACGATGGCGGCGATGGCGCTGGCTACGCTGTGCTACAAGACCTTGCTTGCGGACGGTCCCAAGGCTAAGGCGGCTTGCGATTGCAATATGGTGACGCCCGCGCTCGAGAACATTATCGAGACCAATATACTGCTATCCGGACTGGGCTTCGAGAGCGGCGGACTTGCGGCGGCTCACGCCATTCACGACGGACTGACCGTGCTTCCCGGTACGCATCACTCTTTCCACGGCGAGAAGGTTGCTTTCGGTACGATTTGCCAGCTCGTACTCGAGAATGCTCCCGACGAGGAGTTGTACGAAGTAATAGATTTCTGCCTCGAGGTAGGTCTGCCCGTATGTCTTAAGGATATCGGCGTAGACAGCATCTCGGACGAAGAACTCATGCAGGTCGCTGCCAAGTCCTGTATCGAAGAGGAGTCTATACACGCTATGCCTTTCCCCATTACGGTTCAGCAGGTGGCTGCGGCTATTATCACCGCGGATAAGATAGGCAGAGAGGCTAAGTACGGATCGGACGACTGAGCAGACGGGGGATTAAGATTATGAAGAAGATTATGAATACTCCTCAATCTTACGTGATTGACATGTGTCGCGGCATTGCGGCGGCGTATCCGGAGCTTGAGTTTGCGGAGAAGTTCAAGATTGTAAAGAAGAAAGATATCAATACTTCCAAGGTCACCTTGATATCGGGCGGCGGCTCGGGACACGAGCCCGCTCATGCGGGTTTTGTAGGCAGAGGAATGCTGGACGCGGCAGTGTGCGGCGACGTATTCGCTTCACCCTCGCAGGTGCAGATATACAATGCGCTTAAGCTCACCGCTTCCGATAAGGGCACGCTAATGATAGTCAAGAACTATTCCGGCGACTGCATGAACTTTAACGGAGCAGGCGCGGACGCGGCGGAAGAAGTGGGCATTAAGATAGATACCGTATATGTCAACGACGACGTGGCGGTTACGGGCAGCAGCTACACCAACGACGACTATGTCGTAGGCCGCAGAGGCGTCGCGGGTACGATGTTCGTCCATAAGATAGCGGGCGCGGCTGCTGAGCAGGGTAAAGATTTGCCCGAGGTCAAGCGCTTGGCGCAGAAAGCTATCGACAACCTCGCAAGCATAGGCTTTGCGCTCTCGTCGTGCACTCCGCCCGCTAAGGGTACGCCTATATTCTCGCTGGATGAGGACAAGATAGAGTTCGGCGTAGGTATTCACGGCGAGCCGGGCAAGAGCACCGATAATTATGCTACGGCGGACGAGCTCGCGTCCAAGATGGTCGCCCAGCTTGCCGACAACGCCGTAATCAAGCTGTCGCGCGGCGACGAGATAGCGGTGATAGTCAACGGCTTCGGCGCTACTCCGCTCAGCGAGCTTTATATACTCAATAATTCCGTCGCAAGCATTATTGCGGATAGGGGTTACAAGGTGCATAAGACGCTTGTGGGCAACTATATGACTTCGCTCGATATGGCGGGCGCGTCGGTCACATTCCTTAAGCTCGACGAGGAACTTAAGGCGTTGCTCGACTATCCCGTATCCACACCCGCTCTTGTGTGGGGCGGCGCTGCAGACGACGAGTCCGCGCTTGCTCTCGAGGCTATGCGCGCAATCTCCAAGGCGCTCGGCGTGACTAAGGCTAAGGCGGATGAGCCTAATAAGGTCAAGTCCGTATCCGTATCGAAAGAGGACGACGCGGACGCAGTGTATACCGTCAAGGGTAAGCCCGTGTATGGCGACACCCTCAATACGGCGGCTTTTGTCGAGGTGGTGGATAAGATGGCTGATATCGTCATCGCCAACGAGGTGCCTTTCTGCGACGCGGATAAGATGGGCGACGGCGACTTCGGCATGAGCATTGCTAAGGGCTTCAGACAGCTTAAGCAAGATTGGGGCAGCAGGAAGAAGGGCAATATAGGCGAGTTCCTGCTCAGCTGTTCCGAGGTGATTAAAGAGTATTGCGGCGGCGCTTCGGGTCCTATATGGGGGTCTGCTTTCAAGTATGCCGGTAAGGCGGCTGTAGGCAAGGAGAGTGTTACGCTATCCGACATTGCCGCGATTATGCAAGCCGCCAATACGGGCGTATATGAGACAGGCAAGCGCAGCTTCGGTAAGGGAGCCGTAGTGGGCGACAAGACGCTCGTAGACGCGCTTAAGCCCTGCGCAGACGCGCTCGAGGCCGCAGCGGCGGCGGGCGATAAGCTGGCAGACGGAGTCGTCAAGGGCGCTAAGGCGGCTGTCGAAGGCGCGGAAGCTACCAAGACATTCGTAGCCGTACTCGGCAGAGCGGGCACTGTAGGCGAGAAGTCTATCGGCTATCCCGATGCCGGTGCTTACGGACTGGGCGTGATATTTACGGGACTTGCCGAGTTCATTGTGTCTAAGATTAAGTAATCCTATCATAATAAGCAGTGTTAAGACGTCCGAGTGTTCGGACGTCTTTTTACTGTGTTTTCTTTACTTACTTTATATTACTTGATTTCCTATTATATTACGTTTTACAAGAGCATTGCGCAGGCATCGGTTGCTCTCGAATATGCTTAGCAGTATGCATTGATATTGCTTAATTATATCAATAGCGGGACGCGTCGCGCCCCGCTATTTGCTGGATTAATGTACATGTATTAGCATAATTGATGATCATTTATGCGGGCTATTGCCGTCAATCGTATTAATATTTTAGTCCTAATACATATATATGTCAATATTTTGCCGCGGAAATAGAGGAAAATCCATTTATTTCCGTCATTTTTCTTATCGATTTGTCGATTAATGATCATCAATTATATTAATTTATGTACATTTTTACGGAAATATTTTCGCCGT
>CAJTXS010000035.1 GCA_910583735.1 uncultured Christensenella sp. | reverse complement strand
TCTGATAGTTACACTCGTTGGTTATCTTAGCAGTTGCCGTATATGTGCCCACTGCCGTAGGCGGCGTATCGCTATTATATCCGTTGCCTGTGTATGTAAAGCCGAACTTAGGCGCCCTATCTCCCGTATCGCCGCTATACACGTCTCCCGCATTCTTAAGCGTGACCGTAGGCATTCCTCCGCTGTCCAGCGCTGCCGTTATCCCTATCTTCTTCTTAGTTACGGTAAAGTTAAAGTATCTTACAGTTTCGCTCTCGCCTGCAGCCGTGTCGGGAGTACCGTCGAAAATAAATCCGTCTGCTATAATCTCCGCCTTTACTTTATAAGTACCGACATCTTTAATGTCGCCGTCATATGTGATACTTATCTTTTCGGGGTCAAACCACTTTTTCTGCTCGTCTGCTACATCGTCCAATGCGAGCGCCGTACCATTGTACTCAGCTGTAACATCGGTAGGTCCTGCCGATTCAATCGCGCTACTATGCTTTGACACCAAGTTAAGATTTAAGTGAAGCGCGGGACGGACGGCGTAGGCAAGCGTCATATACCCGTAGCCAAGCGCATTGCCAGTCGCAGCCAAGTGATAATTACGAGCTGCATTCTTATGTCCGCTGGAACGCAGCAGCGATATTTTGGAATTTGATCTTTGATTCTTTGACAATGCCCATATTCCGTTGACATTATCATCAATTCCTGTTTCTGTCATAGACGGCAACCATATATAGTCGTCTTTCCATGCACTATAACCCGTCTTCGACGGCAAAACACTCATGTCGGTGCTTCCGGCTGTATACCAATTCACATTGCCGCTCGGAGTACCGTATGCGTCATTTGGCAATGTATAACCCACATTACCTATTGTGTCTCCCGCATTATTGTTCTGATTCTCTTGATATGCCACCGCAGACGGCTTTACGATAAAGTCTGTGAGAGAGCCCTTTACAGACGGCATAGTGAGTTTAGCGTACTCATGCGTCTCGTCCTGAGAAGATTCAGTAAGCGTCGCCGCATTTTCGGACTCCGCATAATCGCTACCTATATTAAGCCCTTGCGACCTTATATAACTCGTTCCGTATACATTAGAAGGATATTCATACGCGGTTGTATCTTTATACCACTTGTTCCACTCGCACGAATTAGCGCCGCTTGCCTGCCACAACGTTACTATAATATTACCCGATCTGTCCTTGGCAAGGTGCGTTACCGTCCATTGCTGTCCGTCCATGGTAAGCACTATGTCTTTATTACCGTTCTTAGCGCGTATATCGGCTGCGGTAAGCGTACCGAGGTTGTCTACGTCCCCTATCTCCGCGCCTGTCTTGCCCGTGAGCTTCTCATACAGCGCCGCCATCGACTCGCCGTTAAATACCTTCCCGTCCGTGCGGTCCGCGTAGCCGTCCAGCAATATGTCGCCGACGTCTACCGCTCCGCTCGTTATATTGGAACTTGTAAATGCAAATACGTCATTAATATTATTAAAAGAAATAAAGCAAAAGCATAGCAATACAGCGACGATAATAATCGCCGCGACAAATACAGATACATATCTATATCTTCTACTCAAAACCAACCTATATACAGTCTATAATCAATAATTTCTTCATCCGACCGTATGTCAACTGCAATGCGAAATTGCGGTATTTATCCATGGTTAATGTCGAATAGCGGCAAAAAATTATCGGTAAAAATGTACATAAATTAGTATAATTGATGATCATTTATCGACAAATGGATAAGAAAAATGGCGGAAAAATATGGATTTCCGCTTATTTCCGCGGCATAATATTGACTTATAGAGGGCTTTAAGCTAAAATATTAATACGATTAGCGGCTACTGTACGTAAAAATGATCATCAATTATACTAATTTATGTACATTTAATATACTTTTTAGCGCGTAGATAAATGATAGATTAACAAAAAGGCGACCTTATAACAAGGTCGCCTTTTTGCTATTAATGACGTAAATAACTAATCGATTAATCGTCGTCGCCACTGCGTTGACGCTTAGCAGGGCGCAGTATGAGCAAGAAGATAAATACAAGCAACAATACGACGGGCGCGATGAGCACCATCCAGTTAAGCTCGAGCTTCAAGCCTTCTATTGCGTGGATATAATTGTTGTAGATAAATGTATACAGATAACCAAAGCCCGCCATAAATCCCGTCACGAGGATAGCGCTGATTGCGGTGAGCTCGTTGCGCGCCTTCCATTGACGCTTGCGCCAACGGTTGCCTACCGTGAACATCTTAGACGCCATTATACAGCCCATAATGAATGTAGCGAGCAACATAATCACGTCGAGCGCCAGCGGCATAACCCATGTAGACGTATCGAAGCCGCCCGACAGATGCGACGTAATCAAGCCGGAACTGACCAACTCGCCCACGCTCATGCTGACAGAGACTTCGCCCGTCTTGACGATGAGTGTATCGAGCAGCGACATGCACAGAGCCACCACCATGCCCGCCTGCATGACGATATATCTTGCAAGCCCTCTGCCCATAAACTTATTGGGATAGGTAACATATCTGATAATGCCCGCAAGCAGCATTCCTATGAACGATGCGCCGAATATCGCATATATGAATATACCGGGATGGAAACCTGCGCCGAGGTTCATCATGACCATCGCAAGGATTACAAAAGTATTCATGAGAGGGAAAGCCACGTGCAAGTTTTTACCGTTACGCATAAACAGCAGTAAGAACAGCGCCTTGACGAGCAATATGGCAGCCGAGAGAACAGCAAGCGCCATGGGCACGCAGCTGGCTATGCCGAGCACTACGGTGCCGAAGCTGAAATATCTCTCGAGCGTCCTGATTAAAGATGCCGCCTCCGAGCCCTCGGGCAGAGAGTCCGCGTCAACGGTAAGATTATTCTTGCTCTTGATGAGCATATACTTGGCGTACTCCGTCTTGCTCAGCTCGTCTCCGATATACCCAGCAAGAGCCTTCTCGTCGTCGCCGTGCTTAGCGTAGGCATCAAGCATGATTGTGCCGATATTGACCTCGTACTCCGCAACGAAAGCATTCTGATCTTCCGCACTCATGAACAAGCCCGTGACGGACTTGCCGAGATCTATCATAGACTGCTCTACCACAATGCCCTCGTCGGAATTTGCCGCAGGCATGCTTATTTGTACCGTAGAAAAAGCGCACATAAGCGCAAGCACAATAATCAACGCCGCAGCAACGACGTTGCCTATCAAGTGATACTTGGCTTCGAAACGGGCGAAGGCGCCTCTGTCGTGAGGACGCTTGGACTTAGACTTAACGTCGTCCTCGCCGTCGGTATCGTTCTCTTTCGCAATAGCCGCTGCCGTAGCCTTCTTGGTCTTTACGGATTCGGTATCGGAATCGAGTTGATTTTTCTTCATATTCTATGACCTCTGCTTATTATTATACATCAATAATTACTATTAGTAAATCGTTTAATCTACTCAAAAACTTGCAATTATTTCCATTTATGCGCTATTTGGCTGGAAAATACCGCATATATGTACGAAATTCAGTAGTTTTATCACGGCGTTCACATGCGGCATGCAGACGCAAAAGAGCGCGCTTACCGCAGTCGAGCGCGTACGGTTATACTTCCTTATATTCCGCAAAGGAAGCGTCAATCCCTGTCCGCTCTGCTAAGCATATTAAGCGGGACGTAAAACTCCGCGCCCTTTTTGCTGCCGCTTGTGACCTCGACCGTAGCCCGCTTGACGATGCGCTTGATCACTCCGTACACTTCGCCTTGCGATGGGATATTGAATTTTACCCTATCCCCTACGGCTAATTCGGTACTGCGCCGCGCGAACTGCTGCGTCTCCGTCAATCTGTCTAATTTGTATTTTGTAGGAGCGGTAGGGCTCCTTCCAAAGAGCTTTTCTCCAAGCAGCTTAAACCTCTTGCCGTGAGATGAAGAGCCGTACAGCGTGAATTCCGCCATATGCGTGAGTTCATGCTCCGCAACCGCCGCCGCAGCGTCTATGACGCCGCGCACCTCTCTCCCGTCTATATACGCGCCCGCATCTCCCATGCGCGCAAGCTCGTGAGGATTAAATGCTATGACGTATACTCCTACAGCCTTTTTAATACATCTGCCCGCGCTGTGTCCGTCTCGCCTGCCTCTGTGCTCCACCTTAAAGTCGGGGCGATACGGCATGGATTTACTCAAAAACAGCTCGTAATACGTCATACACATATATTCGAGGCTCTCTATGGAAAGTATGCGCTCCTTATCGCTGCCGAACCGCTGCATGAGCAGGTCCTTGACTACATCGCGCCCCGCTTGATAGTCCACCTTATGTCCCCTGTCAATCCATATAGCGGTATACGCTCAAGTCTACCGTATAATCGCTCCGCACCTCTACGCCGTCGGCTTGCAGCCTGCGTCTGTGCTCGTCTTTGCCGCCGAAGGCAAAGGCATCCTTAAGCCCTCCGAAGCGATCCACCACCCTGTGACAGGGTATCTCGCCCTCTCGCGGATTGGCATGCAGGGCGTATCCCACCTGCCTGCTCATGTGCGGATAGCCTATCGCTCGGGCGACTTGTCCGTACGTAACCACTTTACCTCTCGGCACCGACTGCACGTACTCGTAAACTTTTTCGAAAAACTTATTCATAATATGATATTATAATATTTTTTGTACGGATAATCAACCCCTATCCCGCTTTAACCTCTCTAATGGAATAATCCGCCCAAGTAGCCTCCTATCGCCAATCTGCCGTAATTTACGTCAGCTAATCTCTCCGCCGCAACTATCTCCAATTATCCGACATACATTAATTAAAAGCGCCGCCTTGAATTAAGACGACGCATTTAATTGCTATTTATCGGCATGCCGAGCGCATCATATCCGCCGACTTCGATTGCCTGAATCCTTCTCCTCTTCGCTGCTCTCGGTATTAATGTCTTTATTTTTATTATCAGAATTCCTATTCTCCGCATTACGTTGCAACTTCTTGACTTTGCTAAGTATGGCAGCCACCAGCGGAATTATCAATACGAATGCAACCGCCGCCGTAGCGTTGCCTATCACGAGAAGTCTAAGCATTTTCTTATAATAATCGTAAAATCCGTCGGGAACATCTCCGCCGCCGTTATTGCCATCGCTTCCGTCTCCGCTGTAGCTGAACTCGTGCGAGGTGCTCGCCGTCGCGTCGGGCAATACGTTGCCGCTCGCGTCTACGAACTCGAAGTTAGCCGCATACTCGGGCTTAAGCGTCGCCTTGACGCTGTATGTCTTGCCCGCAACCATATCGGACTTGCTTACTGTATTGCCGTCCTCGTCCGTATAGGTGTAATTAAAGGCGTCGTTGCTTAGGCAATCGGCTAAGCTCTCGGGTACGGATATGGTAGGCAGTCCTGCGCCGCTCGTCCACTGCGAAGGCAGCTGCGCCTTGGATATCTTAACCGTAAGCTCTACATCGTCCGTCGTGCCGTCCTCCCAGCAGTACAAGCCGCTTGTAAAGCGTATCTTGATCTTGTACTCGCCTGCGTTAGTTTCACCACTCTTGGACGTACCGTCCGCGTCCTCGTAGACTATCTCCATATACTCGGGGTTAAAGCCCGTTAAGCCGAACAGCTCCGCAAGCGTTGCCGCGTCGAATGCTCTTTCGCTGCCGTTATAGTAAACTATCTTGCTGCCGTCTGTAGGTAATGTGGGCTTAGCTACGTGCTTCTGCTCCGTGCCGGGGTTCAACGACATCATAAACCTATAGCGATAATCGCCGTCTACTTCCGCATTGACAGCGTACTTATCCTTGACGCATACTTCGCGGTAATAATAGCCGCCCGCTTCCATATCGCTCGTTGTGAGTACGTTGCCGTCCTCGTCGGTGTAGCGGTAATCGTAGTAAGACGGCAGTACCCCGTCTACTACGGAATACTCGTCATTGTCTATCCAGCCCTCTACGGTATACTTATCCTTAGCTACGCTTACGGGTATGTCTTGCTGAGGTCTGCTGCGGAATAACAAGTTGTTGCCGCCGTTGATAAGCGCAAAGCTCACCTTGTACTCGCCTGCGTTGTAGCCCTTATATGCCTTGCCCTCTTCGCTCTCGAAGTCGTCGCCCTCGAGACCGTTATACGCCTCGCCGTTGTACTTGATTGTTATGCTTACGTATTCGCTCCAATCCTCGGGCAAGCCGAACATTTCCGCAAAGTTGTGGACTTCGTCATCGAACTTAGCCCAGCTATTGTCGTATACGGGCGTATCTATCGTACGGGGCGAGATTACCCAGTCAAAGGAGTTGTCCAAGCCGCTCGGCATGACGTATTGCTCATAATTATCGCTATCGAACTTATTAGCGTCTACGCTGTATCTTGCGCGGTGCGTGCCTGCTTCGCTCTTGGCGTAGTCGCCGCTATAGGTAATGCAGTCCTTAAGCGCGTCGGGCAGATTAATCAACTTAACGCTGTACTCTACCGCCGCTCCGCTTATGCGCGTATATACGAACGCGTCTGTATATTTGAGCTCGTTGCCGTCCTTATCTACGTAGCCCCATACGATAGCGCTTGTATCTATTATAGCTTTGTTGACTGTCCAGCTAAGCGACGTCACGAAGTCGGGATCATTGTAGCAATCGGGGGCGTATGTAAACGCCGCGCTTGCCGTATAGCTACCTGCATTGCTCTCGCTCAAGTTGCCCGACGTCGCTACGCTTATGCCTGCGATTAAGCTGTCCGCGCCTATTAAGCTGATAACATGAGCCGTACCGTCGTACACAAATGCGCTTGCTTCCGTGCCGTCCGCAAGCATCCATTTTCCTTGCTCTGCGTCATATGCAGCGGTAACATCGCCGTGGCTGTACTGCCACTTAATATTAGATACGTCTATATCCGCCTTGACTATCTCGAAGCTGAATTCGCTATCTTCGATATAGTTATCTTCTCCGCCGTAGTTGAGCGTCGCCACTACTCTGTAGTTGCCTACCGCTACAGGGATAGCCGTACTGCCTACGGTATCGCCGTCCTTGTAATAGGTAAGCGTTACATGCGACAGCGTCAATCCTCCCGCGCTCTCCATCTCGACTTTGGGCGTGTAACCCTCCGGCTTATACGGCAATGTCTGTCCGTCTATATCCATCTTGAGCTTGACTGGATATCTGTTAACGCCTATGGTGAATTCATACCTATTGCCGTCGAGAATATAGTTGTCGACATAAGCAGGCTTTAGCTCCGCCACAGCGGTATATGTGCGCTCCTTATTGGGATCTATATCTATCGGATTGACCTCGGCGCCCGTATCATCATAATACTTGTACGTGACCATTCCGTCCACATCGATGTTGCCTACGCTCTGCAATATGGGCAAGTTGTACGTATCGGCATTCTCTCTGTCGTCCTCTTTCCACAGGCATGTAATAGTTGCCTTGTCTATGCGCCACGCCTTACTCCACTCAAAGTTGCCCACATAAGTGTTGGCATCGCTTGATACGGGCGTGTAATAGTTGAGCACGTCCGACACCTTAAATATAGCCGTGGTCGTGTAATCGCCTACGTTAATGTTGCCGTTGCCCTTGTATGTCACAGTTAAGCCGCTCGGCAGACTGCCCGTAAGCGTAATGCTCTGCGACTTGCCCGCTATATATACGGGCGGCGCGTCTGCGTCATAGTCCCAGCTTAATCCCGATAGGTCGTACTTAGCCTTGTCTATTGTGTACTTGAGCGTGTACTGCGCGTCGAACTCGTCGTATGTATTGTCGTACTCTGTAATGTATACCGTTACGCTGTACGTGCCGCTCTTGGCGTCCTTTGCCCGGACGTCGCCCTCATAGCCGTTGGTGCCCTTGGTTATGTCTATCTTTACTCCCATATCCTTGAGCAGACTGTCGTCTATACCGAAGTAATACATGCTGCCAGAGTAAGTGAGCTTCAATGTGACGGTGGAATCGGCTACGGGCGTATTGTTATACTGCCACTTGACATCCGCATCGGTAAAGGTGATATCGTTGCCCAGCACCTTAAACTGCTGCGTTACGCTGCCCGCAAGTATCTCGTAGTTACTGTTGCCTTGCTTGTCTCCGAACAGCTCCACACCGATATAGTAGTCGCCTTGGTCGAGTTTTGGCATAACTATTGTGCGCGTCTTGTCTACGACTACTTTGTACGCGTCGAGGTCGTACTTGGTGGTAGAGCCGCTCTTGCAATAATATATATGCAGCTCCGTCTTATCCGACGCCAAGCTGTCGCCCACTATCGTGACAGTTGGCGTCTCGCCTACTTTCCAAGATGCGGGCACGGTAATAGTGATATTCAGCGGCTTCTTGGTTACGGTTATCGTAATGTCGTAGGCGTTCTCCGTATCATCTTCCCACTTGGTAGAGACGCCGTTGTCCGCCAATGCCACGCGTACCGTATACGTCCCCGCATCCTTGACATTCAACTTGCCGTCCGCATATGTCACGCCGCTCGGCAACGTCAACGACACATCCGCTGTCATCCCCTGTAGAGTAAATGCCTGCGTCACGCCGCTGTACGGTTTACTCACCTGACCCGATAGCATCGGCTTAACTACCGCTTTCTTGCCTACTTCGTAGTCAATGCTCAAGCTGCTGCTCGCTATGTCTATCTCGTAGTTGCAATCGTTGGTTATCTTGACCTTTGCCTTATATATGCCCACAGCAGTAGGTAAGTCGTCATACTCCACTCCGTCGCTCGACGTATAAGTAAATGCCAAGTTCGGCGCCCGTCCGTTAGCCTCCGTATCGCCGCCGAATATATCTCCCGCATTATCTATCTTATACGCGGGCAATCCCTCGCTGTCCAGCGATACCGTTACGCTTATCTTCTTCTTTGTAACAGTAAAGTTAATATATCTTATTGTATCGCTCTCGCCCGCAGATATATCGGGCGTGCCCTTGAATATATATCCCTTCTTGACTGCGTCGGGCTTAATCTCCAACTTTATCTTATACGTATCGGCGTCCAATATAGCCTTAGTTCCGCCGTCGCTGCCCGTAGCTCCGGCGTAATCTATACTCATCTTATCCGAGTCAAACCACTTCTTCTGCGCATCGGGTATATCTGTTAAAGTAAGCGATGTGCCCTTATATACCGTATTCACATCCGTTGGCTCGTCCATGCTGAATATTGCCGCAGCATTTGCCGCATCGAGATTTAAGTGAAATGCAGGGCGAACGGCGTAACTGTCCGTTACTTCATTACCGTTGGCAACGCCGCCGGCCATATAAATGTGGTAAGCCATATTAGCGTAAATATAGGTGCTTGTGCGCAGCCATGTAATTGCGGAGTTGGAGCGTTGATTGTTAGACAGAGCCCATATTCCGTTGGTGGTCTCGTTTAGTCCTGTTTCGGTTATGGAAGGCAACCATATGTAGTCGTCTTTCCATGCGCTATAGCCCGTCTTGGTTGACAGCGTGCTCATATTGACCGTGCTGCCGTTGCTATACCAATTAACAGTACCGCTCGGAGCGCCGTACGCCTCGTTAGGCAGCGTCCAACCTAAATTTCCGATTGTGCCGCCTACATTATTATTCTGATTTCCTTGATACGCCACTGCAGACGGCTTAACAATATAATCGGTAAGCGAACCGTTTACCGACGGCATAGTCAGCCTTGCATATTCATGCGTACTGCTTTGAGTAGATTTCGTAAGAGATGTTGCGCCTTGCGTGGCTACATAATCGCTTCCGATATTTAATCCGTGAGACCTTATATAACTCGTACCGTATACATTGGAGGGATATGCTACATTAGTTGTATCTCCGGACCACTTGTTCCACTGATGAGTAGTGGCAACTGACGCCAGCCAAAGCGTAGCTATGGTATTGCCCGCGCTATCCTTTGTAAGATGCGCCACGGTCCACTTCTTGCCGTCAATGGTAAGCACGATGTCCTTACCGCCGTTCTTAGCCCGTATCTGCGCGGACGTAAGCGTGCCGAGCGCGTCCACATGGCTTATCTCGGCACCCGATTTGCCGGTAAGTTTCTCGTACAAAGCAGTCATGACATTACCGTTAAACGCCTTGCCGTCCGAGCGATTTTCGTAGCCGTTAAGCAATACATTGCCTATATCTACGGCGCCTGTATTGATATTAGAATCGTTAAATGCGAATATGTCGCCGATATTATAGGAAGATATAATACAAAAGCACAGCAATACGGCAACTATGATAACTGCCGCAACAGACGCTGAACTCAATCTATATCTTGTACTCAAATTCAATTACCTATAAATAGACCTCATTATTGTAATCCTACGTATAACAAGAACAATGCAAAATTGTTCCGATTATCTCAAGCTGTGTCGATTGACGGCAAATAATCATCCGTAAAAATGTACATAAATTAATATAATTGATGATCACTAGCGGAAAAATTACGAGGAAATATATGGATTTTCGCTTATTTCCGCGGCATAATA
>CAJTXS010000034.1 GCA_910583735.1 uncultured Christensenella sp. | reverse complement strand
TCTCGAAGCTGAATTCGCCATTCTCAATATAGTTGGCGTCTCCGCCGTATTTGAGCTCCGCTACTACTCTGTAGCTGCCTACAGCTACGGGGACAGTCGTACTGCCGCTCGTTGCTCCGTCCTTGTAATAGGTTAGCGTTATCGCGTCCAGCGTCAAGCCGCCAGCACTCTCTACCGTTACTTTAGGCGTATAGCCCTCGGGTCTGTACGGCAATGTCTGTCCGTCTATGTCCATCTTGAGCTTGACGGGGTATCTATTGACGCCTACCGTAAAGTCCGTTCTGTCGTTGTCAAGCGTATAATTACTTGTATGCTCGCTCTTGAGTACCGCTACGACAAGATATCTGTGCTCCTCGTTGATGTTAGCGTTGATATCCTCTATCGTTACTTCCTCGCCTTTGCTGCCGTCTTGATAGTCGTAATACTTATACGTAACCATGCTGTCCGCGTCTATGACGCCTACGCTCTGCAATATCGGCAAGTTATACGTAGCCGCATTCTCGCGGTTGTCTATCTTCCACGAGCATGTAATTGTAGCCTTGTCTATGCGCCACGCCTTGCTCCACTCGAAGTTACCTATGTAGCTGTTAGTATCTCCCGATGCGGGCGTATAGTAGTTGACCGCATCCGACACCTTAAAGCTGACCGTAGTAGTATAGCTGCCTACGGGGATATTGCCGTTGCCCGTATATGTGGCAGTCAAGCCAGTGGGCAGGGTGCCCGTTAAGGTTATGCCCTGCGCCTTGCCTGCTACGAACTGCAAGGGATTGCTGTCGTCATAGTTCCAGCTCAAGCCCGATAAGTCATACTTAGCCTTATCTATAGTATAAGTGAGCGTATACATAGCATCAAACTCCGCATACGTGTCGTCCAGCTCGGTGATGTATACCGTTACGCTATACGTACCGTTCTTGGCATTGGTAGCCTGCACGTCGCCGCTATAGCCGTTAGTGCCTTTAGTCGTATCTATCTTTACGCCCTTAATCGCCAGCTCGCTGCTGTCTATGCCGAAGCGGAATATCTCGCCCGTATATGTGAGCGTCAAGCCGCCTGCGGGATTGGTAACGGGCGTATTGTTATACTGCCACTTGATATCGTCTTTCGTAAAGGTTATATCGTTACCCAGCACCTTAAAGGTATGCTTTACGCTGCCTGTAAGTATCTCATAATTGCTGTTGCCTTGCTTGTCTCCGAACAGCTCTACGCCGATGTAGTAATCCCCTTGCGCAAGCTCGGGCATTACGATAGTACGCGTCTTATCTACAACTTCCTTATATGCGTCGAGGTCGTACTTGACCGTAGAGCCGCTCTTGCAATAGTAGATATGTAACTCTGTCTTATCCGAAGCCAAGCTGTCGCCCACTACCGTAACCGTAGGCGTCTCGCCTACCTTCCATGAGTTAGGCGCTGTTATCGTAATATTCAGCGGTCTCTTGGTGATAGTGATACTTACCTCGTATGACGCGCTCGTGCCGTCCGCCCATATTGTAGCCGCTCCGCCGTCCTTGAGCGCTATGCCTATCTTATACGTACCCGCGTCCTTGACATTAAGCGACCCGTCCGCATACGTTACGCCGCTCGGCAGCGTCAACGTTACGTCTGCGGTCATGCCCTGCAAGGTGAAGCTCTGCGCCACTCCGCTGTACTGCTTACTCACCTGCCCCGATAAGACGGGCTTAGCCACAGACTTCTTGTCTATCTTAAATGTCACCGACAGCGTACTATTAGCTGTATCTATCTGATAGTTGCACTCGTTGGTTATCTTAGCAGTAGCCGTATACGTACCTACAGCGGTAGGCGGCGTATCGCTATTATATCCGTTACCCGTATACGTAAAGCCAAACTGAGGCGCTCTGTCTCCCTTATCTCCGTCATAGACATCGCCCTCATTCTTGAGCGTAACTGTTGGCAGCCCTCCGCTGTCCAGCGCAGCCGTTATACCTATCTTCTTCTTGGTTACGGTAAAGTTAAAGTACCTTACCGTGTCGCTCTCGCCCGCCTCCGTGTCTGGCTCGCCAACAAAAGTAATTCCGTCCGCGATAAGTTCTGCCTTAATCTCAGCTTTCACACTATATGTGCCCACATCTTTAATGTCGCTGCTATACGTGATATTTACTTCCTCGGGATCATACCATTGTTTTTGGTCATCAGCTACATCGTCTAATGTAACCGTTGTTCCTTTATACTCTACAGACACATCTGTAGGCTCATTAACAGCAGGCTTTCCGCTATGCTGCGCTGCCAAGTCAAGATTTAAGTGAAGCGCGGGACGAGCGGCGTAAATCCCCTTTTGACTAGTGCCGGCTGCATTGTCGCCAAGATAATTCACATAATACACATACTCACCACTACTGAAGTATCCGGTGCGCAGCCATGAAGAATTGGAATAGACATTAGATCGCTGATTTTTAGATAATGCCCAGATTCCGTTAACGCTCTCGTTAAATCCTGTTTCGGTTACGGACGGCAGCCATATATAGTCGTCCTTCCAATCCGCATACCCGCTCTTGCCCGAGAAGTCCGTGTTCTTTCCGCCACTCACATACCAATTTATTGTCCCACTCGGCGTGCCGTACGCCTCGTTGGGCAATGTATATCTATTAGCGCCTATAGATCCGCCTACAGTCTGATTCTCTGTCTCTTGATAAGCTACCTGCGAAGGAGTAACTATAAAGTCAGTAAGTGATCCTTTTACGGAAGGCATTGTAAGCCTTGCGTACTTATGGTCAGCCTTTTGCGCTACTTTTGTCAATGTAGCAGCACCCTTTGTCGCTACATACCCGTTGCCGCCGCTATTGAGCGCGTCCGCTCTTATAAAGCTCGTACTGTACATGCTGGCCGGATATGCGTACGTCGTCGCGACATCACTCCAAAGATTCCAATTACACCTAGTAGTCTCTATCGCCTGCCATAGCGTTGCTATAGTATTACCCGATTTATCTTTGGTTAAATGTGTTACCGTCCATTGCTGCCCGTCCATAGTCAGCACTATGTCTCTATTACTGTTCTTGGCGCGTATATCCGCGGATGTAAGCGTGCCGAGAGCGTCTACATCGCTTATTTCCGACTTTGACTTGTCCCCTGTCAACTTTGCATATAATGCGGACATAGCGTCTTCATTAAATACTTTGCCGTCCGCGCGGTCTGCGTAGCCTTCCAGCAAGATGTCGCCTATATCTACAGCTCCGGTCTTAATATTAGTATCGTCGAATGCAAATACGTCATTGATATTATTAAAAGAAATAAAGCAACAGCATAGCAATACGGCGACGATAATAATCGCCGCAGCAAACACAGATACATATTTATATCTTCTACTCAAAACTAACCTATATACAGTCTATAATCAATAATTTCGTCATCCGACTGTAAATCTACGACAATGCGAAATTGTTCCGTTTATCTAATGTCGTGTCGATTAACGGCGAAAATATTTCCGTAAAAATGTACATAAATTAATATAATTGATGATCACGAGCGGAAAAATTACGAGGAAATATATGGATTTTCGCTTATTTCCGCGGCATAATATTGACTTATAGAGGGCTTTAAGCTAAAATATTAATACGATTAACGGCTACAGCTCGTAAAAATGATCATCAATTATATTAATACATGAACATTAGTCGGTCGGCGCGCCCTGTTACTGCGCGAAGATATTTAGCCAATATCTTCTAAATGCAGCCTTACGGACGCCCTCCCTCCTCTCCTACGACCAGTCGCGATACAAAAGCGACGATAAGCGTATCGTCTTACTTTCGTATCGGTCGTACTCTCATCGGTGGATAAAATAACGAGGGGCACCAATTAAACGCTTACATATGCGCAAGTTTTTTACTTGCGCATATTTGCTACATGGTTCCCCTCGTTTGCACCCCTCCGCTTTTTCAAGGTACCACTTGCAAAAAGCGTGGTTTTTGCGCGCTATTCCCTGCGGGGCATCAGAGTAACGAGGGGCACCGCTTAAACGCAATCCGTATGCTATCGCATACTCGCTACACGTTTCCCCTCGTTAGCTCCCCTCCGCACTCCGTTAACCGCCAAACGAAACACTCGACGACGTAAGTATATTTGCGAGCAAACTTATAGTTCGTCTCGTATTTGCGGTTACTTAAAAAGGACACCACACATTATAATAATATAACGAGAGGCACCGCTTAAACGCAATCCGCATGCTATCGCATGCTCGCTACGCGTTTCCCCTCGTTTGCACCCCTCCGATTTTTCAAGGTACCGCTTGCAAAAAGCGTGGTTTTCGCTCGCTCAACAATTAACAATACGCGCCCTGTTACTGCGAAAAGATATTAAGCCGAGCTATTAGCGGCGCTGTATATAAAACGCCGCGCCTATATAATCGGCGCGGCAGGTTGCACGTAAAAGATGTAATATTAATTACCTTATATAATATATAGGCGCATGGGATTAAGCGTTGTCGGGATTGTCGCCGCGCTTCTTCTCCATCTGTCTCTTGATAAACGGCACTATGCCGTACTCTACATCCGATACAGTCTTACCCTGCGCGGTGAGACGGGCGAGCCGCCTGTCGTAAATCTTGGCATTGGCATAGTAGAACAGCACAAGCGATGCAGCCACCGCGGCGAAGATACCTATGACGGTAAACACCCTCACCGGCATAGTAAGGCGCGAGGGGTCAATGATATAGCCCAAGATAGTGCCCTTGACAATCTTGATAATTACCATATCGTCCCACTTGACAAAGTCCTTATAGATAAGTCTGTAATGCACGAGCAACGAGAAGCCTATCATGAGCGCGATACCGAGCACGGGTATCCAAATATCCTTGACATGGAATCTCTCCGTGCTGAAGAAGAGTCCGAAGCCGCACAGCCACATGAGCGCGTGTCTAAGTATGGAAATAGCGAGCGAAAAGTGACTCTTAGCGTCGTGGACCATCGAGCCGGGCGAAGCGATGCTCGCAATAAGGAAACCTAAGCCCGTAAGCATAGCGCAGTAGCTGGCAAAGCCGCGCATCTTCTTGACGCCTGCGAGCATGGTCGCGCCGAGGATAAAGTATGTCATATGAGAAAACTCTACGGGATACAGTCCGTTGCCCTTAATGTTAAAGGCGATGTACTCGCAGCTCTGATAAATAAACCATACTACCGAGACAATGAATACGAGTAATAGCGTCGCTTTCCTGTTATTACGCATGAGCACGATGAGCGCCGTCTCCGCCGCATATAAAAGCACTATTATAAGCGATAACCACCAATACATAACACTACCTCTCTTTATCGCCGCTATAGGCGACTGTCCATGTCCGCGACATGCAGTAAACGCTCATTAATCCGTAAATTATCCGCCGAGCATTACTTAGGTAATGTTGCAAGCGGCATATGCGCGCATTCAATGTATTAATATTGTACATGAAATAAGTCTAATTTGCCGAAATATAGCAAGACGCGCCGCAATATATCGCAAATAAACGTAAAGCTACTCAATAATATAATCTTTACTTATATAGCGTGTGTCGATTAAAATTGCTTTTTTTACTTTATCGATATTAATAAGGATTGTAACTGACGGTGTATAAAATGCGCTGCTCTGCTTATACTGACAATAACGGAGGAATTATGGACGACAGTGTAAAATTGATACGCAGCTGCGAGACGGGCGTAAAGATGGCGATAGTGAGCATTAACAGCGCCTTGCATTACGTTACCAGTCCCAAGCTGATGGATATAATGGAGAACTTCAGAGACAGGCACAGGGAGATATACGGCGAGATGTCCGAGCTATTGCGCAAGCTCAACGGCGAGGATAAGGACGTAAGCGCAATGCTTAAGGCTATGAACAGGCTCACCACGCGCATGAGAATAGCCGTGCGCAGCGAGAACGCCGACATCGCCCAGACTATGATGAATAGCTGCGATAAGGGGATACGCAAGATTGCAGACAATATGATTAAGTATAAGAACGCAGACCCAACGGTCAAAGATATGGCTAAGAAGCTCGTATCGCTGGAGCAGGAGTATAAGTCCAATCTGCGACTGTGCGTATAATCGAGTATATAACTAATCGGCATAACCCAATATACGGCGCGGGCAAGTAAGTCCGCGCTTATCCTTTACCATTCATTTTACTTACCGTATATCAGAGATTTTATTACGAGCCGCGTATTGTAGTATTATATAGTCTTTGCTTATTGCTCTTAGCGCTCCCGTTTAGTCCTCGCCATATATCTTCGTAGAGTATATTCAGCCCTTTATCCTCGTTATCAATCTGCTCTTAACCTCAGCATATATCATTGACGCTTATCCTCGTCAATCTCCGCGCCCGCTCTTATCTGTAGTCTATCGTATATATTCCGATAGCCGTATAGCGGCAACTGCCCTTATCTCAATTATAACATCGCCATGCAAGCGCAGCCGTAAGCGACTTAATAAACGGCGCAATCTTTAATAATAAGCGGCGCATTGGGTTGTCTTGCAATTTAGATAATCATGCCGCGTACAAAGATGCGCTACTATCTCATATCGTCATATACTTATATCTGCGCGTATATTAGGTAAAAAATGCTAATTTCAATCCCCTCTTGAAAATACGGTCTATATATAGTATAATAATATATATTGAGCGGCGCAATAAGCATGATGTCGTATTAGGCAAGCGTTGCCTGCAACGCGCAGCGCCGCCGCCGATATATGTCGAAATCGCAGCTGCATTAATAGATTGCGGCAGCGGATACGCCGAGATATCGATTATCTTATCTTCGGGAGGGGGAAGTCCTGTTGTGAGAGAAAAGAAGATATGGGCATACATATTGCTAATCTTATTGACTGTATGTCTGATATGTCTGCCGCTATCCGCGTGCAGACACACGCACGAATATAAATTGCTGTCAACGACGGCAGAGCCTACTTGCACCTCGGAGGGCAAAGGCATTTATCAATGCGCCTGCGGACAGTCCTATACGGGCAAGGTAGACGCTCAAGGTCACGAGTATTCCTCATCATTTACCGAAGATAAGGCCGCGACATGTATCGCTTACGGACAGAAGTCCCGCCACTGTATAAGGTGCGGCGACAAGATAGATATTACCGCGATAGAGGGCGCACACGTCACGGTGGACGAAGTCCCCGCCACATGTACAAAAGCGGGCGTCGGCGCATATATCGACTGCCGCTACTGCGGACTGAAGGAGCAGCCTCAAGTCCTGCCCGCGCTCGGACATGAATGGCAGGAAGAGACAATCACGCCCGCCGACTGCATTAACGAGGGCTCCGTGCTCAGGTACTGCGTCCGCGAAGGCTGCGACATGTCCGCTGTCTTAGTCACTCCCAAGACCGCTCATACATGGGACGTCAATCATCGCTGTACGGTGTGCTCGCAACTCCTCGACGTAACGGAAGGGCTGCATTACGAAGCCATGTATTGCGGCGACGAGATAGTAAGCTATCTGGTATCGGCAGGCTCCGCAACAAGCGGACACATAATAATCCCCGCCTACTATAACGGTATAGCCGTATCGGGGCTGTCCGACTACGCATTCTACGGTACAAATATAGCCTCTGTCACTCTGCCCGTCGGCATCAAGACGATAGGCACGGGCGCATTCAAGGACTGCAAGGACTTAGAGAAGATAATATACTCGGGCTATGCCGCGCAATGGCTTGAGGTAGGTAAATTCGACAGATGGGACGACGGCACTGTCGACTACACAGTGACTTGCCTCGACGAAATACTGGACAAGTACGGCGAGCCGCTCACTTGGTCTATCACATATATCGCAGACCCTACGCGCTGCGACAACTTCGACCGCATAGTCCGCGACGGCTTGAAGATGGGCGAGTTATCCAAGATAACCGCGTCCGCAAAACTCGGCTATAGATTTATTGGCTGGAGCGACGGATTGACTACGGCGACGCGCAGCGACACATCGGACAATGCGGGCAAGGTGGTGGAAGCGCTGTTCGAATACGACTTCCTCGATATGCCCGTTATAGCCGTCGACACCGCAGGAGGCGCTCCGATTACTTCTAAGGAAGATTATGTACGCTGCACGGCTAGCGTGCTTAACGCGGACATCTACAATATAACCGAAGCGTCCGCCAAGATACGCGGCAGAGGCAACTCCACTTGGACGCTGGATAAGAAGCCTTATAGGCTTAAGTTCGACGAGCATACGGATTTATTCGGAAACGGCGCGGCAAGAGACTGGACGCTGATTGCCAATCACTGCGATAAGAGCCTTGTGCGCAACTACCTCACCTACTCCGTCGCAGAACTGTTCGACAGCCAGCGCTATACCACTACGACGCAGTTCGTCGAGCTGTATCTCAACGGAGTTTACGAGGGCGTATACGCCGTGCACGAGCAGACGCAGACGGGCAGCAACCGCGTGGATATTGACGAGAACTTCGACGAAAGCAACCCTTCATTCCTGATAGAATTGGACCGACGCGCATTCGAAGAGGGCGTAGAGAATAAAGATTACTTCAGTGTAGGCGGCGACTTGTACGCGATTAAGACGCCCGATACCGACCTGATAACTTACGCGCAGACGGCAAGTATAAAGCACTATCTGCAAGTCGCTTACGATATAATGTGCGCAAGCGGTAAGTACTCCTACGCGCAGCTAAGCCAAACCGTGGACGTGCGCTCCTTTGCCGAAGCGTATGTGATTAACGAGCTGGTAAAGTCGGGCGACATAGGCTTCTCCAGCTTTTATATGTACAGAGACAAGGGCGGCAAGCTCACTTGCGGTCCGCTGTGGGACTACGACTTGGCGATGGGCAACGTCTACTACCCTGCGCTCAACAATCCCAACTCATTAGTCGCCGCAGACAATAACGTATGGTTTAGGCGGCTGCTGCAATGGCAGGAGTTCAGACAGAGCGTCACCGATATCATCAACGACAAGGGCGAGCAAATGATGTCTGTCATAGATACTAAGCTGCAAGAGGCGCGCGGCATGAGCGCATCGTTCAATCGCAACTTTGAGCGTTGGCAGATATGGGACAGTCTCGTATACAGAGAACCCGACGAGATACTCGCTATCAAGACTTGGGAGGGACAGCTTAACTGGCTTAAAACTTGGCTGATTAAAAGCATGCGATACATGACGTCTTATTACAACTGTAACAGAGACGACGGCAATTGCCCCGCTTAGCGCGCTCGATAGGACGCTATCCTCTCTTTTATTAAGCAAATTCACTTCGCATGTTATACGCCCGAATGTAATCGCCTGTCGCGTCAGTGGCACAAACATATTAAAGACCCCGAGCAAAATACTCGGGGGCTTTTGACTTAACTTGAATTATTAATACTAAGCGTTAATCAATTTATTTTTAGCATATCGCGCGCCCGCATACGATGTTAACAGTCATTGCTATGCCCGAAAAGTTTTCGTTTGCAATAGGCGGTCAACGTCGCCAATCTGTCAAGCGACTAATTGCCGTTCCTGCGCTGCCTTATCTCTTCGATTGCCTCGTTCATCGCCTTTACTCTCTTCTTCTCCTGTCTGATGTATGATGCGAACAGTATCACTATTATCAGAATAATCAACGTCATGACGCCCATCACAATCAGCAAGGCGAAAAGCAGCTTATCAGTAAGGGCAGTATCGGTCGGCTCATTGCCGTCGCTTCCCTCTCCGCTGTAGTCGAACTCGTGCGAAGTACTCACGCTTGCGTCGGGCAATACGTTGCCGCTCGCGTCTATAAACTCGAAGTTAGCCGCATACTCGGGCTTAAGCGTCGCCTTGACGCTGTACGTCTTGCCAGCCACCATATCGGACTTGCTTACCGTATTGCCGTCCTCATCTGTATAGGTGTAGTTGAACGCGTCATTGCTTAGGCAATCCGCGAGGCTCTCGGGCACGGATATGGTAGGGACCTTGCCGCCGCTGTTCCACTGCGAAGGCAGTTGAGCCTTGGATATCTTAACCGTGAGCTCAAGGTCGTCGGTAGACGTAGTGCCGTCGCCGTTATCCCAGCAGTACAGACCGCTTGTAAAGCGTATCTTAATCTTGTACTCTCCTGCGTTGGTCTCGCCGCTCTTGACTGCGCCGTCCGCGTCCTCGTATACTATCTGCATATACTCGGCGTTGAAGCCCGTCAAGCCGAACAGCTCTACAAGCGTTGCCGCGTCAAAGGCGCGCTCGCTGCCGTTGTAATATACTACCTTACTGCCGTCGGTGGGCAATGTAGGCTTGGCGACAGGCGTCTTGTCTACGCCCGTAGGAAGCGACATCATAAACCTAAATCTATACTCTCCGTCTACTTCCGCATTGCTTTCATACTTATCCTTGACGTATACTTCGCGATAATAATATCTGCCCGCTTCCATATCGCTCGTGGTCAGCACATTGCCGTCCTCGTCCGTGTAACGATAGTCGTAGTATACAGGCAGACTGCCTACATTTGTTTGCTCGTCGTCTCCTATCCAGCCCTCTACGGTTAACTTATCTTTAGCTACGCTTACGGCTATATCTTGTTGAGGTCTGCTGCTGAACAGCAGATTATTGCCGCCGCCCACAAGCGCGAACGTCACCCTATACTCGCCCGCGTTATAGCCCTTATATGCCTTACTCTCTTCGCTCTCGAAATCCTCGCCCTCGAGACCGTTGTACGCCTCGCCGTTGTACTTGATAGTTATACTTACGTACTCTTGCCAATCCTCGGGCAAGCCGAACATATCCGCAAAGTCGTGGACCTCGTCGTTAAACTTTATCCAACTGTTATCGTACACGGGCATATCTATTGTACGGGGCGAGATTACCCAGTCAAAGGAACTGCCCAGTCCGCTCGGCATAACGTACTGCTCGTAGTTGTCGCTATCGAATTTATTTTCGTCTACGCTGTACTTAGCTCTATGCGTGCCTGCCTCGCTCTTGGCATAGTCGCCGCTATAGGTAATGCAATCCTTAAGCGCGTCGGGCAGATTAATCAGCTTAACGCTGTACTCTACAGCCGCTCCGCTTATGCGTGTATATACGAACGCGTCCTTATAGGCAAGCTCGTTGCCGTCCTTATCTACATAGC
>CAJTXS010000033.1 GCA_910583735.1 uncultured Christensenella sp. | reverse complement strand
ACGGGATGCTGCACCGCGTCGTTAAATGCGAGACTGCCTCCGCTCGTAAAGGCGTTGCCTTCGCTGTCCGTCCACTCTACAAATACCAGCGTCATGCCCTGTCCCAAGATTATGTCGAATGTAACCGTAGTATTAGACATATCATAGTTGAGATAGTTGGGGTCTGTGCGAGCTATGCTCACGCTGACGCTGTAACCGCTGTGAACCTTGCTCGCGTTAACGTCGCCGCTGTACTCGAAATTAATATTCCCGTTCTCAAAGTTGACTATTGACGCCTTTGGATGATGCGCGTTGCCGTCCGCCACAAACTGCGTGCTGTCCCACATCACCTGCACCGCATACGGCTTTATGTTCCACTTGATATCTATGTAGTCCTCCGCTCTGCCGTCGTCCCACTCGTAGTTATTGTCGGCAAGCCTTATCCTTACTGTGTAGTCCGTTGCGCTTACATTGCGCTGTACCGCATTGCTCGTATTGACGTAGCTGCCGTCGTAGTCGGAGATATACTGCGTCACGTCTATGTCGCTGCCGTTGTACACTATCTTATCCCTATCCGCGCTGCTTAAACTTAGCGTCTTGACCTGCATCTTGTTTATCTTATACGTCATCGTATCGTCGCTTATGCTATAGCCCGCATCGGGTTGTCCCGTTGAGTCCACAATACTTACCGTAACCGTATACTCTTCCGCATCGGTAGGGTTGTTCTCGCTCCTGCCGCTCGAGGTCACTATATTGTAATGTATCACTCCAGACGGTACGGGCACTCTTTCCGTATTGCCCGCGCCCGTGTAAAACTCCGCTACGGGCTTGATTACATTGCCGTTATACGTATGCGCCAAGGCAAACGCTCCGCCTATTCCGTCGCTCCACTTTACCGTTACGCTTACCGTCTTATTGCCGTAGTCCACTACCAAGCTCTCAAGAGAGGCAAAAGCGCCCGTTATTCCGCTCGCAGTATCTTCCTCTATCGCGCTATATCTATAGACATACGTGCCCCTCATGGGCTTATACGCGACGTTGACGGTATCCCACAGCGGAGATGTCGACGCCCTGTATTCCATATCCGCGGTAGGAGCGTTGCCGTTGAGATAACTCTCCGTAGCTATGTCGTACTCTATCACGGGCTTAGCCGGTCTTGCGGGTATATTCAACACCGTCTCGTCCGACTTGAATATGCCGACGTCCGCCGCATACCACGCCCTCAAAGTCTTAGCCGCCGTGTCGGGATTGAGGTCTATCAAGTTGCCGTTGCCTCTCTGCTCGCTGCCGCCCGAGATTATGTACCTTATATTGGAATTGGCGGGCTGCGCCGTCTTCTCCGTCTTGTAATTGATACTGAACGCAGGCGCATCTTTCCTCGCAGGTATAGTCAACTCTACTATCTTGCTGCTGAACGCCGTAGACGTTGCGTCCTTATAATAGTACACTTTATACTCTTGATTGCCCTGCGCCTCTATATAGCCGAGCTGGTCCAAATGCAGCGTGGTGGAAGTAATTAGCTGATTATATCCGCCGCTCGGACTGCTCTTGCTCACAATGTAGCTGTAGCCGCCGTCTATAAACAGCGTCTCTTGCACGTAATCTATCTTGAACTCGTCGGCTTCCTGCCGCTCGGGTATTATAAGGCTGTACTCGCCGCTGTCGTCTATGTAGTCCGTATACGCCGCAGGCACCTTGTATCTGAAGTTGACCGCGTCGCCCGTCATGATACTTTCGGGTATCTTCATGCCCACTATGGGCTGCCAATTGCCGCTGCTATCCTTGTACTCCAGCCACGGCAATCTATTCTGTCCGTTGACCGTGGGGTTGGTAGGGATTAGCTCTTCCTTCTCGTAATCGATATTGAGTATAGGCGCAAGCTGCGTCGCCTTAGCGACCGTATATGTATACTCCAAAGTATTGGCAAGCGGCATGATATAGTTTTGACTGAGCAGCGCCGCCGCTCCGCTCGCCGTGTTATTAGTCACTATATCCGCCTTTATCCTATGCGCTCCCGCCACATCCAACTTGATATTGCTTGCGCTGCCGTCATAGGTGAGCTGTACGTCTAAGTTATCTATAGTCACTCCGCCGCCTATCACGGGCTTATACCTCTGCAAGTCCGCAAGCAACGTACTTCGCCACACGTAAGAGCTCGACATCCCCGACCACGTCAAAGTAAGTTGCCTCGGCTTAATCTTCCACTCTATTTGCTTAGCTACGGTTCCGTCTTCGGTATGCCATGCGCCGCCTCCGTCGTCTACAATCCACTTGTGAGGAGACGACAGCGTCACCTTAGCATTGTAAGTATCGGCATTGACGCCGCTAAGCTGCGTAGCGGAATCAAATACAAACGCGGGAGAATAAACGCACTTATTCTGCATTATCGACTGCAAGCTATGCGTACTGCCGTCGTAATCGATTTCCATCGATTCGGGAGCCTCAAAAACCGTGGCATTATCGGCAGCCGTAAGATTGAGATGCAATGCAGGTCTGACAGAGTATGATATATAATTGGTGCCGGCATCGCCGAGTTCTTGGTCGGCATATAAGAGATATGAGCGGACTGCGGTATGTCCTGCGCCCGACCTAAGCCAAGTAGCCTCGTTATTAAGTCGTTGATTGCCGGATAGCTCCCACAATCCGACTATCGAAGCATCTTTGCCGCCTGTCTCCGTAATGGACGGCAACCATATGTAGTCGTTAGCCCATGAGTTATATATTGGATTACGACTGTAATTCCCCATCGCCGCAGTCTGCCATCTGCCTACCGACGGCGTGCCGTATGCTTCGTTGGGCAGCGTATATCCTACACCGCCTATAACACCGCCCACCGCCTGATCTTCCGTCTCTTGATAAGCCACTTGAGCGGGCTTAACGATGAAATCGGTAAGCGAACCAGCTATGCCGCTCATAGTGAATTTAGCATATCTGTGCGTGCTCGACTGCGCCACAGGCGTAAGCGTAGTCGCGCCCCTCGAGGCAACATAGCCGCTGCCTGTATTAAGCGCAGCCGCTCTTATGTAGCTGCTTGCGTACATATTGGACGGATAGGTATCGGATGGCGAATCGTACGACCATCTACTCCATGAGGACATATCCGAGCTGGACGCGAGCCAAAGCGTAGCTATAGTATTGCCTGTCCTATCCTTAGTGAGATGCGTAACCGTCCACTCGAAACCGCCGAACGTCACTACTATATCGCGTCCCGACGGATAACTGTTATCTTTATTATTGTTGCGGATATTTGCGGCGGTAATCTGTCCGCTGCTTGCAAGCTCGGTATTTATGTCGATTAGCGATGCGCTATTGCCGCCGATAATTGCGGAATATAATTGCCTGAGTTTTGCGCCGTCGAAGTAATTATTTCCGCTTGCGCTGTCATTGCCCTTAAAGATTTCCCCCACGACAAGATTGCTTGTGTTGGCTTCCGAAGTATCCGTCATTGCCTCGGCATAATCTCCATAACCTGCAAAATAAATGCTACAGGCAATCAATGCGACACACAACGCCAATACAATAATCGCTAAAATTCTACTCTTACTTACAACCATTCCATTACCCGAAAAACGCATTATTTTTCGTCATTAGCAGGTGGACCTATTATTGTAATAGGTCCACTAAAATAGCAATATTAATCTATTTCTCATAAAAATTTAGAAATAAATATACTTAAACGGTATCGAAAAATGATATTATATGTTGCGAATATGCCTTAAAAGTATTATAATATAGTAAATAAAGAGGACCTATTACAATAATAGGTCTATCTTTTTAATCGAGAGGCTTTACGTAACCGCAAACGATTTCCATCAAATATAAGTAATATAAATTATCTAATTTCATCTGCTATATAGCTCGTAAAACCGTACGCAAAATATACCGCCTGCGCGGTTAATACTTAATCTATTTACAATTGATAAAATCTTGTTTTTTATTAACTTCTTCTCCAAGGCATGAGACTGCACGCCTTATGCCAAGATATAATTGCCTTGCGGCTGACAACGTCCCGCTTATTGAGAGAGCGATGCCGCATGCAAAAGATTTGCATGCGGCATCAACGAGACGTCGCGAAGTTATTCATTCCCGCTTTCGCGGAGCACGCTGCTTATTGCAGCTACGGCATTACTTAATATCAGTTATACCGTCATAGTTAATAAAAGCTATCTTTAAGCTAAAGACTTAAATATAACAAGGCTAATACTGCGCGCCGTACCTGCCTATATAAATACGACCTTAGCTCTTCTCTGCCGTCAAGGACACTCGGCATTATCAGCTAAAGTCGCATCGCTGTATTCTTACATGTCTTAGCCTCGGAAAAGAAGCTACATCTTGATTATACACCCGAAAATTGAAAATGCAATACCTAACTGCCAACTTTTTTACTAAAATCGCAAAAAAATTTTTTCAGTACAATTACCTATCTGAAAACAATAACGCAATACTCTTATATAGTAATAAGCATTATACCGTTATGCTCAGCATTTAATCCCTAAGCGCGCAAAAACCACGCTTTTTGCAAGCGATACCTTGAAAATGCGCAAGCATTTTACGGAGGGGAACTAACGAGGGGAACCATATAGCAAATATGCGCAGGATAGTCCTGCGCATATGTAAGCGTTTAATTGGTGCCCCTCGTTTCTTTGATGCCCCGCAGGGACAGCGAACGAAAACCGCGCTTTTCGTGAGCGATACCGCAAAAAATGCAAGCGGTGTGAGCGAAGCATTTTTATTTCGGAAAGAGTGAATTTTACGCGCTATAACAATAGCTCTTATATGTAACAATGCGCGTAAAAGAGAGAAAACCATAGATTGATGCCCCGCAGGGAATAACGAGCGTAAACGACGCTTTTCGCGAGTGATACATTGAAAAAAAAGGAGGGGAGCTAACGAGGGGAACCATGTAGCAAATATGCGCAGGATAGTCCTGCGCATATGTAAGCGTTTAATTGGTGCCCCTCGTTACCTATATCATATCCGCCAAATCATAAATAAGCCGCTCCGTCTTATCCCAACCTATGCAACTATCGGTAACGGACTGTCCGTACACGTTACCGCTCGGCGACTGAGCTCCGTCCTCGATATAGCTCTCGATAAGCAGTCCCTTAACGTACTTCATAATCATGCCGTTCCACTTCATATTGCCGAAGACCTCTTTAGCAATTCTGATCTGCTCGAGATACTTCTTGCCGCTGTTGGAGTGATTGGTATCAATGATGATAGCGGGATTGACTAACTTACTCTGCTCGTACAACTCTATTGCGCCCATGATATCCTCGTAGTGATAGTTGGGGAAATTGTTATTGTACACATCTACGCCGCCGCGCAATATCATATGCGCGTAGGGATTGCCCTGCGTGCGCACTTGGTACTGACGGTACTTAAACTCATTGGGAATATGCGCAGCGTAGATAGAGTTGATAGTCACTCGTACGCTGCCGTTCATGGGATTCTTAAATCCTGCGGGGAGGTCTATTCCGCTGGCGACGAGTCTGTGCTGCTGGTCCTCTGTAGAGCGCGCGCCTATGGCGACATATGTAAGCATATCGTCGAGATAAACGTGGTTGTCGGGATAGAGCATCTCGTCGGCTGCCGACAGTCCGCTCTCCGCAATCGCGCGCAGGTGCATATGTCTAAGCGCGACAATGCCCGCCTGAATATCCGTGCGACTGTTGTGCGGGTCGGGATTGTGCAAGATACCCTTGTATCCCTCGCCCTTGGTGCGGGGCTTATTGGTATAGATACGCGGCACGATGAACAGCTTGTCCTTGACCTTATCGGCGACCTTGGCAAGTCTCGACACATAGTCGCATACCGCGTCCGCATTGTCTGCCGAGCACGGTCCGATAATGAGCGCCTTGCGCTTATCGCTGCCGTCGAGTATCGCTTTCATCTGAGCGTCCCTATCCAGCTTAATCGCCTTAAGACTCTCGCTGAGCGGTACTTGCGCCTTAATCTCCTCCGACGACGACAATGTCTTAACTACTTCCAACATTAACTGCTCCTTCGCGCCGAAATCAATCGGGCATAACCGCCTCGTATCCCAGCGAATTAATCAACTCAACAAATTTTACTACATCGGCGGCGTCCCCGTCAAACTTAATGAGCACTTCTCCCCTATCGAGATCGGGAATTGCCTCTGTTGCGCCAGCCTTTTCGAGCTCGCTCTTAACTCTGCCCGTACAATGCGAGCACATCATTCCGCTTACCTTTACAATAACTTGTCTCATATCAGTCTCCTTTAATGTTATATTATCAATATTTAACGTATCGAGTTTATCGCTCTCGCTCTGCGCGCCGTCGCAGACTACGCACGATAATCTGCAACTGTTATCGATGCAAGCCGCATTGCCGCCCTTCTTACTCTTCCTCGCAATCCTGCGCTCCTGTCGCCACTGCTTGATTGCGCCGTCCAGCCTTGCCTTGCTCTTGTCGGGATTGTAAGCGGACAGTCTCAAAGCGTTGGTAACCACCGAAACCGACGACAGGCTCATGGCGAGCGCGGCTATCATGGGATTGAGCAAAATGCCTCCGAGCGCGTATATCACGCCGGCAGCAAAGGGTATGCCTATGATATTGTATATAAACGCCCAAAAAAGGTTTTCCTTGACGTTGCGCATCGTAGCTCTTGCAATGAGCACGGCGTCCGCTACTGTGGAAATGCTGTCGCCGACGAGCACAACGCCCGCGCATTCGATTGCCGTATCGCTGCCGGCGCCTATTGCCATGCCCACGTCCGCCGCTGCAAGAGCAGGCGTATCGTTGATACCGTCGCCCACCATCATTACCTTATAGCCCTTATCTTGCAGGCTCTTAATCTTATCTGCCTTATCTTGAGGCATGACCTGCGCTATCACTTCGTCAATGCCCGCGTGCTTAGCTACGGCAGCCGCCGTGCGCGCATTGTCGCCGGTAATCATGACCGTCTTGACGCCCATCTTACTAAGATAACTCGCCGTAGCCGCAGCGTCTTCCTTCACCGTGTCGGCTATGGCAATAAGCCCTATAGCCATGCCGCCCTCGGAGACCGCAACCACCGTCCTGCCCTCTTGCTGATATTGCTCTGCTTGCTCGGTATAATCGGACATATCAATGCCTACGCTCGCAAGATAGCTAAGCTTGCCCACATATATATCGCCCTTATCGCTTATGCCGCTGAGACCGTTGCCCGCGCTATTGGTTACGTTATCCGCCTTAACGGGAAGCACCCCGCTCTCTTCGGCGGCGTTACACACGGCAAGCGCTAGCGGATGAGCGCTCTCCCTCTCGAGCGCCGCCGCTACCGATAGGACCTTGTCCCTATCTCCCGCCACATCGGTTACTTTCGGTCTGCCTTGTGTAAGCGTGCCCGTCTTGTCGAATGCTATGCAGTCGACGCCCGCAAGCAGTTGCAGCGCTTCCGCATTCTTGAACAGCACTCCGCGCCGCGCGGCTCTGCCCGAACCTGTAATAATAGCCGTAGGCGTAGCCAGTCCCAGCGAGCAGGGGCAGGCTATTACCAGCACCGCTACGAATATACTCATACAAAATGCCGCGTCTCTGCCCGCCGCGCCCCATATAGCGGAAGATATGACGGCTATCGCCATCACCGCAGGCACGAAAACCGACGCTATCTTGTCGGCAAGTTTTGCAATCGGCGCCTTGGAATTCTGCGCGTCTTCGACCATCTTAATGATACGCGCGAGCGCGGTATCCGCGCCGATGCTGTCCGCCTTGAAAATAATGCTGCCGCTGCCGTTGACGGTTCCGCCCGTGACTCTGTCGCCTACGCTCTTGTCTACGGGCATGCTCTCGCCCGTCAGCATACTCTCGTCTACGTCTCCGCCGCCCTCGATAATCACTCCGTCGCAGCAAAAACTCTCGCCCGCCTTGACGACGACTATATCGCCTATCTCCACTCTGTCCGAAGAAATCGTCTGTCTTACGCCGTCGCGTATTACCGTAGCCGTGGACGGAGTGAGCGCGGTAAGCGCGGCTATGGCGTCGCCCGTGCGCGCGAGCGACCTGTGCTCGAGATACTTGCCGAGAGCAATTAAGGCAATAATCACGCTCACCGACTCGAAATACAGCGAATGTCCAAGCCCGGATACGCCCATACATATACGCACATAGTTGTACATGCTATACGCAAAAGCCGCCGTAGTGGACACCGCTATCAGCGAATCCATATTGGGACGCAGCTTAATGAGATTGCCAAAGCCTCTGATATAATATCCGAAATTGAGCACAACTACGGGGATACACAGTATAAGTTGAACGGTAGCAAACGCGAGCGTGCCCAAATGCGGCGAAAAGGCGTCGGGATATGGCACGCCTATCATGGGCAGCATGGCGAATATCAACAGCGCCATACCCAGCGTAAAGGTGACGGCAAGCATTACTTGCGACTTGCCTCTCTTCTTGTCTCCCGCTGTCTCTCCGATAACCGCCTTATATCCCGCCTTGCTCACGGCTACGGCGATATCGCTCTCGGAGATAATCGTCTCGTCGTATGTGACAGCCGCCTTACCGCTTGCGAAATTGACCGCTACGCCCTCCGCGCTCGGCAACGACCTCAAGGCCTTCTCCGCGGAGGCAGAACAGACGACGCACGTCATGCCCTCTATCTTGAAATTAAGAGTCTTCATCTTACCCCTCGTTAGCCCTAACTAACACGTATTAATATTCTATAACAATTGTTGACAAATAACAAGTGATAAATGCAACTACTCACGCTCGCACAGCGCTCAATAAACAAGCCGCTCGGACAATCCGAGCGGCTCGATATTAATAACAGTAGGCTAATCAATCTTGCTCGGGCGTACTCTCGTCCTCAACCTTGCCGTCGTCCGATGCTTTAGGCGCGGGATTGATCCTAACTCCGTTCTCCTTAACGGTCTTTAGCAGTCTGCCGAACAGTATTACTATGACAAGCACGATTACCGTAATCGCTCCGAGCACGCCGAGGAACATATAAAGTAACTTCTTATACCACTCGTTTTGCTCGCGCAGCATCTTCTCTATCTCGGAAGCGTCTATATTGCCGCCGCTATTCTCTCCGCTGTAGTCGAACTCCTGCGAGGTGCTCACGCTTGCGTCGGGCAGTACGTTGCCTCTCGCGTCTATAAACTCGAAGTTACCCGCATACTCGGGCTTAAGCGTTGCCTTGACGCTGTACGTCTTGCCCGCTACCATATCGGACTTGCTTACGGTATTGCCGTCCTCGTCCGTGTATGTATAATTAAACGCGTCGTTGCTTAAGCAGTCCGCGAGGCTTTCGGGCACTGATATGGTAGGCACCTTGCCGCCGCTGTTCCACTGCGAAGGCAGCTGCGCCTTTGCAATCTTAACGGTGAGCTCGAGGTCGTCGGTAGACGTAGTACCGTCGCCGTTGTCCCAGCAGTATAAGCCGCTTGTAAAGCGTATCTTAATCTTGTATTCGCCCGCGTTGGTCTCGCCGCTCTTGGCTGTACCGTCCGCGTCCTCGTAGACTATCTCCATATACTCGGCGTTAAAGCCAGTCAAACCGAACAGCTCCGCAAGCGTTGCCGCGTCGAATACTCTTTCGCTGCCGTTATAATATACTACCTTGCTGCCGTCGGTGGGCAATGTGGGCTTAGCAACGGGCGTCTGGTCTATGCCGTGCAACGGCATCATGAACCTATATCTCTTGTCGCCGTCCACTTCCGCATTGCCAGCGTACTTATCCTTGACGTATACTTCGCGGAAGTAATAGCTGCCCGGCTCCATATCGCTCGTAGTAAGGACATTGCCGTCCTCGTCCGTGTAGCGGTAGTCGTAATAGGACGGGAGTACGCCCTGTACTTGAGAATACTCGTCGTTATCTATCCAGCCCTCTACCGTAAACTTATCCTTGGCCACGCTTACGGCTATGTCCTGCTCAGGTCTGCTGCTGAACAGCAGATTATTGCCGCCGTTAATAAGCGCAAAGCTCACCTTGTACTCGCCTGCATTGTAGCCCTTATATGCCTTGCCTGCTACGTCTGTAAAGTCCTCGCCCTCGAGACCGTTATACGCCTCGCCGTTGTACTTGATAGTTATACTTACGTACTCGCTCCAATCCTCGGGCAAACCGAACATATCCGCAAAGTCGTGGACCTCGTCGTCGAACTTAGTCCAACTATTGTCGTATACGGGCGTGTCTATTGTACGCGCGGATATTCTCCAATCGAATGACGTGTCAAGTCCGCTCGGCATGATATATTGCTCGTAGTTGACGCTGTCGAACTTGCTTCCGTCTACGCTGTACTTAGCCCTATGCGTGCCCGCCTCGCTCTTGGCGTAGTCTCCGCTTATTACTATGCAGTCCTTAAGCGCGTCGGGCAGATTAATCAACTTAACGCTGTACTCTACCGCCGCTCCGCTTATGCGCGTATATATAAACGACGCGTCTGTATATTTAAGCTCGTTGCCGTCCTTATCTACATAGCCCCATTCTATAGCGCTTGTGTCTATTATAGCCTTGTTGACCGTCCAATTAAGAGCGGTTACGAAGTCGGGTGCGTTATAGCAATCGGCGTCGTACGTAAACGCCGCGCTCGCGGTATAGCCGCCCGCGTTGCTCTCGCTTAAGTTGCCCGATGTCGCTACGCTTATGCCTGCGATTAAGCTATCCGTACCTATTAAGCTTATAGTATGAGCAGTGCCGTCGTATACGAATGCACTTGCTTCCGTGCCGTCATCAAGCAGCCACTTGCCTTGCTCTTCGTCGTATGTAGCGGTAACATCGCCGTGGCTGTACTGCCACTTGATATTAGATACATCTATATCAGCCTTGACTATCTCGAAGGAAAATTCGCTATTCTCTATATAGTTGCCGTCTCCGCCGTACTTGAGCGTCGCTACTACTCTGTAGCTGCCTACCGCTACGGGGATAGCCGTACTGCCGCTCGTCGCTCCGTCCTTATAATAGGTGAGCGTTATTGCGTCCAACGTCAAGCCGCCCGCGCTCTCCACCGTTACGTTAGGCGTGTAGCCCTCGGGTCTGTACGGCAATGTCTGTCCGTCTATGTCCATCTTGAGCTTGACGGGGTATCTATTGACGCCTACCGTAAAGTCCGTTCTGTCGTTGTCAAGCGTATAATTACTTGTATGCTCGCTCTTGAGTACCGCTACGACAAGATATCTGTGCTCCTCGTTGATGTTGGCGTTGATATCCGCTATCGTTACTTCCTCGCCTTGGCTGCCGCTCTGATAGTCGTAGTACTTGTACGTAACCATGCTGTCCGCGTCTATGACGCCCACGCTCTGCAATATCGGCAAGTTGTACGTAGCCGCATTCTCGCGGTTGTCTATCTTCCACGAGCATGTAATCGTTGCCTTGTCTATGCGCCATGCTTTGCTCCACTCGAAGTTACCGAGATAGGTGTTGCTATCCGTAGATATAGGCGTATAGTAGTTGACTGCGTCCGATACCTTAAAGCTTACCGTAGTAGTATAGCTTCCTACGGGGATATTGCCGTTGCCCGTATATGTTGCGGTCAAGCCCGTGGGCAGGGTGCCCGTTAAGGTTATGCCCTGCGCCTTGCCTGCTATAAACTGCAACGGATTGCTGTCGTCATAGTTCCAACTCAACCCCGATAGGTCGTACTTAGCCTTATCTATAGTATAAGTGAGCGTATACACAGCATCAAACTCCGCATACGTATCGTCCAGCTCGGTGATGTATACCGTTACGCTGTATGCGCTATTCTTGGCATTGGTAGCCTGTACGTCGCCGCTATAGCCGTTGGTGCCCTTGGTAGTGTCTATCTTTACGCCCTTAATCGCCAGCTCGCTGCTGTCTATGCCGAAGCGGAATATCTCGCCCGTATATGTGAGCGTCAAGCCGCCTGCGGGATTGGTAACGGGCGTATTGTTATACTGCCACTTGATATCGTCTTTCGTAAAGGTTATATCGTTACCCAGCACCTTAAAGATATGCTTTACGCTGCCCGTAAGTATCTCGTAATTGCTGTTGCCTTGATTGTTGCCGTATAGCTCTACGCCGATATAGTAGTCCCCTTGCGCAAGCTCGGGCATCTCTATAGTAC
>CAJTXS010000032.1:10970-12509 GCA_910583735.1 uncultured Christensenella sp. | reverse complement strand
TATTGCAAGAGCTACGTTCTTATCGCCCTCTTTTACATATGCCTTGACCTTGGCAAATATCGTGCCGCCCGCGTAAATATTCTGCTCGTTTGCAAGAGTCGTGCAAGCCGCGGTGGTATAGTACTTGAGCGTGGTCCAGTCGGGATACATAGTGTGCTTTACTCTGCCGAAGGCTACGTCGAAGCTCTCGTATGCCTCGCCCTCGAACCAGTAGGGATTGAAGGTATCCTCGTGCGCGACGTTGACCGCCTGCTGCGAGGGCTTGACCTCGTTGATAGTAATCTGCTCGTACACCTTCTGAATACCGGTGTATTCGGTACCAATCTCGAAGCAAGCGTACAGCGGATAGCTTCCGGAATAGCCGTTATAGCTGATGTCGCCTTCCTTAATGGAATATACGCTGTTGTTGTAGGCGTCGAGATATGTGTACTTGCCCGCAGAGCCCGTACGGATGAGCGGAGCGGTTACCTTGACGTCAGTGCCTACGGTGAGGATTCTGTCCGACTTGGTGCCGTCAACGTTGCGTACTGTGATAGCGATGGTGCTGCCCTCGGGATAGAGCGCGTCGCCGCTTAAGCGGTACGCATTGTACGGGTCGTAAACGACTTCGTTATTGAACTCTCTTAAGGTATAGGAGTTTACAACGATTTCTACGGGAACCGCCTGCGCGATGTATCCGGAATTTGCATACTTGGAGTCCGTAGAATAGTCGCTGCCGACAAATCCGTACTTGCCTCCGTTAGCGTTAAGCACCTTGAATACGTCGCCGCCGACATATGCCGTAACGGTAACCTTTATACCCTTATAGTAGTCTACCTGTCCGTTCTCGTCGGTAATAGCCTCCATAGCCTTTTCAAGCTCGCTCAAATCCCACTTTACGGTGTAATCGTTAAACTTGGAATTGCTTGTCCACTTACCGTTGAGCTTGGTAAAGGATTTGATGTAATTTGTCAGGCTGAACTTGTTGCCCGAGGTAATCATATCCGCGTTGAACTTCATCGGGTCGAGCGTCAGACGCGAGGCATATGAACCGTCGCTGTTTGCGGTAACGGTCAGCTTTGTTTCCTCGCCGTTTCTCACTATTCCGCTTACGCTCTGAACCTTATAGTTTGCCGCGTTTACGTTGATAGAACCCGTTGCCTCTGCCGCGAAGCCCCACTGATAGGTGAAGCGTACGTTGATTGTCGAGCTGTTATCGCCCGTGCCGCCCTGCCAGTCGTAGGAGAAGTCGTCGGTATTCCAGCTAATCGTACCTGCGGGGAAGTACTTGCCCGTCGGCAGATATCTCGTGTCAAGCACGTAATAATACGTATCGCTTTCCGCGTGATAGTACTTCACATAGCCTTCGCTGTCGATACTGTAGGGATATCCTCCCGAGGTCCAGTTAGACGTCACCGTAGTATAATGTCTGTTGGATTTGACGTTAACCAAGCCCGCAGTGTAGGCGGGAAGCACTCTGAGTCCGCCGTCGGAGTTTATCTGCACTCCCTTTATTTTGTAATAGCTACTCGAGGCAGACAGCTTCTCGCTTGTGCCGAT
>CAJTXS010000032.1:0-10870 GCA_910583735.1 uncultured Christensenella sp. | reverse complement strand
TTCGCCTCGTTGATATTGAGCGTGATGTCGGACTGCACGTAAGTATTTGCGTCCCCCTCCGCTCTCGTATACGACCTTACTCTGGTAACCGCCGCCGCGTCGGAGATATATACGGGGATTGCATACATTACAGTATTGAGCGCATAGCCGTACACATAACCCGCAAGCTTGGTCTTTCCGGGCTCCGCCGCCGTGTAGTCGACAGTGGACGCATCCCAGACAAGCTGCGTTCCGCGAGCGTCGCCGTAAACAGAGGTCTGATAATAGCTGTGATACGGATTGCCCTTTGCAAACGTCACATCCGCCATCTGCGGGAAGAGCGCGGGATTGCTGAAGGTGCTGTCGCGCATCTCTATAGCCTTGCCGTTGTTGCTGCCGCCGACAAGCGTACCCGACCTTCTTCCCGGGTCGGTAATCGTGATAGACGTAGGCGGAGTGATGTTCTTATCGATTATTTCCGCCTTAGCCGACTCGTCGAAGCCGATAAGTCTGTTGGACTCAACCTTGTTGCCGTCCGCATAAGGAGTTATGCGCAGCATAAAGAAGTCCCAGGCTTCCTCGATATTGGTGGTATGTCCGGTAATGTTGTACTGTCCCATATTGGTATTGGGAGCCTTGAGGTACTGCATACTGGTGCCTGCGCCGTTCTTTCTGCCGTTTACCATAAGCTCGATAGCTCTGATGCCGGGCGACATATCGGAGCTCGCATTCAAGCCGTATTCGGACGGACTCGGATTGAGGTCGATATAGATATTGGCGCTCGGGTTAATATCGCCCACTGCGAAGGGCAGAGGCAGTATACCCGCGATAATTCTTGACAAGTCCTGAATGTTAGGACCGATAATACCCGCCAGCTTCCAGCCGAACAGCGAGGTACCGTCGTCCCAGATGCTGTTTGCGCCGACAACGGGCAAATCCTTTGCCGCGCCGTATGCGACGTCGCGCAGTATCCACTTGATAAGAGCATACGGGAGCGCACGCATATACGGCTCGAGGAATTTAACCTTTGCTTCGGTAGTCGCGTTCTTCTTTACGTAGTTGGTATCGAGCTCCTGAAGCACCTCGGTAGCTGTCTTGATAGACAGATACTTTCCGCTCGGGTCGGTACCCGCGTCGCCGTTGCTGTTGTTTATGCCGACGGAAGTCGGATTGATGAAGTAATTCTGCACGCCGCCGCTGCTTGGATGGCTGTTCATCGTACTCATAAGATTGAGCAGTATGCAGTCAATCATAATCATAAGCTCGTTGAACGCCTGCTTGCCGAACTCTATCTTGATAGAAATGAGTCCCGCGTCGCGCTGAATTGCCGACATTCCGCTGTAGTAAGGCTGATATCCGTGTCTCGAGCTCAGGTTAAGCTCGAGCTTATTGATAAGTCCCTCGAGATTGGGAGTATACGAATAGGATGAAGTGCCGTCGCCGTTATCCGTCCAGTTATCCGTAGTGTCGTATCTGTCGCTCGCGCTCGGATACTTGTAGGAGCCGTCGTCGCCGTCGGTGCCTGTAGCAAGCTGAAGCGGGAACATATCGGGAGCCATAGAGCTTAAATCCAGGAACTTAAGGAAGTCGGATAGCGCTCCCTGCGCTGCCGCGGCAAGACCTGTAAGCTCAACGGGAATACCTGTTACGAATACGTTGTTTCCGCCTACGATAATCTTAAGCGTATCCATATTCTTGGTATAGCGGCTGTTGTTTTCGGGCAGAAGCGCAAGGAACAGCTTATAGCCCTTTCCGCCCGCGCTCGTATCGTCGGGATGCGTGTTGTCAAATCTCTTTTGTCCCGTCAGCGTTATCTTGGAGCGCTGATTGAGAACCTGGAAGTATCCGACGTCGCCGTAACCGCTTGCGTTACCGCCGACAACGTTCATAACCTTATTCTGAATTTCTATGTTCGCGTTGAGGTCGAGGTTGTCGAGTATGTTCTGAACAAGCGACATCATACCCGCGGTACCGGACATCGTAAGTCCTGCGTAACCCGTCTTGACCTCCTGCGCTGTCGCGGAGCTGTCGAATGCGGCGGTGCCTATTGTAAGCTCAATCGGATTGACCGCAATGGCAATGGACGAGCCTACGCTGTCGAGTATGGATTCGAGTCTCATACCGCTTATTCCGTTATCGCCGAACATCAGCGACAGAGTCGCGTTTTGAATGTTGGGCAGGTTGAAGCCGAGCTTTACGTTAAGCAGAGCGAGTATAGCGTTGAACAGACCGGTATCGAAGGAGAACTCGAGCTTATCGTTCTCGATATTGATATCGAGCGCGATAGGAGTCGCCTCGCTACCCGTAGAAGCGTCGGGAGTGCCGTCGGCATTGGTTTCGCCGTCCGCGTTGGTGCTTGCGTCTGCAACGGTATTAGCCTCGTCGCCGTCGTAGCCGTACGAGCCGCCGAGTATGCCCGCCACGCCCTGGAACTTGATTTTGCCGAGTCCGAGGCTTGTAGCGTCGATGTAAATGGCGTCGGACATAATATCGCCGTCCGAGCCTACCTCATAGCTGCCGGTGGTCTGATTGTACTTGAGTCTGGACGAGCCGAGATAGTAAATGCTTATCAGCTTCTTGTTGAGCGGATAGCCCATAGACACGTCTATGGAAATATCGCTGTAAAGTATACCTGCAATACCGTAAAGAATTACGGAGCCGAGGTTGATATTGGCTTTGAGGTCGATTACAAGGTTGATACTTTCGTTTGCGCTGCCGAAGGTAAAGGATGTAAGCGCCGACTGGAAGTAATGCGTAGCATTGCGCCAATTAGTCTCCTCGACGTATCTCTTGTTTGCGCTGTCGTACTTGTACATCTTGCCCTGATAGAACTCTCTGTCCGCAAGCGTCATATTTCCGGAAGCGCCGAATTGCTTATAATTGCCGAACGCGTCAACGCCGCTGAGCAGAGAACCGAGCAGCTCGTCGCCAAGCCACGCCGCAAAGCTGTCGTCATAGCCCGCGTCGCCTCTTGCGAGACCTCTGGAGGTAACCTGAACGGTTATTCCCATATGAGCGCCGACCGTAGGCAGAGTGAGCGCGTTGATAAGGTCTACCTCCGCTCCGTTGACAATAGCCTCAAGGTCGATAGAGCCGAGCGATACGTATTTGCTCTGGTCGCCGATAATGCCCGAAATAACTCTCTTGCCGTTCTCCACGTCCTTGGTGATTGTGGGCATATCGAGGTCGAGCGTCAGATACAACGCGTCGCTGAAGCGCATATTAAGGCTAATCTTGGTATGGTCGGTAGTCGGGTCGGTGCCGATATGCAGCAGCCAGTCGCCGAGGTCGGGCAGCAGATTTTCAACCTTCTCGCCGCGGATTTGCATAATCTTCTTATACACTGCGTTGATAAGGTCCGCGTTGAGCTGCAACAGTACCTCGTGCGGACGGAACAGGAGCATAATGTACTCCCAATCCATCATATTGCTCTCGATGATGTCAATCTCATCCTTGGCGGCAGTGCCTGCCTCGTCGTTTGCGAGACCGCCGTTGTCAACCGCGCCGATAAGCTTACCGAGCGAGTTTTTAATCAGAGAATTTACGTTTACGCCCTCGAGCTTTACCTTGGCAGTTTCGCCGAGGAGACCGCTGAGGTCAACGTAAATGCTGTCGTCAAGCAGGTATATGCCGAACAGAGTTGAATAGGAATTGCTCTTTGCCGCGTACTTCTGAAGCTTGAGCGAAAGCGCGGCTTCCCAATTCTCGAAGTCGATGACCGCGTTGAGGTCAAGCTTGAGGAATGCGCCGTCGTCGCGTCCGAGCTCATTGGTGATGTTCACCTTAAAGTCGGAGTTTCCGGTGTTTGAGGTAGGAGCAAGAAGCTCTAACAGCAGGTCGAGCACCTCGCTCATATCGATGGTGTTATCCTGACCTGCGGCGCCGCTTCCGTACAGCGACACGTCTATGCTCATATTGAGATAGGCTTTCATACTGTGGATTTCGACAAACTTGCTCTCGTCTATCGTATCCTTAATTCCGTCGCCGTCGGTGTCCTCGCCGAATTTCTCCTCCTTGCTTACGGAGAAGTCCTTATTTACTCTCACATACAAATCGTGCAGGCTTGCCGAGAGGCTGAAGTCGCCCACTGCGATGTACAGTCCGTTGCCCGCGGCGTTCTTTACAAACTCGCCTGTTGCGGGAACGTAATCGAAGGTCTCGCCCTCCCAGGTCGGGTAAGCGTACGCCTTGAGCACGTAGTTGTCGCTGGAGATATAAACGTATGTATTTGCATTGTCCGTAGAGGTTGTCACGCTGTAGGTGCCGTCCTCATTCTTGGCAAACCTCGTGCCCGACCAATCGGAATAGGTAACGCCGTCGATGCAATACTTGCCGTTTTTACCGAACATTTCGTTGTATCTCTGAACGGTGATATAGTAATCCTCTCCGACCTTAAAGCCGAAGTTGATGTCCACGCTCGGGGAATTGCCCGAGAAGTTGATAGTAATTCCGCTCGTATCGCTGTCGTTTGTGGTATACAGCTTGGGCAGGAACTCCGCAACGCTGTTGAGAATCTCGCTGTCGGAATTTATAAGTATCTTAACAAGGTCTGCAAGCAGGCTTTCGTTAAGTCCGACGGTTATGAAATCGCTGGAGAGAAGCAATCTGCCGAGCAGCACGTTAAGCGTACCCCAGATACCTTCGGGCAGCATACCCGTATTTACGATGTCGTCGTCAAGCGCCTTATCCGCCGCGGCAATCGCCTCGGCTACAGAGGTTGCGCTCGCGCTTCCGAGCAGAGGCGCAAGGTCGAAGCCGTCAAGCTTGCCGTAGGAGAAGAAGTTTCCAAAGCCTATCAGCTCGCCCATTTCCGCCATATCGAGATATGCGTCGAGCTTTCCGCCGTTGATTTCAAACCACAGGCGGCTGGTTGCGGGATTCTTATGCAATCCCGTCTGATAGGTAATTTCCACATACGCTTTAATACCGTCAAGAACATCTAAGATATTGATTGCCTTGTCGGGGTCGTTATCGGTAAGTATGGCAACTATGTTCTGCGTGGGCAGATATACGTTGAGGCTTGCGTTAAGCGATACCTTGCTGTTGGTTTCGGTCTTATTGCCCTCGTTTTCGATATACTCGAGGGATGCAATCAGGAAGTACAGATATTCGGTTATCGTACTGTCGTCGATAAACTTAGTCATCTGATACGCCCAGTTGATAATATTGCTTACCTCAAGCGTGAGGTCGAGGGTTACGCCGAATTCAACCGACTTGAAGTCGCCGAGCATATCCGCAATGCTTACGTTTGAAAGCTTGCTTAGGTCAATAGTCATCGCCTTCGTATAGCCCGTGAAATCACCCGAAAGTATATACGCCTTTTCGCCCGCGTACTTGTCCGCTTCAACCGCGCTTGTATAACCGTCGCCGTCCTCGTCGATGGGCATATAAGCCACGCCGTCAACGTTTACCGCGAGGGGATTTGTAAGCTCGCCCGTTCTTGCAAGTCTGTATTGCAGCTTACCCTTGCCTGTATAGCCGGCAAGCGACCTCTTGTCAACCTTGATATAGTCAAACTCGGGGTCAACCGCATAAAGCTCGCCGCGGAAGCTTGCAAACGTCTCCGTATTGCAGATGTCGCGGTAGCTTGCGGACTTGAACTTGGTTTCAACCTCGTTTATGGGTTTATATGCGTCGCCGACCTTTACGTAAAGCATTCCCTTGAACTCGCCCGTATCATAGCGGTTGTCGTGGTCGGAGCCGAACGCAAATCTTGCCTCGGGCAGTATTTCCTTTGCGGAATAGCCGTCGTGCGAGTAACGCTGAGACGGACCGTTGTACACGTCGTAGCGCGTGCCGTCGTAATCACCCGAAATGAGCTCGAAGCTGCCGTCGTCAAGTTTCTTATAATTGCCATTTTCGGTTTCGTAGTACTCCACGCCGTCGGCGCTGTTCTTGTAAAGACGGATGATGTTGCCGAGGTCGTAGTTTCTTGCATACTCGCCCTTGCTGTCAAGGTGGAAGTTTGCGTTGTTGAATATATCGCCGCCGTCGAATTCGCTCTCGGGACCGAATTCGATAGAGGACGAGGTTTCCGTTCCGTTCAAGCCCTCGAACTTAAGACCGACGTCGATAACAGGTCTTGAGCCCTCCTCGTTAAAGAGGAGCGCGCCAACCGTAAGGTCATAAGGATTGAAGCCGACCTTTACGTATGCTCTGAAGTTGGGCAGAACGTCGGTAATAGAGGACGAATCCGCCATAAGCTCGTTGAGCAGAACTCTGAGGAATCCCGAGGTTACGTTTACCGCAATGGCGTTTGTAAAGATGTTGAGGTAAGCTGTTGTAAGGTCGGGAGCCTGTACGTCCTTATCTATTTTTGCTTCTCCGTTTGCAACGGGAAGCGCCTCGTCGTTATCCATAGCGTTGTTGCCGAGAAGTCCCGCCAGAACGTCCTCTATGGAGTGCTTGGAGAGGTCGACGTAAATCTTTGCGTCCGCGCCGAGCAGCCAGGAGAGGTCTACGTACAAACCTGCGCTGCCGGTAGCGGCGTTGCGGTCGTAGTAGATGCCGAGGATATGCGCGAGAGAACCGTTTTCAAGCTCGCCCTCGTAATTTCCGTTCTGTCTGTCTTCGGAAGACACATAACCGCCGCCCGCAAGCTTATCGCGCTGCTGCAGCCAGGCGTCTATCGCTATATCGAGGTCGCGCACGTTGAGCTTGAAGGGGCTGATTGTCAGGTCGAAGCACAGATTTATACGTACGGAGAGATAGATATTTAAGGAATCTCCCTCCTGCAACTGAAGCACCGCCTTCATATTGCCGAATATGCCGCTGAGCACCTGTCCCAGTTGCTCCTTTACTCCGTCATAGTCCTCGCTGAGGCTTGAGTTTGCCCAAACGTACAGATGACCGCCTGCCATAAGGCTTTCAATCTCCGCGCCGTCCTTAACCTGTACGTATTCGCCGCGCTGTATCTTGTATCCGAGACCGTTGTCCTTGATAAAGGCAAGCATATCGGCGTCGCTCAGCTCATTTTCGCCAAGCATATTGTTAATCTGGCTGTAAAGCTGCTTGTACTCGCCGTAGGGGAAGAACATTCTGCCCGCCTCTACGTAGAGGTGCGCGCGCAAATCCAAGGACAGATAGAACAGCTCGCCGATGGATACGTAATTCTTGTACTTGTAATTCTCGTATTTCTCGTCGTTCTCGAAATCGGGACGCGTAATGAAGCCCTGATGCATAGCGCGTACGTAGTAATCGTCGTACTTATCCACGTCCTCGGGCGCGATTAACACCTTCTTACCCGCGTCGTACATATCGCGTCTGTACATATACTGACGCTGTACCTTTGCGTAAGAGGTGCCCGTCTGCACGTAGTATTCCTTAGTGCCGTTTGCAATCTCCTCGAGGTAATTGGGTATTACACCGTCGGTAACAGCAGGCTCGAAGGTACCCTGCGCATTCATAATCATAAGGGTGTCTGCGGTTATCGGATAGTACTTGGTTTCAAACTTCTCTTTTCCGGTATCCTCGTCCTTTACAGGCTCCTTTACCGAGTAGTAACGCGGATTTGCGTCATACTTGGCAGGAGAGAACGCTCCGTTTTCGTAGTAATCGGAAATCCAGGAATATGTTCCGTCGCTCTCCTTATCCTCGCTTGAATAGAGATACTGCGGCACGTCGCGATAGCGCACGCTGTCGGGGTATTGAGAAATAAGCTCGTAAAGACTTCTTTCTTCCTCGGTTGCGGTGCCTGCTAAAATCTTATCCTTAAGCTCTTTTACGTTTACGTAGTTGAACTTCTCCACGCCGAACTCGGGGAAGTTTACGCCGAGCGAAATCTGATAATTCCACAGATACAGGTCGAGCGTAATAAAGGGATATCTTGCGTCAAGCTTCTCAACGCAATAGAGGTCCTCCGCTCCGACCGTGGTATAGAACTTGCCGTCCTCGGTGGGAATATCCGAAGAATCCAAGGACGTATCCGACAGGATGTAAAGCACGGGAACGTCTATACCGTAGTGCTGAAGCGCAAGCGCGTTCTTTTCGGCACGTCTAATCTGAATATCGCTTGCAGTGCTGTAAAGCACAAACGAATTTATTACGTTGCCGCTTGCGTCGGTGTCGATAATCCTGATATATACGGGCGCCGAGTTGACGTCGTAATAGGATTTTTCGCCCTTCTCTACCAGCTTATCGTAATCTGACTTCTGACTTGCGGACATAACAGCGATGAGCTCGAAGGAGCCGTCCTCCGCCTTGAAGTACGTGCCGCGCTTGGACGCGCCAGCACCAGTGTATTCCGTAACGTTAAATCTGTAATGCGAGGCGGTCATTATTTCAACGACCTCCTTGCGTATCTTAACTCTTTCCTCCTCGGTCACGCTCATATCGCTTGAATCGGGAATTCTCTCGACAAGCTCCTTGACGTTGACGTAAGCGTGCTTTGTCATATCCGAGTATATGGTAAGCGCCGGCTTATTTACGAACTTCTCCTCGTCGAACTTGATGGTGGTATCCTCGTCAAGCAGGAGCGCGAGAATGGAGTTGATAAAGTCGGGCTGAACAAGCAGCTGAATATATCTCGAAGTCACGCTGAAGCCGTAGACGAAGGTGCGGATATATCCGAGCAATTCGTCGTCCGTGATAAGCGGGAAGGTAATCTTGTTGTCCTCGTCCTCACTGTCGTCCGCGGACGTTGCGGCTACGGACATAGCCTCGCCGTTTCCGCCGCCTACAAGACCGCCGAGCAGAGCGTCCACAAGAGTGTCAAGCTCGGAGCTGTCGATATAGATGCTCGGAACGTTGAAGTAGCTGAGGTCGATAGCGATACCGCCGTTGACGCGCTTATAGCCGCCGTTCTCATTGGGATAGCAGTAGTTTGCGTCAAACGAATATCTCTTGTCGTTTTCGGCGAGAGGAGTGTCGTTTATGGGCTTATACTTGCCGTCCTTATCGAGATAATACGTGCCGTCCTTATTCTCGAAATAGTGGTCGAAGCGTTCGCTCGGGTCAACGTATTTCTCGCTTTCCTTGTCGTTCTTTTCCTCGTCGGTCATAATGACGAACGTACCGCCCATCATATAGATGCCGATTATGTCGTGGAATTCCTTTTCGTTTCCGCCCTTTGTCTGAATAACCAGCTTAAGGTCGAAGAAGCTAATTATATCGGTCAGTATCTTAGACGCATTCTCGCCGAGAGCGTCGGCGTTTTCGATAAGCTTCTGAAGCAGCTCTATGGTATCAAACAGCGTCATATCCCCCTCGAAGGCGTCCATACCGGAGTACTGAACGAGCTGAGTACGCGCATAGTTGACAAGCGCCATCATCTGCAAATCGAGGGTTACGACCGCCTGAATTTTACGGTTTACGTCGCCGCCGTCGTCCGCCTGCGAGATAATCTTAATGAGGTTATCCGCCGTGAGCGAGGGGATGAACGCGCTTATTACCGCGCTGAGGTCGATATCGTTATCCTCTCCCGTCTTAAAGGAGGTGGTAAGGTCAACCGTTTCGGAAAGGGTAATGCGGTCCATATCGCCGAAAGCGGTATAATCCTTAAGCTCATCGCCGCTAAGCGTGTACTTTCTGGAGTTGGTAAACTCGGCGTTTACGTTGCATATAGCAATCTTAAGCGAAAGGTCTACGTCATACTTGCCGCCGTCGCCGACATAGCTGTTGTTTGCGGACGCGCCGGGAGTAAACGAATAGATTTCCTCGCCTGCGTTGAGCGCAAACTCCTCCTTACCCATATTCTCTTTGCCGTTTCCGTCGCCGTCGAGCATAGGTCTGAGATACAGCTTCTTGGTATCCTCGTTATACAGAACTCTGTACTTGACGTAGGTCGTTCCGTTTACGATATCGTCGGGCTTGGCAACGCGCACATATGTACCGTCGTCGCCCTTGACGTAATAACCGCGCTGTCCGCCCTCAACCGCGGGTCTGAACGCAAAGTATTTGGTCTGATTGGTAAGACTCTGAATATCTCTTATAATCTGCTGCTCGTCGTAGCTGTCGCCCTGCTCGGTAGCGTCCGCAACCTTATTGTAGCGTCCGCCTACGAGACCGAGCGCGATAAGCACCTCGAGGTCGATACTTTCGGAGGTATCGAGCTTGACCTGAAGATTGGTATTTATCTCGTCATAGAACAGGTCCTTGAGGTTGAAGCCGAGCGAGCTTGTGTCAATGAGCTCCAAAATGGTATGGAACATCTTATTTCCGAGCGCAATGGTAAGCAAATCCTTATTAAAGAGGATAGCAAGCGCAAGGTCTCTGTTGGTAAAGTCTGCGTCGCCGACTGCGCCTGTGGTGCCGTCCGCGCCGAGAACCGCGTCGTTTGCGGAGCCTGCGGTAAGAGCCTCGCCGCTGCTTACGCCATTGTTAACGGAGCCTGCAACGAAGGGCTTGCCCAAGCCGAGCAAATCGAAGATGCTGTTGATAAGGTCGGTCGCTCCGATATCGGACATACTCATCTTGGGGATATTGAAGGTATCCGAAAGGTCGAGGTAAACGCCTCTGCCGAAGTAATAGATGCCCGCCCATTTCGCGTCATAGCCGGATTCGGTCACGGCAAACAGCTCAATCGCAAGCTCGGAGTTGGTAAGGTCGCCCATATCGAGCATAAGCGAGAAGTCGAGTCTGAAGTGCGCGGACGAATAGCCCTTGGAGGTCGTGGGCATTTCGATTCTTACGCCCGCGATATTGCCGAGGATACCCGCGACAATCTGACCGAAGTCGATTGCGCCCTCGGTTACGCCGAAGTCGAGGTCGATAGAGAAGCCTATCGTGACAATCGTATCGGTAAACGGATTGACCGCAACCTGCTTAACGGTATTCTTTTCTGTTTCGGAAAGAGTTTCGTACAGCTCTCTGGAATACTCCTCGTAATCGCCGTTGTCAAGCTTTACGGTATGACCAACCTCGTCGCGTATGTAATCGGGGAGCAAATCTATTC
>CAJTXS010000031.1 GCA_910583735.1 uncultured Christensenella sp. | reverse complement strand
TAAGCCCACATTGCCCACCGACGGCAGCAAGGTAGTATATTATAACGGCAGCGAACGCACATTCGACGCGGCAACGCTCGCGGAGCTGTTCGGCTTGACGGGCTTTAACCCCGAGTATATGGAGATAGTCTACGAGGACGCAGACGGTACGTCCAAGACGGGAGAGACCAACGCGGGCGAGTACAAGATCAAGATACGCTTTACAAGCGGTCTGTACTGCTGGGATAACGGAGACGGAACAACGTCCACCGACGACCTTGAGCTCACGGTTAAGATATCCAAGGCTCAACTGCCTTCGCAGTGGAACAGCGGCGGCAAGGTCCCTACCATATCCGTGCCCGAGAGCCTCGCGGATTGCCTAAGCAATGACGCGTTCAACTACACCTATACAGATGAGGACGGCAATACGGTAAGCAAGTCCGATATGGTGGCTGGCAAGACGTACAGCGTCAAGGCGACGCTTAAGCCCGAGTATGCGGCTAACTTCGAGTTCATAGACGCGAGCGGCGAGGTATTGCCCGACGCGACGGCAAGCACTTCGCAGGAGTTTGAATACGAGGACGATAACGGCAGTGGCAACGGCAATGTAACGGTGCCCGAGGGTTTCTTCGATTATTACAAGAAGATGCTTACTATCCTTGTCATAAGCAATGTGACTATGGCTGTCATATTCGTAGGCATTATCATACTTGTAGCTGTTATTACGCGCAGGGTCAAGAGAGACAAGAGCAAAAAGAGCAACGAGGGCGAGGCGCCTTCGCCCGAGCAGTCGGATATTACTGAAGATGAGGAGTAAGCTACGGCGAAATGCAGACGCAATCGATATGCCGACGTCATTATAAGTCGCATGGCACAATAATCAAGAGCCGCTTATATAGCGGCTCTTCTTAATTAATCAATATTATTTACTTGCGCGCGTTCAGTAAACTGTGCTGCGTCAAGGCTATTACGGCGGTTATTTTACGGAGAAGAGTATATCCCCGTAAGTGGGCACGGGCCAGAACTTAGAGCCGACGATGCTTTCGAGTTTGTCCGTAGCTTCGCGCACCTGCTCCATAGCGACAATGACCTTATTGCGGTAGGATAGCGCCTTAGCTTCGAGCTCGACTATCTTCTCGGTAGACTTGATGGCGTTATCCAGCTCCTGCGTGCCGCGGTAAGCGTCTGCATACAGCTTATTGAGCGTTGACAGCTGCTCTTGCTGTACGGTGAGGTCAATGTCTTGGATTAGCTTCTTGGCATCGCAAGCCGATTTAGCGAATGCGCCTATATACGAGCTCACCGCAGGCATGATGTCTTGCTTGAGCATTTCCGCAAGCGTGAGCGCCTCTATATGCACGCTCTTGCAATAGTTGTCCAGCATGATTTCCGTACGAGTGATAACTTCCTCGCGCGTGAACACTCTGTGCTTCTCGAATACTTCGATATTGCGCTCGTCCTTAAAGTGCGGCAGAGCCTCGGGAGTAGACGCGAGATTGTGCAGTCCGCGCTTTTTCGCCTCGACAAGCCACTTGTCGGAGTAGTTGTTGCCGTTGAATATTATTCTGCCGTGATTGATTACGGTGTCTTTTATTATCGCAGTGACTTCGGATATAAAGTCGTCCGCGCTCTCCAACCTCTCGCAGAACTGCGACAGGGATTCGGACACTATCGTATTGAGTATGATGTTAGGACCTGCTATAGACGCGTTGGAGCCCAGCATTCTGAACTCGAATTTATTACCCGTGAATGCAAAAGGCGAAGTGCGGTTGCGGTCTGTAGTATCTTTGGGGAAGTGGGGCAGGACCTTGACGCCTACTTCTACTTCGCAGCCTGCGCGCTTAGAGTAAGGTCTGTCTTCCGCAATCGCGCGCAATATGCCGTCCAGCTCCTCGCCGAGGAATATGGATACGATTGCGGGCGGAGCCTCGCCCGCGCCCAGTCGGTGGTCGTTGCCCGCGCTGGCGACAGCCGTGCGCAATAGGTCTTGATACTCGTCTACCGCCTTAATTACGGCGGAGAGGAAGAGCAGGAACTGCGCGTTGTCTTCGGGCGTGCTGCCGGGGTCGAGCAGATTCTCTCCGCTGTCCGTGCTCAGCGACCAGTTGTCGTGCTTGCCGCTGCCGTTGACGCCCTTAAAGGGTTTTTCGTGCAGCAGACAGACCATGCCGTGCCTTGCTGCGGTCTTCTTCATTACTTCCATCGTTAGCTGATTGTGGTCGGTAGCTATATTGGCGGAAGTGAATACGGGCGCCAGCTCGTGCTGTGCGGGCGCTACCTCGTTGTGCTTGGTCTTGGCGTATATGCCCAGCTTCCACAGCTCGGTATCGAGGTCTTTCATGAATTCGCTCACACGCGTCTTGATTACGCCGAAGTAATGGTCCTCCATCTCCTGTCCCTTGGGAGGCGGAGCGCCTATGAGCGTCCTGCCTGTATATATAAGGTCCTTGCGCCCTGCGTATACGTTCTGATCTATAAGGAAGTATTCTTGCTCCGGACCTACAGTTGCGGTCACTTTAGCCACATTCTTGCCGAAAAGTCTCAGCACGCGCCTTGCCTGCAAGTCTATTGCCTGCATACTGCGCAGCAGTGGAGTCTTCTTGTCCAGCGCCTGTCCGCCGTATGAGCAGAATGCGGTGGGGATACACAGCGTAGCGTCCTTGATAAAAGCGTACGATGTAGGGTCCCACGCCGTATAGCCGCGCGCTTCGAATGTGGCTCTCAGTCCGCCCGAGGGGAACGACGATGCGTCGGGCTCGCCCTTAATGAGCTCTTTGCCCGAGAATTCCGTTATCACTCCGCCGCCCTTGGCAGGGGAGATGAACGCGTCGTGCTTTTCCGCGGTGACGCCCGTCATGGGCTGGAACCAATGGCAGAAGTGCGTGCAGCCGTGTTCGATAGCCCAGTCCTTCATTGCGGCGGCGACCTCGCTTGCAATGGACATAGTGAGGGACTTGTCTTCCTCTATGCACTTGATGAGGTCGCTGTAGGTGCTCTTCGACAGGCGCTGCTTCATCACCGCGTCGTTGAATACCATTGAGCCGAATATCGCCGTTACGTCCATATATATCTCCTTGACTTGTGCCCTGAGCGCGCCAATGCCGCCTTGCCGCGTCTTATTATATGAATTAAGTATATAGTCAAACGGTGCGTTTTGTCAAAATAATACGGTGCGTTTAGCAATAATATTTATATGCGCGGGCGCCGGTGCGCGCATGAAAGCGTCTGATTTAAGCGTAAGAAATTTTACCTTATTTTTCCTTAAAAATCACTTTGAACGGACAAAACCTTATGCTATAATATATAAGATAACGACGTTTCGGGAGAGCATATGGATAAGCAAGGCTGCTATCTTAATACGCTGGGTACGTCTCAGACAGAGGACGGAGCGGTGTATTTGTTTTCCGAAAGGGATATAAGACCTCAGCGCGCAGGCGGTAAGAGGTCTTTTTTATGTGCCTACTGCGGCGATTAGGATTAATCCCCTATCAGCCGTATTTTTTTGCGCGTAAGCCGTTAAGGCGGCGCGAGGGAAAGTAGATTATCGAGGAAATAAATTTATCAAGGTAGATATATGGACAAGATTTATTTGATTTTGGCAAGCGGAGACGTTTTCGAGGGCAATTCCATCGGCGCGCGAGCGGAGACAGTGGGCGAAGTAGTCTTTACTACAGCTATGACGGGCTACGCGGGCACGATATGCGATTCTGCCTTCTACGGACAGATTGTCGTACAGACTTTCCCTCTCATAGGCAATTGCGGCGTCATACCCGCCGAGATTGACAAGAGCGGCATAGGGCTTAAGGCATATGTCATCAGGCAGCTATGCGAAGTGCCGTCCAACTTCCGTTGCGAGGGCGACTTCGGTACTTTCCTTAAAGAAAACGGCATCGTAGGCATGGAAGGCGTGGACACACGTCGTCTCACCCGCGTCATCAGAGAAAAGGGCGTCATGAACGGCGTGATTTCTTTCTCTCCCGAGCTCACCGAAGAGCAGAAGAAGCTGCTTGCAAGCTATACCGTCAAGGGCGGCGTCAAGGCGATGTCGCGCTCTAAGGCGTCGGTAATGCCCGCGCAGGGCAGATGTGTCGCCAAGGTGGGCGTAATCGATTTCGGCTGCGCGGCGGGAGTGTCGAGAGACCTTGCGTCAAGAGGCTGCGAAGTCCATATATTACCTCATAAAGTCAGCTGCGAGGAGGTCTTTGCGGGCGGCTATGACGGAATAGTGCTCTCCTCGGGCGCAGGCGACCCTCGCGAAGAGAAGAAGAGCATAGAACTTGCGGGCAATCTTATCGCAGGTATCAGACCCGTACTCGGCTTGGGACTTGGACATCAGCTTATGGCGCTGTCACAAGGCGCAGAGGTAACTAAGATGAAGAGCGGTCACCGCGGCGGCAATCAGCCCGTCAAGGACGTCAAGAGCGGCAGGATATATATCACGTCGCAGAACCACGGTTATGTAGTAAACGCCGACACTCTTACCGCCAAGGCAGGCAAAGTGACATACGTCAACGCCAATGACGGCAGCTGCGAGGGCATCGGCTATAAGGCTAATAAGAAAGCCATGTCTGTCCAGTTCTCTCCCGAGTCGGGAGTCGGACCGCTGGATACGCAGTTCATACTCGATAATTTCGTTGCTAAGATGGAGGAAAAATAATGCCACTCAACAGTAAATTGCATAAAGTAATGGTTATCGGCTCCGGACCTATCGTAATAGGTCAGGCGGCGGAGTTCGACTATGCGGGCACGCAGGCGTGCCGCGCGCTCAAAGAGGACAACCTCGAAGTAGTGCTTGTCAACTCCAACCCCGCTACTATAATGACGGATAACGCCATTGCGGACAGGATATATATCGAGCCCCTTACGCTCACTACCGTCAAGAGAATTATAGAGAAGGAGCGTCCCGACTCGCTACTGTCCACGCTGGGCGGACAGACGGGTCTTACGCTGTCGATGCAGCTTGCCAAGGAAGGTTTCCTCGACAAGATGAACGTCAAGCTGCTCGGCGCAGACCCCGAGACGATTGACAGGGCGGAAGACAGAGAGAGATTTAAGGAGACGCTTGCCGAGATAGGCGAGCCGGTCATACCTTCGGATATAGCCAACGATATCGATACCGCAATAGAAGTTGCGCGCCGCGTCGGATATCCCGTAATAGTGCGCCCCGCCTTTACTTTGGGCGGCAGCGGCGGCGGTATCGCCGACGACGAGGCGCAATTCATCGAGATAGCTTCGGGCGGACTGAGAGCATCGCCCATACATCAGATATTGGTCGAGAAGTGTATCAGCGGCTGGAAGGAGATAGAATTCGAGGTAATGCGCGACAGCACAGGCAACGCGATTACCATCTGCTCTATGGAGAACTTCGACCCAGTAGGCGTACATACGGGAGACAGTATAGTCGTAGCGCCCGCAGTCACGCTCGCGGATAAGGAGTACGAGATGCTGCGCTCTTCCGCGCTGCGCATAGTCAATAAGCTCAAGGTCAACGGCGGATGCAACGTACAGTTCGCGCTTAAGCCCGATTCCTTCGAGTATGCGGTCATCGAGGTCAACCCTCGCGTCAGCCGTTCTTCCGCGCTTGCGAGTAAGGCAACGGGATATCCTATTGCGAAGGTAGCTACCAAGATAGCTATCGGCTATACGCTCGACGAAATACTCAATAAGGTTACGGGCACCACGTACGCGTGTTTCGAGCCTACTATCGACTATATCGTAGTCAAGTTCCCCAAGTGGCCTTTCGACAAGTTCTATTACGCCAACCGTAAGCTCGGCACGCAGATGAAGGCTACGGGCGAAGTAATGGCTATAGGCACTACGTTCGAGCAGGCGATTATGAAGGCTGTCAGAGGCGCGGAGATTTCGCACGACTCGCTTGCGTCCAACAAGTATGTCAAGTGGAGCGATCAGGAAGTGTGGGACAAGCTGCACGACTGCGACGACGAAAGGATATTCGTAGTATACGAGGCGATTAAGAGAGGCGAGGATATCGACGCTATCAACAAGATTACCAAGATAGATAAGTGGTTCCTTGCCAAAGTAGCGCGTCTTGTGGCTATGGAGAAGAAGCTCAAGAGCGAAAAGCTCACCGACGAACTTTACCTCGAAGCAAAGCACAGCGGCTATCTCGACAAGACAATCGAGGCTCTTTCGGGACAGAAAATCAAGAAGAAGAGATACGCCTCTTACAAGATGGTCGACACCTGCGCCGCGGAGTTTGCCGCGCAGACGCCTTACTTTTATTCTACCTTTGACGAGGAGAACGAGGCTAAGGAATTTATCGAGAGCCACGGCAGCGATAAGAAGACCGTCATCGTATTCGGCTCGGGACCTATCCGCATAGGACAGGGTATAGAGTTCGACTACGCGTCCGTCCATTGCGTATGGGCGCTCAAGAATAACGGGTACGAAGTAGTAATCGTCAACAACAATCCCGAGACCGTGTCTACAGACTTCGATACGGCGGACAGGCTGTATTTCGAGCCCCTTACCGACGAGGACGTCATGTCGATTATCGAGACGGAGAAGCCTTACGGCGTAGTCGTCGCGTTCGGCGGACAGACGGCAATCAAGCTCACCAAGATGCTGCGCAAGACGGGCGTTAAGATACTGGGCACGCAGGCGGAATACATCGATATGGCTGAGGACAGGGAGAGATTCGACGAGCTGCTCGAGCAGTTGCAGATCAAGCGTCCTCGCGGTTATACCGTAATGACCAAGGAAGAGGCGATAAGAGTAGCCGGCGAGATAGGTTATCCCGCATTGCTGCGCCCCTCGTACGTGCTCGGCGGTCAGAACATGGAGATATGCTACAGCGAGGCGGACGTATCGCAGTATATGGACATCATACTCGCGCAGAAGATAGAGAACCCCGTGCTCGTCGATAAGTATCTTATGGGTACCGAGATAGAGATAGACGCAATATGCGACGGCGAAGATATCCTTATCCCCGGCGTAATGGAGCATATCGAGCGTACGGGCGTACATTCGGGCGACTCTATTGCGGTATATCCCGCTTGGAATATCGGCGACGATATGCTCGAGCGTATCACCGATTGCTCGCGCAGACTGGCGCTGTCGCTGCATACGCAGGGACTTGTCAATATCCAGTACCTCATCTATCACGGCGAGCTGTACGTAATAGAGGTCAATCCTCGCTCTTCGCGTACGGTGCCTTATATCAGCAAGGTTACGGGTATACCTATGGTAGACCTCGCAACGCGCGCTATCTTGGGCGAGAAGCTCAAGGACATGGGCTTCGGCACGGGACTGTATCGCAATTCTCCTTACGTAGCCGTAAAAGTGCCCGTATTCTCGTTTGAGAAGTTGAGCAACGTAGACACCCAACTCGGACCCGAGATGAAGTCCACGGGCGAAGTACTCGGCATTGCCTCCACGCTCGAAGAAGCTCTCTTCAAGGGGCTTGTTGCCGCCGGCTACAAGATGAAGAAGAAGGGCGGAATATTCATTACCGTCCGCGATCAGGACAAGGGCGAGATAGGCGAGATAGCGCAGAAGTTCGACGACCTCGGTTACACTATCTATGCTACGGAAGGCACTGCCGCCGTATTGCAGAAGTCGGGTATAGATGTCATCGTCGTAGATAAGATTCATAAGAATCCCGTAGACAACAACCTTACTATCATCGACAGCGGTAAAATAAATTACATCATATCCACATCCTCCAAGGGTAAATTGCCCTCGAGGGACAGCGTCAAAATCAGGCGTAAGGCGATAGAGAGGGCTATACCTTGTCTCACGTCTATGGATACCGCGCTCGCCGTAGTCAACAGTCTGATGTCGAGATATTCCGAGTACAACACAGAGCTTGTGGATATCAACAAGCTGCGCAGCGGCAAGATTAAGCGCGCTTTTACCAAGATGGAAGGCTGCGGCAACGACTATATCTACTTCGACTGCATGGGCGGCAACAATATAGATAATCCCGAGGGACTTGCCGTCAGACTGTCCGACAGACGCTACGGCATAGGCGGAGACGGCGTTATACTTATCTGCGATTCGGATGTCGCCGACGCCAAGATGCGCATGTTTAATCTGGACGGCTCCGAGGGTAAGATGTGCGGCAACGGTATACGCTGCGTCGGCAAGTATCTGTACGACAATCGCATCGTCAATAAGCACGATATCACGATAGAGACTCTCAGCGGCGTTAAGCAGCTCAAGGTAATCACTCGCTCGGGCGAGGCTGCCAAGCTGTGCGTCAACATGGGCAAGGCGGAGCTTAAGCCGTCCGCAATCCCCGTCAAGCTCGACGGAAAGAGCGTCGTCAGCAGAGAAGTGGAGATTGACGACCGTCTGCTCAAGATTACATGCGTGTCTATGGGCAATCCTCACTGCGTGATATTCGTCCCCCATGTGGACAATCTCAAGATAGAGGAGCTTGGCAAGTCTATCGAAAGCAGCCCGCTTTTCCCCGAGCGCGTCAATGTGGAGTTCGTCCATGTTATAGACCCGCGCACGCTTAAGATGCGTGTATGGGAGAGAGGCAGCGGCGAGACTCACGCTTGCGGCACGGGAGCTTGCGCTGCGGCTGTAGCGGCAGTGCTTAACGGCTATTGCAATCAAGGCGAAGATATCACCGTTAAACTCGTAGGCGGCGACCTTACCGTCAATTACACCGACGATGCCGTACTTATGACAGGTACTGCGGTTAAGGTGTTTGAGGGAGAGATAGAGATTTAGAAGAACGAGGGGCACCAATTAAACGCTTACATATGCGCAAGTATTTTACTTGCGCATATTTGCTACATGGTTCCCCTCGTCAGCTCCCCTCCCTAAAATGCTTACGCATTTTCAAGGCGCCGCTCACAAAAAGTATGGTTTTTTTGCGCTTGGGGATAAAAAGTTAAATATAATGCTTTATAAATACTTATATACCATATATTATTTTAGCTTGATTTTTGGCTTGGTTTAGGTCGTAAAATATTTTTTTTGCGATTTCAGTAAAAAAGTTGGCAGTCAGGTATTGCATTTTCAAATTTTAGATGTATAATCAAGATGTAGCTTCTTTTCCGAGGCTAAGACAGATAAGATATAGCGATGCGACTTTAGCTAAGCATGCCGAGTTTCCTTGACGGCAGGGTACAGCTAAGGTCGTATTTATATAGGGCAAGTACGGCGCGCAGTACTTGCCTTGTTGTATTATGTCTTTGGCTGAAGATAGCTTTTATTAACTACAGCGGTATGACTGATATTAAGTAATGCCGCAGCTGCTATACGGCAGCATCCAACCCGCGATAGCGGTAATAAATAACTTCACGGCGTCTCGCCGATGCCGCACGCATAAATTTTGTATGCGGCGTCGCTCTCCCGACCTGCGGGACGTCGTTTGCCGTAAGGCAATAATATCTCGGCATAAGACATACTGTCTCTTGCCTCGGATAAGAAGTTAACAACTAATTAATCAACAAAAGCAAGTGATTGAGTATTAACCGCGCAGGCGGCATATTTTGCGTTATGTTAGACGAGCCGCGCCCTCTGTACTTCTTATATAGCTCGAAATTTTTGGTGTGACGTTAACGAAAACCGTTGTTTTCGTTTTCTGTCTTTGCGGAGTGTTAAAGAGCGCTTCTTGATAGTAGCAATAGAGCGCGCAAGAGCACACTTTTTGCAAGCATAACTCTGAAATGCGCGCATGTACTAATGGAATAGGTCAATTTTTACGCGCTGATTATACTTGTGATATCATATATCCCGCGCATAATAAGAGAAGAAGCCATCCTCACAACGGACGGCTTCCTTTCTAATTAACCGCAGATATAAGGCGGTAACTAATTGCGAATATAACAAAATATTTCGTCTGTTTTGTTTGCGTCGGACGGTTATTATACGGTCGGCAATGTCACATGCGTATCGCCGATGTTGATTACTTGTATATAATAATCGACGTGCTTATCCGTGCGCTTGAACATTATCGAACACGTTCCGTCGGGGTTGACGATTACGGTGGCGGCGGTGATACTGTAGCCGCGGACCAAAAAACTTTGACCGCTGATTAACTTATACACGCCCTCGTCGTCGGACCACTCGTATTTTGTATAGTCGAGCATATCCGTTAAGTCGTCTAATCCTACGAGAAAGCCCAAGCCGATAGCTTCGGATTTCTGATAATTTCCGTCAACCTTTACATATTGGTAAATGGTTTCAGTTTGCCCTTCGACCTCGATGTGATAGTAAGCGGGGTCGTCGAAGTAAGGCGATATCTCCATATACTTATCGCCGTCGGACAGATAACGCAAGTCGATGACTTCCTGTTCATCGAGAGTTAACATTACCTGCGTCTCGTAATTATTGTCGGCAATCATGGCGGATAAAATATCGTCTATCTCAGTCCCGTCATGGATATCTTCGCTGCCGCTGTTATCTTCCGTTATAGTTTCGGCTTGGGGGAGAGTCACAGACGTCGAGCCGATATTGGATAGCGTAAGGATAGCGGTCGTATCGACGCCGTCTATTGCGGTATTAAGAGAGATTATGCATCCCGCGTCTTCGAGCTTTAGCTTAACGCTATAGAATGTCACGCCCTCGAGCGTTCCGAATACGACGGAAGAAGGAGATTTATGTACGAACGCCTTTTCCGACTTGTCGTAATCGTAGTTTTCGCCGTGCAACATATCTTTTACGCTCTTTACCGATATTGCGGTTAATTCGTCATCAATTTCTTCTATAGGCGTGCCTTCGTCTTTATACCAAGTTTCGCCGTCCGTAAAATAATAGTAGACCATACCTTCGATTGTTGCCGTATAGTTTTCTTGCGTTCCGCTTTGCGACCTGTAGCAGGTATATATTTTATCTGCGTCAACTTTCATCGTTATCGACATAGAGTCTATAGATATATCCATTGTCAGGCTATCGGTACCCGTCAGTTTATCATACAACTCGTCGATTGCTTTCGTATCCGTCTTATCGCAGGCGGCAAGCGTTGCTACGCATATTGCGGCTATCATTACTATGGCTATAGCTGATATAATCAACTTATATTTGCGTTTCATATCATTCCTCCCCGCAATTAAATCGATACTTATATTATAGTTAATCGCTCGGTAAATGTTAAATATTTTAATACTATGGATATAAATTAACAACGCCGAGCAAAATGTGGCGCGGTCAAAAGCAATGACCGGATAGGCTGTCTGATTGTGTAGAGTATATATCTTTGCTCATAGCATGGGTGGGATACGCATACTGTCAATCCTCATTGATATCCGTATCCCTAATCGAATTGTTAAGCAAATAAGCACGGAAAGATTCCGTGCTTATCGGCTGTTAAGACTTATGCGCCTATATTCGATTAGCTATTAATCGTAGGAAGCGTTACTTCTACGCTGCCAAGATTGCAGATCCTTGCTACTAAGTCGATACCGTCGCAAGAGAACTCTACGACGCAGTCGTTGCCGTCGAAGCTCAAAGTCGCTGCGGTTATTTCATACGCGCCGCCGAAGATAGAGAAGGATTGTCCTTGCGCCAATTTATATACTCTATCCTGCGCAGACCACTCGTACATGGAAGAGAATAACATCTCGTATGTTTCGTTTTCGTTAATTATGAAATCGAATTCGCTTACTTGTTCTTTCTTCCAGTTGCTGCCATCGAAGGTGTATTTATACAGCATGTAATAATTGCCTACATGCTGCGCGTAGTAGTACTCGGTCGAATTGTCGGCGGTATCGATCATCTGATACTTATCCGCATCGGTAAGATAGCGGACGACTTCGCTTTCGCCTGTTTCGCTGTCGGTCATGGTCAACAGTAATTCGAAGTTATTTACTTGCATCATGGCATCGAAGAACGCGTCTATTTCCTGTCCGTCATGTCTTTCCTCGGCTTGAGGAATTGTCACGGATGTGGCGCCGATATCGTATATGGCGAGCACATAAGTTACATTTATGCCTTCGATAGCGGTAGTAAGACCGATTTTGCACTTGCTGCCTTCGATCTTAACTGTGACTTTACTGAAGATTAATCCTTCGGGCGTTCCGAACTCTACGGAAGCAGGGTCTTTATGTACGAACTGCTTTTCGGACTTGCTGTACTCATAGTTTTCGCCGCTGAGCATATTCTTGACGCCCTTTATCGATATAGCGGTGCTCTCGTCGTCATCTTCGATATCATCCAATGATGTACCGGGATTCTTATACCAAGTCTCGCCCTCTTTATAATACTCATATACCTTATTGTCGACGGTCTCGACATAACCCTCTTCGATTTCTCCGTCGATATCGAAGCGAGTATATGCTTTATCTCCGTCGACTTTCATAGTAACAAACATTACAGCTAAAGGTGAGACAGACATATCAATTGTGAAGTTGCCCGAGCCTTCGAACTTTTTATAGAACTCGTCTATTACTTTCGTATCCGTCTTATCGCAGGCGGTAAGCGTAACGGCGCATATTGCGGCTATCATTACTACGACAATAGCAGCGATAAGCAGTGTTGATTTGCGTTTCATTTCATTCCTCCTCGCAAATAAAAATGATGCTTTTATTATAGACAAAACGGCGGCTAATGTTAATTATTTTGATGACAGATGGCGCAAAATGTATTATAATTTGGCTAAAGGAGCGTAAGTATATGACTTTACAGATTTTATCGGATAAGTTTTCGGTAAGTAAATTGAGCCGTATGCCCGACCTTTCGACAATAGACGGCATATACTTTACCGCCTGTACGGACAGGGAAATATCGCTTGTATGCGGCGAGAGCAGCGTGCCGCTTGATATTGCGCTGCGCGTCGATAGCGGTTGGAGAGCAATGCGTATTAAGGGCGAGCTTGACTTTTCGCTTGTGGGGATATTATCTGCGATTTCGGATGCGCTGGCGTCTTGCAAAATATCCGTCTTTGCGCTGTCGACTTACGATACCGATTATGTGCTCGTAAAGGATATCGCTTCCGCGCGCGCCTGCCTTGAGAGCGCGGGCTATGAGATAGAGGAGCTGTCTTGCCGTTAGTACGAGCGCGGCATATTATATTAGGCGGCTGTTATAATGAAAGATGCGGGATTTTACTCCCGCATTTATTTTTTTAATTAACTTACTGCTTTTTTATCCGCATTGCGAAGCGGCAGTCGGGATAGTTTTCGCAGCCCCAAAATTCGCCGTACTTGCCCACGCGCTTTACGAGGTGTCCCTTGCAGCGAGGGCATATCCTGTTATCCAGTCGCTTCTGCGTCTTTTCCACATTCTTGATATGCTGTCTCTTGGATATCCGATTCTCCTGAGCGTACTCGTTGATTTCGTTGTACATCTTATCGCGCGCGGCGGAGCTCAATTTTACTTCCGTATGCAGCTTAAAGAAGTTGGCGATTGTAAGCGGAGTATATACGCAGCGGCAGTTTACTTCGGATATATCTCCGTTCATGAATATTACGATATTATATATAGTAGTCAGCGGATTGCTAAGTATCTTCTTGACGGCTGCGATATGTATCGCGTTTTGCTTGACGGGAGAGTAGAACTGCATATTCGGCTTCTTGTCGTCGTAGACATGCGTCCATATAGACTGCTTGTCCGTGCCGTATATTTTGCCCGAATAGTTCTTAGTCTCTATCACGTATATGCCGCGGGTGGAGAAGAGGATATGGTCTATCTGTACGGAAGACTTTGTATCGTCGTCGTACAATATGATATCGTTGATGAGCTTGTCGCCGCGCAGCATATAGTTCTTGAGCAGAGCGGCGGCGGTCTTGTCGCCCTTTTTACCTTTTCGGCTGTCCGAGCGGAAATATATCCTCAGCAAGGTAAGCAGGCATATCAGGACAAAGACGCCTACTATCGAGCCTATTACTATATATAATGTCATGTTATCCTCTTATATAGGTGCTATATACAGTCTACCCCTTTATAAGGATAATGTCAATACGCCTACTCCGCGGCTTGTCCGCTCGGCACGTTGCGGTATGCGGCGAGCAGCTTACTGTCCTTTATCTGTTCAAAGCTGCCGCCCAGTACGCATTTCCCGTCCTCTATTATATAGATGCCGTCGTACAAAGGCAGCGTTTCGTCGTTAAACTTATGGCATACGTTGACTATAGTCTTGTCGGGGATATTCAGCAGTGCGTTTTCCACGTCTTCCGATGTGGACTTGTCTAGCGCGCTGGTCACTTCGTCGAGCAGCAGTATCTCGCTGTACCTGTACAGCGCTCTTGCAAGGTTGATGCGCAGCTTTTCTCCGCCCGACACTTGATTGAGTTCCTCGTCGAGTACGGTGTCTTTGCCTTCGGGCAGTCTCAATACAAAGTCGTCTAATTTGCACTTAGAGACAGTCTCTTGCAACTTTTGCTCGTCTCCGTCCGAGAGGAAGTCGATATTGCCCTTAAGCGAGCGCTTGAATATATATCCCGTCTGGCGGCTTACCGATACGGCGGCGCTGATATCCTTCTCCGTATAGTCGGAGTACGGCGCGCTATCGACTGTAATCTCGCCGCTGCTTGGCAAGTATTCGGCAGACAGCAGTTTTAGCAAGGTGGATTTTCCGCTGCCGCTTTTACCCAGTATCAGATACTTATTGTTTTTCTTTAAGGAGATGCTTAAGCCTTTAAGTATGGGCTCGGGGCGCGAGGGGTAAGAAAAGTATACGTCTCTTACCGCAATTTCGCTTGTAAAGCGCATGTCTTTGCCCCGTTTAACTTTTTCGAGGTCTATTATTTCGAATACTCTATCGCGCAAAGATCCTACGCTGAACAGATAAGTTACCACTGCCGATACGCTCAGTATTCCGCTGAAGAATGCGTTGCCTACGGAAAAGACCGTCAAAACCGAGCCTATCGCCACCTCGCCCGTATATACGAAGTAGCAGGTGAGCGCTATCAGCGACACTACCGCCAGCTCGCGCATCATACAGCCAAGTCCGCCCGCCGTGCTGTCTATTTTGGCGTTGCGTCTCATCGAGGCGTTGAGCTCGGCATTCTTTGCGTTAATGATTTCCGAGGCGTTCTCTTCCGCGCAGAAGTTCTTTACCGTAGCTATTCCCAACAGATATTCTTTGAGTACGTCTACGTAAGACTTTTTCTTCTCCGACACCTTGAGTATGCTGTTGTCCAGTCTTTTCTTTATAAATAGCGGCAATATCGCCATAAGCACTACAAAGCCCAGCATAGCCAGCAGTATCTTGTAATTGAGCGTGAGTATCGTGATAAAGGAGCCGATTACCGCTACGCAGTTGACTAAAGAGTGATGCAGATTGTATACGATCGTATTGCATACTCTTTCTATGTCGCTCTCCAGATTATTGAGATATCTTGCGATGCCCTCTTCGGTTATCTTGCCGAAAGGCGCGTTGAGCAGCGACTCGACGTATGCGCTTCTGAAGTGCGCTATCACATCGGAAGCATACTTGTCCATCAGGTATCTGTTGTGCCAGCGCATGAGACATGCTACTACTATGTATGCGACGCTCAGACCGCAGTACATCGCTATCTCGCTCAGTTGCTTGCCGTCTGCCACCATGTTGACGAGCAGTCCGTATATCAGACCCGCGCCCATCAGCATCAGCGATACAATGCAGCCCTCTATCAGAAGGAATATGTATCTGGCAGGATACACTGCGGCTATGCGCCACAGCTTTTTGATTTCTCCCATTTCTTCACCCCTTATACATCGCCTTCGGCGCCTGTTTGCTGACAGTATATCATATCGGGGGGGGGAGTCAAGACTCCCCATATTATATATTTAGCATACAGTAATTTTATATATTGTCTGATTTTATCGCATATACGGCAGGGGATTTTACAGTATAATCTTATATTGTTTATGTCTTAATTAATGCGCGTAGGACGGTTAAGCTGTGCGTCTTGTTAATCGTCAAGCGCGCAGAAACGGCGCTTTTTGCGGGGCGTCGCCGCGAAAAATACAAGCGGTTAAGAGCGAAGTATTTTTATATCGGAAAGAGTGAATTTTACGCGCTGTGTTTATTAGTCTTATTACATATTTTGCGCATAAAAAGAGGGGAAACCGTCCTTATAATGGATGGTTTCCTTTCCAAGTAACCGCCAATACAAGACGGTAACATATTTACGATTATATATAATTTTAGTCCGTCTTGTGTTGCGTCTGGCGGTTAAACTCTATGCCCCGCGGGGAATAGCGAGCAAAAATCACACTTTTTGCAAGCGGTACCTTGAAAATGCGAAAGCATTTTACGGAGGGGTGCAAACGAGGGGAACCATGTAGCAAATTAGCACGGAAAATCCGTGC
>CAJTXS010000030.1 GCA_910583735.1 uncultured Christensenella sp. | reverse complement strand
CTACTCCCGTAGCGACAGCCTTATTATATTAGCATATAGTCTATTCGCTGTCAACGATTTTTTGAAAAGTTTTTTGTTTTTTCGCCATTATCTTCGACAGCGTATCTCACTTGCGATTATACGCCTTTTCCATCACTCCGCCGCCGAGGCAGACATCGCCTACGTATATTACCGCGTACTGCCCTATCGCGGGCGCTCTCTGCGGAGTTTTAAAGACTATCTCCACCCCTTCGCCCGTCATATAAGCTACGGCGCGTTGCAGAGGCTGCCTATGCCTTATCCTCACGTCGCATTCTATCCTATCGCCTTTTGGACGCATGGATATAAAGTTAAACTTAGGACAGAGCACCGCGTTGCGATACAGCATACTCTCGTCCCCTTGAGAGACGTACAGAATGTTGCTCTCCACATCCTTATCTACCACGAACCAAGCTCCTTCGCCGCCGCTCGCGCCGCCTATGCCGAGCCCGCGCCGCTGCCCTACCGTATAGTAGTACACGCCGCTGTGCCTGCCCACTTCTCTCCCGCCAAGGTCCTTGATTACCCCATCCCTCATAGGTATATATTGGGATAGGAAATTGCGGAAGTTACGCTCGCCGATGAAGCATATGCCAGTGCTGTCCTTCTTGCCCGCAACGGGTATGCGATACCTCTCGGCGTACTTCCTCACGGCGGGCTTGTCCATATCGCACAGCGGGAATATCACGCCGTCCAGTTGCTCCGACTTAAGCTGATTGAGGAAGTAAGTCTGGTCTTTATTATCGTCTTTAGCCCTGATAAGCAGGTTGCCCTCGTCGCTTTTCCTTACCCCCGCATAATGACCTGTGGCGATATAGTCCGCGCCGAGCGCCTTGGCATGAGCCGCAAAGGAGTCGAACTTGATTTCCCTATTGCACAGCACGTCGGGATTGGGCGTGCGCCCCTTTTCGTATTCTTCTACAAAATGTCTGAATACTCTGTCATAATATTCCTTGGATAGGTCAACACTGTAATAAGGAATGCCTATGAGATTGCATACGCCGCGCACGTCGAAGTAGTCTTCGTCCGCGGTGCAGTTGTCCGCGCCGTCCTTTTCGTGCCAATTGCGCATAAAAAGTCCCACGACGTCATATCCCTGTTCCTTTAGCATGCAAGCGGCGACTGCGCTGTCCACGCCTCCGCTCATGCCCACTACGACTTTTTTTCTCATAATTCGTATTATAACATACGATTATTGTGTTGTACATACATTGACTTATGTTGACATATATATTTTTATAAATTATAATATTAGCGATGAAAAAGTTGGGAGTATTCATTATAGCGGCAATTGTGCTACTCGTTGCATGCCTTTTCGGTTGCGTAAGGCGCGGCGACGACATCCTTGCGGATAAGTACGAGAATATTGCCGCCGACGCGGGTTACGTGGACAGCAACGGTCACACCATCAAGAAATCCGCCGCCATGTCGGGAGAAGACGGAGACGTCATCACCCTCGACCTCGGCGTCGCCCGCACTTTCAACTCCGTCGTGCTGTTGCAACGCACGGACACAGTCTCGCACATAACTATCGAGGCTGTCAAAGACGGCGAAACTACCGTAATCTACGACAGGGACAAGAGCGGTTCCATGATATTCTGCGACATAGCTCGCAACGTATGGGCGGAGAGCGTACGCATCTGCGTCGGCGGCGACAAATGGACGCTCTCTGGGCTGTCCATATACGACCTGCCGGCATCGGTGAGCTACGACACGCTCATGCTCGAGGCTAAGGACATTATAGCGGGACAGCTCGACGACTACGCACTCTCATCGGCGGACAGTATAATAGTTGTTTCCGATTTGGGATACAATTCATACGGCAACCTCTACTCGAGAGAGCGCGCCACGGAAGAGTTTATATCCGCGGTAGAGATACTCAAGGACAGACTCGAAGCGGTGGACAATGCCGACGCCGACATCATTGTGCAGCTCAATCCCGTATACGACCCCGAGATAGACAAGACCGACGATATCAAGCGGCTGCGCTACCAGGCTATGTGTAAATTCCCTTACGCGCTCATCAACGGAATGATGGCTTTGGCTCGCGAGCGCGGACTTGCGGGCGTATCGTTCGACTTGACGGACGGACTGGACGAAGCCAGCTCCCAACTGTATATATCCACATTCTTCAGCTATATCAAGATGGAGAATCCCCGCTTCAAGATATTCGTCACAGCCGACTACACGAGAGGCTTGCCGGGAGCAATTAAGCTCGGCACCGTAGCGTCGCAGATATTCAGACAGGGCTACAGCGTGCCCGAGTGCGCCGACAGGATATTGTTCAAGAGCTGCTCCGACGACTTCTACGAAGATATCGGCAAGATTTCGGAAGTGTGCAAAGAAGAATATCGCAACAAGATAAGCATAATATCCGACATGCGCGACGGCGGTCAGGAGATTGCAGAGCGCCGCTCTTACCTCACCGCATGCGGCTTAGGTTCGGCTGTAGATACCGCTCCCGTACATATCGAAGAAATTATTCCCGAGTAATATATCGTTGTCATTCTTAATAGTTAAAACGACGCGTCTCGTCGGAGAGATTTTCAATAGAAAGACTCTCATCCGAAAGCGTCGTTTTTAATTTAACACAATATTTATTTATCAACAGTACTTAATATATTGTTATTGCGAGCCTCTTTACCGCCTCACGCGTATAATACTCGGCACCACTGCTCGCTTTAAGAATTGCAACTCTAATCCTAAATCACACTATACCTATTGAACATAGCTCGCTTTTCCGCCCTTAAGAATAAACAGCTTTACTGACAGCGTAACGGGATGAGTTTTATTATTGCGCATACAGCTAATACTATGCGCTGCGGACAACTCACATCGCCGCGTCATGAGTTATGCAGCTTAGAATAGTCGACAACGTACAGTCTCGCACTTACGCGGAAGCGAGCTTTGCAAGCAGCGTGGCGGGCATAAATTTAGCTATTACTCTATACAGCTTATACAGCACGGTGGGCGTATACACCGCCTTGCCCTTCTCTAAGGCGTCAAGACTGCCTTCCGCCACCTTTACGACGCTGCATCTCGGCATCTGCATGAGTTTATCCGTATCCTCTCTCTCGATACCCGCCGCGTCGAAGAAGCCCGTGGACATGGGCGGAGGACATACCGCAAGGCAGCTTATGCCCCTGTCCTTGAGTTCCTCGCGTAGCGCTCTGCTCAGCTGCAATATATAACTCTTGCTCGCGCCGTACGCGCTCATCTTGACAGTGGGAGCGAAGGCGGATATCGATGAGATATTAATTATTCCGCTGCCCTCGTCCATATATTTAAGACATACGGTCGTCATTGCCGTGACTGCTCTGCAGTTGGTATCGCACAGCGCTATCTGCGACTCCACAGTCATATTCTCAAGATAACCGTAGGTTCCTATACCGGCGTCGTTGACGAGCAAACTCACCTTGTTGCCGTCTAATGCCAGCATCTCGTCCAGCACGGTGAAGTTATCCGCGTCGGTCAAGTCGAGCTGTATGCTCCTGCATCTCTCCGCGCCTATCGCCTCCGACGTAGATGCCAGTCCCTCGAGCGAGCGCCCTATCAGCCACAGCTGCACATCGTCGTATCTTCTCGCCACCGCCTTGGCTATCTCTGCTCCCAGTCCCGACGACGCGCCCGTAATAATTGCTATATTCATACTTCTGCTCCTTAATATCGTTGATATATCTTGCGGTATATGTAGAGCCGCTGTCGCAGTAACGACCGTCGTCTATTATATGCGTCGCCTAACTTGCAAGATTGACGGCGGGACAAATCTGCATCGAGCAAGATGCCGCCTCGCATAATGCCGCCCGCAACAACATTATAACCATACTCCGCGAGACTAAACTTGCCATAGACGAAATAAAGCGCGCGCGTCTATTATATATTGCGCCCCTTTCGACATAATATCATTAAGAAGATGAAGAGACTTACACTTATCGCCTTGGCAATTTTGATTGTCTTGACCGCCATGCTAATACTCGCCTGCTGCGAGATGTCCTCTACTCCCCGTGCGATATCGGACAGATACGAGGATGTCGCAGGCGGGTATAAAGCCGATACGCGCAGCGGCAACGCGGGCGATAGCGCGACATTTACTTTTGAGGGAGTAAAGACATTTAACTGTCTCGTGCTCAAGGAGCGCGGCGATATAATCGACGACTACGAAGTGATTGCTCACGGCAAGACAATATACCGCTCGGAAGCAATAGGACGCTACAAGTACTGTTCATTCCCGACGGTTACGACGGGCTCCGTCGCTATCAAGGTCAACGCCTGCCGCGGCAAGTGGAAGATAAGAGATATCGAGGCGTATCTGATACATGACAGCTATACCCCGTCCTTTACTGTGACGTCGTATATAATGACCGACAGAGCGTATAAGCTAAACGATAGCGACTGCGACATGATGAGCGCAAGCACCTGTTTCAATCTCTTCGGCGGAGTATACTTCGATAAGGACGGCGGATTGCATATGCAAGACTTCCTAATAGGCGGACGCAGTATAAAGGGCGAGCAAGCCGTGCGCGGCGCCGTTAGCAATATCCGCAGGTACAATCCGAGCGCAAGCATAGTATGCACGCTGCTGGGCAATAAGGACTTGACCCACGACGGGCTCGACACGCAGGCGCGGCACTCCTCTGCAATGGGCGAGCATGCCGACGCGCTCGCGGACGCATGCAACGCGCTCATCTCGCAATTCGGCTTAGACGGAGTGTCGTTCGACTACGAGTATCCGCGCAATCGCAAAGAGAGCGAGATATACTCCTCTTTCCTGACCGAGCTGAGACAGACCCTGCCTAGGGACAAATTGCTTACCGCCGCATTCAGTCTGTGGAATATAGGCGCACGAGACGGTATCCCCGTATCCGTGCTCAACACCTTGAGCCGCGTAGAGCTGATGACGTACGACGGCTTCGACGGCAGGGGCAACCACTCCGCCTTTTACAATATGTGCGCCAAGGCGCTGCACGACTTGGATAAAATGGGTCTCGACATATCCAAAGCCGACCTCGGCATACCCTTCTATTGCCGCGCGACGGACAGGTCGACTTATGCAAGCGACTACGCAAGCGCCGCCGATAGGCTGGGAAAATGGGGCGACTCGCTATACAATCGCATCACCTCGGGAGGCAAGTCTTACGACGCATTGTGCTACTACAACGGCAGACAGACCGTATACGACAAGACATGCTACGCAATCGACACGGGCGCTGGCGGCGTCATGGTATGGCACTACTCGTGCGACTCTTCCGACAGCGAGCTATCTCTCTACGGCGCGATTAAGCGAGCTGTAGCGTCGCGCAGGCAATAATCGACTGCCGCGCCGCTCATTATTCGCTATAAGTTTAATATTGAAGGAAATGTATTAATCCGCAATCTTTTATACTGCAAATAAATTTATCCGAATATCAATAGAAAAAAATAAAATATAATTTATTTCTTCCGACCTAATAGCTGCGCCGCCATATGCGCAATCTTAGCCGCGTTTCCCGTCGGCTGCACGCAGAGCGCCGCGACGTCGACAACACTTTCGACATCGCACTGATTTGAGTTATGCGCCGCGTCACAGTGGAATATATCCATATCACAGCTTGCCGCCGCTCCCTCGCTCGATTTAACCTTTTCTCTTGCGGAATATTATTGATATTGCACTACCGTTAAAGTCGCCGCGCAGTCGTTCTCACCTTCCCCCTACTATCGGTCAAGCGCGTCGCAGTCGCATAAAGTTATATTGCTACTTGCAACAACTCTCTCTATTGAGCCTCTTCGCTCGGCTCAACATTGTCAATAGAAACCGAACCGTCGCTTAAAGTCGCAGCGCAATCGTTCATACCTTCGTCATTGCATATCGTATGACTACTCTGCGCGTCGCAATCCAAGGTAGCCGCCGCCCCGCTCTCTGCGCTCTCCTCGCATACCGCCGCATAACCATCCGATGCGTTTACAGCCGTCGCATATGCCGCCTCGGGCAGACTGCCGCCTGCCGCGCAGTCATCGCCGCTTGCAATAGCCGCGGCGTCCCTGCTCAATGCTGCGTCGTGTATATCGAACTTCTTCTTTAACTTCCTGATAATGATGACGTACGACACAATCAAGAACACGTCCGCGCCCACCCATGCCGCGGGATTGGACAGACATATGCCGAGGTATCCGAAGCTCGACACCAGCACCACAGAGGCGATTATCCTCATCACAAGCTCCGTCACTCCCGCAAAGACCACGAGCGTGCTCCTGCCTATGCCCTGCAATGCGTTGCGATAGACGAAGATAGCCGCCAGCGCGACATAGAATACGCCCTGATACAGTAAGAATTGTTTGGACAGCGCCAGCAACTCGTCCGTGATGTCCGATATAAACAGCTTGGTAAGCGGAGCCGCGGGCAAGGTCACGAAGGCAAGTCCCGCCAGCGAACATACTACGCCCGCAATCATGCTCACCCTTACGCCCTTACGTATGCGCTCGATGTTGCCCGCGCCGTAGTTTTGCCCGCAATACGTAGCCACCGCGCTGCCGAGAGCGTACAGAGGCTGCGCAGCGAGGTTGTCTATCTTAGACGCCGCGGTATAAGCCGTGACCGCGCTCTTGCCCAGTCCGTTGAGCGCCGTCTGCTGCACCATTACGCCCACAGCCGTAATAGAGAACTGCAACGCCATGGGCAGTCCGATTGCAAGGTGCTTCCGGTAGAATTTGAAAGGATTCTTAAAGTGCTCGCGCTTAATGCGGCACTTCTTAAACTTTGCGAACAGGTAGATAAAGCAGCCTATAGCAGATAGCGCCTGCGACAGCGTAGTCGCCCAGCCCGCGCCCGCTACGCCCATCTTGAACGCTACTATGAATAAGAAATCGAACGCCACATTGAGCACCGCCGCGGCGATAAGGAAGATAAGCGGAGTGCGGCTGTCGCCTATAGCGCGCATGACGGACGACGCCATATTGTAGAACACCGTAGCCGTAAGTCCCCAGTACACCGTGACTATATAGTCGTAGGAGTAGCCGATAATATCGGGGTGAGTATTCATCAGTTTGAGCAGCGGCATAGTTGTGAGCACCGCCACCGCGGTCAGCGCTACGGACAACGCCGCGCACAGCAGCAGCGATGAGGCTATGCTGCGCCTTACGCCATCCTCGTCCTTAGCTCCGAACAGCTGGCTCGTCTTGACCGCGAATCCCGCCGTGAGACCTTGTACGAAGCCTATCACAAGGAAGGATATCGCGCCCGTAGCGCCCACTCCCGCAAGCGCGTCGTTGGATATGGTATGACCGACGATTATAGCGTCTATCATGCTGTACAGTTGCTGAAATACATTGCCTACGAATATAGGCAATGTGAATAACACTATTGTTTTCAACGGCTTACCGACAGTTAAGTCTCTGGTCATATCCTACGCTCTTTTTTCAGTTAATTATATAGCGATTTACAATATCGTATTATACTGCAACGCCGCAAAAAGCGTATCGCATTGACGAAAATTAGCAGTGTAAAATCTTTGTAAACCGCAATCAGAGCTCCGCCCCGTCGGAGTGTATAAACGGCGGGCAATGCCCGCCGCTTATAAAACAACTTTTATGATATAAGGCTGCGCCTGTCAGTATACCAAGTCTATCAGACCGTAGCCGCCGTCCTCTCTGTGATATACTACATTGACCATGCCGTTCGTCTCGTTGAGGAAGATAAAGAAGGTATGGTCGACCAGCTCCATCTGCGCAATAGCGTCCTCTACGCTGCACTTTTGCAAGCTGATAGTCTTCTTCCTTGCGGGAGACGCCGCCTCTGCCGCCTTGACCTCCTCGCCCTCGAGCGCTGTCTGCTTAATGCGCTTGCCCAGCTTGGTGCGATACTTGCGTATCTGTCCCTCTATCTTAGGCAGAGCAAGGTCTATATTGTTGTACATGTTGTCGGATACCACTTCGCTTCGCACCAAGTTGTTGCCTGCGAAGAAGACCGTGACTTCCATGCCGTATTTGTCTTTACCAATTTGCTTAAGCGCTATCTTTACTACCGCGTCGTCCTCGAAATAGCGCGAGAATTTATCGACTTTCTTCTCGATAATTTCTTTGAGATGATCCGATACCTTGTAGTTCCTCGAAATGATCTCTAACCTCATAAGCAATCCTCCTTATCGTAGCGGCTTAACTGCCCGACTACTTTTATTATCAACCTTATTATATCATACGCGTATGCGTTATAAAAGGGGGTATTTAATAATTTTACAAAAAAAACCCTATTGACATTTAAGCTAATTTAGTGTATATATGGGCGCTTTTCTGCACGGACAAAAAGAGCTATGGCATTAATCCCTCTTAACTTATACGCGCGCGGCTTGCCTACCGTATATATGGGAAACGGACCTGCTCGTTTCATAAGCAGGTCGTAAGGCGCGCGGCTTTTACGCAGGGAGTTTACTCGGCGTAAACGACCCGGCAAAAATGTAAGCGCGGCAAAGAGATACGCCGCTTATAAGTCAAACGCGCAATTCCGCATTTACACAAGAGAAAGACCCGCTTGTTATAGAAACAAGCAGGTCGCAAGGCGCGCGGCTTTCACGCAGGGAGTTTACTCGGCGTAAACGACCGTGCAAAAATCTAAGCGCGGCAAAGAGATACGCCGCTTATAAGACAAGCGCAACGCGCCCGATGCAATCAATAAAGATATACATCCTTACTTCTTGGTGAAGATGAGCGAGTCGCCGTCCGAAGACACGAGTATGCTGTCGCCCTCTTTTATCTGCGAAGTGAGTATCTTCTCGGACAAAATATCCTCGACGTACTTCTGCACCGCGCGCCTTAGCGGTCTTGCGCCGTACTCGCTGTCATAGCCCTTAGCGATGACGTAGTCGCCTGCCGAAGCGTCGAACTCCACGTCGATATTCTGCTCGGCAAGTCTATCCTTAAGCCTTGCGAGCATGTTGGCGGATATCTCGGTCATATCCTGCTTCTCGAGGCGTCTGAATATTATGATGTCGTCGATACGGTTGATAAACTCGGGCTTCATGGCGCGCTTGAGCGCATCCATCTGCTTATCGCGCATGTCGTCGTAATCGCTCTCGCTCGAACCGAAGCCCAACTTAGGAGAATTCTTAATCTCTCCCGCGCCGATATTGGACGTCATTATTACCACCGTATTCTTAAATGATACCGTTCTGCCGTGCGAGTCGGTGAGCCTGCCGTCCTCGAGTATCTGCAAGAGGATATTGAACACGTCGGGATGAGCCTTCTCTATCTCGTCGAATAGCACCACGGAATAGGGCTTACGCCTCACCTTCTCGGTGAGTTGACCGCCCTCGTCGAAGCCCACATATCCGGGCGCGGAGCCTATTAGCTTGGATACGTTGAACTTCTCCATATACTCGGACATATCCACTCTTATCATGAGGTTCTCGTCGCCGAACATCGCCTCGGCAAGCGCCTTGGTTAGCTCCGTCTTGCCTACGCCCGTAGGACCGAGGAAGATAAACGAGCCGATAGGTCTGTTGGGGTCTTTGATACCGGCTCTTGCGCGCCTTACCGCCTTGCTCACGGCAGACACCGCTTCGTCCTGACCTATGACGCGCTTCTTGAGTTCCTGCTCCAAGTGCATGAGCCTCTCCGCCTCGCTCTCGGTGAGCTTAGCCACAGGTATGGACGTAGACTGCGATATCACCTGCGCAATCTCCTGCTCGCCTATGGACATATCCGTGTCCTTCTTGCCCGCGGTCCACTTGGCGCGCTCCTCGAGCATCTGCTCCTCTATGACCTTAAGCTCGTCTTGCAGACTGGCGCATACGCCGTACTCCTCTCTCTTGGAGTGCGCGTCGATATCCATCTTGAGCTTGACAGCCCGCTCTTCCAGCGCCTTAATCTCGGGCGGCAGCACGAAGTTGGAGATGCGCTTCTTGGACGCAGCCTCGTCTATAAGGTCTATCGCCTTGTCGGGCAAGAATCTGTCCGAGATATACCTGTCCGACATCACAGCCGCCGCCGTGATAGCCTCGTCCGTAATGGTCACCTGATGGTGCTTCTCGTACTTATCTCTCAATCCCTTGAGTATGGTTATCGTCTCTTCTACCGAGGGCGGCTCAACCATTATGGGCTGGAATCTGCGCTCGAGCGCGGCGTCCTTCTCTATATACTTGCGATACTCTTCGATAGTGGTTGCGCCTATGGTCTGCATCTCGCCCCTTGCAAGCAGCGGCTTTAAGATATTGGCTGCGTCCATGGCATTCTCGTTAGAGCTGCCCGTGCCGACTATCGTGTGTATCTCGTCTATGAACAGTATTATATTGCCGCTGTCCTTGATTATCTTGAGCGCGTTCTGCAATTTTTCCTCAAACTCGCCTCTGTACTTGGAGCCTGCGACAACGCTAGCCATATCCATAGAAAATATCTTCTTATCCTTGAGCATCTCGGGCACTTCGCCCTTGACGATAGCCTGCGCCAACCCCTCTACTATGGCGCTCTTTCCCACGCCCGGCTCGCCTATGAGCACGGGATTATTCTTGGTCCTGCGAGAGAGTATCTGTATGATGCGGTCTATCTCGCCGCTCCTGCCTATGACGGGGTCGAGCTTGCCGTCTCTCGCCTTTTTGGTAAGGTCGACGCCCAGCTTGTCGAGCGCCTCGAGCGACTTCTCACCCTTGCCGCCGTAGTTGGGAGCAGCTCCGTACTTAGCTTGATATCCCTCGTCGGAATTGTCGTTATTCCTTATAATATTGTCGCGGTTGGCTTTAAGGTCTTCGTAAAACATCTTTTTAAGACCACTGAGCATACCCTCTACGTCGCAGCCCAGCTCTTTCAGCTTGCCTACGGCGTAACAGTCGCTCATCATGAGCATGGCGTACAGCATCTTGTCCGACGTGACTGCGGGCGCGCCTATCTGCGTGCACATTCTGATAGCCTGATGCAGCACTCTGCGCGTGCGCTCGGTCATCTCTACGCTCGAGCCCTGACTGTCCGAGACGCTGATAATATCGGGGATATTGCTCTCGTCCATGCCGAAAGCGGCAAGATACTTACCCGCATTGCTGTCGGGCTGTCCCAGCATTGCCGCAAGCAGATATTCCGTACCAATTACTCTATCGGCGCTGCCTGCCGCGTACTTGGTGGCAAGGTTCATTACTTCTTCGCACTCTTTGCTAAGTCTATACATCATATCGAAATTCCTCCTAATTCGCCAGCTGCTGTCTGACGAGTTTTGCGCGAGCGATATCGCGCTCCTGCGCGCCGAGCTTCTTGCCCTCGCGCTTGCACAGCATCGCAGGCTGCGATACGGTGATGAGCTTATCGATATCCTCGAGTTTGTAATCTATATAATCGAGTATCACTCCCAGCTTGACATATCCAAGCAGTTCCATGAACTCCTGCGACGACAGTTTGACAGCGTGACGCAGTATGCCGTAGGAGCGCATAATCTTATCCTTCAAGTCCAATCCCGCAGCCTTGACGAGGTTGCCCCTTGCTATGCGCTCGTTGCGTATGACTTTGTCTGCGATTATCTTCATGCGCGTGAGTATCTCCTCCTCGCTTGCGCCTATCATAGCCTGATTGGACAGCTGATACATAAAGCCTTGCGCGCCGCTGCCCTCGCCGTATACGCCCCTCGCCGTAACGCCGAGCTGTTGCAGGGCGCTGAGTACGGAGTTAATGGAATCGGTTAGCACCAGCGCCGGCAGGAACGCCATGAACGACGCCCTCATGCCCGCGCCCATATTGGTGGGACAAGCGGTAAGGTAACCGTACTTGGGATCGAAGGCGTAATCGAGACGGGCGGACATGGCTTTATCCACGCGCACTATCTTCTCGAAGGCGCTGTCGAGGTCGAGCGCGGGCATGATACATTGCGCTCTAATATGGTCCTCTTCGTTAATCATTACTGATATATCGCCGCTCCTTGCGATATCCACTGCGGAATACTGTCTGCCGATAAGGTCCTTGCTGATGAGATGGTTCTCCACGAGCGACTGCGCGTACAGCGGGTCTATATCGTGCATCTTATAGAAGTCGCAGGGCGTAATCTCGCTCATCGCCTGCTCCACGCCCAGCATGAGCACGGAATATATCTCCTCTTCTCCCGACAGCTTGTCGGGGAAAGGCAGACCCGCGATATTCCTTGCCAGCCTCACTCTGCTGGATACTACTACGTCGTTGCTCTTTGCTCCGTAATCCATGCTTCCCCTCCTATATATTGCCGCTGAGTTTCTTGAGCTGCTCTTGCAAGCGCGCAGCTTCCGCATAGTTTTGCGCCGCGGCAGCCTCGGCAATCCTGCTCTTAAGCGCAGTGACTTCGTCGACGGGCTTTATCTTGGGCTTAGACTTTTCCGCCTTGACGACTTCCTTCTCTACAACGGTGTCGCGGGGCGTCCTGCCCTTGTAGGGTCTGCCGCCCATCTGCTCGAAAGCCGCGTCTATTATATCGTTAAACGCGTCGTAACACGAGCTGCAGCCGAGGCGAAAGTTCTTGCGCACTTCCTTCTCTGTAGTGCCGCACTTGGGACACACTCGCGGCGTGCTGCGATAAGGTGTTGCGCCGCCGTTAAAGAGCGCTGACATAATATTGGCGCCGCTGAGCAGGTCGCTTATCATCTTGCCCTCGTTGAGCTTACCCGCGCAGTGCTTGCACAGGCGCTTCTCCGTAACGACGCCGTTGACGTTGGTCTTGACTATGATAGAGGCGCGGTGCTGCCCGCATACCTGACATACCTCTACTTCGTTGCCGTTAATATCTTTCATCCTCTACCTCCTCATCAACTCGGTAAGAATTTCACCATATATATTACGACGCAGCTGCGCCGAATTATCACTTGCAGCCAGCGCCTTGTCACTGAGCGCAGCCTTAATTATGCCGCATTCTCGCTCGGTAAGAGCGCTGTCTCTGAGCAATCTGTCCGCAATGTCACACGCCTTGTTTTGACTAAGCCCCTTGCTATCTTCCAAGTCGCGCAATATCGAGGGTATCAGCTCGTCGTCCACGGCTATGCGGACTATGCTGATATTGCCGCCGCCGCCTCGCTTAGAGCCTGTAATGTATCCTCTGCACACGTTGAAGCGCGTACGAAGCACATAGTTGATCTGACTGGGAGCTACGCTGAAGTAATCAGCCAGCTGCGACCGCGACAAAGTCACCTCGTCGCTATCGCCCAGCACCGAGAGTATAAACTGCTCTATCTCTTCGGATATATTAGCCATCCCGTCTCCTTTACTTATAGTCTTGCTGCCGCTCGCCTATATCTACTGTCATTATATTGGTCAATTATTAAGTTTGACTATCTTTGACCTTTGACCTTAATCTTATTATACCACTATTTTTGACATTGTCAATATTTTAATAATCATTTATTTAGATTTTACATTATACTACTCCTAATTGCTACAGGCTACGCTATGCACCTATTAGTCGATTAAAGTACACAGCAAAGCTAAGACGCCGACAAGCGCCCAAATGCAGCTATGCTAAATCCATGACGCGGCTCAAGCAGCAAGTACGGACAATCGTAATTTTTACGCCGATATAGCTGCAATAAGACAATTATACCGATATACAAGCAATAAAAATGTTGCAACGCGGGAGAGTCGCTGCAACAGCCTTAATTACGATATTAAATAATAGTCTTTATATGAACGCACCGCATACGAGGAATATTTGCCTCAAAGCACAGCTACGCTATATTATGCAGGATTTAAGCGCAGCCGCACCGTATACAGAAACGGTCAAGTATTATATTGCATACTGCTCTCCAAGCGATTATCCGAATCGACAAATGAGCTACACCTATAGTGTACACCATGATTGAGTTATTTCCAAGACTTACTGCCAACTTTTTTATCGTAACTAAAATGCGCCGCTTAGCTGTGATATATACGGATTAAAATTATTATTATTTTAAGCAAGTAAGCTTTATAAACATAATCAATGACTATTTAATCAAACCGGCTATTAATTAGTGAAAAAAGGTGATAAATCTCCTACATGCGATGTAATTTTATTTATTTCATAAATGTACTCCATCTGCCTTGTATTGCGTTTATATTGCGTTTAGCAATTAAATCTTTTAGCGCGCAAAAATCACACTTTTTGCAAGCGTCACCGCAAAAAATACGAGCGGTGTGAGCGAAGTATTTTTATTGCGGAAGGGGTGAATTTTTATGCGCTACTCTTATATGTGCTATTACAAATATTGCGCATAAAAAGAGGGGAAACCGTCCTTATAATGGACGGTGTCCCCTCCCAGTAACCGCAAATACGAGACGTACTATACAGTTGCGACTAAATTATACTTGCTACGTCGAGTGTTTCGCCTGGCGGTTATACTCTATGCCCCGCAGGGAATAACGAGCGAAAACCACGCTTTTCGCGAGTGATACCGCGAAAAATCGGAGGGGAGCTAACGAGGGGGAACCATGTAGCAAATATGCGCAGGACAATCCTGCGCATATGTAAGCGTTTAATTGGTGCCCCATCGTCACATTTATGGAATAGCGCGCAAAAATCACACTTTTTGCAAGCGTCACCGCAAAAAATACGAGCGGTGTGAGCGAAGTATTTTTATTGCGGAAGGGGTGAATTTTTATGCGCTACTCTTATATGTGCTATTACAAATATTGCGCATAAAAAGAGGGGAAACCGTCCTTATAATGGACGGTGTCCCCTCCCAGTAACCGCAAATACGAGACGTACTATACAGTTGCGACTAAATTATACTTGCTACGTCGAGTGTTTCGCCTGGCGGTTAACGAAGTACGGAGGGGAGCTAACGAGGGGAACCATGTAGCAAATATGCGCAGGACAATCCTGCGCATATGTAAGCGTTTAATTGGTGCCCCTCGTTACCCAATCACTCCCATTCAATCGTCCCCGTAGGCTTAGGCGTAAGGTCGTAGCACACTCTGTTGACGCCCTTAACCTCGGTGATAATGCGCGAAGTAATCTTATCCAGTAGCGCCCAATCGATATGCTCGATAGTAGCGGTCATTGCGTCCACGGTATTGACGGCGCGGATAATGACGGGCCACTCGAAGGAGCGCGCGTTGTCCTTGACGCCGACTGACTTAACCTCGGGAATAAGCGTGAAATACTGCCATACCTTGCCCTGTAGACCCGCATTAGCGAACTCCTCTCTCAAGATGGCGTCGGACTCGCGTACCGCTTCCAGCCTGTCACGGGTAATCGCGCCCAGACATCTTACGCCCAGTCCGGGACCGGGGAACGGCTGACGGTATACCATGTCGTCGGGCAGTCCCAGCGCCTTGCCGCATGCGCGGACTTCGTCCTTAAACAGATACTTAAGGGGCTCTACGAGCTCGAACTTGAGGTCGTCGGGCAAGCCGCCTACGTTGTGGTGAGACTTGACTATCTTATTGGTCTTGGTGCCGCTCTCGACGATATCGGGATATATAGTGCCCTGCGCGAGGAAGTCTATTCCGTCGAGCTTGCGAGCTTCTTCCTCGAATACTCTGATGAACTCAGCGCCGATAATCTTGCGCTTGCTCTCGGGATCGGCTACGCCTGCGAGCTTATTGAGGAATCTGTCTACGCTGTCGGAATATATGAGCGTAGCGCCCAGCTCTTCTCTGAATACCTTGACAACCTGCTCGGGCTCGCCCTTGCGCAGAAGTCCGTGATTGACGTGCACGCATACAAGTTGCTTGCCGATTGCGCGGATGAGCAGCGCCGCGACTACCGAGCTATCTACGCCGCCCGAGAGCGCGAGCAATACCTTCTTGTCGCCTATCTGCTTGCGCAACAGCTCGACTTGGTCGTCGATAAAGTTGTTCATGTTCCAGTTGGCGTCGCACTTACATGTGTCGAAGATGAAAGACTTAAGTCCGTCGTGCGCGCTGCCGTCTTTTATGGTAATATTGGGTATTCCGCATGACAGTACGCTATCGCTCACACTGATTGCCTCGCCGTCTACGATATTATTGGGACCGCAGTTGAGTACAATTCCCTTTACATTAGGCAAAGCGGCAAGATTTTCCGCAGTAATATCGTGCGGATATATCTCGCTGTATACACCCATAGCCCTGATTTCTCTTGCCACGGCGGAGTTCTCTTCACTGCCGAGGTCTATGATAACTATCATATCTTGCTTCATACCCTAAAACTCCTTAAATAAGTATAATTAATGATATAATATCGAGGAGAAAAATGTCAAATAATAATAACCGCCAGACGTAATATTCGGCGCACAATTTTCAAAAATTTATACAATGTATCTACCGCCTCATATTAGCGGTTACTTGGATGGGACACCGTCCATTATAAATTTATAACGAGGGGCACCGCTTAAACGCAAACCGTATGCTGTTGCATACTCGCTACGCGTTTCCCCTCGTTAGCTCCCCTCCGTAAAATGCTTCCGCATTTTCAAGGTACCGCTTGCAAAAAGCGTGGTTTTTGCGCGCTATTCCCTGC
>CAJTXS010000029.1 GCA_910583735.1 uncultured Christensenella sp. | reverse complement strand
AGCGACGATAAGCGTATCGTCTTGCTTTCGTATCGGTCGTACTCTCATAGGTGGATAAAATAACGAGGGGCACCGCTTAAACGCAGACAATAAGCACGGATATTCCGTGCTTATTTGCTACGCGTTTCCCCTCATTGGCTCCCCTCCGATTTTTTGCGGTATCGCTCACGAAAAGCGCGGTTTTCGTTCGCTTATTAATTAAATTGTATTTTTGTTAAAGCATTATAACTATCGATATCTTTTCAAAGTATTTAATAATGAATATAGACAAGTGTAATAAAGCGCGCAAAACGACGTTTTTTGCAAGCGTAACCGCAAAAAATACGAGCGCTGTGAGCGAAGTATTTTTATAAAGGAAAGAGTGAATTTTACGCGATATGATAATTAGAATTATACCAATCTACGCGCGTAAAAGAGAGACAACCATCCTTATAACGGATGGTTGTCTCTCCAAGTAACCGCAAATACGAGACGTACCATACAGTTTCGTCTAAATTATACTTACTTCGTCGAGTATTACGCTTGGCGGTTAACGGAGTGCGGCGTTTGCTCTTTAGGCTGTGAGCTTTTATTGTAATTGGCTATTACTTTATCCATCTGATTGCGGAAAGATTTGCTCATCATAAGTATAAATGCGCCGAATATCGCGAGCGCGCCGTCGGGCAGCACATATGTGCACTGATATACGAAGGAGTAGGTCCACTCGTTGGTGAAGCCGAAGCCGGCTGCGTATTCTCCGAAGTAGACTGCGCCCGAGATGAGGTGACACATCAGCCTGCCTATTATGCCCAAGCACATGCCGAGGGATATTGCTACCGTGTCTACGAAGCGCTTATCAATGCGCGTCTTTGCTCTAAATAGGTTTCTGAACAGACCGCCGCACAGCCCCACCAGCGAAAAGGCGAGCGGGTAGTCGAGTATGAACTGCAACGGGTGGACTATCCAAGGGTCTTGCACTGCCTGTAGCATGCCGTAGACGAAGCCGCACATTACCCCTTTGCGTATGCCGAATATGTAGGAGTATAGCGCAATCGGCAGCAGCGAGAATAGCGTTATAGAACCGCCGTAAGGCGCTTTGAACAGTCTGATATACGACAGTCCGAACGCCAGCGCGACGCATATGGCTGCGTAGACTACGGACATGGTATGTTGCTTGCCCGTGTGCTTGCGCCTGTCTATCATGGCGAACAGCACGATGAGCCCCAGTATCAACACGGCGAGCAGCGCTATAATAATTGTCTGATATTTGCGCGTGTAAGTCTCGCCTTCCTTAAAGTCTGTTGCGACGTTGGCAATAGCAACCGCCACCGCGTACGCCAGCAATACGCCCACGCATATCGTTGCCGTAGGTTTTAGTTTGTCTTTTTTAACGGCAGCGACCGTAGCAATGGTAATTGCCGCTATTCCGATAAGGATAAGCCCCAGACACAGCGATATTCCGCGCAGAGAGTTAAAGTTGAAATAACTCGTGTAATCGGCTGTCAAAAGATAACCGGACATAAAAAAACCTCCTGCTAGGAGGAACTTAAGATAAAGAAACACTATGATTAGTATTTTGCTTCCTTACGCAGGTATTAGCCTGACCAAGTTCGAAGGGACTGTCTCAACTCGTTGCAGAGTACCCCTAGCGCCATAATAGTAGCATCTGCGGATGCGCTTTGTCAACGGATAAGCGGCTTTTGTCTCGGATTTTTTATCAGGTATCGGACATAAGCACATATTCGACGTCTGCGTCCATCTGTCTAAAGATATCCGCTTAGGCGCATATCATTGTAAAGCGCGTCTTAATTATGCTATAATTGCGGTATGAGCAATACGACTTTAAGCGGCGATATGAGAGTGCAAGACTTAGGCGTATCATATTTCGGATACGGCGAAGTAGTGCGCGGCGTGTCGTTTACGTTGCATAGCGGCGAAGTAATGTGCCTGCTCGGCGGCGAGGGGAGCGGTAAGACCACGCTTATGCGCGGGCTGTGCGGCATGGAAAAGGCTTCGGGCACATTGGAGATAGGCGGTAAGTCTCTTATTTCCGTATCTCCCAAGAGCCGCAACGTCACCTACACCTTCGGCGATGATTCGCTCAATATGCGCAAGAGCGCGGAGTACAACATACTCTATCCGCTGCGGCTGCGCGGCGAGGGCGAGGAGTATTGCAGGGCTCGTCTTGACAAAGTCGTTCGCCTGTTCGGTATAGCCGATTTACTCGGCGAAAAGGTTAAGAATTTATATCCTCTGCACAGGGCTTACATCCTGCTTGCCAGGGCGTTTATCCGCGAGAGCAACCTCTATTTGATAGATTCTTTTTCGCCCTCTTTAACCTATGCGGAGAGGAGTAAAGTATTTTTTGCGCTTGTTAGGGCGGCTAAGGATAGCGGCGGCAGGGTAATTTACGCCACAGACCGCGCGTACGAGGCGCATTATTTCGATAAGGTAGGCATTATGTCCGAGGGCGCGATGTTGCAGTGCGACAGCATGTCCGCGATATATAATAGACCTTTGCACAGCGCGGTTGCGGGCATAGCGGGCTTTCCAGATATCGCGTACGTGCCCGCCGAGGTATTTAAGGACGGCAAGGGCTGGCATGCGCGCTATTGCGGTACGGAGATAGCTTTGCCCCGCCTCATCTGCGGCAATTACGACGGCAAGTACGCCGTGCTCGGCGTGCGCGCGGCAGAGGTCAAAGCGGGCGGCGGCATAAAGTGCAAGGTGAGGAGCGTCTATTGCGACGGCGCAAGGCGCATATGCATGCTGGATACAGGCAGCGGCAAGATACCGTGCTGCGACGGCAAGGCGGTAAGAGGCGACGTCCTCGGCGCAGATATCCCATCGGTGAGCGCGGTATACGATTGCGAGAGCGGATATATTATCTCTGCGCTCGATTAATTGGCTTTAAGGCGCATTAACGGCGTCAACTCGTTTGCATACCGACAGTATTAGGTATATAATGATTTTAAGATAAATTGCCGCATTTAGGCGTAATAGGAGATAGTAATATGAGTAAAGCGTTGGATTTGCATGCGCAGTGGCGCGGTAAGATAGAGGTGATCTCGTCCGTACCCGTGGAGACGGCTGAGGACTTGTCGCTGGCATACACGCCGGGCGTAGCGGAGCCCTGCCTCGCCATCAACGCCGACCCCGACAAGTGCTGGGAATACACCCGCAGGCACAATCTCGTCGCGGTGGTTACCGACGGCTCGGCGGTACTGGGACTGGGCAATATCGGCGGCTTGGCGGGCATGCCCGTCATGGAAGGCAAGTGCGTGCTCTTTAAGCGTTTCGGCGGAGTGGACGCATTCCCCATATCGCTTGCCACTCAAGATACGCAGGAGATAATCGACACGGTCGCCAACTTGGCGCCCACCTTCGGCGGCATTAACCTCGAGGACATATCCGCGCCCCGCTGCTTCGAGATAGAAGAGGCGCTTAAGCAGAGATTGGATATCCCCGTATTCCACGACGACCAACACGGCACGGCTGTAGTTGTGCTCGCGGGGTTGAAGAACGCGCTCAAGCTCGTAGGCAAGGATATAAGCAACTCCACCGCTACCATACTCGGCACGGGCGCTGCGGGAGCTGCGATAGGCAGGCTGCTGCTTAGCTGCGGCATAGGCAATGTGATTATGGTAGACCGCAAGGGCATACTCTACCGCGGCAGGGACGGCATGGATAAGTCCAAGACCGCGCTTGCGGAGATTACCAATAAGGCTAACATACGCGGCGGCGTGGCGGAAGCGCTCAAGGGCAGCGACATACTCATAGGCGTGTCGGGTCCCGGCACGGTCACCGCGGAGATGGTATCGACCATGGCGGATAAGGCGATAGTCTTTGCCATGTCCAATCCCGTGCCCGAGATAATGCCGAGCGAGGCAGCTGCGGGCGGCGCCGCCGTGATAGGCACGGGACGCTCCGACTATCCCAATCAGATAAATAACGTGCTCGCGTTCCCCGGCATATTCAGAGGCGCATTGGACAGCAAGGCCAAGGCTATTACCGAGGGCATGAAACTTGCCGCCAGCGACGCCATCGCATCTCTTGTGAGCGACGGCGAGCTCAGCGCCGATTATATTATACCCAAGGCGTTCGACCCCAGAGTGGGCGAGGCTGTTGCCCGTGCCGTAGCGGCTCAGGCGGTAAAAGAGGGTGTAGTCAGGGCGTAAACGGTTGCAATTGCAATATCTTTCGTCTATATTAATAAGGTATTATATATAAGACGTTATGCTATGGGCAATATATGACTTAATTACGGCATAGGTCAAGTATAGCAAGGGCGCGTATGTCGGACACTCGTGCGATTGCGTCCGGATAAGTATTGCGACGTGATGAGTTGACAGGCATTCCGGCGGTCGGCGTCGATACAAAGTCGGCAGTCAGCCGTTAGAGGCGAGCTCAAACAATCTGTGAGGAGACTAACGTTGCGACTTAGGCGCATCGAGCGACTTAAGGCATAGCACAAGCCGATGCCGTGGCGACATGCGGCGGCGAGCAAGTTGCGCCGCGATATATCCGAGGAGGAAGAGCAGTCCTACTCCGAAGATTAATAATAACTATCAATATTCCGTATCGATGAGCAGTCGGAGAGCAGGAGGTCAATACAGCGGTATTAAGTCCGCTCCTTTGCTTATTCGGCGGGAGCGGATTTTTTATTGCGAGGTGAAATATGTTGAGAGTGGGAGTTATAGGCATAGTGCTCAGACCCGACAAGGAGACGGCTGGCAAAGTGCAGTCGCTGCTGTCCGACTATTCGGATATTATAGTCGGCAGAATGGGCGTACCCGATAAGGAGAATAATATCAACGCCATATCCGTCATCGTGAAAGGCAGCGGAGAGGCGATATCCGCGCTCAGCGGAAAACTTGGAAAACTTAACGGCGTAAGCGTAAAGTCTGCGCTTACCGCATTTGAAATATCGGAGGTATGATATGAAAAGAATGAGATTACTCGCGCTTGCATGCGTACTTGCGCTTGCGATAGCAGGCGTATTCGGCTTGACGGCGTGCAGGGACGACGCCGAGTATACGTTATATGCGCCCGACGGCGCGCCTGCGCTCGCGGTTGCGGGCATAGCGGGAGGCTTCGCCCACGGCGAGACAACCGTTAAGACGAGCATAGTGCAGTCGGATAAGATTCAGCAGTTTGCAGCCGACGCCGACCTTGCGATCGTACCGTCCAATCTTGCCGCCAATCTCTTCAATAAGGGCGCGGACATCAAGGTGATAGCCACCGTCACGCACGGCAATCTCTACTTTATCGGCGGCAGCGGTGCTGCGGACATAACGTCTGCGAGCGACTTGGTCGGCAAAGTGGTATACAGCATAGGACAGGGCAGCGTGCCCGCGCTGATGTTCGAGCGTCTGCTTGCGGACAGCGGCATAGCGTGCGACATCGGTTCCGACGCGGCGGTCGCTACGCCTCAAGCGGGCAAAGTTACGCTCTGCTACGCGGCGGACGGAGCGGCGGCTATAAGGGCTGTCAAGTCCAAGGAGAGCGCGGATTATTACGGTATAGTGGGCGAGCCCGCCGTATCTATCGCCGCCGTCAAGAACGGTCTCGGCGACAAGGGCAGCTTGCAGACGCTGTGCGGCGGTGGATACTCTCAAGCGGTGCTCATCGCCAAGGCTTCCATAGCCGAGGACAGCGAGCTTATAGCGGCGCTTTTGAGCGCATTGCAGACCAACGCGCAGACCATCGTGACCGACGAGGGCGCGAGCGCAGCCTATACGGCAATCAAGAGCAACTATGAGGCGACATCGCTTGCCGCCTCTATCAACGGCGCGATTGCCCGCAGGTGCAACGTGTCCGTCACTCCTATTGCAGATGCAAGCGGATATGACGAATATCTGTCCACGCTGGTCAGAGTTCACTCGATTAAGCCCGCCGCAATCGGCGGCAGCATACCGTCCAAGGATAGCGGCTTTTATTACGGCGTCAACTAATATTATGCTATTAGGGCGCCTGCCATTGATATATTATTGTATATAGTGCGGCGTTAGATGCATATGCGGACCGCCGCTGCGGCGCAATCGGACGGCTGTATAGGAGCAGCTTAGGCAGATACCGTTTCGGGACGATGTAGGCTATTCTGCGTATCGGCTCAAGCGGTAAGGCGTATCATAGTATCGGACATACACAGGCATTGTCGATTGCAATATCGGCGCAAAGTTAGAGGAGAATAAGTGAAGCAAGCCAAGAGGGACAGTCGCATTATAGGCGTAATCGGCGCGCTGTATCCGCTGATTACGTTAGCGCTCATATTTGCGATATGGGCGATTATTGCGGCTGCGGTTGACAAGCCTCTCATTATACCCTCGATAAGCGCTACGTTTGAGGGCTTGGGTCGATTGCTGTCATCGGGCGACTTCTATGCCGCGGCGGCGTTCACGCTGCTGCGCACGGTGATAGGCTATGCTATATCGCTTGCCCTCGCGCTGGTCGGCGCGGTGTGCGCGGCGTTGTTCGCACCCGTGCGTAAGCTGCTTTCTCCGCTGATTGCGATATCGCGCGCGGTGCCCACCATGTCGGTGATTTTGCTGTGCCTTTTGTGGATGAGCAACAATATTTTACCTGTCGCTGTATGCGTTGTTATCATTTGCCCGCTGCTGTATACCAATATATTGGGCGCGATAGACGGCGTAGACAGGCAGCTGGTGCAGATGTCGCGCGTCTACGGCGTGCCGCTTCGCAGGCAGATTACGCAGATGTATATCCCTCTCGTACTGCCGGATATACTCACTTCGGTGCGGTCCACGCTGTCGCTCACTCTCAAGCTCACGGTAGCGGGCGAGGTGATGTCGGGCACGGCGGCGAGTATAGGACAGGCGATGAATATGAGCAATCTCTATCTCGAGACGGACGTCCTCTTTGCCTGGACGCTGGTAGCGATTGTACTGTCGGCGATTCTCGAGGCGCTGATAGTACTTATACGTAAGGTGTGCGTGAGGTGGAGCGATGCTTGATATTAAGGATTTATGCGTAAGCTACGGCGGGCAGGTCATATTCGATAAGTTTAATTTGAGCATAGAGGCGGGGCAGACCGTGTGTATTCTGGGCAGGAGCGGCTGCGGCAAGACGACGTTGCTGCACGCTACGGCGCGCCTTATAGGCTACGGCGGAAGCATAAGCGGACAGGGACGCGTATCCTACGTCTTTCAGCAGAGCAGATTGCTGCCCAATTTGACCGTGCTCGGCAATATAATGTACGCCCTCGGCGGAGATAGGGAGAGCGCCGAGCAAGCTGCGATGTTTGCGCTTAGCGCGATGGGCATCGCCCACATCAAGGATAAGTACCCCGCAAAGATCAGCGGCGGAGAGGCAGGAAGAGCGGCGCTTGCGCGCGCGTTCGCATGCGGCGGCGACACCTTGCTCATGGACGAACCCTTTCGCGCTCTCGATATCGCGGTAAAACGCGGAATAATCTCCCGCTTCATATCCACCAAGTTCCCCGCTTGCACAGCGCTGTTCGTCACTCACGATATAGAGGAAGCTCTGATGTGCGCGGACAGAGTAATCGTACTCGGGGGGAGCCCTTGCAATGTGATTTTCAATACTTATATAGATATTCCCGCAATAGAGCGCGACTGTGACTGCGCCGAGCTTAACATCTTAAGGGGCGATATCGTACGCGCTTTGATAATGTGAATTTTTGTTTTTATGCGTTATCATAATGATTTTGGGTTTGATTTGAAAAATTATCTGTGATTTCGCTGCTTTATGGCGCATTAACATGCTGTATACATTCGATACGGCAATCAGTCTGTGTTATATTGGGTTGAAATATTCACCCGATATATTGACACGCGCCCTAATAATCATATTTTAACCGCTAAGCGATTGTAATTTGTAATTACTTACTTTAAGCAGCCTTAATATTTATTGGCGACCTTGATTTAATAAGCGCCGATTGACAGGGGACGGCTACATATCGCCGTCCCAACCGCAATCATTGCCGCAGGTCAGGGTAAGGTCTGTTATTTCTTTTTGCGGCTTAAAGGTCTGCGCTTTGCCGTAGGCGGGCTGGTTTCGGTTGTTCATATTCATGAGCATAGGCATGAGCCCTGCCATCTGCGGGTTGCTTCCGCCCATGGCTTTGAGCATAGCTTCGGTGTTTCCGCCGCCCTGCATCATAGACATTATACTTTGCATATCCATAGCGCTTATACCTTCAGCTTTTCGATGAGCGAGCGCAGGTTGGCGCGTTGCTCCTCGTTCATTGCGGGCGCGACTTTCCCGTAGAAGCTCTCGAGGTCGTCATTGCTCATCCCGCTCGCTCTCGACTTAGCCGCTTCCTTATACATTTCGCCCATCAATTGGTCGCGGTTCATACCCGCATAGCGGTCGTATGCGTCGGACGTTCCTTGCGTGCTGTCGTTATTGCCGAAGTGTGCGCTTGTGCCCGCGCCGCCCGTATTGTCGGCGCCGTCGCCGCCGTAGTTATGCTTCACCTTTTTCATATATTGCCTCCCGTAATAGTTGCTTGCGCGCCGCTTGCCCGCGCAAAGCGGTTCAGCGGCTTACGCTTGCCGCCAGCTTTTCGATATTGCGAATCAGCGCGTTGACTTGCGCCGTACTGTTGTTGAATCCTGGGCTCACCCTTACCAATCCGTCCTCTTGCGTGCCCAGATATTTATGGGCGAGCGGCGCGCAGTGCAGCCCGCTCCTCACCGCGAAGTCCGCGTCCGATAGCATATCCGCCACGTCCACAGAGGTGAGCGAGTCGATTGAGAATGTCACAAGATTGCTCGCAGGCGAGGAGTACATGCGCACTCCCTTGATGCGGGGCAGGGCGTAATTGAGCTCCGAGCAGTATGAGCGGATGCGCGAGTTGACGGTGATAAAGTTGTCGTCCGTCCACTTACACGACGCGTGCAGCCCCGCGATTGCGGGTGTGTCCAGCGTGCCGCTTTCGTATGCTTCGGGCAGCTCTTTGGGCTGAATCAGACTTAAGCTGTCCGTGCCCGTGCCGCCGTACTTGATAGGCATAATGTCGATGCCCTCCGCTATCAGCAGAAAGCCGCTTCCTTGCGGACCGTGCAGTCCTTTGTGTCCCGCCGACGCCAACAGCGATACTCCCGCCTTATCCATATCTATACGCAGATGTCCCGCAGACTGTGCGCAGTCGACGAGGTAAGGCACGCCGTGCTTTCTCGCAATCGCGCCCACAGCCTCGATATCTACCGAGTAGCCCGTCACATTTGATACGTGCGAGGTAATTATCAGCTTAGTATCGGGGGTAACGGCAGCATCTATATCGCGCGCGTCTATCTCCCTCTCTCTCGGCATAATCTCGGTGAGAGTAATGTCAAGCTCGCCTTTGAGAGCGCTCAGCGGACGGAGCACGCTGTTGTGCTCGTATGAGGTGAATATCACGTTGACGCGCTGTCCTTTATACATCCGCAGCCGCCCTAATATTGCAAGATTGAGTGCTTCGGTACAATTACTTGTGAAGATTGCTTCGCCGCTTCGGCATCCGAAAGAGCTCTTAATATACTGCCTCGCGTCGTATACGTACTGCGCCGCTTTAAGGCTGTCGGGGTGACCGCTTCTGCCGGGATTGGCGGCGCTGTGCAGGCAAGTGAGCATTACGTCGTACATACTGCGAGGCTTAAATCTGCCCGTTGCCGCATTGTCGAAATATATCATATTTAACCTCCGTTAAGTAACCGCCGAGAGACGGTCATCAGTATAATATATAAGACGGCATACATTTTTATAACAAAGGAGAATTTTCCTTATGAAATATATCATAATAGCGTTTTCTTCGCGCTCTTACGCCGTCGAAGCGCGCGGCAGACTCAGTACGCGCGGCATACATTCCACTATCGTGAATACGCCGCGAGAAGCAGACGGATCGTGCGGACTGTCGCTCAGATTGGCATACGCCGACATGAGCGCGGCACTATCCGCTCTTACGTCGATGGGCATGAGAGTCGCAATCAAGGCGGTCGTGTCTATCGAGTGGAGCGAGGGGAGGAAAATAGTGACAAAAATACTCTAATCGCCAGACGCGCTAACCGCCAGACGTAATATTCGGCGGACAAAAGTCTGCAATAGGAATTATAAGAGTACCGCCTCATATTAGCGATTACTCGGAGGGGACACCACACATTAAAAGTGCGGTTTCCCCTCTTTTTATGCGCAATATCTGTAATAACACTAATAAGAGCAGCGCATAAAAATTCACCCTTTCCGAGATAAAAATACTTCGCTCGCACCGCTCGTATTTTTCGCGGTATCGCTCACGAAAAGCGTGGTTTTCGCTCGCTTTGGAATTTAACCGCCAGGCGCAACACAAGACGGACTTAACGTGTCTTTAACCGTAATTAAATTACCGTCTTGTGTTGGCGGTTACTGTGAGGGGACACCGCACATTAAAAAGTTATAACGAGGGGCACCGCTTAAACGCGGGCAATAAGCACGGAATTTCCGTGCTTATTTGCTACGCGTTTCCCCTCGTTGGCTCCCCTCCGTAAAATGCTTCCGCATTTTCAATGTATCGCTCACAAAAAGCGTCGTTTTTGTTCGCTATTCCCTGCGGGGCATAAATAAACGGTTTCCCCTCTTCTACGCGCATAGTTTAGTATAAGAGTAATTGTCATAGCGCGTAAAATTCACCCTTTCCGAGATAAAAATACTTCGCTCGCACAGCTCGTATTTTTCAAGTTATCGCTCACAAAAAGCGTCGTTTTGTTCGCTCGGGAATTAATAGCGATTGAAATGTAACACGAAAGAATGTCGGTCCATTTTTGTTTTGATTCTATTTATAATTATAACGCATATATATATAATTAATTAAATACTTTACATATACATCGCCTTATGCTATAATAAGCGCAATAATTTAATAACGGGAGACAGCTTTACAAGCGGATATGATACCATTATATTGTGCGCTGATAGTAATCTGCGTCATACTTTCAGGCTTTTTTTCTGCGTCGGAGACGGCGTTCTCATGCGCTAACCGTATAAGAATCAAGAACATGGTCAATAGCGGCAACAAGCGCGCTAAGGGCGTAATGTGGTTCTTGGACAGATACGACACGATGATATCCACGATACTTATCGGCAACAACATCGTCAACACGGCGGCGGCTACCGTATCGGGACTGTTGTGGGCGCAAGTGATAATCAGCGACGCGGGCGTAGCGGCTACGGTATCTACTGTAGTGATGACGGTACTCACGCTGCTGTTCGGCGAGGTAACGCCCAAGACGCTTGCCAAGATGAATCCCGAGGGCGCGGCGATGCTGTTTTATCCCGTTCTCAAGATGTTTTTCTATGTGCTGTATCCGCTCAACTGGATATTGGGACTGCTGCAAAAGCTGCTCAATAAGATATTTAAGCGCAAGTCGGACAACAACATCACCGACGACGAGCTCATCACGATAGTCGACGAGGCGCAGACCGAGGGCGGCTTGGACGAGTACGAAGGCGACTTGATAAGGTCCGCGATAGAGTTCGACGACCTCACGGTCATAGACATCCTCACGCCCCGCGTGGACGTAGAGGCCATAGAGACCACGGCAGCCATGGACGACGTCTTGCAGGTATTCAGAGAGAGCGGCTTTACCCGTCTGCCCGTATACAGGGATACAATCGACACGGTGGTAGGCGTCATCAACGAGAAGGACTTCCTCAATATATACCTCGACGGACTGTCGAATTTCGATAGCATAATCACGCCCGTGGTAATTGCGACGCCTCACATGAAGATATCGGTGCTGCTGCGCAGATTGCAGAAGGCTAAGTCGCACCTTGCCATGGTAGTGGACGAGTTCGGCGGCACGATGGGCATAGTGACTATGGAAGACATCATCGAGCAGCTCGTAGGCGAGATATGGGACGAGCACGACGAAGTAGTCGAGGATTTCAACAAGATATCGGACGACAAGTATTACGTACAGGGCGAAGTTAATTTGGAAGACGTATTCGACTTCTTCGACATCAAGCGCGACGCGGAGGAGTTCGAGCCCGTCACGCTCAGCGGCTTTGTGGTAATGCTGCTCGGCAAAGAGCCCGAGGTCGGCGACGTAGTCGAGTTCGAGAATTTGACGATTAAGGTAATATCGACGGAGTTCTACCGCATCACGCAGGTAGAGGTCACCGTCGCGGAGATTAAAGAAGAGGAAGACGCCGAGGCGGGCAGACTGCTCGGACGTCACAAGGAGGACTAAGGTGTACGATAAAGTTTCGTCGGATATGAATTTCCGCCTCAGAGAAGAGGAGATAATCAAGTGGTGGAAGGAGAATAAAATTTTTGAAAAGAGCGTGGCAAGGAACGAAGGCAAGCCCTCGTTTTCCTTCTACGACGGACCTCCTACCGCCAACGGCAAGCCGCACATAGGTCACATACTCACGAGGGTAATGAAGGACATCATACCCCGCTATCGCACCATGAAAGGCTATCACGTCAAGCGCAAGGCGGGCTGGGACACTCACGGACTGCCCGTAGAGCTCGAGGTTGAGAAGCAGCTGGGCATCGACGGCAAGCAGGAGATAGAGAAGTACGGCGTAGAGCCCTTTATCGGCAAGTGTAAAGAGAGCGTATGGAAGTATAAAGGCGAATGGGAGCGCATGTCCGAGCGCGTAGGTTACTGGGCGGACATGGACAACCCCTACGTCACTTACGACGACAATTATATCGAGTCGGTGTGGTGGGCGCTCAAGCGCGTTCACGAGCAGGGCTTGATATACAAGGGGCACAAGATAGTGCCTTACTGCCCCCGCTGCGGCACGGCGCTGTCCTCTCACGAGGTGGCGCAGGGCTATAAGGACGTCAAGGAGAAGTCTTGCGTAGCCAAGTTTAAGCGCGTGGGCGAGAGCGGCTACTTCCTTGCCTGGACCACCACGCCTTGGACGCTTCCGTCCAACGTGGCGCTGTGTATGAATCCCGACGAGGATTACGCGGTGATAGAGAGCGAGGGCGAGGTATACGTACTTGCCGAGGCGCTTATCGGCGCTCATTTCCAAGATTATAAGGTGATAGAGGTCAAGAAGGGCAGAGCTTTCGAGCGCGCCGCATACGAGCCTCTGTTCGACTGTTACGACGGCAAGGAGAAGGCGTACTACGTCACGTGCGACAGCTACGTCACGCTTACCGACGGCACGGGCATAGTCCACATCGCGCCCGCATTCGGCGAGGACGACGCGAGGGTGGGACGCAGCTACGGCTTGCCCTTCCTGCAACGCGTGGACGAACGCGGCAGATTCACCGAGGGCACGCACGCAGAGCTGGACGGACAGTTCTGCAAGGACGGCGATAAGGTGGTCATGCGCCTGCTCAAGGACAGGGGCTTGCTGTTTAAGGAACTCATGTTCGAGCACTCCTATCCCTTCTGCTGGCGCTGCGACACGCCCTTGCTCTACTACGCTCGCTCGAGCTGGTTCATCAAGATGACCGCCGTCAGGGACAAGCTGCTCAAGAATAACGCTTCCGTCAACTGGATTCCCCCCACGATAGGCACGGGACGCATGGCTAACTTCCTCGACAACGTCATCGACTGGGGCATCTCCCGCGAGAGGTACTGGGGCACGCCGCTTCCTTTCTGGGTATGCGAGTGCGGACACGTGCACGTCATCGGCAGCAAGCAAGAGCTCAAGGAGCTGGGCGGTCTCGACGGCGACATCGAGCTGCATAAGCCCTATATCGACGCGGTCACAATCAAGTGTCCCAAGTGCGGCAAGAGTATGCACCGCACGAGCGAAGTGCTCGATTGCTGGGGCGATTCGGGCAGCATGCCCTTTGCGCAGCTGCACTATCCCTTTGAGAATAAAGAGGAATTCGACCGCCTTTTCCCCGCGGACTTTATCAGCGAAGCGGTGGATCAGACGCGCGGATGGTTCTATACATTGCTTGCCATGTCCACGCTTCTTTTCGACAGGGCGCCGTTCAAGAACTGTATCGTGCTCGGTCACGTCAATGACAAGAACGGCATCAAGATGAGCAAGCACAAGGGCAACGTTGTAGACCCTTGGAGCGTGCTTGACAAGCAGGGCGCGGACGCTGTCAGGTGGTATTTCTACACCTCTTCGGCGCCGTGGCTGCCTTCGAGATTCAGCGCGGACAACGTGTCCGAGGCGCAGCGCAAGTTTATGGGCACGCTGTGGAATACGTATTCCTTCTTCGTGCTCTACGCGGAGATAGACGGCTACGACCCGCGCAAGTACAGGCTGGACGACTGCGCCCTCACGCAGATGGACAGATGGCTGCTGTCGGGGCTCAATTCGCTTATCGCATACGTAGACGACTGCTTGGACAAGTACATGATCACAGAGAGCAGCCGCAGGATACAGGAGTTCACGGACAATATGTCCAACTGGTACGTCCGCCGTTGCCGCGAGAGATATTGGGGCAGCGAGATGGACGACGACAAGATAGCCGCGTACACGACGCTGTGGCACACGCTGGTCACGCTAAGCAAGGTCATCGCGCCCTTCACGCCCTTCATGAGCGAGAGCATTTACGCCAATCTTGTGCGTAATTTCTATCCCGACGCGCCCGAGAGCGTGCACCTCACGGACTTCCCCGTCTGCGACTCAAGGTATGTGGACAAGGATTTGGAGCGCGATATGGACATCGTGCTTCAGGCTGTGGCGCTGGGCAGAGCGGCGCGCAATAAGGTTAATATCAAGAACAGGCAACCCCTCTCCCGCATGTATATACTGGGAGACAAGCGACCTTCGGACAGCGGCGTGCTCGCGCTTGTGGGCGGAGAGCTCAACGTCAAGAGCGTGGAGCTTGCCGAGGGCGAGAGCAACTTCGTCACCTACGATATCAAGCCTCAGCTCAAGACGCTGGGACCTAAGTACGGCAAGCTGATAGGCGCTATCCGCGCGCATCTGGCAGGCGCTGCCGATCCCGCGGCGATAGTCGCCGCAGTGAGCGACGGCGGCGTCTATAAGACGGTAATAGAGGGGCGGGAGTGCGAGTTCACGTCAGACGACTTGCTCATCTCGCCTATCAATAAAGAGGGCTACGCGTCCGAGAGCTACGGCGGCATGACCGTCGCGCTCGACATCTCCCTTACCCCCGAGCTCATCGACGAGGGCATCGCAAGAGAGCTGGTCAGCAAGCTACAGACCATGCGTAAGGAAGCGGGCTTCAACGTCACCGACCGCATATGCGTGAGCTATATCGCGTCGGGCAGAGCGGCGGACGTGCTCGAGCGTAACGGCGGCGTAGCGCGCGACGTGCTCGCGGACTGCGTCAAGGGCGGAGCCGCGGAAGGCTATGTCAAGGAATGGGACATCAACGGCGAGCAGGTGACTCTCGGCGTTAAAAGGTCGTAATGAACACGCGTATTGCCAATGGCTGGAGCGACTACTCGCTCATTGCCGCGGGCGACGGCGAGAAGTTGGAGCGCTGGGGCGATTACATACTCTTGCGTCCCGACCCGCAGGCGATATGGCGCGCGCCCTTCGATATGTCCCGCTACAAGGGACTTAACGCGAGATATATTCGCTCGGACAGAGGCGGCGGCATGTGGACTTACACGGGCGGCGGCGAGCTGAAGCCGTTCGACATATCGTACGCGGATATGAAGTTTTCCTGCAAGCTGATGGGCTTTAAGCACACGGGGCTCTTCCCCGAGCAGTCCGTCAACTGGGACATCGCAAGGAGATTGATATCGGGCGCGGGCAGACCTATCAAGGTGCTCAATCTATTCGCATACACGGGCGCGGCGAGCGTTGCGTGCGCCAAGGCGGGCGCTCACGTGACGCACGTGGACGCGGCTAAAGCAATGGTGGAGCGCGCGGGCGTCAATGCGCGCATGAGCGGCGTGGACAGAGCCAATACCCGCTACATTATCGACGACTGCGCCAAGTTCGTGGCGCGCGAGATTAGGCGCGGCAATAAGTACGACGCCATTATCATGGACCCGCCCTCTTACGGCAGGGGACCGAGCGGCGAGGTGTGGCGCGTAGAGGACAACCTCTTCTCCTTCGTCCTCGAGACGGTCAAGCTGCTCAGCGACGAGCCGCTGCTGATGCTCATCAATTCGTACACTACGGGTCTGCAACCCACGGTGATATACGACATTCTCAAGCTCGCCGTGGCAAGGCGGGGCGAGTACGACGCCTACGAGCTCGCTCTTAAGGCGGAGCAGGGCGATATCTTACTCCCTTGCGGATGCAGCGGTCTGTATACGGGCAGCGCCGCATTACATTAACTTTGGATATAATAACGGTATAAAGGTACAATATGGATTTTCACGACATTGACATCGTTTACGAAGACAATCATCTGCTGGTAGTCGTCAAGCCGGCTGGCGTTCCCTCGCAGGCGGACGAAGAGGGCGACGACGATATGGTCACGCTGCTCAAGCGCTACCGCGAGGAGAACGAGGGTAAGACCGGCGAGGCATACATAGGCTTAGTGCACAGGCTGGACAGACCCACGGGCGGCGTCATGGTGTTTGCCAAGACGAGCAAGGCGGCGGCGCGACTGAGCGAGAGTATCAGGAACGGTGATTTCGAGAAGGTCTATCTTTGCACCGTATGCAATCCGCCCGAGCCCCCGCAGGGCGAGCTGCGCAACTATCTCAAGAAGAACGAGCGCACCAACAACGTCAGCGTCGTGCCCATGACCACCGCAAGCGCAAAAGAAGCTATTCTGCAATATAAGACCCTCGAGACCAAGCAGGGCTTCGCGCTGCTGCGCGTCAAGCTGGAGACGGGCAGGTCGCACCAGATCAGAGTACAGCTCTCGCACATAGGCAGCCCCCTCTTCGGCGACAGACGCTACGGCGGCAACCCCGCCACATTCAAGCATCAGCTCGGACTGTGGGCTACGCGCATCAGCTTCCCCCATCCCACCCTCGAGCAGCGCATGACTTTCCTCGTATATCCGCCCATCGTCTCGCCTTGGAAAGCGTTTAATGTGCCGATATATCTTAATGGATTCTCATTCTAATCTTTTGACGGGCGCAGAGACCCGAGCGGCGGGGCTTTAGCGGCGCCCTCGCGGACTATATATGCAATACTCCGCTTAACGTACCTCCAGTACGCCTGCGGGTCGTCTCGCATATCTATCCTCGCGATTTCGCTCCCTATAGCCCCGCCGCTCGGGTCTCTGCGCCCGTCTATCGTTTTCCAATATGCTATTATTTTTTAGATTGATTTAATTGTATTCTACGCCTTCGTTTCGTATCACGCGTCTATCCTCGCGATTTTTTACCCTAAAAGCCGTCTCTTACGCCCTTACTCGTTAGTTATTTTTAATTAACGCGTGGCTGGTTTTTAATTTTTTTTGTGTCTCCGATACGTCTGCGTATCGTCTTGCATATCTATCCTCGCGATTTCGCTCCCTATAGCTCCGCCGCTCGGGTCTCTGCGCCCGTCTATCGTTTTTTTAGCTTAATGTTGATTTTAAGTTATTATTTTTTAGATTAATATAGTTGCACTCATAGGTATTTGTTTCGTATCATGTGTCTATCCTCGCGATTTTTCACCCTAAAAGCGTGTCTCTTACGCCCTTACTCGTTAGTTATTTTTAATTACAGTATTTGTGATTATTATTTATTTTATTTCTTTATTACGCCTGCGCGTCGTCTCGCATATCTATCCCAGCGATTTCGCTCCCTAAAGCTCCTACGTTTGTAGCTAAGCGCCCGTCTAATTAATGTTTATTGATATTCTTAGTTTAATTAATTTACTATTTATATAATAATTTAATTATCAATTTAATTTTTGCTTTGTATCATGCGCCTATCCTTGCGTTTTTTTGCTCTAAAAAATATGCTCTGATATCTTTATTTTTTGGTTATTTTTTAGTTAAGTAAAATATATTTTTGTCTTAACTGAACTTTAATTATTAATATGCATAGTCACTCCGCAGAGGCAGGTCACTCCGCAGAGGCGTGGTCACTCCGCAGAGGCGCAGTCACTCCGCAGAGGCGTGGTCACTCCGCAGAGGCGTGGTCGCTCCGCACAGGCGCGGTCGCTCCGCAGGGGCGTGGTCACTCCGCACAGGCAGGTCGCTCCGCAG
>CAJTXS010000028.1 GCA_910583735.1 uncultured Christensenella sp. | reverse complement strand
CCCCCCCCCCCCCCGACAGTGCACACTCTTTCCCTCCACGACGCTCTTCCGATCTCAGGGGCGCGGTCGCTCCGCACAGGCAGGTCGCTCCGCACAGGCAGGTCACTCCGCATAGGCGAGGTCACTCCGCACAGGCGCGGTCACTCCGCACAGGCGCAGTCGCTCCGCACAGGCGTGGTCACTCCGCAGGGGCGCAGTCGCTCCGCAGGGGCGTGGTCACTCCGCACAGGCAGGTCGCTCCGCACAGGCAGGTCGCTCCGCACAGGCATGGTCGCTCCGCACGTGATATCTGTAATGCCGTCTCTACTCACTGCCAAGACGCATCGTCTATAGAACATAGCGCCTTGCACATACTTCACGATAGCTACAGCCTATCGCTCCGCAGAGCATTAATATTGTATTATGATTTATATCCCCCCCCCTTAAAAAAATCGGTTATTTTATTGCAATTATTATGGGATTTGCTCCTCATGCGAAGTCATTTTCAGCTATTCGAGGCGCTTATTTTTGACCCGATTCACAATTTTTTTATAAGGATTTTAACATTTTTTTTGTTCAGTTGCGGAGAAATTTTTTTATTTAAGAAGGCAGGCTATCGCCCTTATAATTATTATTTGATATGCGCGCGAGCTGCTAAATTTTGCCGCTGTGATAATTACTTAAATATGTCTATACGCTGTCATATTAAGGTGCTATAATACAGGCAGATTTACGAACATATGTTCAAAAAAGTTGGCAGTAAATCTTGAAAATTCAAATAGGCAGGGTATAAGATGGTTGTGTCGGGAGGAAATGACAAGATGGAAAAAGATTTGATTTGGTGCGCTGCGCTGCTTACTTCATACAGGTATTTGCCGAGGGTGGCGCGCGGCATAGACAGATGCTCGTACGCTACGGCTATGGGAGGCTTGAGCAGCGGCGAGGACGCTATTAAGCTGTTTGACAGGATACTCGCGCTCAACGTGCGCAAAGAGGCTATAGTCAACGCCAAGGTATTGACGGACATGTGCCTAAGCCGACTGGAGAGCAAGAGCAGGCAGCTGCTGGAGAGCAGGTATATAGAGCGCAAAAGCTTCGACGAGATAGCAGAGCAGCTCGGCGTAGGAGTGCGCACCGTATTCAGGCGCCATACTGCGGCGCTGTCCGCCATGGCGAGCGCGATGCGCAGACTGGGCTACGGGCACGAATGGCTTGACAGCAGACTGGGCGCGGACACATTTATGCGCGAAGTATACGAAGAGGCGTCCCGCTCCATGCGGCAGTCGGGGGAGAGCGGAGAGCGCGAGGCTCGAGAGAGCAAGCGAGCGCGTACTGCCAAGGCATGCAAGAGCGCGGAAGGGTGCGATACAAGCGCGCCGTGCAAGGCAAAAAATCGCTCTAAGCAATCGCATTGCAGGGTAGAAATCGGTCGTAACGGAGGCGTGGGCGCTGCCGCTTGCTCGTTTGGATAAACGCGTCTTGCCGTAACGCGTTTGTGCGGAAAGCAGCGGATAAAGCGCAATAAACATACTGCTCGGAGCGGCGCTTGCATTAATCGTTGCGACTGATTGCTAAGGTGAATTACAGTGGTAAAAAGTAGCGTAATTTGCTTAAATAATACGTCAAATTGCTTTGCAATAATCTCGTGCAAAGCGTCTGATAAATCGCTCGGCAACTCCCTCGTGCAAAGCGCTTATATAAACGGCTCGCGCTAATCGCTTGAATAGATAGAGCAGTTAAACGTCCGAATTGCTTATTCGGATACAGCAATGTCGATTGATAAATCTTACCCAATAAAAACGCGGCGAAACGTGGGACAACTCTCAAACGGCATTTATCAATCGCCTGATTACAGGCGGCGGACGCAGACGGACTTTAACGAAAGTAAAACGCATAACGGCGAGCGTCGAACGAAAGTATTGAGCGTCGAACGAAAGCGATAAAGCCGAAAAGCGAACGGCTGTCTAAGCTGCAAACTCGTATGGCAGGCCGCGCCGCCGAGCGATTGACAAACAGGCAATCCTTGCAGAGTACAGGCTATAAGGCGGATAAAAAAAGGAGCGCGCTCCGCGGCGCGCTTTAATATACGTATTAATCGGATATACGGCTTAAGAATTTTTCTTCTTTCTGCCCGGTCTGAATATGAGTATGACCACCGCCACGCACAGCACGCCTATTATGATGCTCAGCACGATGCGCTCGAGGTTATTTGAAGTGCTTTGCTTGTCGCCGCCGTTATTTTCGTCGCCCGGTTCGGGAGTGGGCTTGACGGCGGGCTTATTATTGAGCTCCTCGTCCTTTGCGGCGATGTGCGCGGTCAGCTTATCGTTGACGGGCGCGCTGCCTATGCTCATTGACTTAAAGAGGGGATCGGTAACGTCCGCCGCGGATATATAGCCGTCTACGGAGATATTCTGTCCGAACACGGATACCGTAGCGTGTATGCGGTAGTAAGTAGCGCCGCCCACGGTAACCATGCCTTTAACGCTGTCGATTTCGGGACTGTTTATCGTTACGCGGCTGTCGGGGCTCATAGCGCTTATCTTGCCGGCTGTATGCGTGGCTTGATAGACGCTGATATCGTTCTTGCTGTCGCCGCTGAAGAGGTCGCTTGCCGCGATGGAGTAAGCTGTCTTTACGCCTGCTATATCGGATAGCGCGCCGTAGCGGCTGCTGTCGTAGCGGGTGCACAGGCTCTGCATGTCGTTAATCTTGACGTAGTACTCCTCGCCGCCGTAGTTTACGGAAAAGTAACCCAGCGTATACAGCGTTGCGTCGTAGCGAGAGTAGGTCACGATATAGGTGCGAGGCGCCTGAATGAGTTCCGACGGAGCGCCCGCGTCGTTTTTATAAAGGGAGAGCGCCGCGTCCGCGTTGACCATATAGTCGCCGTAAGGGATAGGGCTCCCGTCCCCTTCCGCAAGCGCGATATCGGGCGCGAGGAGACAGGCGAGGATAATCGCCGCGACTATGATAGGCGCCAATAATAAGCGATAATACGTGCGTGTCATAACAATATAATTATACACATTGCAGACGGAGAAATAAAGTAAATAATAAAAAATTTTGTTGCGAGGGGGCGGATATGGACGAAAAGGAAATCTTGCGAGAGCTGCTGATAATCGACGACGAGCTGGACAGACGCCGCTCGCGCGACCTAATCGGACGGTATAACAGGGACAAAGTGCACGTAAAGCAGATGCAGTTTCACAAGTGCTTAAAGCGCAACAGATGGGTATTCGGCGGCAACCGCAGCGGCAAGACGGAGTGCGGCGCTGTCGAGGCGGTATGGATGCTGCGCGGCATACATCCCTACAGGGAAAACAGGGCGGATACATGCGGCTGGGCGGTATCGCTGTCCTACGAGGTGCAGAGAGAGGTGGCGCAGTCCAAGATACTGCGCTATCTCAACCCCGACTGGATAGAGGACATCGTCATGCTCTCGGGCAAGAAGTCCAACGCCGTGCACGGCATCATCGACTACATCTTGGTGCGCAACGTGAGCGGCGGACTGTCCAAGCTGTGCTTTAAGAGCTGCGAGCAGGGCAGGGAGAAGTTTCAGGGCGCGTCGCTCGACTTCGTATGGTTTGACGAGGAGCCGCCCTTCGACATATACGAGGAGTGCCGCATGCGCGTGCTGGACAGCAAGGGTTACATATGGGGCACGATGACGCCGCTCAAGGGTCTCACCTGGGTGTACGACAAGATATATCTCAACAGCGGCGGAGACGGCGAGGTGTGGCACATCTCCATGGAGTGGGCGGACAATCCCTACCTCGACAAGTCGGAGATAGACGCCCTCACCGCCACGATGTCGCAAGAGAGTTTGGACAGCAGGCGATACGGTAAATTCAGCTGCGCGGAAGGCATCGTGTACGGAGAATTCGACCAGAGCCGTCACGTGATAGAGCCCTTCGACGTGCCGCGCGAGTGGCAGGACAGGATAGCCATTGACCCGGGACTTAACAATCCGCTCGCATGTCTCTTCTTCGCTGTCGATTGGGACGGCAATGTATACGTGGTGGGCGAGTGGTACGAGAAGGGCAAGGATGTGGACTACCATGCCGAGCACATCAAGGGGCTCGCCGAGCATCTCGATTGGCACTACGACAGTAAGGGCAGGCTGGAGGGCGTGGTGGACAGCGCCGCAAGTCAGCGCACACTGTCGGGCACCAAGAGCGTGGCGCAGCTGTTTTACGAGCGTGACATACTGCTCGACACCAAGGTTAATAAGGACGTATTCAGCGGCATCGCCCGCGTCAAGTCCTATCTAAAGAGCGGCAGGCTGTTCATCTTCTCCACCTGCCGCAATCTGATACGGGAGATCAAGAGCTACTGGTGGGGCAAGGACGACATGCCTGTCAAGAAGGACGACCACGCCCTCGACGCCCTGCGCTATTACATCATGAGCAGACCTATTACGCCGATAATGGGCAAGGCGGAGGACTCCGAGATAGTCAAGGACAAGAAGAAACTTATAAGGAGGAACAACAACAGAGCTAAATGAAAAAGGAATTGATGGACGCCTTATACAAGAAGGCGGTAGGTTACGTCGCGGACGACACGGTGGAGGAGATAGACGCCGAGTCCAACGTCGTCAAGCGCAAGGTCACATACAAGCATATCCCGCCCGACATCACGGCTATCAAGATGTACGACGAGCAGATGGGCGGCGACAAGTACGGCAAGCTCAGCGACAGCGAGCTGCTTAAGATTAAGCGCCGCTATCTCAAGGAACTGCTCGAGGGCGAGCGCGCGGGTAAGCAGTCGGGCGATGCGGATATCGGCATCGGGCTCGGCGACGCGGCTTGCGGCGCAGATATCGCTATCGAGAGTAAGGAGGATAAATATGAAGATTGTTAAGGTCAATTTGCCCGTGAGGTGCGACTGCGGACTGTGCTCCGAGAGGGCGGTGCTTGCCGCCGAGTTCGACAATACGGGCAAGGATAAGCGCTTCAATATGTGCGCTAAGTGCGCGGAAGATATGTTTATCGCCCTCGGCGAGGAGCTGGGCATCATAGACCGCGCCATCGGCGCCGAGTGCAGGAAGGACAACGCAGCAAGACAGTCGGGCGACGACGCGGCGCAGACAGGCAACGGCGGAGCGCGGGCAGGCGACATAGACGGCAATAAGGAGAGCGAGCGCAATGTCTGATAAGAGGAATAATGGCAATAAGGACGCGGATAAGGCGACGGACAGCGGATATATCGAGAGGCTCGGCAAGGTCAAGACGGACGCCGCCAAGGCGGACAAGTCGGAGGAGAGGACGGGTATAGACAATGCGGACTGCATATCCGCGGATACGGAAGCGGCTGCGGCAGAGCTCGTCGCCGACGTCAGGCGCGACTACGAGGAGCGCAGGAGCAGGCGCATGCCGTTGGAGTTGCAGTGGCGTCTCAATATGAACTTTGTCGCGGGCAACCAGTACGCAGAGATTACCCCTCTCGGCGAGGTGGAGGATTACGGCAAGCAGTACTACTGGCAGCAGCGCGAGGTATACAATCACATCGCGTCCGTCGTAGAGACGCGTCTGTCCAAGCTGTCTCGCGTCAAGACGGGCATAGCGGTCAGACCTTTCAGCGGCGATAACTCGGACGTCGCTACGGCGCGCCTGTCCTCGCAGGTGCTCAAGGCGCTTAGCGAGGAAGTGGGACTTGCGTCCCTTATCAACACCGCCACGGGCTGGAGCGAGGTCGCGGGTACGTGCTTCCTCAAGGCGGTATGGGATATCAATAAGGGCAGTATAATAGGCGAGCAGGACGGCGTCAGGCTGCGCGAGGGCGACGTGTCGGTCAGCGTGGTTCCGCCCTTCGAGCTCTTCCCCGACAACTTGCTCGCGGGCGGGCTGGAAGAGTGCCGCTCGCTCATACACGCCAAGGCGTATCACGTGGACGAGATATTTGACAACTGGGGCGTGAGGGTGGACGGCGAGGACGTCAACGTCTTTTCTCTGCCCACGGGTTACGGGCGCGGCGGTCAGGGCGACGGCATAATCTCGACTGCTATGAAGGATTGCTGTCTTGTGCTCGAGCGCTACACGCTCCCGTCCTCGCGCTATCCTACGGGCAGGTTCACGGTAGTTGCCGGGGACAGTCTGCTCTACGACGGCGAGTTGCCGTATATCAACGGCGGAGACGACGCGCGCGGCTTCCCCTTCGCCCGTATGATATGCCTCAATAAGGCGGGCAGCTTCTTCGGTACGAGCATAGTGGAGCGCATGATACCCCTTCAGCGCTCTTACAACGCGGTCAAGAATCGCAAGTACGAGTTCATGAACAGACTGGCTGCGGGCGTGCTTGCCGTAGAGGACGGCTCCGTCGATATAGACGAGCTCGAGGACGGCGGACTGCCACCCGGCAAGGTGCTCGTGTACAGGCAGGGCAGCGCTCCGCCGCGCATGATGGACGCGGGCGGCATACCTCCCGAGTTCCGTTACGAAGAGGAGCGACTGCTGTCCGAGTTCATCACAATCAGCGGCGTGAGCGAGCTCAGCAAGTACTCTCAGACCTACGCGTCCATGTCTGGCAAGGCTATTGCGCTGCTCACCGAGCAGGACGACTCGAGACTTGCCGTCGCGTCTAATTCCGTAAGGGATTGCATTAAGCGCGTAAGCGAGCAGATGCTGAGGCTGTACAAGCAGTTCGCGGGGGATAAGCGGCTCAAGCGTCTTGCGGGCGAGGACGGACAGCTGCAACTCACATGCTTTTCCGCAAGCGATTTGCAGAGCGACGACCTCGTATTCGAGACGGACAACGAGCTCAACGACACCTTGTCGGGCAGACGCAACATGCTCATACAGCTCATGCAGCTGGGCGTATTGCAGGGCGAAGGCGGCAAGCTGGACGAGCGCAGCAAGAGCAAGGTGCTCGAGATACTCGGCTTGGGCGCGTGGGAGAGCGCGGCGGATATGAGCGAGTGTCAGCGCAACAGCGCAATCAAGGAGAACATGGCGGCAGGCGATAGCAAGCTTCGAGTGAGCGAGATAGACGACCACGCCATCCATATCGCCGAGCACACCAAGGGCGTGCTCACACGCGGCAGAGACGACAAGGTCGCAAGTCGGCTGCTCGAGCACATAAGAGAGCACAAGGCGTATATGGCTGCCGGCAGTTTCGAGGCCCAAGCGGCGACAGCGCCGTATACGGACAATTCTACGGATAATAAGGAGGAGTAAATGAATATCGACGGTTTACAAGGTTTAGACGCTTCCGCGGCGCAAGAGAGAGCGAGCGCGGACAGGGAGCTTAGCGCGGAGGAAATCCTGCGCTCTGCGGTAGAGGAGTTCATCGCCCGCTATCCCGCCGCGCTCGAAGTGATAGAGGATATCGCGGCAGAGCTTAAGGCGGACAGCGAGCTGTGCTCGTCGCCCTATTGCTTAGAGTGCGCTTTGGGCAGGGTGCTGGGCAGGATATACCGCTCGCCCGAGCAGCTCATGCAGGACAGCGAGTTTAAGGACAGGTACGTTATTCCCGACAGCGGGGTAAGAGAGGCCATTATCGACGCGTATCTCAAGCAGGTACGCGCCGCCCGTCCGCCTAAAGTGATGGGAGATAAGGGCTTTATCGCCGTAGCTCCGCCCGTGAGAGCGGGCAGCCTGAGCGAGGCGGGTAGATTATTCGAGCGTATGCTCAAAGATAGGAGGATTAAATAATTATGGTTAGTTTACAGACAGCGGAGAACGCGCTTAAGACGGTATATCTCGGAGTAGTATCCGATCAGCTCAATCTGGGCGTCAATCCCTTGCTCGCCAAGATAGAGCAGACCACATCGGACGTGTGGGGCTCGCAGATAGTCAAGATGGTGCCCTACGGCATCAACGGCGGCGTGGGCGCGGGCGCGGAGAGTTCGCCGCTTCCCAAGGCGGGGAGCAATAAGTACAGCAGATTCACCCTCGACCTTAAGAATCTCTACGGCACCATCGATATCACCGACAAGGCGATACGCGCTTCCATGCACGACGAGGCGGCTTTCGTCAATCTGCTCAATGCGGAGATGGAAGGGCTGCTCAAGGCGTCCAAGCACAACTTGGGACGCATGCTCTACGGCGACGGCAGCGGCATACTCGCGCATGTGGTGCCCGGTACTTACAACGACAACACCGTTGCGCTCGACGACGTGCGCGACTTCCTGCCCGGCATGTGCGTGTCAATATACAACGTCTCGGGCGCTCTCTACTCGGCGATGGGCTGCGCCCGCATAGTGGACGTGGACAGAGAGAATAACACAGTCACGTTCGAGAAGAACATGCGCAACGTCTATGTCGAGGGCGACTTCGTGTGCATGCAGACGAGCTATAACATGGAGATTACGGGACTTAAGGCGCTCTTCGACCCCACAGCCACGTTGTACGGTCTGGACAAGAGCGTCAATAGCTGGCTCAATTCCAAGGTATTTTCGGACGTGGGCGCAATCACTCAATCCAAGATGCAGCAGGCTATCGACTATGCGGAAGAGAAGTGCGGCGGAACGATAGACATGATAGTGTGCTCCTACGACGTGCGCAGACATTATATCGACAACTGCTCGCTCAACCGCACCAACGTCGATTACATGAATCTCGATAACGGCTTTAAGGCGCTGTCCTACAACGGCGTGCCCGTAGTCGCGGACAAGTTCGTAAAAGAGGGCAACATGTATATGCTCAATACTTCCGACTTCAAGATGCACCAGCTGTGCGACTGGCGTTGGATAGAGGGCGACAGCGGCAGGGTGCTGCGTCAGGTGGCAGGCTACTCCAGATACACCGCCACGCTCGTCAAGTACGCCGAGCTCATCTGCGACCGTCCCGTGGGACAGGTCATGCTCACGGGCATCAATTCGGGGTCTTGATGAACGGCGCGCTCAGACCCATTATATCGGATACGTTCGATATAGCGAGCAGGCTCAGCGAGATAGATCCGCGCTACGTCCTGTATTACAACCTCGCAAGGCATCGCTACGAGGTGCATACCTTGCAGGGGCTCGGCTCTTACCTGCAATGCGTCTTGCCCTATCGCACGCTCGATTGCAGGAGCCTTCGCTACGTGCGCCGTACGAGAGTGGAGCGTGCGGACAGTCTGATAGCGGAGATAGAGAGGGACAACGCCGCGCGCGAGGACGCCAAGCTGAGCCGCGTTAGGAGTAATGCCGAGCGGGAGATGGAGCGCATGCTATCCCGCGGCTAAAGTCTTTTACTTATGATAAGGCGGGGCGGCGATTGCGCCGCCTGCGCTCAATGCGCAGTCGATACCCGCAGGGCTTAGCCTTGACGGTCGGCATTATATATAGGAGGGATTATATGACGCTTAAAGAGATTATGACAGACGTGCTCGCGCTGCTGGATATAAGGGATATTACGCTTACCGACGATGCCGTCGCGGGCGATAGGAGACTTAGCACGATAGTGGACTGCGTCAACTTCGCCTTAGAGGAGATAGCGTCCTCTTGCGCGCCGCTTATCGCCTGCGAGACTGTCTCGTTCAGGGGCGGAGCTGCTCCGTACTCCGACTTAAGAGAGACGGTATACAAGGTGATGTCGGTGGTCGTAGACGGCGAGAGCATAGACTTTGTCAAGGACGTGTCGGGCATCAAGGCTAATGCAGACAAGGCGCAGGTGTACTATCGCTATCTGCCGCGCAGGATAGGTAAGCTGAGCGACAGAGCGCCCGTTGCTACGGGGCTGCCCCGCATCGCGGTGGCGTACGCCGCGTGCGCCGAGTACGCGCTGGTGAGAGGCGAGTTCGAGCAGCGCGTCGCGTTTGAGGATAAGTTCAACGACTACATGAAGGAGTTCGAGCGACCCGCTAAGCGCGTAATTATCAAGAAGCGCGTTTGGAGATAGTCAAGGCGTATCGACGCAAGACGGATGTCGATATATGCGCGCAAGATACGCTGTCGATACTTTGCTGTCTCGGCTTTCGCTTAGCTAAGCAAGGCGGCGGTATACTGCGCTTATTAGTTGTGCGTCCGATTATTCGATACCGCCTATGCAGTGAATTACGCATTTTAACTTTCAGACGTATAGACACAGATATGACAGATAGGCGCAAGATACGCTGTCGATACTTTGCTGTCTCGGCTTTGCCGTAAGTCAGCGGTATGCCGTTTTATATCATGGCTTACGCGTTAGTTTATTCGACTTTGCAGACGATGATAATACGGCATTGCATTCTTAATATTTTAGATGTACGGATACAGCAATCAGCATCTGCTTATAAGACCATACCGCTTGCGTCTCGGCTCTCTAAGCCGAGTAAGGCGGCGCGCTAAGTCCGTATACGGTTAGTTAGCTCGCCGTGCATATCTGCGGGAGACACAGGCATTGCGCCCTTGGAGCGGATAGATTGACAGGCAGCCGCTTTGGCGCGGCGGATATAAGGAGATTAATATATGTATTACAATAAGAAGACTCGGCTCGGCAAGCCGACGCGGCGCAGGTACAAGCTGTCGGGCTTTAAGGGGTACAACAGCAGAGGCGTTACCTCTACGCTGCCGTGCGACTATACCGACGAGTGCGTCAACTTCGGCTTTAAGGACGGACGTCTCACCTCGGGCATAGGCGTCAGCAGACTTAAGATACGCGCGCTGGACGGCTCCGAGCGCACTCTCGTGCCCGAGTTCACCTACCCCAAGTACGAGAAGGAGTGTATGTTATCCGGCTTTAATTGCGGCTATGACAACGACAACTACTTCGACATACTCATCTTTACGGAGAAGAAGATGATGGACTGTCCCTTCAGCAAGAGACTCAGCGCATGGTATAGCTTTCAGCTCGCCAATCCCGACCGCAAGACGGGCGTCAACTACCTCACGCGAGAGGGCGAGCACATCTATATCGTCAGCGGTTCGGAAGAGGGCGTGCGCATCTTCGACGGCTATGACGGCTTCGACTGGGTCAAGAACGCGCTCAAGATCAAGCACATGTGCGTGCATGCCGAGCGAGTATTCGCTATCGTAGAGGACGACGACAGCGCGGTATGGTTTTGCGACGCGTTCGACCCGTATAATTGGGACGTATCTCTGGACGCCGGCGGATACTTGCGCTTCGACGGCTCGCTGGGGATAGTGCGCAGACTGTTCGGCTTCTCCGACTATCTGTATGTATTCTGCGACTACGGCATCTACAGGGTGGGCGCTTACGGCGACCAGAGCTCATTTTCCGTGCGCCGAGTGTACGCCGCATGCGGCAGAATATATCCCCGCAGCATAGTCGAGGCGGGCGACAGGCTTATATTTATGGCGGAGGACGGAGTGTACTCCTTCGACGGATACGACGTTTCGCTGCTCACCGACAGGCTCGCCCCGCTCATGCACGACGGCGAGATGAACTTCTCCGCCGCCTACTGCAAGCACACCTATTACGTGAGTATGTACTGCCGCGACGGCGAGGACTCGCCCATGTCGGGCGACAACAACAGGCTGATTGCCGTCGATACGCGCAGCGGCAATATCGACATATGCGATATGTCCGTATACAGCCTTTACACTATAGACAATCCCGGGCAGAACGAGGTCATGGCGCTGCGAAAGGGACTGGGTCAGGTGCTGGCGATAGACGACTGCGGATTGGACCTCGGCAAAGTCAGGCGCAGGGTGTGGAAGATAAAGCGCGTGGATATGGGCGAGCCCGACTCGCTCAAGGTCATCAGGAGCGTAAGCAGTGACAGCGTTACGGGCTATAAGCTCACCGTGATCTCCGACACGGGCGAGAGGAGCGAAGTGGATATTGCCGACGGCGCGTGCAGCGTCAAGCTGAATATCAAGGGCAAGAATTTCGACTTCGTCATCTCGTCGGAGAGCGAGCGCGCGGAGATCTCCTCGCCCTATCTCACGGTGGACATTTACGGAGGCGGACTATGATTGGCAATGCAGAGTCGGGCGGAGTTAATGCCGCAATCGGCGTGAACTGCGGTGAGCGACTAAGTGAGATTGATTCGGGCAGCGGCGCAGCCGCGGGCGCGGTTTATACGCTTGCTTTAGGAGCCGCGGCAAGACTTGCGATTGCTTTGGGCGGCGCGGGCACGCTCGGGGCGGCGCGCAGCGTGGATATATCTAAGGGGATAGGCGCAGCAATGCAATCGACTAAAGGCGTCTCAGATAAGCGCGGCGCAATATTCGAGACTCCCTCGAGCAGAGACTCGGAGCAAACCGCGCTCGGCGTAGATTTAGGCGCATGCGAGGGAGGCGGAGTATGAAGTACAGCGCGCTTAGCGCGATATCGCGCGACACGGCTATGAGGGTGGAACAGATGAGCGCGAGCAATACTCAGACGCTTGCATTCGACGCTTCGGCGGGCGCGCGCTCGTTTTATGCCGCCGCAGGCGCAGCCAAGTGCGTATATGTGGGCGAGGTATTGACGGTGGCTATCGACGACGAGCCTGCAATACAGACGGGCGGCGGCGCGGGAGTAATCGACCTGTCCTTAGCTCGCGGCGGCACTCATAAACTCGCAATGAGCGGCAGCGGAGTTGTCTTGCTTATCTGCAAGAGCGGCGCATACCGTTGACAGTATTTAAGATACCTGTTGCGGGCTCGCCGCGCGGCAAAGCAATAACAAAAGCGTCGGATGTCATACTGCGATAAATTTTCCTAAAGCGCCGACGGTAAATGGTCGGAAGGACAAAGATATAGTTGATTGGAAGTAAAATGATGCTGAAAAAGTAGCAGTAAATAAAAAAGGAGCCGAACGGCGTTAAGAGTTTTACATAACGCTGTCAGCCGAACGACTTGCCCGAGGAGGGGCAAACGAACCAAGCCTATGCCCCTACTTCTCTTTAATAACAGTAATTATCAAATGCTTGGCATAAGGTCAATTAACGACCGCAAAAAATTATAAAAACTATAAGACAATAAGCTGCCACATCAAATTCGGCGCGCAGGCTCTTATGGAGTGAACACGCAAATGTACGAGGCGCTCATTGACCGAAGCGTTACATACGCCGAATATAAGGCTAAGGAGTTAATAAAAGACTGTTTCGACGAGCATAGCGGAATCGTTGAATAAAAGCGCAGCAATCTGTACGTTGACACGCGCCCTAACAGTGGTTGGCAGCGTTAAAATTGTCGGGTAAGCCTTGTCGTCGGGCAGAGATATCCGCATATATCGATATTCGGCGGCATTGATATGGCGTAATCTACTGCCGCCGCAGTCGCGGATTAACAGAGAAATGGCATGGATTGCCTATTACGGCATAGGCAGTACGCTCGCGGGCGGGAGAGATATTCGGGATAGCAGGCGGCGCGCGGTATAAGGCGCGGTAATTAAACGGAAAGGAGGTAATAACGGTGAGTAAATTTGTTAAGACGGTCGGATGCTCGACAGAGGACGGCAAAAAGAAGCCTTGCGGTCAGTATACGATAGACATTGCAAGGCTAAAGAGAATGATTGCGACATACAACCGCATGAGGAGGAAGGGGGATAAGATATGATCTTAATGGGATTTTGGGACAAGCTCAATCAGCTGTTTAGCAAGAAAGACGACGAGGAGAAAGAGGTAGACCCCTCTCAATATCTCGGCTCGCAGGACGAGATGTACGGCGCGCTGGATAAGATTAAGTCGGAGTACGACGCCGCGGTAGAGGCGGGCAAGCATAACGTAGAGGACGATTGGCCCGAGGACCCCGGGTACAAATATCTGGAGTACGAGGGCGCGAGCAAAGACGAAATAGTAAACAGCACCGCAGCCAAGTACGACGCGCTGCTTGCCGACAAGCTGGCGGATATCCTCGTCGAGTATAAGGGCAAGAGCGACTTGCTCGAGGCGGACAAAGTAGGGTTGCAAGAGAGCGCCGAGAGTAAGAAGCAGGATATCGAAGAGGGCGTCAAGCAGGAGAAGCGCGCGGCAAGCAATAAGCTTACGGACAGAGGCATGGGGCGCTCGTCCGTGTACTACGAGACGGATAAGGCGTACGACGCCGCCTTGGACGGCGCGCTCGGCGACGTGGACGCCGCGCTCAAGAGCGACTCGGCTAAGATAGATATGCTGCTCGAGCAGCTCGCCGCACAGAAGAAGCAGTCGGAAGACGAGCTCAACACCGCGTACAGTCAGAAGAAGCAGGCGGAGACCGATGCGCTGATCGATGAGATGAACAAGCAGCTTTCGACTATCGAAAAATATAACAATACCATTAAGTCCAAGACGGTCAAGTATCTGGCGGACAGGAATAAGGCTATTCGCAAGCAGGCGGAAGAGGAAGCTAAGGCCGCGCGGGAGCAGGCGAAGTTTGAGGCGATGTACGGCTACACAGGCGATAAGAAATCCAATTACGATAAGCGCCTTCAGACGGCTATCGACTTCTATACCTCGCTGCCAAAGGAAGCGGCTATTAAGCTGGTCAATAACAATCCTACTATTGCGGGTTACCTCGGACACTACTATTCCAGACTTGTAAGCGCCGTCTCAGACATGTAGGAGGGATATATGAAGGATAAGATTGTTTCCAAGCTAAAGAGCTACGGATTTTGGATGTCGCTGGTCAGCGCGGTGTTCGTATTTCTCAATACGCTGGGTATGAAGATGGATATTCCGTACCTCACCCAGATAACTACCGCTTTCCTCGGTATCCTCGCCGTGGCAGGCATTATTTCCCGCCCGAGCGGCGGAGACGGAGGGGACGACTCGGATGCGGGCGCAATATCGAGCGCGCAAGGTTCGGGTCAGTCCGATACCGCGGCTCACACAGTCGCTTATGACGGCAGATAGCCGAAATTAAGCGGCAAGGGGCGGGACGCTGTTACGCGCCCGCCCCGATTAATACTTGCTTTAATATCGCCGCAAGCCCGATGTCTGCGCAAAAGCTGGCGAAAAGATTTTATTCTTATCATACGGGAGCAAGTTGAGTGCGAAATTGCTTTTCGGCAATTGCGATTTAACCGAATTAACGATCGATATTATTGTCGCATAGATTTTGTGATTTGCTTTTATAGTTTATTTAAGATAAGAAACAAATTTATGCTAATGCAGACGGTTATTTAATATTAAGACCGCGGATTGGCAGCCCCGTTCGACATGCGGCAAGTGCAGACAATTATTTAATATTGAGACCGCGGATTGGCAGCTCCCTTCAACATTCGGGCATGTTGGAATATATTAACCGAGCATAATACGAAATATGGCGCTGAATTGCGATACCGATTAATGATTATGCGGCAAAATCGGAGGCATAAAGCGAAGTTTTGAAGCGGCTGTGTAGGCGGCAACGAAAAGTCGAGCCGAGCATTGGGGTAATTTCCTAATGCGTTCTTGTGCATTGATATAATGCATAATTCGATACTTAGGGCGTGTCTCGATGTTATAACGGGATGCGCTTGAGCGATCGGCGTCGATATATAGGCGTCGCAGTTGTAAATTGATATAACTTTATATACTCTTATTGATTATCCGATTGGCTTGAGCTTGCCGCTTGCTCCGGACCTGCTACGCGAATTTAAGTTGTGGCTAAGCTAAGCATTGCATGAGGGGCACATAGACTTATATTGTCATTATTTTTTATAAAAAACATGTATGTTTATTGCATTTTTATGGGCGTCTATTGTATAATTAGAGCATATTCGACAGCTTGTCTGTCGGGCGAGGCGTCTATGGTAACTTTGGGACAGAGGCTTAAAGAGCTGGTTAAGGAATATAGGATAGAGCGGGTAGAGGACTTCTGCAAGTCGCTCGGATTGGGACGTACCGATTTCTATCGCTGGTGGTGCGATACTACCATGCCGTCGGTAAGCAGCGCAATTAAACTCGCCGACTCCTTCTATTGCTCGCTCGATTACCTCGCAGGCAGGACGGACAGCAACTACGACGTGTTTTTTAACGATCCGGCAGACTTCGGCGTCCGCATTAAGGAACTCATGAAGCAATATAATACCAATCCGCACAGATTGAGCGTCGAGGCGGGTATCTCGAGGGCGTCGATATACGAGTGGATGAACAATAGGGCGGAGATTACGCTCGACAGCCTTATTAAGATAGCGGATTTGTTCGGTTGCAGCGTGGATTACCTTATCGGAAGGACGGATTCTTAATCAATCGCTGCTTTATTTAAGCAATATTCGGGTGCAATAATTACCTTTAATTTCAATTAAATGCTATAATCTATAGCAAAAGAAGTATGGAGCGCAATGCTTATTATTTCGCTTCTTGAGACGCTGCGCTGTTGATTAAATAACGGCGGAGAGAAAATAGTTTAACTGAAAACAGTAGTAAATAGCGGCGAGCTGCGCTGTTGATTAAATAACGGCGGAGAGAAAATAGTTTAACTGAGAATAACAGCAAATAGAGCGATCAGCGCCGCATGATTAATATATGTATATTATGTGCATTATCAACATATATGACTTATTTTTACGCTACATTATGTATAAATCCCCATATATAGATGATTGCTTTATCTATAAGATAAATGTAAATTGCTTAAACGGTCAATTGCGTAGCATGCACGATTATTTGCAGTAAGTGCGCATAAGATACATATATTTACGCTTGCGCGCAGCTTTAATTATAGTGCGCGCGCGTATCTATAATATATATTAACTTAGTTGCGTTCAATATCGTAGCTAATTCCGCTACCGTTATTTAATATCGGAATCATATTAGATATAAAGTCGTATTGCGTATTGGCGAATAGTCATTATTATCTTTATTGATTATAATGTATGATTTTGATATAAAAGCGCCGCATTGATTTGACGCCGCGAATATCGAGGACTAAGCGAATAATAATTATTACATATTATAAGGTATATATAATGAGCGATTTGCCGCGCTCCTTTACGTCGGCGGATATCATTGCGTGGCAGAGCAGTAGATTTTAATTAAAAATCTATATGATATCGACAGTTAAATAATCGATTGAGCATCTTATCTATGGCTTTTACTTGACGATATATCGAGTATGACAATCACCGCTCAATCGGCGCAGAGATTGATTTGCTATTATCGGCAACTTTTTTATCATTAAGCCCCTTTCGCGGGATTATAATGACATTATTTACTTTTGCAGGCGATGTCGTAGCATAGCTGCGCTATCTTGGAGTTAATCTCTCTGTCGCGTATATAGGCGGGCGGCGGCATGGATAGCAATTTATCTATCCAATATATCGCGTCGGAGCTAAGTTGCGCCTCGTTGCAGGTGAGAGCGTAGCCCTTATCCTTGTAGTATTCGGCATTGGCTACTTGGTCGCCTCGGGACGCCTTGTTGCTTAAGGGGACGAACAGTATCCGCTTGCGCAGCGCGAGCAATTCGCATGCCGCGCCCGCTCCGCAGCGGGATATTACGCCGTCGGCTGCCTTGTAGTAGTCGAATATGCGGTCGGTGTAGCTTATCGGATAGTAACCTGCGTGCGCGGGATTGTCTGCGCTGCCTGTGATGTGGAGTATGTTATATCTCTCGCAAAGCCTGTCGAGATTGCTCCATATCGCTTCGTTAAGGCTGCGAGCTCCGCACGAGCCGCCCACAACAAGTATGACGGGCTTAGTGCGATCGCAGGTAATCGGCAGGGGAGACGCAACGGCGTATAGCAGCTCGTCGCGCAGGGGATTGCCTATATATACGGAGTTATTGCCGCCGTCGGTCGACTCGTATGACGTGATTGTCGCCTCGGAAAACTTGGATATAAGTCTATTGGCGACTCCGAGCGATAGGTCGCTCTCATGGGTTATGACGGGTATGCCGAGCGAGCGCGCTGCGTATGCGCAGGGCAGGGATACAAAGCCGCCTTTGCAAAAGACGACGTCCGGCGATATGCCGCGCAGCGCCTTCTTAGCGGCGCGTACGCACTTAGGGAACTTGAGAGGGATAGCTAAATTGGATAGCTTGTTGCTTCGGTCCAGCTTGATAGCCGGCACGGCAATAAAGGGGATGGAGTGCGTCGCAGCTATGCCTTCCTCGCGTCCGCCCTTAACGCCCGCATAATATATCTTGTCAAATCTCTTCTTGAGCTCCGGCAACAGCGCAATGTTGGGCATGATGTGTCCGCCTGTGCCGCCGCCTGTCAATAATATCGTTGTCATATATTCAGTATATGCAAAAAATTTGATAACCGCCAGACGAGCTAACCGCCAAGCGTAATATTCGGCTTAGGTCGGTCGGCGCGCATTTTAATTGCCAAGCGCGCAAAAACGACGCTTTTTGCAAGCGTCACCTCTAAAATGCGCGGGCGCATTTTTAAGTGGAAGGGGTGAATTTTTATGCGCCGCTCTTACATGTGCTATCATATACTTTGCGCATAAAAAGAGGGGAAACCGTCCTTATAATGGATGGTGTCCTTTTTAAGTAACCGCAAATACGAGACGAACTATAAGTTTGCTCGCAAATATTGCTTATTTCGTCGAGTGTTTCGTCTGGCGGTTAACGGAGTGTGGAGGGGAGCTAACGAGGGGAACCATATAGCAAATTAGCACGGAAAATCCGTGCTAATTGTTTGCGTTTAATTGGTGCCCCTCGTTCAATAAATCCACCGATGAGAGTACGACCGATACAAAAGTAAGACGATACGCTTATCGTCGCTTTTGTATCGCGACTGGTCGTAGGAGAGGAGGGAGGGCGTCCGAAAGGCTGCCTTTAGAAGATATTGATTAAATATCTTCGTGCAGTATCAGGACGCGCCGACCGACCTGCCCCGCAGGGAATAGCGAGCAAAAACCACGCTTTTTGTAAGCGGTACCTTGAAAATGCGCGGGCGCATTTTTAAGTGGAAGAGGTGAATTTTTATGCGCTGCTTTTATTGGTGCTATCACTTATCACGAGCATAAAAAGAGGGGAAACCGCACTTTATAATGTGTGGTGTCCCCTCTAAGTAACCGCTAATATGAGGCGGTGCTACTACAATGATTATTACATACTACGTCCGCCGAATATTACGTTTGGCGGTTAAAGCCTTGGCGGTTTTTGTTCATGTATTAATATAATTGATGATCATTTTTGCGTACTGTAATCGCTAATCGTATTAATATTTTAGCTTAAAGCCCTCTATAAGTCAATATTATGCCGCGGAAATAGGCGAAAATCCATTTATTTCCGCTATTTTTCTCAACATTTTGACAATAAATGATCATCAATTATATTAATTTATGTACATTTTTGCGGAAATATTTTCGCCGTTAATCGACACGACATTAGATAAACGAAACAATTTCGCATTGTAACAGATTTACGGTCGGATGACAAAATTATTGATTATAGTCTGTATATAGGTTGGTTTTGATTAAGAGATATAGGTGTATATCGGCATTTGCTGCGGCGATTATTATCGTCGCCGTATTGCTATGCTGTTGCTTTATTTCATTTAATAATATCAAGGACGTATTTGCTTTTACTACTACCAATATAACGAGCGGAGCGGTAGACATCGGTGATATATTGCTCAATGGCTACGAGGACCGCGCGGACGGTATAGTGTTCAACGCTGACACTATGGCTATGCTATATGCTA
>CAJTXS010000027.1 GCA_910583735.1 uncultured Christensenella sp. | reverse complement strand
TATAAATAGCTTCGCCCATCGCGGAATTGAACTTTTCGCTGCAATCGGGATAGGCATTGCCCGCCGCGTCGTCGCTGTGCGCGCCGTAATATATAATCTCGCACCCATGAGACAGCGCCACGCTTGCCGCCGCCGAGAGAAACAGTCCGTTCCTAAAAGGAACGTAAGTTGAAACGGGTTTACCGTCCGTTACGGCAAGCTGTTCTGCATAGCTTTGCAGAGGTATCTCATTGGACGACTTAGCCAAGAGCGAACAGTCCGAACCTTCAAATATGACCGAAAGGTCAAGCCGCCTTAAAGCAACGCCGTAAAAGTCGGCGATTTTCTGCGCCGCGTCAAGCTCTTTACTGTGAGTCTGACCGTAGTATACGGAAAGCGCGGTAACCTCCGCTGCGCCGTATTCACGAACCGCCATCCCGAGACATGTTGCGCTGTCCACGCCGCCGCTTAACAGTATGAGCGCTTTCATACCCTATCCCCCAAAAGATTTTGCAGAGCAACGTCGTCTTTGAACGCGCCGAAGTAAGTTTTTGTAATCGTTTTTGACGACACGTTTTTTATCCCGCGCGAAGTCATACAGCTGTGACAGCCTTCTATCCTTACACCGACGTCGGGCGATAAAGCCGCGAGCGAAATTATCTCGGCAATGTCCCGACCGAGACGCTCCTGCAACTGTAGTCGCTTAGCCGCCATATCGCAGATACGCGCTATTTTGCTCAGCCCCAGTACTCTTCCGTGCGGAACATACGCGACGTCGACTTTCATATCGTACATAAGCGCCATATGATGCTCGCAATAACTGAATACGCTTATGTCTTTTATGACAACCGCGCCGCTTGAATTAGGGTCGGACGGAACGTCGAAAGTCTTTCCGAACATTTCCGCAATTTCACTGTTAGTATACTTTATACCTTCAAAGGCCTCTTCATACATACGCGCTACGCGTGCGGGCGTTTCAAGCAGCCCCTCCCTGTCGGGGTCCTCGCCTATGGCTACCAATAACCCGCGGATATGTTTTTCTATTTCTTTAATATTCATGCTCACTCCTATACCCCTCGCATATCGGGCTCCCAGATGATTTTATGCAACTGTAATTGCAGGCGGACGTCATTAAGTCTTCGCTTCTTCATAAACTCCGCTATTTCTACGGGCTTGATTTTCCCGAACACGGGACTGAAATATACGCGGCACTTCTCTGTAAGCCCGTACTCGTTTATAATCTCTTCCGCTCGCGCCAGATCCCGCATATCCCCTACCACAAACTTGACCGAGTCTCGTAATGTAAGGTAAGAAAAGTTTTCGGTCAACATATATTTTTCCATTCCGCTCGAAGGAAGTTTATAATCGGCTGTAACAATAGGACGTGGCGAAATGGACAAAGCGTCTTTTACAGACACGCTTCCGTTGGTCTCTATTTCAACTTCCGCGCCCGACGCCCCCAGCAATCCTATAAGATAAACAATATCCGCCTGCAAAAGCGGCTCCCCGCCTGTTAGGGTAACATTTTTTATACCCGTCGATTTCACGTATGCAACAAGCTCCTGCGCAGAGGCTATCTCGCATTTTGCGTCGGATACATTTGCCCAACGCGTATCGCAGTAACTACAATCAAGATTGCAACCGCAAAACCGCAGAAAAACGGCAAGCTCTCCCGCTCGCGGACCTTCGCCGTTAATGCTTGCAAACTTTTCGGCAACTCTATAACATGGCATATCACTCACCGTACACTGCGCAGTTTTCCGGCGACTCTTGAACGGCAACACTGAAAACAGGCAGCCCCCTGTTGCATAGCTCTTTATATATGTGCGCTGCAAAGTTTTCGGCAGTGGGTCTGAAATCCGTTTCAACTAATGTAAACCCTTCGTCTTTAAGCGCTCCAACGGTAGCAGGCTTAAGAGTGTTTTTTTCATAAATAAGCGTATGGTCAAAGCCTTCTGCAAGCTCTTTAACCGCCTTTTTGAAATCGCCAAAGTCGAGAAGCATACCGCGCTTTTCGCCGCTTCCCTGCAATTTGCAGTCGCTTATCTTTACTTCCACAACCCAGTGATGACCGTGGATATTTGCGCACTTACCGTTGTATCCGTATAGAAAGTGCGCGCTGTCAAAGCAAGCCGAAGTTTTCAAATAATACATATCTCTCCCTTTGCGCAAAAAAAATACAGCCGCAACAAAACGACTGCAACTAAAAAGACTATCCCCTTTAGATGCCCTGGTTTTGTTTAACGACAGGATGGCGCAAACGAACTGTCCGTTTATTTGGCTATATAATATCACGCCGCGACGCGCATGTCAACTCAACCGTAGGTCTTGCGCGCTGAGTATTTTCAAATCGACGGCAAAAAAGCTCGCGCATATTCCGCGGAAAAAATGAATATAATTGCATATTATATTATAAATATAATAAACCTATGAATAAGACAGATATTGCTAATAAAACCGAGACCGCACGGACAAATTTAAGCAAAAAAGAAAACCGCATATATTGCGCTTTTATCACTAAAAACTACGATACATTGCGGTCTTACTTTGGAGCTACTGGCCGGACTTGAACCGGCGACCTGCTGATTACGAATCAGCTGCTCTACCAACTGAGCCACAGTAGCAAGAATTAAAACAACGATAATATATTATCAACATTTGTATCTGCTGTCAAGTAATCGTCCGCTATTAATTTTCAACTAAAACCAGGCTGAATTAATCGATTGCTCTCATAGAGTATTATATTACAACGCGAAGCTAATTATTAAGCGTTATCGACAATATATAAAATCAGTCGGACGCATAAACGCGTCCGACAACCGATTAAAGAGTTATATGCTGTAATTTATATATTGGCTATGAAAGTCTTTACGTAATCGACGTAATGCCTAACGCCTCCTTCGATTGCTTGAGTGAAACTTTCGTTGGCGTCTTCGTCTGCATTGTCAGATATGCATTTAATCATAACATAAGGCACGCTGCTGTTGATGCAGGCAAAGTGTATGCCCGCGCTCTCCATATCGCAAATCTTGCAACCGAATTTAACTGCAAGTTTATTCTTTAAGTCTGTAGCATCTACGAATTTATTGCCCGTAGCAATCCTCGTCAAAGGAAGGCGAGAAATAGATATGAACGCGTCGAGCATCGAAGTATCTGCGGATAGGATATAGCTGTCGTGTCCGATATAGATTCCCTCTACTTGCTCATTTGAGTAACTGGCAGTAAACTCGTAGTGCACTATCTCATTGACGGCGACCAGCTGTCCGCGCTTAAACTCATCGCATAGCGACCCAACCAGTCCTACGTTGAGAATACAGTTGACACCGTAACGATAAATTAGATGCTGCGTAGCCAAAGCCGCGGCAATCTCGCCTACTCCGCTATTGACCATATATATAGTCTTACCTGCAAAGCTGTATTCCGACACCGCATAAGCTCCGTCCTCATGCACGCAAGTTGCGATGCCGAAACATTCTCTCAAATGTACAGACTCGTCGGCAAGCGCTGTGACTATACCTATCTTATAATCCATATTAAAACTCCGAGTTGCCCGTAGTACGAGGGAAAGGAATTACGTCCCTTATATTCTGCATGCCCGTCATATACATGATGAGCCTCTCGAATCCAAGTCCGAAGCCTGCATGCTTAACGCCGCCGTAACGCCTCAAGTCGAGATACCACCAGTAATCCTGCTCGTTAAGTCCGAGTTCACTCATGCGGGAGGTGAGCATATCCAGCCTCTCCTCTCTCTGCGAGCCGCCTACGATTTCGCCCACTTGAGGGACAAGCAGATCCACCGCAGCAACAGTCTTACCGTCGTCGTTTAGACGCATATAGAACGCCTTGATATCCTTAGGATAATCAGTAACGAAAGTAGGTCTCTTGAATACCTTCTCCGTAAGATACCTCTCGTGCTCCGTCTGCAAATCCGCGCCCCAGAATACGGGATATTGGAAGTTCGCATTACTCTTAGTCAAAATATCGACCGCTTCGGTATAAGTCACTCTTGCGAATTCCTTATCTACGATATCCTTAAGTTTCGCAATCAAGCCCTGCTCTACGAACTTATCGAAAAATGCAAGCTCGTCGGGACACTTTGCCATGACGTCGGATATGACGTACTTGAGCATAGCCTCGATGACTTCCATATCCAAATTAAGGTCGGCAAAAGCCATCTCGGGCTCTATCATCCAAAACTCCGCCGCATGCCTGTTGGTATAGCTCTTCTCCGCGCGGAACGTGGGTCCGAATGTATACACATTGCGGAATGCAAGCGCATAGCACTCGGCGTTTAACTGACCGCTAACGGTGAGATTGGCAGGCTTGCAAAAGAAGTCCTTGGAATAATCTACCTTGCCGTCGTCCGTCATTGGCGGATTGACCGCGTCGAGCGTGGTAATTCTGAACATATCTCCCGCGCCCTCGCAATCGGAGCATGTCACGATAGGAGTATTGACATAGACAAAGTCTTTAGACGCAAAGAAGCTATGTATCGCCTGCGCAGCTACTGAACGAATCTTAAATACCGCAAGGAATGTATTGCTCCTTGGGCGAAGGTGAGCTATCTCTCTGAGATACTCCATAGTATGGCGTTTCTTTTGCAAAGGATAGTCGGGCGTAGACGTAGCTGCAACCTCTACGGACTCCGCTCTCACCTCATACGGCTGCTTCATCTCGGGAGTGACTACAACCTTACCTACGACATATATAGCCGCGCCCACATTCAATGACGTGACTTCCTTATAATTGGACAGCGACGCGTCGACTACCACTTGCGTAGACTTAAAATACGTGCCGTCGTTGATCTCAATAAATGCAAAATTTTTGCTGTCGCGTACAGTCCTGATCCATCCGCATACTTTTACGCTCTGTCCGTCATAATCGCCGTAAGCGGCGGCAAGAGCCTTCAAACTTAATTCCTGCATATTTACCTCTGAATATCTATTACGATAATATATATCATATCGCGCGTATTAAAGTCAATCGACTTGACGATATTGCTGCCCTATCTCATGGTTTTCGCAATCCGCCAATATGGAAATAATTAGCAAAAGATTTGCTTAAATCGACACATATCCGCTATATTTACACGATTTTATATATCAATATGCGACTTTAATAATAAATTTGCCAATTAGGTATTGTAATTTGCTTCGTTATAAGATATAATATAGATGCTAAGGCGAAGCGTTCAGTTAGAGACCCCATGACTTAAAAGGGAATGCGGAGTCAATCGCCGGATGGCGTGCCCCCTGTTTATACAGATTGGGGATTACAAAAAGCGCTTGCAGCGTACCCACCTGCAATTAGCGGGTTTGTCATAACGGCGCTTTGCCTATTATAAAAGCGGGATTAATCCCGCTTTTATTTTACTCATTATTATTTCGCTTATTGTCCTCGTCAATATCTTTCTGTATAGCAGCATCGTATACCGATTCCGCGAACCTATGCGTTGGATTGATAACCGTATTGCGGTCCTTATAGTACTTAAGTCCGTTGTCGTGATAATACATGACAAGGTCCATTGTCTTGACAATAATTACGCTCGCAGACATCAGAAATATTCCGCCGATGCCCAAAGTCAGCAGCGATACCAATATCATTATCACGAACATGAACAGCCTGTAAGCGAAAAATACTCCGAACATATACAAGAAACTTCTCTTCTTCTTAAAGTTGGTCTTGAGCGCCTGTACTATGCCCTCGTTGCCGACCACCATGGCAGGTATCCATGCGCTGAATAGTACATGAGAAAACGCCGCCGCTATCAGAGAAATCAGCAAGCACATTACCGCCGCGAATAAATAATTGGCATACGAACACAGCACCGTTATACCCACGATAATGAGCGCAAGTATAATATGGATAGGTATGTTAATCAATGTAAACAGCAATGCAAACCTCGCCGACTTCTTGAAGTTATGCACGAAGTTGGACATGAATGGATAGCTGCTTGCGGAATTCATAAAAGAATTGACTATATCGGATACCGAATAGTAGCATACCGATGTCAGGAACATAAATATGAAGTACAGTATGACGCCGAACACGCCCGCAAGTATCAACCGATTGGTGTTCTCTGCTATAATATCTCCTATCTTATCAAGCAGCATCCTTACATCTGCCCAGTCTGCATTACCAGCCTCTCCGTTGACTAATTTATTGAGATACTCTCCGATATTTTTGATGATGTGTATATCGGATATCTCGGAGAATAGCATCTTAAGCGTAGGAAGCAGGAATGCGACTGCTATCGCGGAAAATATCAATGATATAATTATAATATATAATAAAACCTTATATATAAGCGTAAACTTATTGGTCGTTATACTGAGCGAATTCCTGAATATCATACCTCTTCCTCCCTATACTCAAACGATGTTGAAGGTCTTAAGTCCTCTCTTTCTATATCCTCAACGCCGAAGAAAACGGTATACATATACGCGGGCACGAACATAGTAAGCATCCAATACCATACAAAAGTGAGTATCCACTGCACTACGCCTCTACCGAAATATTTAAAGAAGTGCGACAGTAATCTATGTCCCAAAAGCGGCAAGATGGACAGTAGCAGCGTTATGGCCAGCGTAAAAAGTATCTTTATGAATAGCTTGGGAGTGATAGAACGCACAGACTCTCTGAGCGACGACCTCAAGCTATAGCCCTTAATCGTCATATTTGGCAGCATGAGCAGCATATACGACGATATAACAAGGAATAGCATTATAAACAACATCTGCGTAACAAATGTAAGTATAATCTTAGATATAGGACCGCACACCTTTATCCACATAAATGTAAAGAGCGTCTCCGCCACGGTTACCAACTCGAGTATAATGACAAAGCATACGGCAAGTTTTAACAGATGCAGAAAATTATTGTTGACTTTACGCAAGAAGAACTTGACAAAATTACCCTTTTGATAGAATTCTCCATATTTCATCCTACGCTCTATTCCGCCAACCAACGATGATAAGAATACGCACCATATCAATATAAAAGGAATCAGCATACCAAGTCTTACCCAGCCGTTAATAAACGCGCTATTGGCGAATATCTCATGAAACCTCATCTTTTCGTCTAAAGACAGCAAGATTAAGAACTTTCTGCTCGGATCAAAGAAAAATGCCATGATTACGGCAGGAAGTATCGCGCTCATGACGAGCTGAAGAAAGTTATCCTTAATAAATCGCAGAGTCGATTTAGTATAACTCATCTCTATCACTCCTTTTAATCGAAGAACTTAATTAAGTCCGACGGATTGCCCGCCGTATACACTATATTATCGCCAACAGCTCTCTCGTCGGCAAAGCCCCATGAGCACAGTATGCAATCCATACCTACCTGCGCAGCCCCTTCTATATCGTAGACCGTATCGCCTATCATTATACAGTCGCGAGCAGCCACGCCCATGCTGTCGATAGCATATTGCAATACTTCGGCTTTCTCCTCCCTCACTCCGTATACTAGCCCCGAAATACATGTCATGTAATCGTATATTCCGAAATGCTTTGCAAGCATTACCACCTCTTCGTGCTTCTTACACGAGGCGATACCAAGGATATAGCCACGCTCTTTAAGCTCCTTCATTGTTTCGGGGATGCCGTCGTATACGGGATTATTGAGAATACATCCGTTGTTGATATAATATTCTCGAAACCATGCCACCGCGTCATATGCCCTATCTTCGCCAAGCAAGTCCCTGAACGTATCGCTGAGGGGCGGTCCGATGTACTTGCGATAAGAGCTCCTGTCGATATCCAATCCGTAGTGCTCGAATGCCGCGTCCAAAGCGTCGGCTATACCGGGATAAGAATTGCTAATCGTCCCGTCCATATCAAAAAACAGATATTTATATTTTTTCTTACTCATATTTATTCCAACTCGCTTATCTGAGCCCTTAACTTATTCTCTCTTTCAAGATACGCTTCAAGCTTGGATTTTTCTTTATCGATGAGCTGCTTAGGCGCCTTAGCTACAAATCCTTGGTTGGCAAGCAAGCCCTTACTCCTTCCTATCTCCTTGATAACATTGTCAAGTTCTTGCTCGAGCCTATTCTTCTCTTTTTCCAAATCGACAAGCTCTCCGAGCGGGATAGCTATCTCGCCGAAAGCGCCGATTACGGCGACCGTCTTATCCTCGATATCGGACTTGGACTCTATTCTCTTGACTGCGTTTACTCCCGCAAGTCTGCACACATAGATGCCGTCCGCAGCGCAGATATCGAAGCCTATTGTATAAATATCAACTTTCTTAGACGGAGCTACATTCATTTCGCTGCGAATATTTCTTATACTGCGTATGATGTCCGTAATATTATCGAAAGACGCCCTATCTTTACGATAAGCCAACTTCTTATTTACAATAGGCCACTTTGCAAGGCTTATGCTGCCCTTCGTCTTGGGAAGATAGCGATATATCTCTTCGGTCACGAATGGCACGAACGGATGCATGAGTTTAAGCACTGTTTCGAGCACATAAATTAACACGCTCAATGTGGACGATTTCTGATCTGCGCTACCTTCGTAGAGCGAAGGCTTACACAGCTCGATATACCAATCGCAGAACTGCGACCATACGAAATCATACAACTTAGCCGCGGCGATGCCCAATTCGTATTTATTGAGGTTGAGCGTAACCTCTTTAATCAAGTCGTTGAGCTGGCTCAATATCCATTTGTCTGCGTGAGACAACTTGAAAGTTCCCAACTCCTTGAGTTTAACTCCCTCGCAATTCATTAACACGAATCTGGAAGCATTCCAAATCTTATTCATGAAGTTGCGCGCGCTCTCCGTCTTCTCATTAATATAACGAGTATCGCTGCCCGGCGCAATGCCTTGGACAAGGGAGAACCTCAAGCTGTCCGCTCCGTAAGTGTCGATTACCTCGAGAGGATCGATACCGTTGCCGAGCGACTTGCTCATCTTTCTGCCGTATTTATCTCTTACGATGCCGTGTATAAGCACTTCCGAAAAAGGCACCTCTCCCATGTGCTCGATACCCGAAAAGATCATCCTTGCCACCCAGAAGAATATAATATCGTACGCCGTAACCAGCATCGAGTTGGGATAGAAATAGTTAAGATCCGCCGTCTTATCGGGATAGCCGAGCGTAGAGAACGGCCAAAGCGCGCTGGAGAACCAAGTATCCAAGACATCCTCGTCTTGCTTAAACTTATCATGAGAGCAATTGGGACATTTGCTCGGGCACTTATCCGCTACGACCATATGCCCACATTCCTCGCAATAATACGCGGGTATCCTGTGCCCCCACCACAATTGACGGGATATGCACCAATCCTTGACATTTTCCATCCAGTTGTAATATACCTTGCTGAAACGCGAAGGGATAAACTCTGTCTTTTTCTTACGCACAGCTTCTATTGCGGGCTTAGCCAGCGGAGTCATCTTGACAAACCACTGCTTGGATACTATAGGCTCGACGGTACTGTGACAGCGGTAGCATTGTCCGACATTATGCTTATAATCCTCGATCTTCACCATGAAGCCGCCTGCTTGCAGATCTTCCACAATCTTAGCTCTCGCTTCTTCTCTGCTAAGTCCGCTGTACTTGGAACCCGCGTTGTCATTGAGCGAGCCGTCGTCATTCATAATCCTTATTACAGGCAGATTGTGACGCAGTCCTACCTCAAAGTCGTTGGGGTCATGCGCGGGCGTAATCTTAACTGCTCCGCTGCCGAAATCTTTTTCCACATAGTCGTCGGCAACAACAGGTATGCGTCTGTCCGTAAGCGGCAGAATAAGCATCTTGCCGACAATGCCGAGATATCTCTCGTCTTTAGGATTGACCGCGACAGCGGTATCGCCGAGTATAGTCTCGGGTCTTGTGGTAGCAACTACAATCTCGCCGCTTCCGTCCTCGAAGGGATATCTGATATGCCACAGGTGCGACGCCTGCTCTTCATATTCGACTTCCGCGTCCGACAATGCCGTCTTACAGGAAGGACACCAGTTAATAATTCTGTCGCCCTTGTATATGAGTCCCTTATTATATAGCTTAACGAATACTTCTATTACCGCCTTCGAGCAATGCTCGTCCATGGTAAACGCCTCTCTGCTCCAATCGCATGAGCAGCCCAGCTTCTTTAACTGATCGGATATTCTGTTGCCGTAAGTGTTAGCCCAATCCCATGCCCGCTCAAGAAAGCCGTCTCTGCCTACGTCGTTCTTTGTAAGTCCTTCCGACTTCATCTTTTCAACGACCTTGAGCTCGGTAGCTATCGAAGCGTGATCTTTACCGGGAAGCCATAGCGCGCTATAGCCCTGCATGCGCTTAAATCTCGTAATTATATCTTGAACGGTATCGTCCAAGGCATGTCCCATGTGCAACTGTCCGGTAATATTGGGCGGAGGCATGACAATACAAAATGGCTCCTTTTTCTTATCAACCTTAGCAGTAAAGCAACCGCTCTCCATCCACCTGTTGTACGTATCGGTCTCAAACTCTTTAGGCGAATACGTCTTGGGCATATCCTTAAATTTAGCTTTCATTTATCAGTGACCTTCCTTTCCTCTATAAAAAGACATCTTTATATCGATAATAAGACTGTAAGCGCCGAAGCAGCTATACCTATTACGCCTACCAGCCGCATCGCGAGCGCGACGCCGATTTTATCCTTTCCGCTTTTAATCCTGCGCTCGTTGACCGCCTCGTCTATGACGCCAGCTGTAAGAGCTACCGCCAAAAAGACTACCGCCAACACTAATCCCGTCAACACCGCGGGACGCAAAAATCGCTGCGGAGTAAAATCTATCCAATCGAACATTACTCGGCAGCGCCCTCGTCAGGCGTTTCCGATTGCGCAGCTTCCTGCTCGACGATGGGATTGCCCTTATCGTCTAAGGTATCCAAGATACCGCTTGCGCGCACTTTCTGCAACTGTCTGTAATATCCGATGTTATATTGAAACAAATTAAATATACCGAGCGCGGAACCTATTGCAAGTATAGCGAAATCTATCCAATAGATTATCTCGCATACCTCTTCAGGCACGCCTTTTGTATTGGCAAGAGCCAATGCGATAAAGGCAAAGAAGAGACCGATAAAGTTGATAGTAGCTCCCGCCTTGCCCCACTTATTAGCCATCTGCTCCACTTGACGCTTGCTAGCCTTCATAAAGTAATAGCTGTATACGCCCATCAATATTTCTTTAATTACTATCAGCGCGGCGAACAGCGCTATGGGCCACTTATCAGTCATAACGAAAGCAACCGCGAGCATGATTATGCCCACGCTTTGCAGCACTTTATCCGCTATTGGATCAAGCACCTTGCCGATGTCGGAGACCATGTTGAAATGCCTTGCTATATAACCGTCGCATATATCGGTAATCTCAGCAAAGACGAACACGCCGAATGCCGACCATATATACGCGGCAGAATTCACGCCGTCGGGAGCGATGCAATACAGCACCATCAATACAAAAAATACGGGCACGCACAACAATCTGATATAAGTCAAAATGTTGGGCACTGTCCAAACGTCCTTACGCGAAAACTTCATGACGACTCCTTAAATATTAATAATAAACTTAATTAAGTATATCACGCCCGAATACAAATTACAAGGCAATAGGCTAACGATATGAAAATTTATCTACGCAAGTAATCTGTCGCTATCCGCATTTATCTCCCGTTCATTCCCCTTTTTAATTCGGTATACCGCGAATATGCGATTCCCAAGCGTTTATATTATAACTTAATCCATACGCGCTATGGCGTCTTGAAACTTAATTTCCATTAATGCCGCAACCGACACGCGTACCCTGTGCGCTCATAAATTAAAAAATCAATTGACAAGCTATAATTGCTTTGAGAATATGTCTGCAAATTACCCCGTAATCTTTCAAGATTATTCATATTCACCCGATATAGCCAATGCGAATAAAATGTAATATCACGGAGGTAATATGAAAAAAACTTTAATTTGCATTATAATACTTGTCTTGATATTATCCGTAAGTCTTTTTGCATTGGCAGCTTGCAATAAAGACGACGGTGTTATCAGACTGTCCGAAGTAACGCATTCCGTATTCTATGCGCCGCTGTATGTGGCTATAGAGGGAGGCTACTTCGCAGACGAAGGACTCAAAATCGAGCTGAGTAACGGCGGCGGCGCGGACAACTGTATGACCGCTCTTCTGTCCAATCAAGCGGATATCGGTCTCTTCGGTCCCGAATCGTGCATTTATGTTTACAATGCAGGGCGCACGGACTATCCCCGCGTGTTCGGTCAACTCACAAAAAAGGACGGTTCTTTCCTTATCGGCAGAACCAAGTCGGACAATTTCAAGTGGGAAGACATGGCAGGCAGTACCGTTATCGGCGGAAGAGTGGGCGGAGTACCCGCTATGACTCTCGAGTATCTGCTTAAAATGCACGGTCTCAATGACAAACAAAACATAAACATCGACTACAGTATAGATTTCGACTTGATTACTGCGGCATTCAAGAGCGGAACGGGCGATTATTGCACCATGTTCGAGCCTGTAGCGAGTAATTTTGAAAAAGCAGGCGACGGATACGTGCTTGCATCCGTAGGCGAAGGCGCCGGCGACATGCCTTATACCGCTTTCTCCGCGACACAAAGTTATATAGAAAAGCATCGCGACAATGTCGACGCATTTATGCGCGCAATTATTAAAGCTATGGATTACGTTCAGACCGCGTCGTCCGAAGATATCGCCAAGCTCATCGCGCCGCAGTTTGCAGGTACGGACATCGCAACTCTGAGCAACGCTATTCAAAAATATAAGGATATCGACGCCTATTCCTCTACTCCGATAATGAAGAAATCCGACTTTGAGCATCTTCAGGACGTAATAATCGAGGCGGGCGTAATGAATAAGCGCGCAGACTTCGACAAAGTAGTAGACAACAGCATAGCTCAAGCATTGCTGGACAGCGCAAAATAAGACGCTGCATCGATAAATAAGGGAGATGACAATGACACAACCGCTTGTATCATTGCGCGGCGTATCGCTCACCTACCACACTCCCGACAGAGAGACATCCGTCCTTGACAACATCGATATCGATGTGGAGAAAGGCGAGCTCTTCGGCATCGTAGGACCGAGCGGCTGCGGTAAAACGACCGTATTATCGCTTATTTCCGGCGTATTGCAACCGTCTGCCGGTACAGTACTGACAGACGGCAAGGCGCCGGATAAATGCGATATAAGCGGATATATGTTGCAAAAAGACGAACTGTTGCCTTGGCGCAATATAATGAGCAATGTTCTGCTCGGCGCGGAGCTAAAGAAAATGGATATACCCCGCGCGACGCAACGAGCCAAAGAACTATTGGACAAATACAACCTCGGCGACACGTGCGACCACTATCCCTCGCACCTTTCGGGCGGAATGAGGCAACGCGTAGCGCTAATCCGCACACTGGTGCTATCGCCGAAAATATTGCTGCTGGACGAACCTTTTTCGGCGCTCGACTTCCAAACTCGTCTGCAAGTGGTCGACGACGTATATTCGATATTGCGCAGCGAAGGCATAACCGCGATATTCGTAACTCACGATATCAACGAAGCAATCAGTCTGTGCGACAGAGTCGCCGTACTAAGCAGCAAACCTTGTACGGTAAAGAAAATAACGGAAATAGATATGCACGATCTTACCCCCGCGCAAAGGCGAAAGCAGGAGAGATTCGTACATCTATACGACGAAATACTTCACACCTTACAATACAGCAAGGAGTAAATATGACCAACTATTCAAAAGAACATAGGGCATACTTAAAGCGATTAAAACAGCGAAAGGCAGGAATTGCCATAGGACGATGGGCTGTAATACTGATATTTATAGGTCTATGGGAGTTGCTGGCGCAGACAAAGGCTATCGACAGCTTTATAACTAGTTGCCCGAGCGAAATGGCGACGACGCTCGTCATGCTCTTCAAGACAGGCAGCTTGGCAAAACACATCGGAGTCACTCTGCTGGAGACTGTCGTAGGATTCTTACTTGCAACAGTTCTCGGCTTAATAGTAGCGATAGCCTTATGGTGGTTCGAAATCGCAAGAAAAATAACCGAGCCTTATCTTGTCATACTCAACGCATTGCCTAAGATAGCGCTCGGTCCGGTAATAATCATATGGGTGGGAGCCGGAACGCCGGCAATCATAGTAATGGCTTTGCTTATCTCTTTAATCATAACGATAATGAGTATCTTGCAAGGCTTCTTGACAGTAGACGAAGGAAAAATCAGGCTATTCAAGACAATGAAAGCTACTAAAATGCAGACGCTTACCAAGCTGATATTGCCCTCGAATATTCCCAACATAATGTCCGTGCTTAAAGTCAACGTAGGACTTAGCTGGGTAGGAACAATAATGGGCGAGTATCTTGTATCCAAGGCGGGGCTGGGTTATCTGATAATATACGGCGGAACGGTATTCCAATTAAATATCGTAATGACAGCCACCCTAGTATTATGTATTTTAGCTGCGCTGATGTATTGGGTAATCGCAATAATAGAAAAAATAGTCAACAAGCGCTACAACTTCAACGTGTAACGTTTTCTAATCTTTACAACCGCCGTCGCGATTAATATAACGATTGCGACGGCGCACAACGCCTCGCCCAAAGTGCCCAGCGGCGGATAGAATATCTCCACCGCTCTCTCGAAGTCAAGCGTATAGCTTATAACCGCTATTCCCATCAAAAAGATTGCCGGTACAAGCGCATTGCCGCACAGTCTCCTCGTTGTCACGTATATAATTCTTCCTGCGCCGAGCATAGTGGACATAACCGCAAGTAAAATCAGCAGTCCGCCTACAGCCCCGTACCCCTTGACCTTTGCAGCCGCAAAAACCGGCATGGGAGCGCCTGTCTGAGTAGTTGCTATTGCATATACCATACCGAGCAGAGCTGCGCAAATAACACCGCAAAGCGTAGCGCACAGCGCAATATGTCTGCCCCTCATAGCCTTGCCTTCGCGAGAGATGAGATAGCCTCCGCCGAGCATATTCATAGCGCAGTATTTGATTGCAATCGGCAAATCTATGCCGCCCGATACACTAAGAGGCGTACCTGCGGCAATAAAGATTACAAAGGCAATTATCACTGCAACCATGATAAGAGAAATGTTCTTGATGAATCCTATATCGAACATCGACAATATTGCAAATAATACACCCGAGACAAGCCCTACGAATCCGATTTTGAAGCATTGCCTCGTCAACTCCTCAGCTGCGCTGCACATTACCATATACGTTACGACCATGGAGACGAACATCATATAATCGAGACAGTTGCTCACTACTCGACCTATTTTGCCCTTTAATTCTATCTTGCCGAACAGTAAAAATACGGCGCACATCGCCCCCGTGATTAAGCCTGCCAAAATCGGCGTTAGAACAGATAACCCTCTAAAGAAAACGACAATCTCTCTCCCTGTCGCAAATCCCGCGCCTACAATAGCGCCGATAAATAGACATGTTACCTTAAGGCTGTTAATCATACTTGATTATATGCCTGTCCGATGCCTTATAGAATAATCACAGATATAATCCGAATGTCATTTTCTGTACGGCTGTATAGACCACCTTGCCGCCTATGCCTCCGCCGTCTATTATAATATTGCCATTTTCGTCTATAGTGACGAAATCGCCGTCGCCGTTAATAATTATACCGCCGTCGCCGACTATCAACGAATCGTTGCCGCCCGACGGATTTTCAATGCCCATCGATGGATTATAATCTTGCGTGCCGCCCTTAATCCCGCTTAATTTAAGATATATATTATTAAAAAATTCGCCCACAGAGCTGAGTTTATTATAATTAGACCACAATTCGCCATACGATTTCCAATCGTAAAATACCTTATCGTCTACGCTCTCTCTTAGAGCGCTATACTCTTCTTTATCGCACATTACGGCGGCAGCGTCGAGAATGTCGCCGAAAGTATTCATACAACCGCTATAAGCTATATACGGATCATCGCTTGTCATCGTGATATAATAGGCGGTCAAATTGGCGTCCGACTCCCTCATAACGCCCTTGGCGTGCGCCATCTCATGAGCCGTAGTGACGGGCAACGCCCACGCCGCATTAAGCGTATTGATATTGGCTTCCGCGGTCGGCGCAAAGTATACTCCGCTGATGTGCAATTCCGCAAGTATCCTCGGAGCAAGCCACTTCTTGACATTCACTTGATTGTCCGAAAAATAATCGCTCCTTAGATTCTCGTCATACAGCGCTTGAAGCTTTGCCCCAAGTTCATCCAAAGAGTAAGGGCTGACTACATTGCCGTCCTCGTCTCGCTCCACTTCGGATGCCAGATTATTGAGCCTTGCAATGTGCGCGCTCGCGGCATCGTACACTTTATCCGCGTTCATCTCTTGGTTATATAATGGGATATCGACCGGCGCTCTGCTGTAATTAAGCGAAGCGGAAGCTGTATACAGCAGCGCCACGGACAAGACAATCAAACACAGATTGCAAAACACAGACAGAGCTCCCTTAAATCTCTTTCTGCACAGCCTGATAATGATAATCAAAAGAAACAGCAATATAAAAGCGATTGCGACATATAACAAAATCTCATATAGAGATATAGGAATATACTTAGTCACGGCGCCTATCCCCTTGACTATACCTGCGGAAACATTGCGCGAGTACCACTCGCAGATACTGACGGACAGCTTAAGCAATAACAGCGCGCCAATCAGCACGGCGAGCAAAATAATGAAGATTGCTTTAATCTTCAATCCGTATTTCTTTTTATCCTTACTTCTCTTAGCTGTCATACGCCTACTTATTCTTTATATATAAAACGCAAAACTACGCTATAGTTATATTACTATTATTATATACATGCTTATAAATTAAGTCAAATCTGCGCTATTTGTTTGATATTAACTCGGCTGTATGCTATAATTGCAGAAGATAAAAGTCAAATTTTATAGGAGGAATTCCAATGGAATATTCACAGGAAGTCAAGAAAATGTGCACTGTTGCCAAAGGCGCTTATCACGGTCCTGCACCTATCCCCGAAGAAGGAAAATGGGTACAAGCCACCGAGATTAAAGACATCAGCGGTCTTACCCACGGTATCGGCTGGTGCGCTCCCCAACAGGGCGCTTGCAAGCTTACGCTCAACGTTAAGGACGGCGTAATACAAGAAGCTCTCGTGGAGACCATCGGTTGCTCCGGTATGACACATTCCGCGGCTATGGCTGCAGAGATACTTACCGGCAAGACCATACTCGAGGCTCTCAATACCGACTTGGTGTGCGACGCAATCAACACCGCTATGAGAGAACTTTTCTTGCAGATCGTCTACGGTCGTACGCAGTCCGCTTTCTCCGAGGGCGGCTTGCCTATAGGCGCGGGTCTTGAGGATCTCGGCAAGGGCTTACGCTCTCAGGTAGGCACCATGTACGCTACCAAAATGAAGGGCGTGAGATACTTAGAGATGGCAGAAGGCTACGTCACTCGCATCGCTTTGGATAAGGACGACACAGTAATCGGTTACGAGTTCGTCAATCTGGGCAAGATGATGGACGCTATCAATGCCGGAATGTCTGCTAACGACGCTCTCGTCAAGTTCACGAGCAGCTACGGCAGATTCAAAGACGCGGCTAAATATATCAATCCCCGTCACGAATAATCAGGAGGTAATATAAATGGCTATAACGTTTGAAGGTTATGAAAGAAGAATAGATAAAATCAATAAGGCTCTTGCCTCCTACGGCATTAAGGACTTGGAAGAAGCCCGTCAAATATGCGTCGACAAAGGTATAGATGTAGAGTCTATAGTCAAGGGCGTACAGCCCATAGCTTTTGAGAACGCAGTCTGGGCTTACACCGTAGGCAGCGCAATCGCTATCAAGAAGAACTGCTCTGTTGCAAGCGACGCTGCGGAAGCTATCGGCGAAGGTCTGCAGTGCTTCTGCATCCCCGGCTCGGTTGCCGACCAGCGTAAAGTCGGTCTCGGACACGGCAATCTTGCCGCAATGCTCCTCAGAGACGAGACCAAGTGCTTCGCATTCCTCGCAGGCCACGAGTCCTTTGCGGCGGCGGAAGGCGCTATCGGTATTGCCAAAAAGGCGGACAAGGTACGCAAAGAGCCCCTTAAGGTTATCCTTAACGGTCTCGGTAAGGACGCTGCTCAGATAATCAGCCGCATCAACGGCTTTACCTATGTTCAGACTAAGATGGACTACAACAGCGGCGAGCTCAAGGTCGTAAAAGAGACCGTATACGGCAGCGACCCCAACCGTACTCGTATCCGCGCTTACGGCGCAGACGATGTCGTAGAGGGCGTTGAGATAATGAAGCTCGAGAAAGTAGACGTATCCATCACCGGTAACTCTACCAACCCTACCCGCTTCCAGCACCCCGTTGCAGGCACTTACAAGAAGTGGTGCATCGAGAACGGCCGCAAGTACTTCTCGGTAGCATCGGGCGGCGGTACCGGACGCACGCTTCACCCCGATAACATGGCCGCAGGTCCCGCTTCTTACGGCATGACCGACACCATGGGACGTATGCACTCCGACGCGCAGTTCGCAGGATCTTCTTCCGTGCCCGCGCACGTTGAGATGATGGGACTTATCGGCATGGGCAACAACCCTATGGTCGGCGCTTCCGTATCTTGCGCTGTTGCAGTAGCCGAGGCAATGGCTGCAAAATAAGTCATCGGCTTAAACAATTAATATTCTTAGGGCGCGTATCAAGTATATGCGCCCCTTTTACTATGTAAAAAAATAAAGTAATAATGCGCGGTCGGCATTAAGGAGCAAGCGATAAGAAATTAATATAATCTAACTACTGCATATCTCAATTAAAATCAATCGGTCGTGCAAAGCAATAGGAAATCATAATATTAATATTATTATTAGTATAACCTTACTTGTGTATAGATACAGTAGATAAAATTTTGTATTTATTCAACATGCCTGCCGATCGAAAAACACTTAATAGCCTTATATTTAATTATCAATAAACATATGCTCTTAAAAATTTGCTTGATGTAGATATAAATATGCTGACATTAATTATTATATAAAATATTGCCCTTGACATATGCTAAGCCAAGGGCAAATCTACAATTTTGAATAGATTACTATTTAGTTAACTTAAACAGGCGCAAGCATGATACAGACTTACTTATTATTGTCCGAAGTCTTGCCGCCGTTGTTATTCCTGTCGTTGCTGCGTATAAGCTGCTCTCCTATGAGCTTAACTCTACGTATCAATACAATAACCAATATGACGATAAGCAATATAATAATGCTAATAGCGCCGAGCACTCCGAGGAACATATACAGCAACTTTCTATACCATTCGCTATCTTCTCTACCGCCATTACTTCCATCGTTGTAATTGAACTCGTGCGAAGTGCTCACGCTTGCGTCGGGCAATACTACGCCGCTCGCGTCTACAAACTCGAAGTTACCCGCATACTCGGGCTTAAGCGTCGCCTTGACGCTGTACGTCTTGCCTGCTACCATATCGGACTTACTTACGGTATTGCCCGCCTCGTCGGTATAAGTGTAGTTAAATGCGTCGTTGCTTAGGCAATCGGCTAAGCTCTCGGGTACGGATATGGTAGGCAGTCCTGCGCCGCTCGTCCAATGCGAAGGCAGCTGCGCCTTGGATATCTTAACCGTAAGCTCGACATCGTCCGTCGTGCCGTCCTCCCAGCAGTATAAGCCGCTTGTAAAGCGTATCTTGATCTTGTACTCGCCTGCGTCGGTTTCGCCCGTCTTGGCTGTACCGTCCGCGTCCTCGTAGACTATCTCCATATACT
>CAJTXS010000026.1 GCA_910583735.1 uncultured Christensenella sp. | reverse complement strand
CGTATAGCTGCCTACGGGGATATTGCCGTTGCCCGTATATGTTGCGGTTAAGCCCATAGGCAATGTGCCCGTTAGCGTTATGCCCTGCGCCTTACCTGCTATAAACTGCAACGGATTGCTGTCGTCATAGTTCCAGCTCAACCCCGAGAGGTCATACTTAGCCTTATCTATAGTGTAGTTGAGCGTATACACCGCGTCGAACTCGTTAAATGAGCTGTCATATTCTGTTATATAAACAGTTACGCTGTATGCGCTACCTTTGGCGTCCTTTGCCTGTACGTCGCCGCTGTAGCCGTTGGTGCCCTTGGTCGTGTCTATCTTTACGCCCTTAATCGCCAGCGCGCTGCTGTCTATACTGAAGCGGAATATCTCGCCGGTATACGTGAGTGTCAAGCCGCCTGCGGGATTGGTAACGGGCGTATTGTTATACTGCCACTTGATATCGTCTTTCGTAAAGGTTATATCGTTACCCAGCACCTTAAAGGTATGCTTTACGCTGCCCGTAAGTATCTCGTAATTGCTGTTGCCTTGCTTATCTCCAAACAGCTCTACGCCGATATAGTAATCCCCTTGCGCAAGCTCGGGCATTACGATAGTACGCGTCTTATCTACAACTTCCTTAGCGTCGAGGTCGTACTTGACCGCCGAGCCGCTCTTACAGTAGTAGATATGTAACTCTGTCTTATCCGACGCCAAGCTGTCGCCCACTACCGTGACCGTAGGCGTCTCGCCTACCTTCCATGAGTTAGGCGCCGTTATGGTAATATTCAGCGGTCTCTTGGTGATAGTGATACTCACCTCGTATGACGCGCTGCTTCCGTCCGCCCATATAGTGGCGGCTCCGCCGTCCTTGAGCGCAATGCCTATCTTATACGTACCCGCGTCCTTGACATTGAGCGACCCGTCCGCATAAGTAACTCCGCTCGGCAGCGTCAACGATACGTCCGCAGTCACGCCTTGCAGCGTAAAGCTCTGCGCTACGCCGCTGTACTGCTTGCTCACCTGCCCCGATAAGACGGGCTTAGCCACGGACTTCTTGTCTACCTTATATGTTACGCTTACCGTACTGTTAGAGGTATCTATCTCGTAGTTGCACTCGTTAGTTATCTTAGCCGTAGCCGTATACGTACCTACAGCGGTAGGCGGCGTATCGTCCTCGTATCCGTTACCTGTGTATGTAAAGCCAAAACTCGGCGCACGCCCGTTAGCTGCGGTATCGCCGCTATACACATCTCCTGCGTTCTTGAGAGTGACAGTAGGCAGTCCTCCGCTATCCAGCGTAGCCGTTATCCCTATCTTCTTTTTAGTTACGGTAAAGTTAAAGTACCTTACCGTGTCACTCTCTCCCGCAGCCGTGTCGGGCTCGCCCTTAAATATAAGTCCGTCTGCTGCTAAGCTCGCATTAATCTCCGCCTTTACTCTATAAGTGTCTGCATCTAAAATATCTCTATCGTAAGTAATGCTTATTTTATTGGCATTAAACCATTTCTTTTGCTCGTCTGCGACGTCGTCCAATGTAAGCTTAGTCGCCTTATACTCTATAGATACGTCTGTAGGCTCTGCCAACGCAACAGCTCCGCTATGCTGCGCCGCCAAGTCAAGATTTAAGTGAAGTGCGGGACGGACGGCGTAATTACTCGTAACATAGTTGCCGAAAATCGAGCTGCCAGCCGTATTCAAGTAGAACGCATAATCAGCGCCATTGTTGCGGCCGGAGCGCAGCCAGGAATTTGTGGAGTTGGATCGCTGATTGTTAGATAGCGCCCAGATTCCGTTAGTCGTCTCGTCTCTTCCTGTTTCGGTTAATGACGGTAACCATATATAGTCCTCTTTCCAATCCGCATATCCGCTCTTGTCCGAGTAGTCCATGTTCTTTCCGTTACCCACATACCATTTTACTGTCCCACTCGGCGTACCGTACGCCTCATTGGGCAACGTATACTTTATATTACCTATTGTACCGCCTACATTATTATTTTGATTGCTTTGATACTCTACCGCAGACGGCTTTACTATATAATCCGTTAGCGAGCCTTTTACAGACGGCATTGTGAGCCTTGCATATTTATGGTCGGTCTTTTGCGCTACTTTCGTCAATATTGTGGCGCCCTTTGTCGCTACATACCCGTTGCCGCCGCTATTGAGCGCGTCCGCTCTCACAAAGCTCGTACTGTACATGTTGGACGGATACGCATGCGTCGTAGCGGTATCATACCACGGATTCCATGTATGCGTAGTGCTCTCCGTAGCCTGCCACAGCGTCGCTATTGTATTGCCCGAGTTATCTTTGGTTAGGTGCGTCACCGTCCATTGCTGCCCGTCCATGGTAAGCACTATATCTTTATTACCGTTCTTAGCCCGTATATCCGCTGCTGTAAGCGTGCCGAGCGCAGTTACGTCGCTAATCTTTGACTTCGCCACATCTCCTGTCAACTTTACATAAAACGCTGACATAGCATCTTCATTAAATACCTTGCCGTCCGCGCGGTCCGCGTAGCCTTCCAGCAAGATGTCGCCTATATCTACCGCTCCGCTATTTATATTGGAAGTCGTAAAAGCAAATACGTCATTGATATTATTAAATGAAATAAAGCAACAGCATAGCAATACCGCGACGATAACTATCGCCGCAGACAGCCCCGTTATTAACCTATATCTATTACTCAAAACTTAACCCTATATACAAGTCTCAATACAAATATCATCATCTCACCGTAAATCAAGACAATGCGAAATTGTTCCGTTTATCTAATGTCGTGTCGATTAACGGCGAAAATATTTCCGTAAAAATGTACATAAATTAATATAATTGATGATCATTAATCGACAAATCGATAAGAAAAATGACGGAAATAAATGGATTTTCCTTTATTTCCGCGGCATAATATTGACTTATAGAGGGCTTTAAGCTAAAATATTAATACAATTAACGGCAATAGCCCGTAAAAATGATCATCAATTATATTAATACATGAACATTAACCGCTAAAGCGGTAACGAGGGGCACCAATTAAACGCAGACAATTAGCACGGATATCCCGTGCTAATTTGCTACATGGTTCCCCTCGTTTACACCTCTCCGATTTTTCAAGGTACCACTCACGAAAAGCGTGGTTTTCGCTCCTTATTCCCTGCGGGGCATAAAAATAACGAGGGGCACCGCTTAAACGCAATCCGTATGCTATCGCATACTCGCTACGCGTTTCCCCTCGTTAGCTCCCCTCCGTAAAATGCTTTCGCATTTTCAAGGTAGCGCTTGCAAAAAGCGTGGTTTTCGCTCGCTTCAAGATTAATTTAAGACGCTGCTTAAACGCTATAAAAGAAATAAACCGCTATTATAATATGTATAAATATAATAATTGTTTTATTAGAAAAAAGCTGCCTTGCAAACAAAGCAGCTCTTTCAATGATTAACAATAAGTAACTCAGTTATTAACCAAATACAATACTTGCATAGGCGATACGAGAATATCGCTGCCGCCCTCAAATGTCCTATCCGTAAGCAAATCGACGCACTTGACATCGGTATAATATCTGCCTACCTGATTGCCTGTATTGGCAATGACTGTGAGCGAACGGCTGCGAGCCTGACGCTCGAAAATCACGAGCTGAGGATTGTCGTGCATATATGTAGTGCCGCGCATGACGCTGGAGTACTTCTTGCGAATCCTGCCCAACTTCTTATACCAAGCGAGCACTTCTTCGCTGCCGCCCTTCCAGTCCATAGCTCTGCGGTTAAGCGGGTCCTCATAGCCTTGCATGCCGCGCTCGTCGCCGTAATACACCATAGGATTGCCGGGGAGCGCATATTGCAGCGCTGTGGCAATCTTAAGTCTGCGGAGCGCCGTATCCCACTCTGCCGCGTTGAGTACAGCCCACTGCCTGTCCTGCTTGGAAGAGCCTGACATATCCTTACCCGACAGCACATTGATTATACGCGCGGTATCGTGCGAGCCTATGAGAGTAAAGCAGCTATCCAAAGCGCGCTTAGGATAATGGTCCATAATAGCGCCTATACGGCTCATGAACTGCTGCGCGCTGCCGCCGCACACATACTCTATGATAGCGTCCTTAAAGACGTAATTCATTACGCCGTCCAGCTCGCCGCCGAGCAGGTAATGTCTGCGCTTGTCGTAGCTTATCTTATTGGACGCATCTTCCCACACCTCGCCGATAATGAGCTTGTCCTTGTCTACCTGCTTGATAGCGCGGCGGAGAGCCCTCACGAAAGGCTCTTCGAGCTCGTCCACTACGTCCAGACGCCAGCCCGCGATACCCATATCGGTCCACTTGCGTATGACGCCGTTCCTATGCAGAATCATTCTGCGGTATGACGGCGCGCTCTTGTTGACGGTAGGCGTAACGGTCACGCCCCACCAACACTTATAGCTGTCGGGATAATTGTCGAAGCTATACCAGTCGTAATAGGGCGAACGGGGCGACTGATACGCGCCCACGGTAGGATAAGAGCCGAATTTATTGAAGTACTTGCTGTCCGCGCCCGTATGATTGAATACGCCGTCGAGGACTATGCCCATATTCTTCTTGGCGGCCTTGTCGATAAGCTCCTTAAACTTGTCCTCGGTGCCTACAAGACCGTCTATCTTGTGATAGTCGCCCGTATCGTATCTGTGATTGGACGACGACTCGAATATAGGCGTAAGGTATATTAGCGATACTCCGAGCGACTTGAGATAGCCCAGCTTGTCGATTATACCTTGCAGATTGCCGCCGTAGAAGTCGTTGGCGCGATACACTCCGTCGCTGTCGGCGATGGTGAGAGGCTCGTCCCACTGCTTGAGCACGCCCTTCTTATCGAATACGACCTCGCTGTCGTCGCCTCTATTGAATCTGTCGACGAATATCTGATATACAATGCCGCCCTTGTACTTATCGGGCGTCTTATAGCTGGAGCTGAATACGGTAAGCTGCCACGGATTGCCATCTTCGCCCACGCGCTCTTCCCTGCCCCACTCGGTATCGAGTATAAAGCGGTAGAAGTACAGTCCGCTCGCGCCCACGCGGAAGGTGACGTCGTATCTGCTTACGCCGTCCTCCTTGCCCGTGAACGTCATGGGGTAATACTCTATGCTGCCGTCGGCGTCATTGATGAGCTCCGCCGTAACCCGCTCGATAAATACTCCGTCGCGCGAATATACGGTCAGACTGAGCTCGTGCCCCGCGCGCAATGCGCCGAAAGGTTGCTTGCACTTGTCGTCGAGACTGTTGTAGTAGAAATTGGCAGCCATATACCGCGCCCTCCTTCAGATGTGTTTTTATTTCTTTACGCTGTTTCTAACGGGCTTAATGTGCCATATTCTGTTAGCGTATTCCTTAATGCTTCTGTCCGAAGAGAAGAAGCCTGCTCCCGCAGTGTTCATAAGCGACATACGTCCCCAACGCTCGCGGTCGGAAAATGCCTTATCCAGCCTGTCTTGAGCCGCGCAGTATGTGTCGAAGTCGGCAAGCACCTTAAATGTGTCGCTGTTGATGAGACAGTCAGCCACCTCGCTCATATTGACGCCGCCTACGCCTTGACGCAGTCCGTCGATGACGCGCCTTACGCGCTCGTTCTCGTTATAATACTTGCTGGGCTGATATCCCTCGCGGTTAAGTCTCTCCACTTCGTCCGCCAGCAGACCGAAGATAAAGATATTGTCGTCGCCCACTCTCTCGTGAATCTCGATGTTGGCTCCGTCCATAGTGCCTATGGTAACTGCGCCGTTAATCATGAACTTCATATTACCCGTACCGGACGCCTCTTTACCCGCTACGGATATCTGCTCGGACACGTCGGACGCGGGCATAATCATCTCGGCAAGCGATACGCGATAGTTCTCCATGAATATCACTTTCAACTTGGAGTTGACGTCGGGGTCGTTGTTGATGAGTTTGCCGAGCTGGCAGATAAGTCTGATAATCTGCTTAGCCATATAATAGCTGGGCGCGGCCTTCGCTCCGAATATATATGTGCGAGGATTGATATCAAGCGAAGGATTATCCTTAAGCGCGTAATATGTGTCCATTATGTGCAGCACATTGAGCAACTGCCTCTTGTACTCGTGCAGTCTCTTGACCTGTACGTCGAATATAGAGGTAGGGTCTATCTTCTCACCCGTCTCCTTGGCGATATATGCGGCAAGGTCTTGCTTATTGGCGAGCTTGATTGCGTTAATCTGAGCGAGCACGTCCTGCTTGCCCTTGTAGCGCTCGAGCTTCTTAAGCTCGTCGGCATCCTTCAAGAAGCCGTCGCCTATGAGATCCCTTACGAAGCTCGCCAGTCTCGGATTGGCTTGGCAAAGCCATCTGCGGTAAGTTATACCGTTGGTTACATTGGTGAACTTATCGGGATACATCTTGTAATAGTCGTCGAACACGTCCCTCTTAAGTATGTCGGAGTGCAACTCGGACACGCCGTTGATCGTATGCGACGCAGCAAGGCACATATTAGCCATCTTAATCTGATTGTGCGAAAGTATCGCGTTGTAAGATACCTTGTTCCAATCATTGGGATAGTGATTCCACAAGTCGTTGCAGAAGCGGCTGTTGATCTCGCACACTATCTGATAGATGCGGGGGAGCAATCTCTCGAAGAGATTGGCGGGCCACTTCTCGAGCGCCTCTGCCATTACGGTGTGATTGGTGTAAGATATCGTCTTGGTGACGATGTCCCACGCCTTATCCCAATCGTAGCCGTACTCGTCGAGCAGCAATCTTGTGAGCTCGGGTATGCACAGCGTGGGATGAGTGTCGTTGATGTGTATGGCGACCTTATCGCCGAGATTGTCGAGCGTGCCGTACTGAGCTATATGCGTCTTGAGTATGGACTGTATGGACGCAGATACAAAGAAGTACTGCTGCTTAAGTCTGAGCATCTTGCCCTCGACGTGGTGGTCTGCGGGGTAAAGTACTCTGCATATACTCTCAGCAAGCGCCTGAGCCTCGGTGGACTTGACATACTGACCTTCCGAGAAGAGCTGCATGTCGAATACCTTGGGCGCGCTCGCCGTCCACAGCCTGAGCTTGTTGACGGCAAAGCTGTTGTAGCCGCTGATATTCATATCGTAAGGTATAGCCTCTACTACGTCGCAATCGTCGTAATCGATGTAGAGTCTGCCATCTTCCCATCTCTGATTGATTCTTCCGCCGAAGCGTACGGTAAAGGTGTCTTCCTTACGGGGCGTAAGCCATACCGCGCCGTCGTCGAGCCACTGATCGGGCAGCTCAACCTGCCAGCCGTCGGCTATCTTCTGCTTGAATATACCGTAGTCGTACTTGATCGAAAAGCCGTTGGCTGCATAATTGAGATTGGTAAGCGACTCCATATATGCGGCGGCAAGTCTGCCAAGACCGCCGTTGCCGAGACCCGCGTCGGGCTCGCATGCGTATATATCGTCCATCTTCCAGCCGTAAGAGGACGCAATCTCGCTCACCGCGTCGGTAATGCCCATGTTAAAGAGGTGATTCTTAAGCGAGCGACCGAGCAAAAACTCCATTGACATGTAATATATCTGTTTGGTCTGCTGCTTGCGCGCCTGCTTCTTGAACTCGTATCTCTGCTCTGTAAGCAAATCCCTTACAGCCATGCTTACGCACTTATAAAACTGGTTGGAATTGGCCTCTTTAAGAGATATACCGAAGTTAACGGTAGCCTTGTTTTCGATTAGTTTTTGCAACTGCTGTTTGTCTTTGATTTCCATTATCTGCTCCAAGTGGTTTTATACAATTAATTTTTCCCTCTTACTCATATAAAGCCCCTGTTGTCGCTCACAGCGACTCGTACAGATCCGCGTAACTCTTGGCTGTGGACGACCAAGAATAGTCGCCTCTCATGCCGCTGGTCACAACTTTGCTCCAATCCTGCTTGTAATCGTAATACAGTCCGACAGCCCTTCTTATCGCGTCGAGCATGTCGTAAGCGTTGTAAGAATAGAATGTAAGACCGTTGCCCTCGCCCGTAGTGCAATCGTACGCCTTGACCGTATCCTTAAGTCCGCCGGTCTCCCTCACTATCGGCACGCTGCCGTAGCGCATTGCGATTAGCTGGCTCAAGCCGCAAGGCTCGAACTTGGACGGCATAAGGAACATATCCGAAGCGCCGTATATCTTGGATGCGAGGTCGGAGGAGAAGCCGAGCACGCATCTAAACTTAGCGTTATGCTCGTTCTGCGTGCGCTTGAACATATCCTCGTATCTCCAGTCGCCCTGTCCGAGTACGACGAGTTGCACGGGCATCTGCATGATATTCTCCAATACGCCCGCGACCAAATCCAATCCCTTCTGCTCGGTGAGCCTGCCCACCATGCCTATCATGGCTACGTCGGGATTCTCGGGGAGTCCGAGCATGCGCTGGAGATTGACTTTGTTCTCCGCTTTCTTAGAGTAATGCTCGAGGTCGTAATTGACAAAGAGCGCCTTATCGGTAGCGGGATCGTTCCTCTTCTCGTCGATGCCGTTGACTATGCCGTGCAGCTTATAGCTGCGGCTGCGCAAGATGTCTTCCATCTCATAGCCGTAATAGGGATCGAGTATCTCGCAAGCGTATGTGGGCGAGACGGTGGTGACTACGTTAGAGCACTCGATAGCGCCCTTCATGTAGTTGGCGCAGCCCTTGTACATAACAAGGCTCGCTCTGTCGGACGGTAAGCCGAGCACGTCTCCGATTATGCCGTCGCCGTACTGCCCCTGGAACTGTATATTGTGTATCGTGAACACCGTCTTGACATGGCTGAGCGCGGGTATACCTCTGTAGAATACGTCGAGATACACGGGCGTAAGCGCGGTATGCCAATCGTTGGCGTGAATGATATCGGGATAGAAGTCGGTAACCGACATGCTTTCGAGCACCGCCTTGGAGAAGAATGCAAACCTCTCTCCGTCGTCGTAATGACCGTACAGACCGCGACGTTTGAAATAGAACTCGTTGTCTATAAAGTAATATGTCACGCCGTCATAGGTCTGAGTGAATACTCCGCAGTACTGATTGCGCCAAGCAAGGGGCACGTAAACATTGCCGAGATATCTCATCGTATGCTTAAAGTCGTCGGGGATATCGAAGTACAGAGGCATAATTACTCTGCAATCGTAGCCTGCCGCATTGAGCGCCTTAGGCAGCGACGCCGCTACGTCGGCAAGTCCGCCCGTCTTGACGTAAGGCAGAGCTTCGGACGCCACAAGCAGTATCTTCTTACGCTTTTTGCTCTCGCTCTTGACTTCCTTTGCCTTTTCCGCTTTTACAGGCGCCTCTTTAGTCTCGGCTGCAATCTTCTCGGCTTTGACCTCGGGCTGCGTCTCGACGGACTTAGTCTGCTTAACTGCGGCGTCAGTCTTTACATCAGTCTTTACCGCAACGTCCGCAACGCGGTCCTTTGCTTCCGCAGGCGCGGCTTTGGGCGCGCTCTTAGCCTTCTTGGCTTTAACAGTGTCGGCCATATATTCAACCTCCTTGCTATACAGTCTTATTCTTAACTATTACCATAGGATAAGTCTCGTATCCGCCGATAGTCTTATTAGACGTGACGGTGACATCCTTATCCGCTATTATGTAACTGATGTGCGCGCCTTCGCATATCTTACCGCCTTCCATGACGATAGAGTTCTCGATTACGGCGCCCTTCTCCACGGTGACTCCGCGGAACAGTATGGAATTGATTACCTTGCCGCCGATGTCGCAACCGTCGGCTATGAGCGAATTATTGACCTCGGCACCCTTGCGGTATCTGGTAGGCACGCTGTCCTTAACCTTGGTAAAGATAGTGCCGTTACGCGTAAATAAATCGTTGCGAAGGTCGGTATCGAGCACGCGCATACTCTCTGCGTAATACGACTTGACGTCGTCTATTACGCCTACATACCCCTCGGTGGGATATGCGAAAATCTTGAGCGTATCGCAGCCGGGCTGCAAGATATGCTTCTCGAGGTCGGTGTAACCTCTCTCATAGCTGTCCACTATCAAGTCCACGAGTAAATCCTTACGCAACAGATATACGTTAAGAGACATCTCCGTGAGCACAGACGAAGGCGTCTGGACTACTCTTATCTGCGTAATCCTGCCGCTCTCATCCTTAGCTACGGCGGCTTTACGCGAAGATATGGGTTGAGCCATGTACGTCAACATAGTTATGTCCGCGCCCTTTGCAATGTGCGCGGCAAAGACATCGTCGAAGTCGATATTGGCTGCAATATTGGAGTTGGTAATTACCACGTAGTCCTCGCTGCCGCGCTTAATGAAGTCGAGTATAGAGTACAACGCCTCTATCTTACCCCTGTTCATGCTGCGCGCGCTGTTGGACACGTAAGGAGGGAATACGGCAATGCCGCCGTTCTTCCTGTTGAGGTCCCAATCTCTACCCATACGGATGTGGTCCATCAGCGAGGAATAGTTGTTACGCGTGATAATACCGAGATTGGTAATCTGCGAATTGACGAAATTGGACAGCGCAAAGTCGATAAATCTGTACCTGCCGCAGAAAGGCAACGACGCCGTGGTGCGGTGCAGGGTAAGCTCGTTGAGCTTGGACTCGTTGTCGCTGGCGAATATTATACCCATGATATTATTCATAATCTCACCTCTTACTCTACCATCTCGCCCGCGTCTACTATGCCGCCGTCTTTTACGACATACGCGGGAGCGACTACGGATATATCGTAGCACCCGTCCTTATCGGACTGCTCTTTGCCTACGCGCGCGCCGCTGCCTATGACCGCGCCCGCGCCTATAATCGCATAGGCTACGCTCGCGCCCTCGCATACCTTTGCGCCCGGCATCACTATGCTGTGGCTCACGCTTGCGCCCTTGCACACCTCTGCGCCCGTAGAGATAACGCTGTTGACCACGTCGCCGTCTATCTCGCAGCCCTCGGTGATGAGCGAGTTGGATATCACCGCGTCCCTGCCCGTATAGTGAGGCGGCTCGGCGGTATTACGCGCATATATCTTCCAGCCGTTGTCGGCGAGATTGAGACCGCTGTTCTCGTCCAGCAAGTCCATATTGGCCTCCCACAGACTGTTGATAGTACCTACGTCCTTCCAGTAACCGCTGAACTTATACGCATACAGCTTCTGTCCGTCTGCGAGCATGTCGGGGATGATATTCTTACCGAAGTCGTTGGACGACTTGGTATCCGCCTCGTCCGCTATGAGATACTTGCGCAGCTTATCCCAATTGAATACGTATATGCCCATAGACGCGTTGGTGCTCTTGGGCTTCTTGGGTTTCTCCTCGAACTCGTATATTTCGCCGTCCTCTTTGGTGTTCATAATACCGAAACGGGACGCCTCTTCGATAGACACGTCGATGACGGCTATCGTACAGTCCGCGCCGCGACGCTTGTGCTCGCTGAGCATGTCGGCGTAATCCATCTTATAGATATGGTCGCCCGAGAGCACGAGGACGTACTCGGGGGAGAATTTATCTATAAATGCGATATTCTGATATATGGCGTTGGCTGTGCCCTTGTACCAATCGGAGTTCTTACTCTTCATGTAAGGGGGCAACACGAATACGCCGCCGCTCAGTCTGTCAAGGTCCCACGGCTGACCGTTGCCTATGTACTGGTTGAGCGCAAAGGGCTGATACTGCGTGAGTACGCCTATAGTATCTATGCCCGAGTTAATGCAGTTGGACAGAGGAAAGTCTATAATCCTGTACTTACCTCCGAAGGACACGGCAGGCTTAGCTATGTCTTTGGTCAAAGAGTACAGTCTCGTACCTTGACCGCCGGCAAGCAACATTGCCACGCATTCCTTTTTTCTGGAATTCATTTTGTTTCACCATCCTTATCTATCTTCTTGGTCTTTGCAGACTTGAGATTCAATTTCTTACCGCCGACGAAATACGTAGCGGAATTGCCGGGGATAGTCAGCGACACGCTGTAGGGATATGAGTGCATGGGCGTATCGCTCGCCTTGACAACCGTCTGCGGCACGCCCGGTCCTCCGTATGCGGCGTCGCCGCTGCTCAGCGCGCACTTGTACTCCCTCGCCTCGGGCACGCCCATGAGATATTTCTCGCGCGTAACGGGGCTGAAGTTGAACACGGCGAGCGTATAGTTGCCCTTGGCGTCGTATCGCACGAAGGAAGCTATATTCTGCGTGTTATCGTCTACCACTATCCACTTAAAGCCGTCGTAAGAGCAATCTTGCTCGTACATCTCGGCATGCTTAAGATAATATCTGTTTAGTTCTTTTACAAAGTCGCGCATCTGCGCATGACGGGGATAATCGAGCAGGAACCAATCCAGTTGCTTGGCATAATCCCACTCTATGAACTGACCGAACTCCCCGCCCATAAACATGAGCTTCTTGCCGGGGTGAGCAATCATATAGGCGTAGAAAGTCTTGAGCGCCTCGAACTTATCTTCGTAACTGCCCTGCATCTTGTTGACGAGCGAGCGCTTACCGTGCACGACTTCGTCATGAGAAAGCGGCAAAATATAATTCTCGGAAAAGGCGTAACTGATAGCGAAAGTCAGCTTATCGTGCATATCCTTTCTGAAGAAGGGGTCGGCGGACACGTAACACAGCATGTCGTTCATCCAGCCCATATTCCACTTAAAGTTAAAGCCCAAGCCGCCCACTTCCGCAGGCTTTGTAACCATGGGAAAAGCGGTGGACTCCTCCGCAATCATCATCAGTCCTCTATGCCTTGTGAGTATTACGGTATTGAGTTGCTTGAGGAAGTCTATCGCCTCTAAGTTATAATTGCCGCCGAACGCGTTGGGACGCCACTCCTTGCGACCGTAGTCGAGATACAGCATAGACGCCACCGCATCCATACGTATGCCGTCCACATGGAACTCCCTCACCCAGAAATCAGCCGACGAGATGAGGAAGGACCTCACTTCCGCCCTGCCGTAATCGAACACCATCGTGCCCCATTCCTTATGCTCCGCCTTAAGCGGATCGGAATACTCGTACAGAGCCTTGCCGTCGAAGCGATACAGACCGTGCTCGTCCTTGGGGAAGTGCGCCGCAACCCAATCGAGGATCACGCCTATGCCCGCCTTGTGCAGAGTGTCGACGAAGTAGCGGAAGTCGTCGGGCGTGCCGTATCTGGACGTAGGCGCGAACATTCCGCTGACCTGATAGCCCCACGAGCCCTCGAACGGATATTCCGTAACGGGCATAATCTCGACGTGAGTATAGCCCATCTCTTTCACATAATCGCGCAGCGACACCGCTATATCGCGGTAAGACATTATATTGCCGTCGCTATGCCTGCGCCACGAGCCCAAATGCAGCTCGTAAATATTGACGGGAGAGGAGAAGAGATTGACGCCCTCTCTGTCCGACAGCCACTTAGAGTCGCCCCACTTATAATCGCTCTCGTACAGCTTAGAAGCGGTATAAGGCGCCGTCTCCGCATGCAGAGCGTAAGGGTCCGCCTTGAGCACGCACTTGCCGTCCGCCTGCTCTACGCTGTACTTATATACCTCGTAGACCTTAAGGTCGGGCACGAATGTCTCCCAAATGCCGCCGCTTCCCTTAACCTTGGTCATGGGATTGACGTCTCTGTCCCAGCAATTGAAATTGCCGACTACGCTCACGCTGAGCGCCGAAGGCGCCCACAGGCGGAATCTCCATCCGCTCTTTTTGCCCTCGTTAATCCTTATGGGAGCAAACAGCTTATCGCTTTCGCAATTATTGCCTTCGTGAAATAGGTATATAGGTAAATCCGTATCTTTTTGAGCCATTATGCACTCCTATAATTATCTAATTAAAATTATATCATATACTTTAGGGCTTTTCAATGCCTGCACAACGATTTTTTATTATATTTTGACTTACTTAGGGCGGGAGCTAACGCATGATTATAAGTCTTAATCGATTTATCCGACATACAAAGCAAGACGCGCGATACTTTTATACTTATTTATCCGATTATTACGGTTTTAGACTAAAAAATAAGACATTTTACGCGCGCAACAGGCGCCGCCGAGCCATTTAATTGACAAAGACGGCTTTAATATATACAATTTCCGTATGAGCATACTGACAATCAAGTCGCTTACGCATGTCTTCGACGATAAAGTCCTATTCGACAGCGCAGACCTCACCGTCAATAACGGCGAGCACATAGGCATCGTAGGACTCAACGGCGCAGGCAAGTCGACATTTATGAAGATACTCACCGGGCAGCTTCCGCAGGACGCGGGCGAGGTGAAGTGGCAGAACAATATCCGCATAGGCTACCTCGACCAGCACGCGGATATAGACCGCTCGCTCACGGTGATGGGTTATCTCGAGGGCAGCTTTCATGAGCTGTTCGAGATGTCGGCAAGATTGGAGGCGATGTATGAGCAGATGAGCGACCCCGATATCGACGCGGACAGACTTGAGACGCTGATCAATCGCTCCTCTTCCCTACAGACAAGGCTGGACGAAGCGGACTTCTACTCGCTACAGGCAAGGATTAAGAAAGTGGCGGGAGGTCTCGGCGTGCATAACTTCGGCTACGACACGCAGATAGGCAAGCTCAGCGGCGGACAGAGGGCTAAGCTAATGCTTGCGAAATTACTGCTCGACGAACCCGACGTAATGCTGCTGGACGAGCCGACCAACTTCCTCGACCTCGAGCAGATAGCTTGGTTGACTAAGTATCTCGACGCGCTCAAAGGCACATTCTTGCTCGTCTCTCACGACACGTCTTTCCTCAATGCGGTATGCAAAATCACCGTAAATATAGAGAACGCCACTATTAAAAAGTACTGGGGCAATTACGACAAGTTCTCCGACATGCACCTAAGCGACGCCAAGCAGTACGCGGAGAGCTACGAGAGACAGCAGCGCGAAATCAAGAAGATGGAAGACTACATCGCCCGCAACAAGGCGCGCGCCGCCACCGCAGGCATGGCTAACAGCAGGAAGAAGATGCTGGACAGAATCACCGTGATGACCAAGCCCGTATCTTTCGAAAAGCCTACCTTTAGCTTCCCCTATACGCTGCTCGTGACCAAGCACATACTCGATGTGGAATCCCTATCCGTAGGCTACGACGGCAAGGCAATCTTGCCCCCTATCAGCTTTAACATGAGCAGCGAGACCAAGCTGTGGCTGAGAGGCACCAACGGCATGGGCAAGACAACCATACTCAAGACGCTGATGCGACAGCTGCCTCTGATAAGCGGCAAGTTCTCGTACAATATCAATACTAAAATCAATTATATAGAGCAAGACCTCGCCTTCCCCTCTCGCGAAATTAACGCGATGTCTTACATGAGTATGCGCCATCCCAAGATGTCGCAGAAAGAGGCGCGCACACAGCTTGCCAAAGTAGGTATACGCTCGGATATGGCTACTAAGTCGCTGAGCACACTCAGCGGCGGCGAACAGGTGCGAGTAAAACTGTGCTCCCTCATGCAGACGCCGAGCAATCTCCTGATACTCGACGAGCCCACCAATCACCTCGACACTCTATCCAAAGAAGCCCTCGCCGAGGCTCTCGACGCATACGACGGCGCATATATCCTCGTAAGTCACGAGCCTAAATATGCCGAAGCGCTGTGTAATGATATATTTGATTTGGAGAAGTAGAGATAACGAGGGGCACCGCTTAAACGCAGACAATAAGCACGGACATTCCGTGCTTATTTGCTACGCGTTTCCCCTCGTTGACACCCCTCCATAAAATGCTCTCGCATTTTCAAGGTGCCGCTCACAAAAAGCGTCGTTTTTGTTCGCTGTCTCTGCGAGGCATAGAGAATAACAGTAATATGCAACATATAGATGTCAATTACTTTACCGCCTTGCGTTGACAGTCTGCCATTATTGTTATATCGAGGGGCACCGCTTAAACGCAATCCGCATGCTTTCGCATGCTCGCTACGCGTTTCCCCTCGTTAGCTCCCTTCCGATTTTTCAAGGTACCACTCACGAAAAGCGCGGTTTTCGCTCGTTATTCCCTTCGGGGCATAAAAGGATGGTTTCCCCTCTTTTTATGCGCAAAGTATATGATAGCACATGTAAGAGCGGCGCATAAAAATTCACCCCTTCCACTTAAAAATGCGCCCGCGCATTTTCAAGGTACCGCTTACAAAAAGCGTGGTTTTTGCTCGCTATTCCCTGCGGGGCATAAAAATAACGAGGGGCACCGCTTAAACGCAATCCGCATGCTTTCGCATGCTCGCTACGCGTTTCCCCTCGTTAGCTCCCCTCCGCACTCCGTTAACCGCCAGACGAAACACTCGACGAAGCAAGTATATTTTAGACCCAACTATATAGTACGTCTCGTATTTGCGGTTACTTGGAGAGACAACCGCACATTATAAAGTTATAACGAGGGGCACCAATTAAACGCTTACATATGCGCAAGTTTTTTACTTGCGCATATTTGCTACATGGTTCCCCTCGTTGACACCCCTCCCCAAAATGCTCACGCATTTTCAAGGTACCGCTTGCAAAAAGCGTCGTTTTTGCGCGCTATAGCCTGCGGCGCATAAATAAACGGTTGTCTCTCTTTTACGCGCGCAGATTGGTATAAGACTAATTATCTTAGCGCGTAAAATTCACTCTTTCCGATATAAAAATACTTCGCTCTTAACCGCTCGTATTTTTCGCGGTGGCGCTCACAAAAAGCGTCGTTTTTGTTCGCTGTCTCTGCGAGGCATAGAGAATAACCGCAAGACGTAACATATAACTGTCATTTACATTACTGTCTCGTATTGACGGTTACTTGAAGAGACAACCGCCATTATAAAGTTATAACGAGGGGCACCAATTAAACGCTTACATATGCGCAAGTTTTTTACTTGCGCATATTTGCTACATGGTTCCCCTCGTTGACACCCCTCCCCAAAATGCTCACGCATTTTCAAGGTACCGCTTGCAAAAAGCGTCGTTTTTGCGCGCTATAGCCTGCGGCGCATAAATAAACGGTTGTCTCTCTTTTACGCGCGCAGATTGGTATAAGACTAATTATCTTAGCGCGTAAAATTCACTCTTTCCGATATAAAAATACTTCGCTCTTAACCGCTCGTATTTTTCGCGGTGGCGCTCACAAAAACCGTCGTTTTTGCTCGCTGTCTCTGCGAGGCATAGAATTTAGCTGTCGGACTACTGCTATTTGCTTATTTTGTGTCCCCATACTACAGGTCTATTGCCGTAATTCCAATCACTACTCCATCCGTTCGGCTTACTGCTCGCTTCGCAATATATTGTTAATCTGCGGCTACCAGAGAATACATAATCGCCTATGCTCGTCACTCCCGCAGGTATCTCTATACTCGTTAAGCTGCTGCAATCAAAGAATGCATAAGAGCCTATGCTCGTCGCTCCCGCAGGTATCTCTATACTCGTTAAGCTTCTGCAACCATAGAATGCGCTACCGCCTATACTCGACACTCTCACAGGTATCTCTATGCTCGTTAAGCTGCTGCAACCATAGAATGCACTATCGCCTATGCTCGTAATGCTGTATGATGTACCTTTATATTTCACTGCACTCGGTATCTTTATACTTCCTCTTAAAGTTTTGCTTTGCCTAACAATACTTGCTTTGCCGTCTTTTAATGCGTATCTTATTCCATTATCTGCTATATAATAAATATTTCCGTCATCGGCTATATCATTTCCCTTGCAATTCCATACCACCGGTCTATTGCTGTAATTCCAATTACTATCCCATCCGCTCGGCTTACTGCTCGCTTCGCAATATATCGTTAAATTGTTGCATTTATAGAATGCATCTTCGCCTATGCTCGTCACTCCCGCAGGTATCGCTATGCTCGTTAAGCTGCTGCAACCCCAGAATGCTCTACCGCCTATGCTCGTCACACTCGCGGGTATCTCTATGCTCGTTAGGCTACTGCAACCGGAGAATGCGCTAACACCTATGCTCGTTCCACCGTTGATAATAACTTTTTTTAAGTTTGTTTTCGGAATATATGATACAGCCCAAGTCGGCATAACAATGCTTGTGAAATTAGTGCAACCGGAGAATGCACTTTCATCTATTATAGTAATATAAGGAGAAATTTCAAATTGAGTTATCTTAGATTTATCGCCGCCTGCTATTAATTCTACAATTTCCGAAGTAAGTCGCTTTATAGGTTTAACTTGAATTTCCGCATTAAAAGTATTGCCGAATATATCTTGCCAATCGATTTTATTTGTATCTGTTGTCATTATAACTTCGTTAATTGCCGTTGCCTTAAGCAGACTTCCGTCTTGATACTTTACCCTATAAGTTAAATTCAATACATCATATTGCTGCAAATCGGTATTGCCGTCAATCTCGCTGCTTTTGACAGCCTTCTTATTCTCTTTACTGTCGCACCTATTGGCATCGAATAATACGGACGTTACCTTACTATTAGAACTGAACTCTATCCTGATATACTTGTAAGTAAGATTATGCAGCTTATCTCTCAGCTTATCCAATTTATCTGCGCCGCTGTCGCCGTCGTCGATATCTATATCCTCGTCTAAATCTATATCGAAGTCATCGTCCTTGCGACGCGCCGCGAGCAAGCCTATACCCGAAGCCTCCTTTATCTGCTCGGACAGCTTGACATACTCCTTGTCGTAATACTCGTAGAAATTGCCATCCTTGACATAGGGCTCGCCGAGCACCTCCATCACTCTATCGCTGCTGTCGCCGATATTAATCTTATCCACCTTACCTGTGCGGAATATATTGCTCGTAATAACCACCGCAGGGACGATAGCTACGACAAGCACTACCGCTATCGCCGCAGGTATGCCTATGCGCTTAGCCCACTTCTTGACGGCAGCCTTGTCCAAAGGCTTGCGCTCCTTCTTCTCCCTCGCCTTAGCTATCTGCTCCTCGCTAAGTCCGCTATCCGCCCAGCTGAACAGCTTGAGCTCGAAGAATATCCTTGCGCCAAGCAACAGTAATCCGAATACGCCCATCACTATACATATGGCAAAGCCCGCGCCTACCTGCGCTCCCGCGAGCTCTTCCGAACTGCCTGCCGCCGACACAACTGCGCCGAGCGTCAATAAGATAAAGACTATTGCGCCGTCCAATGCCCAGCAGAAATAATTCCTAACCGTCTTAAACGGACGCTTGAACGCCCAATACAGTTGAACGCCGCCGTATATCAGCGCGATAATCGACATAGCCAACAGCGCCCTACTCGCTCCGACGACCGAGCCCGGCACATCCACGCCCTTGCCGCCTATCATAGCGGTGAAGCCCGTACACAGCGGATTAATCTCTCCGAAGAACTTCTCTACCATAGTCGGCGCGGCGAGACACAGCAACGCTATTACGCCCGCGAGCAACATACCGCCCGCTATAAGATAGCGATATACCCTATAGATAACGCCCTTGCGCTCGGATATGAACGACTGCAAGCCGTTAATCTTGCCGCCGGTCGCAGTATTGCTACTGCTACGCGTCTCGTAATTGTAGCCGCAATTGACGCAGAACTTACCCTTGCCCACTCTCTCGCTGCCGCATTGCGGACACACCGTGACGCAATCTGTCTGCACCTGCTCTTTACACTCGTTGCCGCACTCGGGACAGAATCTGCCCTCATACTCCGTCCCGCAATTCTTGCACTCCATTAATCCCTTCTCCTCAAGCGTTTTTTAATACCGATCAGGTGGACCTATTAACATAATAGGTCCACCTAATTAATCGCAAAATAGACAAGGAAAATATTTTTAGAATAATATAGGCTTAAAATAGGCATTAAAATGACATTAGATGTTGCATAATGAGTTAAAAAGTATTATAATTTAATAAAAACAGAGGACCTATTATGTTAATAGGTCCATTTTTTATATCGAAATTTACTTGAATATCGGTCATCAATTATCGATGCGCAAGCATCGCTTTTATAACCTCGATTGCAACATCTCTCGGCTTATCTGCCGTAGTATATTCCGCATAGCACTCCGCGATAAATTCGCCTATATTACATGACGCGTATGTG
>CAJTXS010000025.1 GCA_910583735.1 uncultured Christensenella sp. | reverse complement strand
TGTCTGTCTGATAACCGTTGGGCTGCTCTAAACGCACGGTAACAAAGTAAGCATTTTTGTAATCGATAACATCCAAGTATCCGGCAGGAACAACATCCACGCTGAATGAGGAATATTTGTGTTTGATTTGCGATACCCACATTTTTAGCTTATTGAACAAAACGAAGTCATCGGACTCGTCAATCAGTTTTGCGTGCTTGGCATAATTTTTCAACATCCTGTGCGCTTTTGCAAAGCCGTATTGCTCCGTGATTGCATAGCAATTATATGCTTTTTTCTCGTCATAATACGAGCTCTTTTTATCGCCGTAAAGAAAACAACCGATAAGCGCACAATCGCAGTTTATGTTACATAAAGCATTGTCAAGATGCTTCAAATCATTGTCCGTAATCGAATTATTCCGCAAGCGACATAAAACATAATGCGCACAGGCGTTATCATCGCCGTTAAGCAAAAGTTTCATCAGTTCTTCTTCCGACGCCGTAAAGTAATCCGTCGAAGACTTGCAATAGACTTCCCTATCACGCTCAGTGTCGCATTTTATCGCTTTCAAATATTTTTCCGTAACTTTTTTTGCAAAAGCCATCGCCTTGTTATTTCGCTTTTCAATCATTCTCTTATATCTCTTATTTCCATATATCTATTGCCGCTGCAACCGTATTTTCGGTATATAGGATACCGTATAAATTATAACACTTTTTTATAGTATTGCAAGAGTTATATAAACTAAATCGAATGCTCCGACGGCTCTGCGCGATATGCAAATCATTATTGGTCAAATCTCAAAATTTGTACTTTGGGTCTTGCAAATTCGCTGTTTATGGTAATCGTTTTTGATAATTCTATGGTATAATTAAAATATTAAAATCATGGGAGCGATGTCTATGAACGTCTTTACGTTCACATCTTATCAAATAAACATCTATAAATCCGCATAAAGGCTATTTGCTTTTTTCAACTTTAGTGCTAAAATACAGAATATATGTTTAACAAGGAGTAAAATATGAATATCGAGCAATTAAAAATCGATGCCGAAAACGGTAACGCGACGGCACAGTGTGCGTTAGGCAAGATCTTATTGCGTATCGATTACGACGGTACGGAGATAGACGAAAATGTAGACCAAGGCGTCGCACTGCTTAAAAGCGCGGCTAAGCAAGGCTATGCGGAAGCCGAGTATACATTGGGCTTGTGCTATCTTTACGGGCGCGGCGTTAACGAAGATAAAACGGAGGCTTTCAAGCATACCCTTTCTGCCGCGAAAAAGAATTATGCGCCTGCGCAAAACAATATAGGCGCATTTTACGAAAACGGAATAGGCGTTGAAAAGGACGAAAATGCAGCCTTCGAGTGGTATAAAAAATCGGCAGACCAATACAATGCTATCGGGCAACTGAACGTTGGTAATTGCTATAAGGAAGGAATTGCCGTAAAGCAAGATTACTCGGAAGCTCTCAAATGGATGAAGCTGTCCGCCGAGCAAGGAAATGCCGACGCCATGTTTGAAATAGGCAGTTTTTACGAAAACGGCTGGGGTATCAGACGCGACGCGAAAGAATCGTTCGATTGGTATAAAAAAGCCGCCGAAAAAAATCACGGCAAAGCGATGTGTTACGTCGGATATTGCTATCAGTACGGCGACGGTGTGGAACGCAATCTGCATGAAGCCGTTAAGTGGTATCAGGCTTCTATGGGACAAAAATATTTTCAGGCTTTCACCAACATGGGATATTGCTATCAATACGGCGAAGGCGTAGAAAAAAATATGAATGCGGCAATCATGCTGTATCGGGCGGGCGCCGAACTCGGCAGTACGGACGCGCTTTATAATCTCGGTATCTGCTACTCTTACGGCTACGGCGTTAAGCAAAGCGACGAAGAAGCCGCCAAATATTTTCTCGCCGGAGCCAACGCGGGCTGCGATAAGTGCCAATTCAGAATAGGCATTTGTTACGGTTGCGGCGACGGCGTTGAAGAAGATACCGACAAGGCTATTGATTATCTAACTCGCGCCGCACAACAAGGCAACGACGACGCAATGTATTCGCTCGGCGAAGTTTACGAGAACGGTATTGGCGTCGATGAAGATCTTGACGAAGCCGTGAGGTACTATAAAGCCGCCGCCACGGAAGGCAATGACGACGCAATAAAAAAATTGAAAAAAAGAAAATTCAAAAGATATCTGTGAGTAGAATTAAAGGAACATACCGCATACTCCTCCCCTTCCACTTCATATTCCGAGCGCTACCGGTATAGTCGCAATTATCAAATAAAGCCGCGAATATGTCGCGGCTTTATAGTTGCATTGTTAAACTACTTGGAGCGTCAAAAACATTTCACATAATCAGTAGCACATCTCAAAACAGAAATAAAGTCCTGCAAACATTTCAAGAATCGTATGCGAGCTTGATAATATTACTTTCACAAGTCGTTGCAAATCGACTATACATACGACGATATTCGCAAGTGGTTACAGCATTTCCGCACATTGGACTATACCAAGACGAAAAACCGCAAGGCATTGATTGACACATTCATTTATCGCGTTGTGCTGTACGACTACAAAATGAAAGTGATTTTCAATCTGAAAAGCGGACAAAAGAACGAACTGCTTATGAACTTGATTTTCCCCGATTACCCCGACTTTGGCGGCAGCGCGGACGAAAACAGTGCAAAAGAAAAAGAAACCGACAATTCGGTTTCTCTCTCCGGGTGTTCGTATACGCCCGTAATGGTGCGGTTACCGGGACTTGAACCCGGATGGTCTCCCATACGCCCCTCAAACGTACGCGTCTGCCTGTTCCGCCATAACCGCAAATATTTACTGGATTATAATATTACAAATATAGGCTGCTTGTCAAGAGATTTCTATTTACTTTTTAATGTATTATACTCTTACACCTAACTTAGCAATATTGATTAAATACATATATATATGCTATAATATTTACATTATTAATCAGATTAATATTTAGGAGCGGACAATTGACTTTATTAAACGCAATCAACTTCGACATCGACAACTTCCTCAACACGATATGGAGCTGGATAACCACCGAGGGCATCAAGGTGATAATCGGCGCAATACTGCTCTTCATCGTGTGCAAGGTGACCAACCTGATAGTGCGCAGATTCGACAAGCGGCTGACTAAGAAGAACGTAGACACCACGCTGCGAGTAGTGCTGCTGCCGTGGCTGGGCAGGATAATCAAGATAGTGGCGCTATGCGCGTACATCGGATATCTGGGCTTCGAGACGTCGAGCATATCGGCGGCGATAGCGTCGGTAGGCGTGACGATAGGACTTGCGCTGCAAGGCTCGCTGTCCAACCTTGCCGGCGGCATAGTGATACTTGTGACCAGACCCTTCCGCATCGGCGACAAAATCACCGTGAGCGACGAGACGGGCGTAGTCGAGAACATCACGATAATGTACACATACATCGTGACTGCGGACAACCTCGTCGTCTGCATTCCCAACTCGCAAGTCACCGGCAACAAGCTATCCAACTTCAACACCAAGCCCAACCTGCGCCAAGAGCTGATGTTCACCATATCGTACGGCAACGACTACAAGGCGGCTAAAGAATTATGCCTTAATTGCGCGACAGCGGACGAACGCGTGCTTGGCGATCCCGCGCCCTCATGCAGACTGGTAGAGCACGGAGCGCACGGGCTGGTGCTCTCGCTCAAGGTATGGACCGACTTCGACAACTACTGGGGCGTGCGCAACGACCTCATGGAGAAGATAACCGACGAACTTATGGAAGGCGGCTACGAGATACCCTTCAACCAGCTGGACATCCACATGCGAAACGACGGCTGACAGCCGACCTTATAAGCCGCAAGACTTTAGCTATCCCCGATACCCTTGCCTACACGTGCGGGCAAGTTAAGCAAGGAACTAAAGTCTTGCACGGCTCATCCTTAACTCGCTCACAAACAAAAATCATTGCATATACTTAATAAAACATAATGCCGTTCGATTAAGCGCGTCGCATTGCCGGGGTCTGCTGCGCACAGACAACGTCTATCGATTCTTGTTCAGGTTGATTTAGAAATAAACAGGCTCAACTATTCTTGTTTATCACTTATTTAATAGTAATATAGAATAATTTCTTCTTATCTGCAAGTTATCGTATAAAATGCGCCGCTCGCCTTTATAGATACAAAATGTCGCCTGCGCAAATTAAAATGCTCCCCATAGAGCTAAATATCTACGCCCAAATTATAATCTATATTGAGCGCATTATATACTTAATCAACCGCTCTGCCGCGGCAATCAAGTATAGCTAAAGCTGCAAAATCAACGCCTATCGGCTATATTAAATCGCGCCTTAATCTCCCCTATCAGCGCCTCTATCTGCGTCCTCAATTGTTCACGCGAACCGTTATTGTCTATTACGTAATCGGCTATGCTTTTGAGTTGCTCGTCGCTTGCCTGCGCCGCCGCTGCCTTACGCACATAGCTCTCGCCGCCCTCGCCCGCGTACCTGTCCTTAACCAGTCTATCTATTCTCTTCTCGAGGCTGCAAGTAACCAGCGCCGCGGCGTCGAACATATCTCTAAAGCCGCCCTCGTACAGTAGCGGCACTTCCGCAAAAGCCAAGTCGCAATCGCTAATTTGCCTTAACGTCAGCTCCATTATCAGCGGATGCGCGACGGAGTCCAGCCACGCCTTTTCCGCCCTGTCGGCGTACACTATTTTGCCGAGCGCTCGCGTATCGATTGCTCCGCCTTTTACTATATCGGCGCCGTATCGCGCGACGAGCATATCTCGGTAATTGCTATCGCTTAGCACGTGCTCGCGATACACCCTATCGCAGTCCGCCACGCGTATGCCGAGGCTGCGAATAATATCGGCTGCGGTGCTCTTGCCGCTGCCTATTCCTCCGTATAGCGCTATCTTTACGCCCATATCTCTCCTCTGCTATAGCCTCTTTATCGGATATCCGCTCTCTGATTTCCGCTCCTTAACGTCCCGTCTCCCAACCGATTTCGACGCCTTTATTGCAATGTATAAATCTTATGCCGCTGCCTATCTATCGCAGTTTCCGCTTCGCTCTCCGCTGTCCGCAGCGCTCCCTATTACATAATATTGATAATGTTGATAGCTAATTCCGCCGCGCCTTGATATTATATCTCGGCATCGTCATTATATCGTATCCATAATACTATATCGCAGCATTAATACGGTGCCGCGTCTAAGCATTTGATCGCCTATTTAATATCCTGCGCCTCTGCCGCAAAGCCGAATCGCACCCTTCTTTTTACGCCGCCGCTGCCGCGATCAACTATTTCGCATCCAGCCAATTATCGCCCACGCCCACGTCTGCCTCCAGTTTGACGTCCAGCTTGACTACGTTCTCCATGCACTCCTTAAGCAGCGCGCATACCTCTTGCACTTCATGCGGCGGGGTATCGATTATCAACTCGTCGTGCACCTGCATAATCATTTTAGCCTTATAGCCGCCCTCTCTCAGTCTCTTATCTACGGCTATCATAGCCATCTTGATGATATCGCTTGCGCTGCCCTGAAGCGGCATATTGAGCGCCACCCTCTCGCCGAAGCCGCGCATAGCGGCATTGGACGCCTTTATCTCGGGCAGCTCCCTCCTGCGCCCGAACATAGTGACGGCGTAGCCCTTCTCCTTAGCCTCGGCAATGGACTGCGCCATATATTCCTTTACTGTGGGATAACTTGCGAAGTAGTTATTCATAAAGACCTTCGCCTCATACCTGAATATACCGAGGTCTCTTGCCAGCCCGAACTCGCTTATGCCGTAAATAATTCCGAAATTGACCGCCTTAGCCTGTCTGCGCATCTGCGGAGTGACCTCTTCGATAGGCACGCCTGCGATCTTGGCTGCGGTATCGGCATGGATATCCCTACCGCTGTTGAACGCCTCTAACATGCTCTCGTCCTTGCTGAACTGCGCCATCAGCCTCAACTCTATCTGTGAATAGTCCGCCGAAATCAGCTTATTGCCCTCCGAGGGCAGGAACAGCTTTCTTATCAGCGCGCCCTCTTTTTTCCTCACGGGTATATTCTGCAGATTGGGCTCGGTGGATGACAGTCTGCCCGTAGATGTTGCCGCCTGCTTGAATACCGTATGCAGCTTATCCTCGCTATCCATGAGCGGAATGAGCCCGTATACGTAAGTAGAGCGCAGCTTAGCTATCTCCCTATATCTCAGGATAAGCGGAATAATGGGATGATCGCTCTCCAGCGCGGAGAGCACTTCCACGCTCGTGGAGTAACCCGTCTTATTCTTCTTGCCGCTCTTGAGCCCCAACTTCTCAAAGAGAATCTTACCCAGCTGCTGCGTGGAATTGATATTGAACTCCTCTCCCGACAGCTCGTATATCGACTGCGTGAGCTCTTGGATTATCTTATCGAACTCCGTCTCCAGCGTGGTAAGTCCCTGTCTATCCACGCGGAATCCCTCTTTCTCCATGCGATAGAGCACGCCTATCAGCGGCATCTCCACATCGGTATAGAGCTCGTACTCGCCCTTATCTTTCACTCCGGTCATAGCGACGTCTCGCGCCTCGTACACTCCCGCGGCAATGCACCCCTCCGACACGCCGTAGCTTGCAAGCATATCCTTGACGCTCTTATATGTGCGGTTGGCATCGTCGAGATAGGCGAGCAGCATGACGTCGTCCTCCACGCCCCTCGCCTCTATGCCGTAAGCATCCAGCCTGTGCATGAGGCTCTTTAAGTCGTACACAGTCTTCTTTATGCCCTCGTCCTCGAGCAATGAACGCAGCGCCGCTATGCAATCGCCGTAGTCCAGTCCCTCGGAGAAGAGCGAATCGGACAGCGCGATACTCGCCCCGTCGCACTTATCCGCCGCAATGGATATATCCTTATCTATATGCAGCGCGCACCTGCCCGCCTGCCGTATCTTGGCAATATAGCCACGCAGCGCCTCGCCGTCCGCTATTTCCGTTACGACAACTTCCGCCTTTTGCTCTTTCTCCTCTTTTGCGTCGCCTTCCTTAATGCTCATCCTTTCGGCAAGGCGGTAGAGGTCGAGCTCTTGCAGCTTGACGCGAAGATTAGGCTCGAAAGGCATCTTGAGCGCCCCGTCCGCCGCGCTCACCGGCACGTCGATATCCGTCTTGATGGTGGCAAGCCTATACGACAGATACGCCATATCCTTATCTTGCTCCAGCTTTTCCTTTAATTTCCCCTTTATCTGCCCGATATTCTCATACACGCCGTCTAGGTCGCCGTACAGCGCGAGCAGCTCCTTAGCCGTCTTTTCGCCCACGCCCTTCACGCCTGGGATATTGTCCGACGCGTCGCCCATCAGCGACTTGAGGTCGATTATCTGCTTGGGCTTAAGCCCTTCGGACGCGAGCTTTTCTATATCGTATCTGTCTATCTCGCTCACTCCCTTGCGCGTAAGCAACACGTTGACCCTGTCGCTCACCAGCTGCAAGCTGTCCTTATCGCCCGTGACGATATACACCCTGCCCTCGGTACTCGCGCACAGCGAGCCGATGAGGTCGTCCGCCTCGTATCCGTCCATCTCGGCTATGGGTATATTCATAGCTCGCAGGATATCTTTCATGGGCTCTATCTGCTCGGCGAGCTCGGGCGGCATAGACTTACGCTGCGCCTTATATCCCTCGTACATCGCCTTCCTGAATACGGGAGCCTTCCTGTCGAACGCCGCGATAATATTGGTGGGCGAGTAATCGGATATTATCTTGAGCAGCATATTCATATATCCGAATATTGCGCCGGTATACTTGCCCGAGCGGCTGGTGAGGTTGGGCATAGCGTAGTATGCCCTGTTGATAAGCGAATTGCTATCGAGTAAAACCGTAATCATTATAAGCTCCTTACAGACAGCAGGCGGGAGAATGCGCCGCAAGGCTACTCTCTTTGCCGATGTGACAGTAGAGCGCGCCCGCCGATAAGGCGGCTTGCTCCATAATAGGTATTGACGCAGGCTAAGCCTCGCCGCAGCATAATTTATCGTAGAACTCTCGCTAACAGACCCGAGATACCGCGCGCCTGCGTTCCGATACGCTCATTGCGGCAGATTAAGAGCTCTTAATCGAGAAATTCTCTTGAAAATGTATGATTGGGCATACAGTGCCCGTACACATATTATATAACATAATTGCGCGCGTGAACCAGCGATTTTACGCAACGTCGCGGCATTTATTGTCACGCGCACGCAATAAGACCCCTGCCGCGCTCGCCGCCGCATAGCGCGCAAGTCGTACAAGCGCCGCCGAATATCCCCCTGCTTCGACGCAATTCGACGCACGTTATACTCTATGATTATAATTAAGACGCAAATATACGATTATTTTCTCTATTGCGACATTTAATTGCCGCGATAATAAATGGTATGATATAATCGTATCGGTGAGAGTTCGGCTCTCGCCACTCAAGATATTAAGGAAATTATATGGAAATATTTACAGCGTTATTAGTGGTATTCGGAGGATTAGGCGTCTTTCTCTACGGCATGAAGTTGCTCGGCGACTATCTGCAAAACCTTGCGGGAAGCAAGCTCAAGACGCTGATGGGCAAAGTAGGCAACAACCGTCTCTCCACCGTCGCTATAGGCGCGGCAGTCACCACGGTAATACAGAGTTCGTCCGCCACGACGGTTATGGTAGTGGGTTTCGTCAACGCGGGTATAATAACGCTCTTTCAGGCGACGGGCATAATCATGGGCGCCAACATCGGCACCACGATTACGGCTCAGATAGTCGCGCTCAAATTCCTACCCATCACGGAGTTTTTCGTAGCGCTTACGGGCGTAGGTTTCTTCCTTTCCATGTGTAAGAACATCAAGGTCAAGAACGCCGCCATGATAATGCTCGGCTTCGGCATGATATTCTCTGGGCTTATGCTGATGTCCGACGCGATGGGCATACTCAACGAAATGCCCGCGGTGAGCAACGCGCTCATGAATATCAGCAATCCCTTTGCGCTGTTTTTCATAGGACTTGCGCTAACTGCTGCGATACAGAGCTCGTCCGCCACGACGGGTATATTGATAACTATGGCGGGCTCGGGTCTGATAACGCTCGACGCCGCGCTGTTTGCGACGCTGGGCATCAACATCGGCACATGCGTCACCGCGCTGCTTGCCGGTATCGGCGCCAACGCCAACGCAAAGCGCGCCTCGGTCATCCACCTGCTCTTCAACTTCTTCGGCTCGATACTCTTCTTTATAATAGTATACTTTGCGCCTATCAGCGAAGCATTGCAGAAGATGTTCCCCAAGTCCGAGACGCAGATAGCTATGTTCCACACACTCTTTAACGTGTCCACGACGCTGTTGCTGCTGCCTTTCATGAAAGTGCTCACCAAGCTCGCCACTCTTATAGTACCCGAGAGCAAAAAGAACGCCGACAGGAAGAAGAGCAAGCCGTCCGTACTCAAGTACGTCGACGAGCGCCTGCTCTCCTCTCCCAGCATAGCAATCGAGCAATTCCGCCGCGAACTCATGCGCATGATGGACATCGCTTGCAAGAACCTCGACATATCCATGACCGCGGTCATAGATGCGGATCTATCTAATCAAGCGGAATTCGACGAAGCGGATAAACTGCTCTCGTCCATCAATTCCGAGCTGATACACTACCTCATCGAGCTGTCCGGTCAAGAGGTTGACCTCGATACCGAGACGGAGATAGCCACCTATCACAAGGCTGTGTCCGACGTCAGCCGTATCGACGAGCTGTCGCAGAACGTCATGGAGTACACCGCCGCGCTGCGCGACAGCGACGTCACGCTTTCCGAGACCGCCAAGTCTCAGCTCGGCGAAATGCGCTCCGCCCTCTACGAGCTGCGCGTAGCCGTTCAGACGGGATTCGACAACCGCGACATCTCCGACGCCGAGCACGTGGCTCAGCTCGAGGAGAATGTAGACTTCCTATACATGACCATGGAGCAGTCGCACATCCGCCGCATGAACAGCGGCGAATGCAACGCATACTCCGCCACGATATTCATGCCCCTGATCAACAACTTAGAGCGTATCGGCGACCACATCTACAATGTGTTCCGCGGCATGAGCGCGTACGTCAAGCTGCCCTCTAAGGTTAAGGCGAAGAAAGTCGAAGACTAATTTAACCGCCAGACGCAACACAAGACGGACTATAATTATATATAATCGTAAATAAGTTACCGTCTTGTATTGGCGGTTACTTGAAGAGACAACCGCACATTAAAAGTGCGGTTTTCTCTCTTTTACGCGCATAGATTAATATAAGACTAATTATCATAGCGCGTAAAATTCACTCTTTCCGATATAAAAATACTTCGCTCTTAACCGCTCGTATTTTTCGCGGTATCGCTCACAAAAAACGTCGTTTTCGTGAGCTGTCTCTGCGAGGCATCAATGTAACGAGGGGCACCAATTAAACGCTTACATATGCGCAGGATAATCCTGCGCATATTTGCTACATGGTTCCCCTCGTTGACACCCCTCCGCACTCCGTTAACCGCCAAACGAAACACTCGACGAAGTAAGCATATTTACGAGCAATCTTATAGTGCGTCTCGTATTTGCGGTTACTTGAAGAGACAACCGCACATTATAAGTGCGTTTTTCTCTCTTTTACGCGCATAGTTTAGTATAAGACTAATTATCATAGCGCGTAAAATTCACTCTTTCCGATATAAAAATACTTCGCTCACACCGCTCGTATTTTTCAAGGTAACGCTCACGAAAAGCGTCGTTTTCGTTCGCTTTTTATTTCTATGAGGTGCATTATCACTATCACTGCATGGCGTAAATATTGTCTATTTAAGTTGAAATAAAGCGCGCAAAAATCACATTTTTTGCAAGCGTAACCTCTAAAATGCGCAGGCGCATTTTCAAGCGGAAGGGGTGAATTTTTATGCGCTGCTCTTATATGTGCTATCATATACTTTGCGCATAAAAAGAGGGGAAACCACACTTATAATGTGTGGTTTCCCCTCCAAGTAACCGCCAACACTTAATGGAAAGCGATATATCTTTTAATATAAATTTTTGTCCATTAAGTGTTGCGTTTGGCGGTTAGACGTTATTACTCCGCCCCCTCTCCACTCTCTTCACATCCGCCTTGATTATCTTAAATACATTCTTACCCTTATCCGCCCTATCGCAAATAGGCAAGACGTCTGTATTGACAGCGTAGACGGTGTTGTCCTTATCCAGCAGCGCGAAGTCGTACGGCATCGTCACTATCGATACGTAAGCCGCGGCGCCCGCCTTATCGGTATCGAAGAGCTTCACGCCCTTGCGATAGCGCTTAGAGGGGTCAATGTCGGCGAGAATGACGCGCTTGGACCAACCCAAACGAGCGACGCACACTATCTCTCCCTCGCCCTTATTCTGCGCGGCGTATATCACCTTATCGCCGGCGGACAGCTGAATACCTCTCACGCCCTGGCTCTTTCTGCCCTGCACGGGTATATCGTCGTTTTCGGCGTTGAGACACATTCCTTGCTCGGTAACCATCAGCAGATAAGGCGCTGCGGCGTCCTTAATCTCCACGCCTATTACGCTGTCGCCCTCTTTGAGCACGATTGCGGGATATACGGTCTTTTTATCGTAATTATATTCGTCGAAGTCGCTGCATTTGACCATACCCGTCTCGGTATAGAAATACAGCTGCTTGCCCTTAGCCTGCTCGGGCGAGAATATGGCGACCACCTTCTCGTCGCTTGCTATGCGCGATATTTTATGCAGCGCCATGCCCTTACTCTTCCACTTGCCGTCCTCGAGATTATCCACGCTGAATATCGCGGCGTTGCCCTTATCGGTAAATGCGATGAGATTGGTATCGTTGCTGCAATGCAGCACGCTGAGCGCGAGGTCCGCATAACCGTTATTGCTCACGCCCTTAACAGCCGCCGAATACGCCTTAGCCGACATAAACTTGAGCGTGCTCTCGTGAGTGAGCACCAGCACGCCCTTGCGCTCGATTTTGGCGTTGGGGTCGATGATTTCCACCTGCACCTGGTCGGGGCGTATCAACTTAGTCGCGCGAGGCGTAGCGTACTTCTTTTTGATATCGAGCAGCTCTTTACGCACTATCGCCAGCTGCTTGCTCTTGGACGAAGTGATGCCCTCGTACTCCTCTATCAGCTCTTGCAGCTGCTTAATCTCTTCTATCAGCTTAGTCACGTCCAGCTTTGTAAGACGCTTCAGCTGCATGTCGAGCACCGCCACCGCCTGCTTTTCGGACAGATTGAGTTCGCTCTTTAGCGTCTCTTTCGCCTCGGTAGTGGACGCGGCCTCGAGTATGATATCGACTACTCTTCGGATATTGTTGACCGCAATCATAAGACCTTGCAGTATATGCTCTCTCTTCTTTGCGGCGTTCAGGTCGTACTGCGTACGGCGGTATATAATCTTGCGCTGATACTCTACGTAATACTTGATTATATCCAGCAGACCCAGCTCTTGCGGCTTGCCGTCGGCGATAGCCACCATGTACACGCTCATACCCGTCTGCAACTTGGTCTTGACGAACAGCTTACGCAGTATCTTCTCCGCGTCGGCTTCCTTTTTCAGCTTGATTACGGCGCGTATACCGTTCCTATCCGACTCGTCTATGATGTCGACAATATCGCCGAAGTTATCCTTATCCTTTTCCTTGAGCGCAATGATATTTTTGAGCACCTCGCTCTTTTGCACCTCGTAAGGGAACTCCGTGATTACGATATTGCGCCTGTCGCCCGCCTCTTCCACGAAGGCGTGAGCGCGCATGGTTATCCTGCCCCTACCCGTCTCATAAGCCTGCAATATTCCGTCGTCCTGCACGATATATCCGCCTGTGGGGAAGTCGGGCGCGGGCAGATACTGCATTATCTCGGGCAGCTTGATGTATCTGTTATCGATGTAAGCGACTACGGCGTTGATAGTCTCGCCGAGGTTATGAGGAGGTATCTTGGTCGTAAGACCCACCGCAATTCCGCCCGTGCCGTTTACGAGCAGATTGGGGAATCTGCCGGGCAGCACATCGGGCTCTTCGAGCGTATCGTCGAAGTTAAGCGACATGGGCACGGTATCTTTATTGAGATCGCGCAGCAGCTCGAGCGCGAGCGGCGTAAGCCTTGCCTCGGTATAACGCATCGCGGCGGCGCTGTCGCCGTCGGGCGAGCCGAAGTTACCGTGACCGTCCACGAGCGTCGCCCTCATGGAGAACGGCTGCGCCATCTTGACCATAGCCCCGTACACGGACGTATCGCCGTGCGGGTGATACTTACCGAGGCACTCGCCCACGATACGCGCCGACTTCTTATGCGGCTTATCAGGCAGGATACCCAGGTCCATCATGCTGTACAGTATCCTGCGCTGCACGGGTTTGAGTCCGTCCTCTACCCTCGGTATCGCCCTGTCGAGAATGACGTACTCCGAATAGGGCAACATAGAGTTATGCATAATGTCCTCGAGCGACTGCTCGAGATATTTAGTCTTATCCACCAATTCCTTCTTAGCCATCTATCGCACCTATCCTATAATGTCCTTAAAAGTATCTTGCTTGTTAAAGTTAGCTTCTCTGAAGATATAATCTTTACGGCTCTTACTGTCGTCGCCCATCAGCATTGTCACCATCTGCTCCGCCTCGGCGGCGCTCTCGATATTGACTCTCATCAGCGTCCTGAACTCGGGCGACAGCGTAGTCTCCCACAGCTGCTCGGGATTCATCTCGCCCAGCCCCTTATATCTCTGCAAGGTATAGTTGCGGCTGACGTCTTTGAGGATTTCCTGCAACTCCTCGTCGTCGTATGCGTAGCGAATGCCGCTCTTATCCTCTATCTTATACAGCGGCGGCATACCGATGTATACGTGCCCCTCGAGTATGAGCTCGCGCATATAGCGGAAGAAGAATGACAGCAGCAGCGCCCTTATGTGCGCGCCGTCCTGGTCTGCGTCGGCAAGTATAACTACCTTATGATACTTGAGCTTACTTATATCGAAGTCTTTACCGAATCCCGTTCCTAGGGCGTTTATCAACGTATTGAGTTCCTCATTTTCCAGCACTTCGTTGATACGCTTTTTCTCCGCGTTGAGCGGCTTGCCTCTCAGCGGCAATATTGCTTGAAAGCTCCTGTCCCTACCCTGCTTGGCGCTGCCGCCGGCCGAGTCGCCCTCGACTATATACAGCTCGTTGAGCTCGGGCTTCTTGCCCGTGCAGCCCGACAGCTTGCCTATGAGCGCGCTGCCCGTCATGGAGTTGAGCTTTCTTGCCACGTCTTTTGCCTTGGCGGCGTTCTCGCGCGCCTTCGCCGCTATGCTCGCCTTTTCGAATATGCCGTCGATTACGTCCCTCTTAGCCGAGTTGAGCGCGTCTTTGAGCGCGTCGCACAGCGCGTTTTCCACCATGGGCTTAGCCTCGGGATTGCCCAGCTTGGTCTTAGTCTGCCCCTCGAACTGCACATTCTGCATCTTTACCGCAAGCACCGCGGTCATCCCCTCTCTGAAGTCCTCTCCGAGGAAGTTAGGCTGCTTGTCCTTTATAATGTTGCGGCTGCGACCGAAATCGTTAAGCACCTTGGTGAGCGCGCTCTTAAAGCCCGTCTCATGCGTACCGCCCTCGCTGGTCTGAATATTGTTGACATAGCTGAAGGTATTTTCGTTATACGAATCGGTATGCTGCATCGCCAGCATCACCTGGAACTTATCCGTCTTCTTCTCCACATAAATGGGGTCTTTATATTTAGCCTGCTTGCCGTCGTTTAAGTAAGTTACGAAGTCGCTCAGTCCCCCCTTATAGCAGAATGAATGTACTATATCGGGATTGCCGCCCTCAAAGTGCTGCGTCACCGATATCTTCATGCCGCCGTTAAGGAAAGCGAGCTCTCTGATATGTCTTGTTATTATGTCGAGCGAGTATTTCTCGTTGCCGAAGACTCTTTCGTCGGGCAGGAAAGTGACTTTTGTCCCCGTCTCCCTACCCTTAGCGGGCTCGGACTTAAGCGGCGTCTTCAGTGCTCCGCTTATAATCTTGCCGTCCACTTCGGGCGAGTGGAATTCCATAGTATGCCTTTGCCCTCCGCGCACTATCTCCACCTTAAGCCAAGTAGAGAGCGCATTGGTGACCGACGCGCCCACGCCGTGCAGTCCTCCCGAGAAGCTATAGTTGCCGTTGCCGAACTTTCCGCCCGCATGCAGCGTGGTAAATACGAGTTCTACTGCGGGAATATGCTTCTTAGGGTGGATGTCAACGGGTATACCGCGCCCGTTATCCTTGACGCTTACGGAGTTATCGGGGTACAGCTCTATCTCAATGCTGTCGCCGTAACCGTTGGCTATCTCGTCGATACCGTTGTCGACTATCTCCCACAGTATGTGATGCATACCCTTAGAGCCGGTAGTACCTATATACATACCCGGTCTTGTGCGCACCGCGTCCAGTCCCTCGAGGACCTGAATATCTTTCGCCTCGTAACTATGCTCTTTCTTCATTATTCAGCTTCCTTCACGCCGCCCGCATGCGCGTCCAGAAAGCGCAGCACATCGGCGTATACTTCGTCTTTATTCAATTCATTGATGAGTTCGTGCCTCGCGCCGTTATACAGCTTGATACTCACGTCAATCACACCGTACTCCTTATATATATTGTACAGTCTGTCCACCAGCTTGCCGTTGCCGCCCACGGGGTCGCAGTCTCCGCTGATTATCAATATGGGCAGATCCTTCCTCACCGCGGCCATAGCGTCGGGCTTATACAGCTTGCCCAGCGCGCCGAATAGCGACTTATAGAATGCTATACACATCGTATAATTGCACATAGGGTCGCTGTTGTACTCCTCTCTCTTGCTGTCGTCGCGCGTCAGCCAAGCGTTCTCCTTTCCTTCCTTAAACTGCGCGTTATACGGTCCGAAGGACATATCCTTAATCATCTTAGCGGGCTTCTCTCCGCCGAAGAGCGAGTATTGCATCTTGGCTACCCCTCTGCCCAGTTTGACGTCCGCCGTATTCTTGCAAGCCGAGCCGCACAGTATCACCGCCTTTAGCTGCTTGCCCGCCTTCTGAATATAGCTCTGCGACAGGAAGGAGCCGTAACTGTGTCCGAACAGCATCAGCGGCAGATTATATTGCTCTACAGCCCATTTTCCTATTGCTATGGCGTCCTCCACCGTATCGCGGAAGCAATCTCCCTTAGGCGTCACGCCCAGCCGACCCTTAGCGGTCTTACCGTGTCCGCGGTGGTCGTCGCCAACCACTATATAACCGTTCGCGTTCAGATATCGGGCGAAGTCGTCATACCTTGCGATATGCTCTACCATGCCGTGCATAATCTGCAAGACAGCCTTAGGCTCTTGCACTTCGTCCCATATCGCCACGTTCAGCTCGTAATCGTTAAACCCCTTAAATTCAATCTCTTTCATACAGTCCTTACCTCCGTAATATCGTCTTTAAGCGCATCGAGTCGATTATCGTTTATTCTCCCGCGCTTTTCTATATACATTTACGCCTTGCTCCATTGCCGCGCGCCGCGCATTACGTGCGCCGCAGCTGATTGAGCATGCATATGTCAATATCTTTTTTACCGCGATAAGCCCCTGCTTATCCCTTTCTTGCAGTCCTTTCGCCGCATAGCCCTGCGCATTTTGCGCCTACTTACTCATTTATTAAAGGCTTATAAGCCTTTTCGTTGGACTTCGCCTGCGCTCAAGCCTCGTCGCCCTTATTTTTATAAGGTATTTGCGTTCCCGTTGCGCCGATATTCAGCTCGCGCCGCTTCCGCTCATCTCTCTATTCATTCGCTTCAACACTCTTATCCGACCTCGCTTTGCTCGCTTTTTACCGATTTTGCTTAGCTTTCGCACGCCGTCAATCTTTATTCTCCGCCTAAGGCTGCCACCCTTCGTACCGATCTTGCCGCTTCCGCATAGGTCTCAACGCTTAGCGCCGTCGTCCTTTAGCCTCTTATCGGTACTTAACCGGCTATATCACGCTCCCTCCTGCCCGCGCTCGCATCACTGCGCCTGCATAGGCAATCTTTCGCTTGATTTGCCTCTCCGATTTCTTCGCTTTTGTTACTTTTTTAGCCTTTAGGCTCTCTTTTTCTCTTGTGCTCGGCACTGCGACAGCGCTATCCCTTATTTTTATAAGGCTTTTTGCCTCTTACGCTGTTCCCGCGAGGGTATTTCCCGCCTTTTTTATGCGGTTATCGCTACGCGTTGCCGTTATACTTTTTGTTGCCGGCAAGCGACTGCAACAGCAATGTCAATAGCTGCCTGTCCGTATTGTCGAGGCGGTTGTACCAGCCCAGTACGCGCTCCTCGTCCGTGCTCAGATTGCCGTAGTCGCGGCGCGCATCCGTTATACCCACTAAGTACTCCAGCGTTACTCCGTACAGCGATGACAGCGTAATGAGACCTGCAAGAGAAGGCTGCCTAACGCCCGTCTCCCACATAGAGTAAGCCTCGGGTGTGACCTTGAGCACCTTAGCCACATCCGATTGCCTGAGATTATTCTCTATTCGCAACTGTTTAAGTCTCATTTTAATGCTGTGTTACCTTACAACTTGCATATATAACAATTTGTTAATATATTATATTTACCATTTAACAAATTATTAATAATATCGATAATATAGTAACATATTGTTAATATTATGTCAAATAAATTTAATATATTGTTATTTTCGACAATCTTTACACCCGTTTATATACTCATGACGATTGTGCCCAATACAGCTTTTTCACGATTATATCTTGCCTGAATGCCGAGTCATCTATCTGTAATACCGCTTTAATATGCCTATAGCTTTCCGTCATTTTTACTGCTTCCGATGTCTAAAGTGCATATAGTATACAGTAGCGCGCTATTGTATATTAGTCGCACTCGCTCCCGAGACATTGCCATACCCCTTATCCGCCACAATTCACAATACACAGATAATACAGTATTACACGGATATATCGCGCGAGCTCTCAATCGCCCACATCCACATCTGCCACGCTCGATAAGACGCCGTATTCGGCAATAAAAATAGCGGATGCACACTAACACCCGCTCTGATATTTTTTTTAATATTATATCTCTCTACAAGGACGTCTATCCGAAGATGCCTTGCGGTATCTACGTCATAATCAAATCCTTAGGCAGTCCGCATATTCTCAATCGCCCCGCTCTCCTATATCTGCTACAGTCAAAAAAGCGTCGCTTATATTAATAATAAAGAGCGGATGCACACTAACACCCGCTCTGATAGCTATTAATATTATAAGGTTTAATATTTATACTTTAATGACACATATGTTAAGACGCATTGCAGCACATGCAGCCAAGTTCAAAAACTAATCGGCATTGCATACTCTTAATCGTATCGCCGCTTATAACGAGTATAATGCAAGCTGCGCTTTACCGCTTATGACTTCACCGTCACTCCGATTTATCTTTCTTTTCACTCTTCTTATTCGTCTTAGCGATCAGCACGGCAACGAGCAAGAATATACCCAACATGACTGCGACCGACACCATCTGTGTTATTACGAACATTTTAGTCCATATAGACTCTTCACCGACGGCAGCGCCGTTGTTGCCGCCATTATTTCCGTTGCCGTCGTCTCCGCCTTCCGAGTAATCGAAGTCCTGCGAAGTGCTCACGCTTGCGTCGGGCAATACGTTGCCGCTCGCGTCTATAAACTCGAAGTTAGCCGCATACTCGGGCTTAAGCGTCGCCTTGACGCTGTACGTCTTGCCAGCCACCATATCGGACTTGCTTACCGTATTGCCGTCCTCGTCGGTGTAGGTGTAGTTAAAGGCGTCATTACTTAGGCAATCGGCTAAGCTCTCGGGTACGGATATAGTAGGGACTTTGCCGCCGCTATTCCACTGCGAAGGCAGTTGAGCCTTTGCAATCTTAACGGTGAGCTCGAGGTCGTCGGTAGACGTCGTTCCGTCGCCGTTATCCCAGCAGTACAGACCGCTTGTAAAGCGTATCTTGATCTTGTACTCGCCCGCGTTGGTCTCGCCCGTCTTGGCTGCGCCGTCCGCGTCCTCGTAGACTATCTCCATATACTCGGCGTTAAAGCCCGTCAAGCCGAACAGCTCCGCAAGCGTTGCCGCGTCGAATGTGCGTTCGCTGCCGTTGTAATACACTACCTTGCTGCCGTCGGTAGGCAATGTGGGCTTAGCGACAGGCGTCTGGTCAATGCCGTGCAACGGCATCATGAACCTATATCTCTTGTTGCCGTCTACTTCCGCATTGCCAGCGTACTTATCCTTGACATATACTTCGCGGAAATAGTAGCTGCCCGGCTCCATATCGTCGAGCGCGAGCACGGTGCCGTCCTCGTCCGTGTAGCGGTAGTCGTAGTAGGACGGGAGTTCGCCCTGTACCTGCGAATACTCGTCGTTGTCTATCCAGCCCTCTACAATGAACTTATCCTTGGCTACGCTTACGGGTATATCCTGTTGAGGTCTGCTGCTGAACAGCAGATTGTTGCCGCCGTTGATTAGCGCAAAGCTCACTTTGTACTCGCCTGCATTGTAGCCCTTATATGCCTTGCCCTCTTCGCTCTCGAAGTCGTCGCCCTCGAGACCGTTATACGCCTCGCCGTTGTACTTGATTGTTATGCTTACGTATTCGCTCCAATCCTCGGGCAAGCCGAACATTTCCGCAAAGTCGTGGACTTCGTCATCGAACTTAGCCCAACTATTATTGTATACGGGCATATCTATTGTACGCGCGGATATTCTCCAATCAAACGAGCTATCCAGTCCGCTCGGCATGATATATTGCTCATAGTTGACGCTGTCGAACTTGCTTCCGTCTACGCTGTACTTAGCCCTATGCGTGCCCGCCTCGCTCTTGGCATAGTCGCCGCTATAGGTAATGCAGTCCTTAAGCGCGTCGGGCAGATTAATCAGCTTAACGCTGTACTCTACAGCCGCTCCGCTTATGCGTGTATATACGAACGCGTCCTTATAGGCAAGCTCGTTGCCGTCCTTATCTACATAGCCCCATACGATAGCGCTTGTATTTACTATCGCCTTATTGACTGTCCAGCTAAGGGACGTCACGAAGTCGGGAGCATTGTAGCAATCGGCGTCGTACGTAAACGTAGCGCTTGCGGTATAGCTGCCTGCGTTGCTCTCGCTTAAGTTGCCCGATGTCGCTACGCTTATGCCTGCGATTAAGCTGTCCGTACCGATTAAGCTGATAACATGAGCCGTACCGTCGTATACAAAGGCGCTTGCTTCCGTGCCGTCCGCAAGCAACCACTTGCCTTGCTCTGCGTCATATGTAGCGGTAACATCGCCGTGACTGTACTGCCAATTAAGCCCCGATACGTCTATGTCCGCCTTTACTATCTCGAAGGAAAATTCGCCATTCTCGATATAGTTGGCGTCTCCGCCGTATTTGAGCTCCGCTACTACTCTGTAGCTGCCTACCGCTACAGGTATAGATATACTGCCGCTCGTCGCTCCGTCCTTATAATACGTTAGCGTTATCGCATCAAGCGTCAAGCCGCCTGCGCTCTCTACCGTTACGTTAGGCGTATGACCCTCGGGTCTGTACGGCAACGTCTGTCCGTCTATGTCCATCTTGAGTTTAACGGGATATCTGTTAACGCCTACCGTAAAGTCCGTTCTGTCGTTGTCAAGCGTATAATTACTTGTATGCTCGCTCTTGAGCACCGCTACGACAAGATATCTGTGCTCCTCGTTGATATTTGCGTTGATATCATCTATCGTAACCTCGTCGCCTTGGCTGCCGCTCTGATAGTCGTAGTACTTGTACGTCACCATGCTGTCTACATTGAGACCGCCCACGCTCTGCAATATCGGCAAGTTGTACGTAGCCGCATTCTCGCGGTTGTCTATCTTCCACGAGCATGTAATTGTCGCCTTGTCTATACGCCACGCCTTGCTCCACTCGAAGTTACCTATGTAGCTGTTAGTATCTCCCGATACGGGCGTATAGTAATTGACTGCGTCCGACACCTTAAAGCTTACCGTAGTAGTATAGCTGCCTACGGGGATATTGCCGTTGCCCGTATATGTGACGGTCAAGCCCGTGGGCAGGGTGCCCGTTAGCGTTATGCCCTGCGCCTTGCCTGCTATAAACTGCAAGGGATTGCTGTCGTCATAATTCCAGCTCAAGCCCGATAAGTCATACTTAGCCTTCTCTATAGTGTAGTCAAGCGTATACTGCGCATCGAACTCCGCATACGTGTCGTCCAGCTCGGTGATGTACACCGTTACGCTGTATGTCCCGCTCTTGACATTGGTAGCCTGTACGTCGCCGCTGTAGCCGTTGGTGCCCTTGGTCGTATCTATCTTTACGCCCTTAATCGCCAGCTCGCTGCTGTCTATGCCGAAGCGGAATATACTGCCCGTATACGTAAGAGTAAAGCCCGCGGTATTAGTTATAGTCGTATTGTTATACTGCCACTTGATATCGTCTTTCGTAAAGGTTATATCGTTGCCCAGCACCTTAAATGTATGCGTCACGTTGCCTGTAAGTATCTGGTAATTGCTGTTGCCCTGCTTGTCTCCGAACAGCTCTACGCCGATATAGTAGTCCCCTTGCGCAAGCTCGGGCATCTCTATAGTACGCGTCTTATCTACAACTTCCTTATATGCGTCGAGGTCATACTTGGTAACAGAGCCGCTCTTACAGTAGTAGATATGTAACTCTGTCTTATCCGAAGCCAAGCTGTCGCCCACTACCGTGACCGTAGGCGTCTCGCCTACCTTCCATGAGTTAGGCGCCGTTATGGTAATATTCAGCGGTCTCTTGGTGATAGTGATACTCACCTCGTATGACGCGCTCGTTCCGTCCGCCCATATAGTAGCCGCTCCGCCGTCCTTGAGCGCTATGCCTATCTTATACGTACCCGCGTCCT
>CAJTXS010000024.1 GCA_910583735.1 uncultured Christensenella sp. | reverse complement strand
TATCGTCTTACTTTTGTATCGGTCGTACTCTCATAGGTGTATTTATTGAACGAGGTGCACCGCTGCTTAAACGCTGATACTTAGCACGGATATTCCGTGCTAATTTGCTACATGGTTCCCCTCGTTATTTTGATGCCCCGCAGGGACAGCGAACGAAAACCACGCTTTTCGTGAGCGATACCGCGAAAAATACAAGCCATAATAGGCGCAGTGTTTTTATAAAGGAAGGGGTGAATTTTACGCGCAATCACAATTACTCTTATACTAAACTTTGCGCGTAAAAGAGGGGAAACCGCACTTGTAATGTGTGGTGTCCCCTCTAAGTAACCGCTAATATGAGGCGGTACTATTATTATTGCTATAATTAATTATTCTCCGCCGAATATTACGCTTGGCGGTTAACGGAGTACGGAGGGGAGCTAACGAGGGGAAACGCGTAGCGAGTATGCGATAGCATGCGGATTGCGTTTAAGCGGTGCCCCTCGTTATTTTGATGCCCCGCAGGGAATAGCGCGCAAAAATCACACTTTTTGCAAGCGGTACCTTGAAAATGCGAAAGCATTTTACGGAGGGGAGCTAACGAGGGGAAACGCGTAGCGAGTATGCGATAGCATACGGATTGCGTTTAAGCGGTGCCCCTCGTTAAATGTTGCCTGCAAAAAATTAATATGCTATAATATTAACCGCATAATAATCAAGAGGTATATATGAGGATAGTAATCATCGGATGCGGCAAGGTCGGCGAGACATTGGTAAAAGGTCTTGTAGGCGAGGGACACAATGTCACCGTCATGGACAACGTATCCGCCAATGTAGAAAGTCTGCTTGGGCAATGCGACGTATCCGGGATATGCGGCAGCGCGCTCAGCTACAACGACCTGATAGAAGCGGGGGTAGACAAGTCCGACCTTACCGTTGCGGTCACGCAATCGGACGAGATTAACATGCTGTGCTGCGCAATGGCTAAGAAGATGGGCTCCAAGTACACCTGCGCGAGGGTGCGCAATCCCGAGCTGACGGGCAATGTCAAGCTCATACAAAAGGACCTCGGCGTGGACATGACGGTCAATCCCGACATGGCTACTGCAAGGGCCATATACAATATAATATCTCTGCCCTCGGCGCTCAATGTAGAGTCCTTTGCGGGAGGGCGCTGCTCTCTTACGGAGATAACGGTCGAAGAAGGCGGCGAGCTGGACAACATGCAGATAGCGCATATAAGGAAGCTGGGCATTAAATTCCTCATCTGCGCGGTAGAGCGCGACGGCGAGACCTTTATACCCAACGGCAGCACCGTGCTACGCGGCGGCGACAACGTATACGTATGCGCAGGCTACAGCGAGCAAAATAAGCTCTTTAAGAAATTGCACATATACGTCAACCGTCCCAAGTACGTCATGATAATAGGCGGCAGCAAGATAGCGCTGTACCTGTCCAAGATGCTTACCAAGACGGGCATCAAGGTAAAGATAATCGAGAAGAATAAGGACAGATGTTACGAGCTGGCGGAAGCTCTGCCCGACGCGGAGATAATCTGCATAGACGGCACCGACCAGGATCAGCTCTTGCAAGAGGGCTTATCCAACACAGACGCATGCATCTCGCTTACCGACCTCGACGAGCAGAATCTCGTAATAGCCTTCTTTGCCCAGAGCCTGGGCGTCACCAAGTGCGTAACCAAGATATCCAAAAATACGCTGCGCGATATGCTCAAGAATATCGGACTGGACAGCTCCGTATCGCCTAACGACCTCACCGCTAATACGATACTGCAGTACGTGAGAGCTATGGACAACAGCTTCGATGTAGACAGCGTGCGCTCGCTGTATCGCTTGGTCAACAGCAGTATAGAAGCGGCGGAGTTCGTCGTGCCGAGCGACTTTACCGTAGAGGATAAGCCGCTTAAGGAAGTAAAACTCAAGCCGCAGGTGCTTATAGCTTGCATACTGCGCGGAAGCGGAATAATAATACCCAGCGGCGACGACTGTCTCAAAGCCGGCGATACCGTCATTGCCGTATCCAAGAACCTTATTCTGTCTGAACTGGAGGACGTACTGGCGTAAGCGCACTATGAATTACAGATTGCTCGCTAATATGATTGGTAAGGTCCTCATAGCGCTCGCCGTGCTCATGGTGGTGCCGATAATCGTAGCTGCCGTATACGGAGAAAAGCTGTGGGATTATCTCGCATTCGTGATACCTGTAGCGGTACTGCTGCCATGCGGAATAGGCATAAGTTTTATTAAGCCCAAGGACAAGACCAAGATGCGTCCGCGCGAGGGCATGGTGATGGTGGCTGTATCTTGGCTGCTGTTCACGCTGCTCGGCGCGCTGCCCTACTATATATCGGGCGCGTTGAAAAACTTCTTCGACTGCATATTCGAGACGGCGTCGGGCTTCACCACAACGGGCGTATCCGTCATACTCAAGCCCGAAAATCTCAGCCGCAGTATCAACTTCTGGCGCTGCTTTACTCACTGGATAGGCGGCATGGGAATACTCGTGTTTATCCAAGCGGTGCTGCCTAAGGGCAATGAGATGCAGTCGATACACATCTTCAGAGCCGAGTCGCCCGGACCTCAAGTGAGCAAGATAGTATCCAAGATGGGCTCTACCGCCAAGATACTATACCTTATATATATATTTAACACGATATTGCAGACCATATTTCTGCTCTGCGGCAAGATGCCATTCTATGACAGTATAGTATGCTCCTTCTCCACCGTATCTACGGGAGGATTCAGCATATGGTCGGATTCGATTGCGCACTACAACAGCCTGTATATCGAGATGGTGGTAGCCGTCTTTATGATGCTCAACGGCATCAATTACTCGCTCTTCTTCCTGCTCATCACAGGCAAGGCGCTCGCCGCGCTCAAGAATACCGAGCTGTGGGTATACATCGCCGCAATTATAGCGGGCACAGTCGCTCTCACCGTATCGTCGCTGCAGATGTTCGACTCGATAGGCAGAAACATTGCCGACTCATTCTTCCAAGTGACGTCGGTGATATCGTCGACGGGATTTGTCACAGTGGACTTCAATGCCTGGGGCTCTTTGGCAAGGCTGGTATTGATACTTCTAATGTTCATGGGCGCATGCGCGGGCAGCACGGGCGGCGGCTTCAAAGTATCGCGTATGATATTGCTGGGCAAGAATGTGCATAGATATATGAAGAAGCTCGGCAGCCCCAACAGCGTATCCGCCGTAAAGATGGACGGCAAGAGCGTGGACGACGCGCTGCTCTATCACGTGGTAAGTATGTTCGCAATATACATCGCTATCGTCGCCGTAGGAATGGTGTGGCTCGCTATAGACGGCGCGGGAATAGAAGACGCGCTCGTGGATATGATCAGCTGTATGTCCAACATCGGTCCCGGATATTACAACGACTTCCACGGAGTGACTAAGCTCTTCCTATCGGTAGTCATGATAGCGGGCAGATTGGAGATAATGCCTATCATAATATTGGCTCTCCCACGCACCTGGCGCAAGGCATAATAACAATTTAACTCGCCTTTGCAATCAACTATGCTGTAAGCATTATACAAGCGCGTAGCATCAAGTAAATATTAACTATTATAATAATTAATCCGCGGTCTATTCCGCGGATTTTTAATCAGCGCCATACGGTATTTAATTAAATAACAAATATAATTACATGTTATATACAAAGCAATTTATTATTTGTATAATCCAAGATTTACAACGCTTAGCGTTTTTCTACTTTTGATTTTTACTTTTGTAAACTATCTACAATAAAATCAATTAGGTCTTGGGCTTTTCTCTCAGTACTATTCGACGGCTGACAATATATACTTAACAATCTCCGCAGATGCGATAAGCGCTTATAATAACGAGGCGTAGGGCTGTATTAGCGCTACGCCGTAATGTCGATTATTTGCCCGGTCTGTAATCGTCGTACTTAAGCGTACCGCTATAGAGCGTACCGTTGAACCTGAATACAGTGGGCTGCTCGATATCGGATAGGATATTGCCCTGTATTATTCCGCCGGTATCGGCGTTTTTACTGCCGTCCAGCCTTACGTCTATATCTATTCCTACCTTGCATGACGATATTGTATTGTCCCTCATCACTATCTTGCCCTCGGTAGGCTTGATGCTGACTGCGACGTCGTAGCCCGATATAGAGCATGCGTTGAGCTTGATATATCTGCAATCTCTGTCGCAATCGACGCCTATAGCCGTACCTATCTCCAAGTCCTTTGCACTATCGTCCGTGTTGCTCTGCCCTTCGCCTCCGCTGCCGCCGGGCGAGGATTTATCCTCTTGCTTATTTCCTATCATGGGCTTACCCTGCTCGTCCTTGATATCGTATACGACGCTACACTCCGTCATCTCGAGCACGCAGTCGCTGCCCACCTTAACGCTGCCGCTGCCCGCAGCGGTATCGGAAATATACACGGACACCTTCTTCATATTAACGCAGCTGCCGCCCGATATATTCAATCCCGAGATAGCGCTGCCGCTCTCTCCTACCAAGCTGATATCCTTGTCGATATTACCCAAGCACGGATAATATCCGCTGTATATCATAACGGTATCGCCGCTGTCTGCCGCAGCGATAGCGAGGTCGAAATCGGAGAATCTGTTTACGCCCCAGCCGATATCGCCCTCGGCGAACTTAGCCGATACTCCTATATCGCTCACGGTGACAAGACAAGTCGCCTTATACTGCGTATCGGTGAGCGATGCGGTTATCTTAGCCTCTCCCGCAGAGAGAGCGCTTATCTTGCCGTCGCCGTCTACTTTGGCAACGCTTTCGTTGTCGCTCTTCCACTCTATCATGAAGTTGCCCGACTTGGGCTTAATGATGGCGTGCATGAGTTTATTCTCTCCGCTGAGCATAAACGCTTGCGTGCTGTCAAGCTGAATATAATCGGATATCTTAGGCTCGCATATGAGATTGTCTGCCTTACATGCCGCAAGCGCGGCTACGGCGAGCGCAATGACGGCGAGTATAACGATGACTTTTTTCATTTAACTATTCTCCCGCTCTATTTATGTGCATTCGCCGATAAAATATCAAAAATGACGATAGCCGTATTGTTATCGCACATGCGCTGTGCTATAATTATTACGATAAGACATTGTCTATACTTATAAAAAGAGGAAAGGATATGAGCCAGAGCAATCCCAAGCCCGAATTAACATCATGCTTTATCTTCGGCGCGCACGACGCGATAGGCGGCTGCGTCAGAGACAGGCTGGTTGCGCGAGGCGTAAAAGTAACGGCATTTATGCCAGAGAGCGTAATAGCGGACGTCACCGTCGATGTGGAATATACCAAGGGCAATCTCGAGAAGATATCTCGCGAGCAGCTAACACAGTCGCTTGCGGGCTACGATGTCGCCGTATACAATCTCATGCCCGAGCCCTTCCAAAGCGTGTCGGACAGCATTGATCTGTACGAGTTCTACAGAGAGCGGCTCGTCAATCTCCCCCTCAAGGCACTCGAGTGCGCAATGCGCGCCCGCGTTAAAAAGATAATCTTCGTAGGAAGTCTTTTGTCTTACTTCGCGCGGACTTGGAGAGAGATGCACCTAACCGAAAGGCATACTTATCTCAAGGCTGCCGCAGAAGCCGAGGACTTACTCGTAAGGGCGGGCAAAGGCGAGGCAAACGGCGGAATAGATACCGTATTTATCGAAGCAAGTCTGTGCTTCGGCTCGCGCGCCACCGTATGGAAAGACATATTCTTGGACAGGTTCAGCAAGATGAGCGATGTCTGCTTTGCCAAAGGCGGCGTCAATATCGCAACACCCGAATGCATTGCCGACGGCATAATTGCCGCAGCCTATTACGCTGAGCACGGTAAACTCTTGCCTGTCGGCGACGCGGACTACGGATATAAATTCATAATCAATACCATGATGGAGACGATAGGCTCTCCCGACAGATATAAAGCTACTCGCCCCTGGCGCTTCCGCGACTTCGGCACGGTGCTCAAGCGAGAGTGTAAAGCCGCGGGTAAAGTGTGCGGTCTCGACCACCGCTATATAATGAAAGATATCTTTGAATGCGGAGCATACCTACACAATCTTGCGGACATTGACATAGTGGGCAATGTGCGCGAATATCTGCGCTATAGCGAGCTCGGTATAATCGCCGATTACGACTCCGCCGAAGGTATAAGGCGCAGCATGCGCTCTATCTACCCTCACCGCTTTGACGAGAACGGCAGATTGAGAGCGGAATGGATAGGCGTCAAGACCACTCCCAACGAGTCCAATTAGCAGCGCCGTTGCTTAAGACTGAATCGCTCGACGGCAAGGAGTTAATATAGACTGCAATCAACTATTAACAATTATATGCGTCGATTAATTATATCTATCGATTATAATAAATATACTTATTAATATAAGCATATCAAATTAATTTATATTCAATTTACTTAGGCTTGAACAAAACAAGACTACATTTATTTAACAATTTTCCATATCGCTAACTGTTCAGATAATTATGTTTATACCGGCTTTCCCAAGACTTTTTTTGTCTGATACATTAATTATTGCTGATTAGAGAAATTATAATTTTTCAGATTAGCTACGTATGCCATGCTGTCATAATGCTTTTATGAATATTGAAATTATATATCTTACTTAAATGTATTCGCGCTAAGCGCTTTCGGCTTCTTATCAATTACAATTTATAATAAACGCCGACTTGCAATGGCTTTTCGATACTAAAAAAGCGCCGCCCGTTCGGTTTTACGCTGACGGTGCGGCATGCTTTGTATATATCTACATTATTCGGTAATTATTTCTTGTATACAGCGGCGTATTTCAGCAGCGCAACCACCGTCTTGGAGTCCTTAATGCTGCCGTCTATCGCCATCGCATACGCGTCATGGAAAGGCATCTTTTTGACGGAAAGGAATTCTCCGTCGTCAAGGTGGGCGTCCGTCCTACTGAGTCCCCTACCCAGATAGATATATATCTTCTCGTTGCTGTATCCTACGGTAGGATAGAGTATGCCCAGTTCGTCCACCTGCTCGGCTTTAAGTCCGCATTCCTCCTCCAGCTCCCTAACCGCGCACATCTTGGGGTCCTCGGTACGCTCGCGCTTGCCGGCAGGTATCTCGAGCACCACCTCTCCGTATGGGTATCTGAACTGCTCCACAAGATACACATTGTCGTTGTCATCCACCGCAAGCATAGCGCAACCGCCGCTGTGATTGACGTACTCCCTGTAGGCTTTCCTACCGTCGGGCAGCCTTATCTCGTCGTTATACACCTGCATAATTCTGCCGTCGTATATCAAGTCGCCTTTAATCTTAGTCTCTCTCAGTGTGTCCATATGCTCCGCCTCTTAATATCCATACGCAGTCTTAACGGCATATCGTGATTAAATTTAAAATAAGTCTTTACTCCGCTTAAAACAAATCGCACGGCAACCTCTAAGCCGCCGTGCGCTGACGATCTATAGCTTGTCCTTTACTTAATCAGCTCTTTGCTGAGGTTCTTATACACCTTAGACTTCTGAGTGATATTGGACTTACTGTCGTTCAAGAAGCCTGTAATCATATAGTTGTATTCGTCGGACTTCTTATTATCGAGCAACGTCTCTCTCATGCTCTGCTCGAGCGTATCGGATATAATCTTGACGTTCTTGATAATCTTCTTATCGTCGGCGTCCTTCTTATATGTGAAGTCGTCGTCAATCTCGTACTCCACTTCCACCCTCGCGTCGAAGATATAATCGGATGTGAGCGTGTATACGCCGTCCTCTTCGATAACGGTATTGCCTATCTCCTTCTCGTCGAAAGCATAGCCGTCTATCATAATCATCTGGATGCCGTAGGTGTTGACGATGAAAGATATACTTCCGTCCTCTGTCTCTAAAGTATATACATTGGCTTCCATCTCGTCCTTAGTCGTCTCGGACTTCTTAACCGACTTATACAGAGTATAATTCTTACCTGCCGTATTGCTGAGATACTTGCTCTCCAGCTGCTTATCGCTCGTAACGCCGCTTGCGAGCACGCTGCCCTTATCGCTAACGCTCATAGAGCCGATATCGGCGCGAACGCTGCTCTCGGTCTCCTTGTAGAGCCTGCGCGCAAGCACTGCATACTCCTCGACATAACTTGTATCTTGCTTGTCGGGGCTCACGGTGTAGAACTCGCTGCTGAACATACCCGTATCGTCGTTGACCATATATATGAGGTCGGTAAACGCCTCGTCCACGGCATAGCGCTCGAGCGCCGCCCTGTTGTCTGCTACGAACTGATCTCCCTTAATCGCAGTCACCTCTGCGAGGAACTTGCTCTTGGCGTCCTTGATGAACTTGAGCATAGCCGCAAGCACGTCGGTGTAAGCTACGTCCTTATCGGTATAGGCTACGCTCTCGCTGTCTTTGCTGTCGTAATCGGGATTGGATATATTGACGTTAAGACCGCCGAAGTTACCGTCCTTTCCGAACCTGTCTGCGATATCCTTAAGCATACCGTTGACCTCGCCGTCCGTCACGCCGAGCGCGAGGAATTCTCTCAAGACAACGGAAATATCCTCGTCTCCGCCCGCAAGGTCGGTAAGCGACTTGATGTAAGCCGTCTGCTCGTCGGTGAACTTAAAGAGTATGGAGCGCACGTTGAAGTAACCCTTATAGTTATGCTTGATTATGGTCTTCTTGCCGTTGTACGCGCTCTCGTAAGCGGACGCCGTCTTGTAATCGTCTATATTGAGTTTAGAGATGGTTTGGATTCTGTCGTTATAGTCGTCATCGCTTATCGTAACGCTCTTGCCGCACATCTCTTCGTACTTGGCTCTGATCCTGTTCTCGTACTGATTCTTAAGAGTCTTTTCGAAGTTGGTATAGCTCTTATCGAGCGCGTCCTGCAAATAGCTGTAAGCCGACTTCATATTCTTGAGTTCGGACTTAGCCTTCTCCAGCTTGGCATTGAGCTCGGTAACGTCCTTGCCTTCGTCCTGAGCCTGCTTGACCTCCTGCTTGAGCTCGTTGATCTCGCTCTGCTTGGAAGCGATCTCATTATCGTACCAAGCGGCAAAATACTCGGGCGTACCCTCGCCTGCGAACTTGCCCTCTTCGAATTCGGTAGAAGGATCGGATTCGGTCTTAACCTGGCGAGGCTCGAGTTCGTCCTCGTCTTTCTCCTCATCCTTATCTTCCTCTTCATCCTCTTTGTTGGCGTTCTGCTCTTCCTCGAGGGTGCTTATGCGGTTATTCCACTGCGTCTTGTACTCGGAATTGGCTTTGAGCACGCAGTATCTGATCTCCTCCTGCGTAAGCAGAGAAGTAATATTAAAGTCCGCCGACTTGTAATCTATACCCATGGACTTGGCAAGCTCCACCTCTGCCTTGAGCAAGATGAGCTTCTGCCTGGTGAGAGAGTCGTAGAAGTATTCCAAGGCTTCCTCTTCGCTCATACCGTAATAATTCTCGTTGGTATAGATATAGCCGTAGGCATTATAATAATTCCTGAGTTCGCCCTTATATAACTTATCCGTCAGACCGTCGTAATTAACTTCAGCGACTACCTGATGATAATCCTTCTTCTCATCGGTCGTAATAAGGTCGCAGCTTATAAGAATGGCGCATACCATCACCGCCAAAATTATTACAGCCATCAGCTTGGTTTTCATCAATAGACTCTCCTTATTCTTTTAATAAGAATATAACACATTTGATTATACACTAATTGCGCGCGCAATACAATTATTTTAACGAGCGCTTGAGCACATTTTTGTCAAAATCTCTTGCAACAGCTTGAGTTTCTGCTTTGCCGAGCCCGCAAAGACGCTGATAATCAACCTCGGCTTATCGTCTGCGGTGAGCGTGATATCGTCCGCATAGCAGCCTATCGCCTCGAGATAGCTCTCCTTCTTATATACTCTGCCGTCGGCGAAAGTGACCGTGCCGCCCCTTGCGGGCAGATAAATCCTCTCTATGCCCACCTTGCACGCGAGGTTGCGCGTGAGCGAGATATCCACCATATTGACGAGCGGCTCGGGCGGCTTGCCGTAAGACGAGGTCAATTTCTCTATCAGCGCGTCGGCGTCCTCTCTGCTCTCTACGGACGATATCTCATGATATATCTTGAGCTTGTCGTTGACGTCGGAGATATAAGAGCTGTCGAGATAGGCGTCCGTATCCACCGTTATCTCGCAATCGGTATAGTCGGACTCGGGCATACCCTGCGCCTCGTCGAGGCACTCCTTGAGCAGCTTGCAATACATGTCGTAGCCCACTTTCTCTATATGTCCGTGCTGCTCTCTGCCCAGCACGCTGCCCGCGCCCCTTATCTCGAGGTCGCGCATAGCTATTCTGAATCCGCTGCCCAGCTCGGTATAATCCATAAGGCTCTTAAGCCTCTTGGCTGCGTCCGTAGTAATGACCGCGCCCTGCCTTGTGGTAAAGTACGCGTAAGCCAGCCTATTGCGTCTGCCCACCCTGCCGCGCAGCTGATAGAGCTGCGACAGTCCCATCTTGTCCGCGTCGCATACTATCAGCGTATTGGCGTCAGGCACGTCGATACCGTTCTCGATGATTGTCGTACACACCAGCACGTCCGCCTGCCTGTTGTAGAAGGCGTTGAGGCTGTCCTCGAGCGTGACGGAGTCCATCTGTCCGTGACCTACCGCAACTCTCGCGCCGGGGACAAGCGAAGCTATCTTGTCCGCCACATTCTCTATACCCTCAACCCTATTAAAGAGCACAAAGACCTGTCCGCCCCTTGCTATCTCCTTGCCGATAGCTTCCTTCAGCAGGCTGTCGGTAAGCTCTGTGACATACGTCTGCACGGGCAATCTGCTCTTGGGCGGCGTCTCGAGCAGGCTGATGTCCCTTATGCCCGTAAGCGCCATATTGAGCGTGCGCGGTATGGGCGTAGCGGATAGTGTGAGCACGTTGACATTTTTCTTGACCACTTTCAACTTCTCTTTCTGCTCCACTCCGAAGCGCTGCTCCTCGTCGAGCACGAGCAGTCCGAGGTCATAGAACTTGACATCCTTGCCCAGTATCCTGTGCGTTGCTACCGCGAGCATGGACTTGCCCGTCTTGATCCTCTCCAGCGACGCCTTAATCTCCTCCGCGCTCTGGAAGCGCGTGAGCAGCTCTATGCCTATGCCGTAATCGCGGAATCTGTCCAGCGCGGTATTGTAATGCTGCCTTGCCAGCACGGTGGTAGGCGCGAGCATGACCGCCTGCTTACCCTCCGTCACAGTCTTGAATATAGCCCTTAGCGCAACTTCCGTCTTGCCGTATCCCACGTCTCCGCACAGCAGTCTGTCCATGACGATGCCGCGCTCCATATCGCTCTTAATCTCCGCGGTCGCGCGCGACTGGTCGGGCGTGTCCTCATACTCGAACGCCTGCTCGAACTCCGTCTGTAAGCTCGTATCGGGGCTGTAGGCATAGCCTTTATTCTTCATTCTCTCGCTGTAGAGCGTCACAAGGTCGAGCGCCAACTTCTTAAGCGACTTCTTTACGTTGGACTTGAGTTTCTCGAAGTCCTTTCCGCCTATCTTAGACAGCTTGGGCGCGCTGTCGCTGCCCGAGTATCTGCTCAGCCTCTCCGTCTGATCGATAGGCACATACAGCATCTCGCCGCCCGCGTATTCCACGCTTACGTAATCCCTCTCGATGTCCCTGATGCTCATGCGCTTTACGCCCACGCATCTGCCTATGCCGTGTATCTCGTGGACTACGTAGTCGCCCACCTTGGGTATGACGAAAGGCGCTCTGTTCCTTGCCCTTACCTTGGCGGCGTCGCTGCGTCGTATAACGTCGTCTCTGCCTATTATTACCAGCTTGCTCTGCGGATAACCCACTCCGTGGGCAAGAGGATAGGATGTGACGTTGAGCGACGGCGCGCCGTCTATATCGTCGCCGCACACGCACGCTATGTCCTCGCTGCGCAGCGATTCGGATATAGCCCTTGCGGTGCGCTTATCGCCCATGCACATGACCACGCCTATCCCTCCGCGGCGGTAGCTCTTGAGGTCCTCGTACAACGCCCTATAGCTGAGCGAATAGTCGGAGACGGGCGAGCACTTCATCTTAAAGAGTGCTTCGGGCTTGACAATGCGAGCTGTAGATGTGATGTTGAACAGTCCTATCTGCGTATACCCCGACATCGCCTCGATTATTTCGCTCTCGCTCATTACGCAGTCTTTGTGCGCCTTAAGCGCCTCGCCCTCCGCCCTGAGGTCGTCCACTCTCGCCATGTGCTCGGACAGGAAGAGCCGCAGCTTATCCAATATCTGCCCGTCCTCTTCCAAGGCAATCAGCCAATTATCGCTAAGATACTCGAATATGGACGCGCGTCCTCTCTTGAGATAAGGCGAAAGCCACTGCGCGCTCTGGTCCCTGCTGCCCGCCTCGATTAAGGCTTGCAGTATTTCGTCACGCCTCTCTCTGCCCGCGGCGCACTCCTTGACGCACGCAGCCTTAGCCGCGGCGACGGCGTCCTCCCACTCCTTCTCGCTAACGAGCAAGTCGTTGCAAGGATAGATATTGACGCTGTCGATATCGCGCACGGTAATCATGCTGTCGATATCGAATATCTTAATACTCTCTATTTCGTCGCCCCAAAAGCTGATACGGCACGGTAAGTCCTCGTACGGCGGATAGATAGTAAGCGTATCGCCCGAGATAGAGAAGGTTGACTTCTCCTCGGCAGCCGACTCCCTTACATATCCCACCTCGACGAGGCTGTCGGCAAGTGCCGTAATATCCCTCTCATCTCCCACCTTAAGACCGATTATCGCCTTGCTCAAGCGAGACGGCGAGGGATAATACTCCGCAAGAGCTTGCGGCGTAGTCACGAGCGCGCCCACTTCGCCTCGCCTCACTTCGTCGAGCAACCTCAGCCTCTCCGCGATTCTCGATTGCTGGAACGCCTTGCGATATATCAGCAAGTCGTCCTTGGGCTCGAGCACCTTAGCGGTGGGGCAAAAGCCTTTTATTCGCTTATACATTAGGGATAAAGTGAAGGAATCGGGCACGACATACAGCACTGGCAGGTCAAAATGGGTGGCAACATGCGCCCTCTCTGCGGATGCGAGGGAGGTTATCGCGCAATTCTTGCCGCCGCGCACAGTGTCGTACAGCTGTGCAAATTCCCGCGACAGGCTCTTAAGTTCGAGCAGTCTTTCAACCGACATATACTATATTATATCGACCGCGTCAGGATTATATATGCCTTAGCGCGATTGATTAAGTTTATCCAATATCAACTCGACCGCGCTGTCCGTAGCCTGCTCTACGGCGGGTCTTTGCTCGGGCGGAATCTTTGCCAGCACATAGTCGGCAAGAGGTATGCTCTTGTCCACGCCCACGCCTATCCTCAATCGAGGTATATCCGTCGTGCCCACGCATGAGATTACGCTGCGCATACCGTTGTGCGTGCCTGCCGAGCCGCTGTCTCTGTACCTTATCGCGCCCGGCTGCAAGTCGATATCGTCGTATACTATTATTGCCTCTTTAGGAGAAAAGTTATATCTGCCGAGCAGCTCTCGCACGCTCTCGCCCGACAGGTTCATATAAGTGAGCGGCTTGGCGATAACGGTCTTGACACCTCGCACGTACGTCTCGCACACCAATGCGTGACATTGACGCTTGTCCGTCTTTCGCCCCAATTTCTCGAGCAGCTTATCCGCGACGGCAAATCCCGCGTTGTGCCGCGTGCCCACATACTTATCCTCGGGATTGCCCAGTCCTACAATCAGCATCTTCCGCTCCTCTGCTCCTTAAAGAAATTGCGCAGCGCTCTCACGCACTCCTCTTCCATTATTCCGCCTACCACGCCCGCCCTATGGTTGAATCTGGGGTCTTTGGGCAGATTGTACAGACTGCCGCAACACCCCGCCTTGGCGTCGTAAGCTCCGAAGTAAATATTGTCTATCCTCGCATTGATAAGCGCGCCCGCGCACATCGGACAGGGCTCTAATGTGACGTATATGTCGCAGCCCGTCAGTCTCCAATCGCCGAGCTTTGCGCACGCCTTATCTATCGCCACAATCTCAGCGTGATAATTGGCGCAGCCGCGTATCTCCTTCCTGTTATGCGCCTTGGCTATAACTTGTCCGTCCTTGACGATTACGGCGCCTACGGGGATTTCCTTTAACTTAGCCGCGCGCTCCGCCTCGCGCAGAGCGAGCCGCATATATTCGATATCCATCACATATTATCTTGGACAAAGCGGGCGCAAATGTCAAGCACTTGACGGTTGGCAGCCAGTACAATATCCATATTGTCCTGTATCTGCGGATAGCTCCACTCGCTCTCGCCCACCTCTACCGTCAGCCCAGGCTTATACGCCGTTGTGACGTACCAATCCTTATATCCGCCGCTGCTGCCGCTCGAGGAATATGCCGGGTATCCCGTAGACGCCGATATCTGCTCGGCAAGCTGCGGATAGGGATTGACGCACTCGAAGCCCCTGTATATCACATTGCCCTTAGCGTGATAGCTGAGCGTAAGCGAGGGCTGTATCTTCTCCGTAAAGTCGCACAGCGCCCTGGTCTCGGGCTCGGAGCGCGGATACATGCCCACATAGTCGGAGGGCGAGGGATAATCCACGTTTTGCGCGCCCGTGCCCCACTTGGCGTTGAAGTTGACGTTGAGGTCCACCGCTCTCGCGTTGGCTTTCCACAGCGAGAAGTCATAGCTGCCGCCGTTGACTTGCAGCAGGAAGTTGCGTAACGACTCGTCCGTTACGCTGTCCAAGCCGAGTTGCGCGAGCATAGCCCCGTCGGGATTGGACATGGGCACGCACCACACGCCCACGTCGCCGTCATACTCTTGCAGCATCTTGACCGCGAGCTGCGCCGTCGCCCACTCTCTCGCGTGGATAGCCGCCTGCATGAATATCTGTCCGCCGCCGAGGTTGCCCTTGACCGCGCACTTGATAGGTCTGCCGAGCAGCGAATAGCCTATCGTGAATACTCTCGCCCCGCTCTGCCCGAGCGATTCGAGATCTCTGTCCAAGTCGTCTGTCAAATACATAATTCCACATTATGCAGGACAAGCGCCGATGTGTCCCTTTGGGTAAAAAAAACGGAGCTCTTTACCCAGCTCCGCCATTAATTGTTGTGCAATTTAATCGATTGCAGATAAGTATTGTCTACTTGTGATACGTCTTACCGCCGTTTATCATAAAGGCGCGGTATATCTGCTCGGCAAGTATCAGTCTCATGAGCTGATGGGGATAGGTCATCGCGCCGAAGCTCAACTTCATATCCGCCCTTTTCATAACCTGCGCGTGCAATCCGTTGGAGCCTCCGATTATAAATGTCACTTCGCTTACGCCTCTCGTAGACAATGCGTCTATGCGCTGCGCCAGCTCCACGCTGCCGAGCGGCTCGCCGTCTATAGCAAGAGCTATTGCATAGCCCTTTATCTTAGATATCAGCCTCTCTCCCTCTCTGCGCTTGACCTCGTCTATCTCCGCCGCGCTCTCGCCTCGGCTTAGCTCTTCGCTCACTTCGATTACGCTTAACTTGCACATCTTGGACAGCCTCTTGGCATACTCGGCTATCCCGTCCGTCAAGTACTTTTCCTTAATCTTGCCTACGCACAGTATGTTTACGCCCAGCATTATTTACCGAGGAATCCCATTATCGTATTGACTACCCACAGCACGAGTATTACCGCCCATGTCACTAAGAGAGCGCGCTTGCTTACGCGCTTATTCCTCTTAAGCGTCTCTTCCTCGCGCGATATCAGCGTCTCGCGTATCTCGGGAGTCTGCGCAAGCTCTATCTCCAGCTGCTTTCTCTCCTCTTCCTCGCGCCTTGCCGCGATCTCCGCGTCGGTGTCGTATAGCAGCTTAAGTCTCTCGCTCCAGCTCTTTAAGCCATAGCCCTTTATCTCCTTTAGCCTATCCTTCTTGCCTTCCTTTGCGGCTGTGCGCATGATAAAGAGATACATAAGTCCTACCAGTGCGGGGATACCCACCGCCGTCAGCACGGCAAAGACAATGCCCGCTATCTTGGTGATGCCCACGCCGTTGATACCGTTTGCGGTCAAGATATAATCCAATATCAGAACAAGGAAGTTACTGGTAAAGTGAATAATTATGCTGGGATAGATAGATCTGCAACAGTAATATACGACGGCGCACACCGCGCCCATAAAGAATTGATATATCAGCTGCACGGGCGAGGAATGCATGAACGCAAACAGCGCCGAGCTCATAAGCAGACCGAATATATATCCGCCGCTCTTCAAGCCTCTCGCGACGTGTCCTCTGTATAGGAACTCCTCGCATATAGCGGGCATAATCGCAGCGAATATCGTATAGCATATCAGCTCCACGGGCGTTGCCGCGCTCACTGCCACCGACGCCTTAAAGCCGAGCGCGGTGATTCCTGCGTTAAAGAGCGTAGCTATAGGCGAAAAGGCGCACAGCGTAGCAATAGCTATACCTACCGCGATAAGCGCCTGCGCAGGGTCTGGCTTCTTGGCGTAGCCGCTGTCCGCCCACACCCTCTTGCTCTTGATCTTGCCGTATAGGAAAGGCGCGGTGAGGAATGCCACCTCGTTGAGCCCGGTAATGATGCACACGTACGCAAGCGACTCTCTGAACTGCGCGCTTACCTTTGTCGCTGCCAACACCACGCTGACCAGCATCTGCAATATCAGCATTACTATGAATGCGCCCAGCAAAATAGCGCACGAGTCATATATCTTCAACTCGTCCGATATTGTATTGCGGAATTCCTCTTGCTTTCTCTTTTTAGCCATTATATTTCCGTAAGCAGCGAGGGCTCGAATTGGTGCGCCACATCCACTACGGCGTCCCTGCCCTGCACTATATGCGACGCGGTCATCGCGCCGACTGTGGCGTTGTATGCGATGTCCGGTCTGTTGTTGTCTTGCGACAGATGCGCAAGTATTATACGTCTTACGCCCATCGTGACCAGCTTGCACGCCACTTCCGCCGCTCTGTCGTTGCTCAGATGCCCCGTATTGCTCTCTATCCTCGCCTTGAGCGCGGGCGGATAGCGTCCGCTCCTTAGCATCGCGAGGTCGTGATTGCTCTCCAGCACGACGGCGTCCGCTCTTGCCAGTCTCTTGCCCGTCGCCTCGCTTACGAAGCCGAGGTCTGTGGCGGAGCACAGCGTAGTCTTGCCGTCCGTTATCTCGTATCCCACCGTATACGCCGCGTCGTGGGGCAGACGGAAAGGGCTCACCTTCATATCCGCAATCACGCAGCCGAGGTCGAAAGAGCTCGTCTCTATCACGCTGCGCACCTTCATATTGGCGCCCGCAGCGGCTGCCGATACGGGCGATATGAATGCCTTTACGCCGTACTTATTGCAGAATGCCTCCACGCCCTTTATATGGTCGGAGTGCTCGTGCGTCACGGCTATGCCCCTTACCTTATTCAAGTTAAGACCTATCGACGCGGCTCTGCGCTCCAGCTCTCTGAGCGCAAGTCCCTGATCGATAAGCAAGGCGCCGCTGCCGCTTTCCACATACAGACAGTTGCCCTTACTCCCGCTTGACAAAGTGCACAGTTTCATATCTACCTCGTTCGGATTATAGCACAAAAAGCATTGTATGCACAATCCATTTATGTTATATTATTGTAAGAGAGGTATGTATGAGAGAGATTGACGGCAGCGCGATTACCGCGCTAATCGAGCAGCATATCGCTTATATTGCGCGCCATGCGGAGGAGTCGTGCGCGGCAAGGCTTAAGGAGCTTTGCGATAGCGAGAGCGACCCTACGGCGGCTTTTGCGCTTAAGGTGATGTGCGATAATATAGACATAGCTGCTGAGCGCGGCTACCCCGTATGCCAAGACACGGGCATGGCGGTTGTCTTTGCCGACATCGGCAGCGACGTCAAGATTAACGGCGACATATACGACGCCATCAACGAGGGCGTACGCAGGGCGTATGTCCCCCTGCGCAAGTCGGTGCTCGACCCCGTAAGCAGAGTCAACACCCGCGACAATACGCCGGCGGTCATACATCTGTCCATGTCTGAAGGCAGCAATGTCAAGCTGGAGATAATGCTCAAGGGCTTCGGCAGCGAGAACATGTCTAAGGTATATATGCTCAATCCCGCCCAAGGGCTCGAGGAGGCTAAGCGCCTGATAGTCGGCACTGTGGCGGACGCGGGCTCCAATCCCTGCCCGCCCGTGATAGTGGGCGTAGGACTGGGCGGCACGCTGGAGAAGGCGTGTCTGATGTCCAAGCACGCACTGTTCAGGAAGATAGGCTCGCGCAACGACGACAGCGAGCTGGACGCTATAGAGCAAGAGCTGCTCGGTAAGATCAACTCCCTCGGCATAGGCGCGCAGGGCTTCGGCGGCAAGGCTACAGCTCTCGGCGTATTCATAGAGAAATTCCCCACCCACATATCCTCGCTCCCCGTAGCAGTCAACATACTGTGTCACTGCTCGCGCTGCGCTGTCATCAACATATAAGGTGCAATATGATTATCAATGTCGATTTACCGCTTAGTAAAGACGTCGCCTCGCAGCTCAAGGCAGGCGACACGGTGTACTTGAGCGGCAGCATGTACGTATTCAGAGACGCGGGTCATAAGCGTCTGTTCGCCTCTATAGAGGCAGGTAAGCCCGACATAGACTATGCGGGCGAGACGATTTACTTTATGGGACCCTGTCCCGCGCTGCAAGGTCAAGTGCTGGGCAGCTGCGGACCGACCACCTCTTGCAGAATGGACAAGTATACGCCCTACATGTTCGATACGGGACTTGCCGCGCAGATAGGCAAGGGCAAGCGCGACAAGGCGAGCATAGACGCTATCGCGCGCAGCGGCGGCGTGTATTTCGCGGCGATAGGCGGCGCGGGCGCGATATACAGCAAGTGCGTCACAGACGTGCAGGTAATAGCCTACGAGGACCTCGGGACGGAAGCCATACGCCGCATTACGGTCAAGGATTTCCCCGTAATCGTAGCCGTCGACTCCACGGGCAAGGATATTTACTCCCGTTGACATATCGACGCATTGACGGGCTTCAACCGCTCTGCTATATATCTTTAAGCTAAATAAGGATATTTACTTATATATATTCGGATACCACAGCACAGATTATAATTCTGCCCCACTGGGCTTAATATAAAAGTCTGTTTACGCGTTAAGTATAACTAAGCTACGGCGCAGACTTTAACTATGCTCTATGCTACATAATATTAAAGTTTATTTACGCGAGTTAAGATATAATGATGCGGCGGCGCAAACCTTAACTCCGCCTACGCGACTTTAATATAACGGTCCATTTGCAAAGAGACGGCGCGGACTATACAGCGATTAACAATCGATATTAAAAGAAAGATTCTTATATCTAAACTTTGCAAAAAAGTCCGTAGGCTATATGCAACCCGCGGACTTTTTATTTGTCGTACTATTATTTAATATACGTGCCCGTATCGACTATACGGCATATCTCACAACATATATCTTCCCATGCCGAAAGTTATAATGCTTGCCAGCGACTGTACAAAGTATATTACAGACAGCGCGAGCATCACTATCATGAATGTCCTCTTCTCTATTTCCTTATAGTCCTTGACCGACTGCACCATGCCGACTACTCCCGTGACGAGCACAGGCACCATCAGCAGTCCTCTTATGACGATTATAGCCAACGGTCTGCTTATAATCGAAGACAGCAACATCGACGCGCAATAGATGATAAAGCAAACCATACTGATAGTCCAAGACTTAGAGCGCTTGGCGCCCGCGCCCGATGTCTGCGCGTTCATCTTTTTTGCGTCGCTCATTATTTCGTTAGCCCCTTCGGTCAGCTTACCGCACCTATCGCACATAACTGCCCCGTCGGACAGTTCCTTGCCGCAATACTTACAATACATAATCCCCCTCCTGCGATAAACGGTAAATTTGACTATGCGTCCCCTTTATCTGTCTTGATTATAAATGCAATACCTCATATTGTCAATAGGCAAAAAAAATATCGGGCAGTTATCCGCCCGACATTAATAAACATAAATATAAGTTAATCAACCCATAAATATGAATATTAGCAACAGCGTTATTGCAAATAGCAGCGTAACTATCGGAGCTAAGAGCTTGGAAGATTCTGCTCTGCGCTTGCTCACCGCCACGCCTACCAGCGATATGTCCGTTATCGAAAAAATAGCCGCTATTCCGAGTATTACTAATGCCGACATCATCGGTGCCGGAGCTTTGTAAATATGAGCGCCGAGCTTTAAGCCAATATCATATTTACTTATATAATAAACCTCGCGTACGTAAACTTCTATAATGCGCGAAACGGCGTAAAGCACGCTTGAGACCATGCAGAAGAATATGGAAAAGAGCCTGATTATCCAGGTGTAATCCTTTTTCGGCGCGCCCGCCTGCGCTACGGGAGCTTTTACCTCCACTGCCTGCGTCTCGACTGTCGGAGCTTCTGATGCAACATGCTCTTCCTGAGCTGCAACGATAGGTTCGACGGGCTTAGGCGCAATGACTATTCTGCCGCAACCCACGCATATCAATGCGTCGTCCGGCAGTTCCTTACCGCAATACTGACAGAATTTCATTACAACAGCCCTCCCAATATCGATCCGCCTACGGCAAAGACAATGATGCAGAACAAAGCCTTGACAAGGAAGAGTATGGACAGGAACAACATTACCAACATAAAGGTGCGCTGCTCTTTCTTAGCATAATCCTTCATCGATGCGACCACGCCCAATATGGACATGACAAGTATGGGCGCCATGAACAGTCCGTACAGTATCACCTGCGCGATAGTCACTGGTATTATCGTAGCGAGCAGCTGCACGGAGAAGTACAGTATAAATGCTATCATACTGAATATCCACGACTTGGCGGCTTTCCCCGCCTTTTTAACGGGCGCAGCGCTCTCGCTCGCTTGGGACGCGTTGAGCAATTTCTCCGCGCCGTCGATAAGTTTTCCGCAGCCGACGCACATTACAGCGTCGTCGGGCATCTCTTTACCGCAATTTTTACAATACATAATAATCCCTCCGATTTATATTTTCGCGCCGAGCGGCGCAACTGGTTTCTACAAGAATTAAGTGCGATAAGCGAGAATGATGTCGAATAACGCCGTCTTGAATAAATTAATTTTACACTGTCCCCCCCCGTGTCAAGCGAATAGGATACTTTATAAATGTTCAGCTTAATTTCGCCGCTTTTACGCGTTTTACGGGCATATAAAAGCATTTTTGCGCTCGCGCTTGCCCTGCTTTTATATCGCCCTTAAGCTCGCTTGCCACGCAGGGGGACAGATAAACATTAAGGATAATAATGCGACGCCTGCTCTCATTTAACTTATCTCGAGCGCAGACGACACTACTTTTTTATGGATATTTTTATCGTATAAGGCGGCTTCGTACGCTCCGCCCTCTTAAAGCCCACTGTAAATTAAAAATTATTTATACGCCTTGTTTCATTGATATTTTTCAATGGATTATGTTTATGAGCAATCGATTAGCTAAAACAGCGCCCGATATACAATGGCTTTGTTGAAAAACTTTTATAATCAAAGCAAAATAATTTATCATGCGCAACACCTAAAAAATAATGCTTACGATTCTTAAGTAAATACGTTTGCCTAAGATAATCAAAATGAGAAATTTATATATTATAACCGGCTTGAATATAACCGCTCCGCCGAAAGTATGAGAATATCGAAAAAAGAAAAATCATATGGAAATATCTAAATCGATTGTCTGAAAAATATCAAACATAGCGCAAGAGTATAACGGCAGCTTCGCTTATATGTAAGATATAGCGACAATTATACTATACAAATATAAGTATATATACGCTTAAGCGCTAATCGACAAATGCAATGCGTCATTATTGTTCCATTCCAAGATAAGACCTCGCTTAGCAATCCATAATAATAGCGACGAAAATAGCATCGCAACCCCGCCGATTCATTGTTTCAATCGCTCAATATATATCTGAATTTTTGATATACACTTTACTTATGACATCAAAAAAACTTAAATGCTATCTTGTAGTTATTATACAATTGAATTACGCCGCAACTATCCGCCCCTACTAATACAATATTACATTAACTGAATAATCAACATTAATTGCCGACAACCTAATGCGCTTGTCGATTAAATATATAACTATATAATTTTTTTAACCACTAAAGACTGCAAGCTCAACCGTCGCATGCTCGATACGATTTAAGTAATAACAACGCATGAATTATCCTACATAGCAATACTTCTCTTCATATCCTCGTAAGTCATCACTTGAATAATACAATATCAGCGGCATCGCCTTACTACGCGCTTGGTTATCTCGTATATTACGCTGTAGACGCTTAAAGCCAAACGACGGCAAGGATAAAAACATCCGATATTTACTGTCATTAAATTAGGTATGGACCGAAAATCATACGCGCCTAATCGCGCGCCGACGATTTTGCCGTAATAATATAAAAACTTAAAGAAAAAAAGAAACGGACCGTGGTGTCAGTCCGCTTCTTACAAAATTTATAACAAAACAGGAAAGAGGGATAAGTTTTACTTGAAGGTCAATTATTTATACTCTCGGGGACTTGTCCCCTCGAGTGACGCATATCTTAAGCTCTCGCTTATATACGCGCCTCGACCGGTAATAACCTTGCGGTTACTCCTTAAAAGGAGGTGATCCAGCCGCACCTTCCGATACGGCTACCTTGTTAC
>CAJTXS010000023.1 GCA_910583735.1 uncultured Christensenella sp. | reverse complement strand
CCGAGTATATGGAGATAGTCTACGAGGACGCGGACGGTACAGCCAAGACGGGCGAGACCAATGCAGGCGAGTACAAGATTAAGATACGTCTTACGAGCGGTCTGTACTGCTGGGATAACGGCGACGGAACGACGTCTACGGACGACCTCGAGCTCACGGTTAAGATATCCAAGGCGCAGTTGCCTTCGCAGTGGACGAGCGGCGAAGGACTGCCTACCATATCCGTGCCCGAGAGCTTAGCCGATTGCCTAAGCAACGACGCGTTTAACTACACCTATACCGACGAGGACGGCAATACCGTAAACGCGTCCGATATGGTTGCGGGCAAGACATACAGTGTCAAGGCAACGCTTAAGCCCGAGTATGCGGCTAACTTCGAGTTCGTAGACGCGAGCGGCAACGTACTGCCCGACGCAAGCGTGAGCACTTCGCACGAGTTCGACTACGGCGGAGAGAATAGCGGCGGCAATATTGACGCTTCCGAGATAGAGAAGATGCTGCGCGAGCAAACGGAGTGGTACAGGAAGCTGTTGTATATGTTCCTCGGTGTGCTGTCGGCAACCAGCCTTGTAATAATATTAATTGTAATACTGGTAGGCGTAATAAATAAAAAGGTCGGAGCGGTAGGCGAGCAGCTCTCTGCGCTCAACAGCAGATTGAAGAGATTGGAAGGATATAGGTCGGACGAAAGGGACGACGAGTAGCATCGCTTAAGGCAATTGTCGGTAAGAGCGCGGCAGTTAAGAGCGTTGCGGATATATGATAACGCGATACTATAGTATAGCGCAGGCTTGATAAAAATCCGAGTGTAATAATTAAGGGCGTCCCATAGCCTTATGCAGGCGGGACACCCTTTTTTATTTTAATTATATTCGCGTTAGGGGAGCAGGTCGATACCTATGAGCGACACCGTTGCCCGTCATTGCTTAGTCTGCGCAGGCGGACAGCTCGGACTGAATGAGCTTATTGAGCTCTTCCGTCTTGACCTTGTCGTCGCCCGCCGTAGATACGTATATCTTTAGCTTGGGTTCGGTGCCGCTGGGGCGCACGCACGCCCACATGTCGCTGCCGAGTTCATACTTTAGCACGTTGGCTTTAGGCAGATTGATGAGTTGTTGCTTGCCGTCCGAGTATTCCGTGACGGACGATAAGTAGTCGGACACTGCGGATACGCTCTTTCCGCCGAGGCTCTTGGGCGGACATGCGCGAAGCTTCTCCATGATACCCGACATGCGCTCCATGCCGTCTAAGCCCTTGAATACCAGCGACTTGCTCGTCTCGCAGAAGTAACCGTACTTAGCCCATATGCCGCGCAGTCTGTCGTAGAGCGTCACGCCGTGAGCAAGACAGTAGCAGGCGAGCTCCGCAATGAGCATTGATGCCACTACGGCATCCTTATCCCTTGCGTGAGTGCCGCACAGATAGCCGTAACTCTCCTCGAAGCCGAACATAAATGTGCGGTGCTGATTTTCTTCCCACTGCTTAATCTTCTCGCCTATGAACTTAAAGCCCGTAAGCACGTCGTACACCTTAGCGCCGTAAGCGTCTGCTATACGGTTGGCAAGCCTTGTGGTGACTATGGTCTTGACTACCGCAGCGTTGTCGGGCATGGCGCCCAGGTCGGCTCTGCGGCTTAGCACATAGTCCATGAGCAGACAGCCTATCTGATTGCCTGTAAGCGTTACGAATTGACCTTGGTCGTCCCTTACCGCTATGCCCATGCGGTCGCAGTCGGGGTCTGTGCCGATCACGAGGTCGCTGCCAGTCTTATTAGCGAGAGAGATGCCGAGCGCGAGCGCTTCGGGCTGCTCGGGATTGGGGACGGTCACGGTAGGGAAGTCGGGGTCGGGCAGTCTCTGCTCCTCCACGATGTCCGCGCTGATACCCATGCGCTTAAGCATGGTCGTCACGGGCATGTATCCGCTGCCGTGCAGAGGAGAGTATACTATCTTAATATCCTTGCCTACAGCCGATACTTCGTCTTGCGACAGCGACAGCTTGGCTACTTCGTCGAAGTAGCGATTGTCTACACTGCTGCCGATTACGGTGATGTTGTCGGACAGACAGTAGTTGTCCTTGCCTTTGATGATGTCCCGCTCGTCGGTTACTACATCCGCCATAGGGATGTCGAAGTAATCGGACTCGTCGATATACTTGACTACTTTAGCCGTCGCCTCGGGCGACATCTGCGCGCCGTCCTCGCCGTACACTTTATAGCCGTTATACTCCTTGGGATTGTGAGAGGCGGTGATCATTACGCCCGCCTTGCAGCCCAAGTGTCTTACCGCAAAGGAGCACATGGGTACGGGACGCACGTCCTCGAATAGGTAAGCGGTTACGCCTTGAGCGGCAAGCACTCGCGCCGTCACGAGAGCAAACTCGTAAGACATTCTGCGAGTGTCGTAAGATATAATTACGCCTCTTTTCTGCGCTTCTTCGCTCTTGATATACTCGGCAAGTCCCTTAGTGGCGCGCGCTACGGTATATACGTTCATATTGCCGATGCCCATGCCAAGCACGCCGCGCATGCCCGCGGTCCCGAATGCGAGCGGCATAGAAAATCTCTCCTTGAGCTCCTTGTCGTCGCCGGACAGCGCCTTGAGTTCCTTCAAGTAAGCCTTGTCCGCTTTTTCAGTCCAGATTTTATATTGTTGCGTGTAGTCCATACAGTACCTCTCTGCGTTATATTATAAAGCACAAGACGGTCTTTTTGCAATAATTTTCTGCTCTATGGCTCGATGAGGTATACGGGCGAGCCGAGGTAAAGATTGCTTAGGTCGAGATATCTCGGCGCGCTGCCTTTGCCCGTAACGATAAGCGCTACGCGGGCGGGGGATTGCTCGTCGCCGCAGATGCGCCGCGTCTGTCTCGCTACGCCGCCGTTGCCGTCGAAGCAAGGGCACCCAAGTATCTTGGATATCCAATCGCCGAGATAGCTGTAGTGCGTGCAGCCGAGCACCGCGCTGTCGAAGCGTATGTCGCTGAAGCGATACAACGCCTTAGTCAACGTCTTTTGCGCTCGGGCAAGGCATGGATATTCTTCCTCTATAGCATCGGCAAGACCCGTGCAGTCGGGCATATGGAATGTAGCGCCCGTCAGCAGCTTGGAGAATCTCTCTTGCTTGAGCGTGAGAGGAGTGGCGAGCACGCATATATTTTCGCCGTGGCGCACCGCAGGCTTTATCGACGGTTCTATACCTATAAAAGGCGTGTCGGGGTATTCGCGGCGCAGGTCGTCTATACATACCGCTGTTGCCGTATTGCAAGCTATCGCTATCGCTTCCGCGCCCAGTAACGCCAGCGTGTCGCACGCCTTGCGCATGTATGAATATATCTCCTTTTCGGAGCGAATGCCGTAAGGGTGGCGCGCGTTGTCGAGATAATATATATAATCTCCGCCGCCTCTTACCCGTATTATTTCTTTAAGAGTGGTCAGACCGCCTATACCCGAATCTATTACACCGATTACCATATTATCAATGTATGCGTGCTCGGGCTCTGTAATGCGTAGGCGCGCGTACTTAGGATTAATCAACAGGCTCTGCCCAGCGCGACATTTATAGCGCGTGCGATATCCTTGCCGCATCTGTCCACGCACAGGTCGATGTCCGCAGGCGTAAAGGCGTCGTCGATGTCGAGTCCGAGCGCCCTTGCCGTAATCACGAGCGGCGCGCCTATAGATATGACGGGAGCGTTGAGGTCGGCATAGCCGCCGTTGCCGCCGCCCACGCCGCTTCCGGGGATAATCGCCTTGTCCGCCGCCTGATAGCACGCCCCGACTCTGCCGTAATAGGCGGTAGCGAGTGTGTCCGTTAGCACTATCAGGTCGGGCTCTATTCTGCCTGCTACGCCGCGCACCACGTCGCTGCTGTCTATGCCCGTAGCTATGCTCACCTGCGGCGCTATAAGGGATATGTGAGGAGCCTTTCCGCCCGCGTCGAGCAGTGAAATTACCTTGTTGCCCAGCGCGTCCGCCGTCATGCCGCGATTGCCCAGTCCGACTATCAGTACGCGCTTAAACTTCCTTTTCCCGATTAATCGCTTAAGGCACGCAGCCAGGGCGTCGCCCGCCTGTCCGTAATACTCGTCGAGGCTGTCTCTGCCGCCTCGCGGCGTCTTTGCTCTGCCGCGAGGCATTACGGTATAGCAGGTCGCGCCGTTCTCCAATCTCGAGCAGACTATCTCGCATGCCCCTAAGACTTTGCTTTTGCCGCCTATCGCGGCATCCGATGCCGCTTCGCACTCCAATATGCTGTATTTCATGCTTTTATTTTTGCCGCAAAAGCAAAATTTTATTATATTAAAGATATTAATTCCTTGCTTTATATACCGCGTTGTGATAGAATTGTTAAGCGAATAAATAACGATACACGTTAATCGGAGGTAAATATGCCACAGATTAAGTCTCAGAAAAAGAGAGTCATAACCAATCAAAAGTCCAACGATATCAACGTTGCCAAGCGTACTCGCGTACGCAACAGCGTTAAGAAGTTTAGGGCTGCCGTAACCGCAGGAGATGTGGAGACGGCTAAGACTTTGCTGCCCGAGACGGTGTCTTTGATCAACCGCGCCAAGAGCGACGGCGTATATCATCCCAACACCGCCAGCAGGAAGATTGCCAGACTTTCTAAGGAGCTTGCCGCACTCGAAAACAATAAGTAATTAAGCGGCTGTCAATTACCTTAAGAGTAATGCGAGCACGGAGTAATCCGTGCTTATTTTTTTATACGATTATAATCATCTATGTTTTCGCGCGAGGGCTACGCGCGCATAACTTTTTATTAAACGGCATTATAGTATACATTTTAATACTTATCGCTTCTATAGAGAGCTAAGCCTGTAATATAGGTAAAAAGCGTCTATATCAGGTAAGTGATTTTGCTAAACGATTACTATAATATATAATAACTTTAATAAGACTTTACTTATACGAGCGATTAAGATTTAACGCATTCACGACAGATTAAATAACCGAGCATTTCTACAACGGATTAAGACATCGAGTAATTAAGACAAATCAGTAAAGACACTCTAAGGAAAGATTATTAAGTGCGCACATCGGAAGATACGGGCAGATTACGCATATGCTCGGGATATACTGTAGTAGATTATTTTGATATAGACAGGGACGATTATACGGTAAAAGCAATAATAGAGACTGTAAGCAAAGCGGCGAAGGAGATACCGAAGGTAAAGAGAGCAATAAGCTGCGTAGGCGTAATAGATAATATGATACGCATCTGCAAGGCGGAGTTAAACAGAGCGGGAGCGGACGGGGATAGTATTATAAAATCAATCGGCTTGGATAATGTAGCGGGTATGTGCTATCTGCCGAGCGCGGAAGGGAGCGATATCGCAAGTAAGATTATATCCGAGTATCGCGGCATTTATATATCGAGGAAAGTAACACAGGATATAACGGGCTACGAGGCAAGACTTAAAGAGAGCATAGCAAAGGGCTGGATAAGCGCAGGCTCGGGAGGTATAAGGCAGGCAATCGCGCACGAAGTGGGACACGCGATAGATTGCGTATTAAATCTTAGTAGCAGCGAGATAATTGACAAGTTATATAATGACAATATGTATAGCGTAAGCACATACGCGTCCTGTAATATAGGCGAATTTATCGCGGAGTGCTATGCGGAATATGCTACGGCAGATAAGCCGAGAGATGTTGCAATCGAGGTTGTAAAAGCGATGCTTGCGCATCGATAATCAATAATGACATTCAAATACTTTACAAGAAAAAAGATAGACCTATTAACATAATAGGTCCTTAATATCCTCTATATTATAATACTTTTAAGCAATATATGCAATATATAATGTCCTTTTTCGATACGATTTAAGAATATATATTTCTAATATATAATTAAAAATAGCTTTTTGCAGTGAAACAGGTGGACCTATTATGTTAATAGGTCCACCTCAAAAGAGAGAAAATCGAAGCATTTTTTCAGGTAAATTAATGACTGTAAGAAAGATTAAATTATATATAATAATTGCACTTGTAGCAATAGTTGTTTTTATGAGCGGCGCACTCTGTTTTAATAGCGCGAATGAGGACTTAATTATATCGAATACCGCAGGAGCAGGCGGCATTGCAAGCGTTGGAGAAATATATAAGGGCGTTGACAGTATCAATAAGACGAAGCATTTCAGCGGAGAAAATTTAAGTAAACTATACGATTATATAACCGGCTCGGACGGCTCTAAACTATCGGATGTCAATACTTTATTGACAAGTACGGGAGAATTGACTGCGCAAGATATAAGGAGCAATAACGATAGCAAGGACGTCACGGTAATGTTCGGCGGAGAAAATTGGCATATAACGGATGTTACTAAGGATAGTGACGGGAATACGATTGCTACATTGTGGCTTGCTTCGTCAAGCGATACTTGTAAATGGAATTTATGGCAGTCCAATACTCCTACGCTTGATTATCCTTCCAGCATGTACAGCAGCAGCTATATAAGAGCTTATGCTCTGAATAGCGGCGGCAGCGGATATGTGGCAAGCACGGGAGCTACGTCGCTTACGCCGGTAGCGCAAACTTCTTCGCATAAATTTGCAAGGTTTACAATGCCTACGGCAAGTGATTCGCTTACCGATTATATAGTTACCCCCGCCAAGGTGACATATCAAGCGACGCAAAATCAGATGGCGGGCAGCCCGATAGGCAGTTTAGGCTACACGCTGCCCAACGAAGCATGGGGCGCTCCGAGCGGCGCTGTCAATTGGTATAACGCTACCTTTAATTATTCGGCAAAACACGGTTATTCGGAATGGAAGGACGATTATATTTGGCTGCCGTCGCTTACCGAGACCGGTTACGGAATGTCGGATTACGGACTTTGGCAACTGTCGGATAGTCAAAGATCGAATTCCACTTACACATGGCTGCGTTCGGGCGGGTCTGGCGTTGCCGACGGCGTATATTGTCTTAAGGATACGGGCGCTTTCGACGGACAATACGTAGCATTGAGTTTTGCAGTGCGCCCTGCTTTGCACTTGAACTTGACTAAGGCGGACGGAGCGGCAGTATACGAACTGCCCGTAAAGCAAGAAGTTATTTATGACGGTCAGACGAAGAGCATAGAGAGCATTTTGAAAGATAAGGCGTTGATGCAGGCTGCGATGACGCTATCCGCTTCGTCTCAGGTAAGCGGAACCAATGCGGACGAGTATACTGCCAAAATTACACTGTCCGCGCCGTATAAGTGGGCTACTCCCAATAGCGGCGGAGGGTTTACGACGTCTGCAGGGACTGTGGCAAAAGATTATAAGTGGAAGATTAATCCCAAGCAACTTTCATTGACATGGTCGGGAATATCGTCGTCATATGTGTGGCGCAGCGATTTACTTGCCGATTTGCAAAAGTATAAGCCCGTAATCGGAGGGGGAGTAGCTGCCGACAACTTGGATGTGCAACTTACATACGACGGTAGCGCTAATAATACTAAGTTGGATACATCGGGAGCGCACAAGATTAAGGCGGATATTGTGACTAATAATACTGCAAGCGGCGCCGCTGCGTTATTAAAGCAAAACTATATTATGCCGCTTGCTAACAGCTTGGAGTACACATACACGGTAAAGAAAGCAGAGCAGCTTGCGCCGATACTCAGTATAGACTATGAAAATGAAAAATTAATCCCCACCAATCCCACGGTAAACGGACAGGATAGGAGACCGTGGCTACAGTACAAGGACGACAGCGGCAACTGGCAAGCTGTAGTGGATATGAAGATACCCGATGCCATTATGGTAGGCGGGGCGGTGAGCTTTAGGTATAAAGTGCCCGCGTCGCATACGGACTATATCGAGGATAGCGGGGAGTACAGCTTAATTATACCTAAGCGTCAGACTGCCGGCAACATGGCGATAGACTACGAGAAAGAGACCGTGAGCATAGGCGGCGGATACAGCTACTATATAGGCGCGAATGCGCCGGGCGCAACGGACAATTACAATGTGGCTGCCGCAGACGTATCGTTAGACCTCGGCGCGGGCGGTCTTAATAAGATAGTAGAGCAAGGACAGACAGAGAATAAGATATATTATTACGTATCGGCTATAGCGGGCACGGCGTTTCGCAGCGATATAGAGGAGCTGCTTATACCTGCGCGGAGGGCGGCGCCCGAGCTGAGCATCAATTACAAGACGGAGAAAACGGGGCAGCCTGTGACATCCAAAGTGACGTATACAATCACGGGCTATGACGCTCCGGCGCGAGGCAACGGCAACCTTGTGGACCTAAGTCCCGATAGGACATCCAAGACAATGCGCGCATGGTATGCGGCGGACGAAAACAACTTCAAGTCTAAAGAGGCGGTGCTTACTATCCCCGCACGTCCCGCGGCGCCGATAATCGAGTACGACATTGACAGCGAGGAGTATCTCAATGGCAATGCGCCTACGGATAAGATGGAGTACAGAGCGTCCACGTCGACTTTGTGGGATAAGGCGGATGAGAATACCAAGCCCAAGCGAGGCACGTACGTATTCAGATATACAGCGGTAGAAGAGGACAAAGATAACGGAATAACGGGCGCATTTGCCTCGATAGAGAGCGTTGTCGTAGATTACGGCAACAAGACAATAAGCGTATCGGTCAAGTGGAAAGACGAGCGAGGCGGGGACTTTTTAAGCGCATACGACTATAGCGGCGAAGTAATAAAGCCGACCGCGGTATTCTATACTGCGGGCGATAACGGAGAGCAAGTACCAGTGCCGTCGGGGATAATAAGGTATGTAATAACCAACTCGCTCGGTATGACGGAGCTCAACCCCAAAGATGCCGATACGTACAAAGTAGTAGTCAGCATAACGGACGCGGCGTACACGGTAACGGACGGAGAGATAGAGTATAGTATTAATAAACTTAAGATATCCGTGCCTACGGTGGCAAGGCAAGCGGTATACAACGGACAGGAGCAGGATATAAGACAGTGCCTCAGTAATTACGACCCTGCGTACACGGACGCGGCGGGATATACGGCTCGCAATGTGAGTATAGACGGCTATGTGCTTAACCTCGTACTTAAGAACAGTAATTACGAGTGGGCGGACGGCAGGCAGGAGAACTATGTCAATATAGATTGGAATATCGCGCCGCTTGAGCGCGCGGTGATGTGGGGCAAGAGGTCGTTTACCTACGACGGCAGTATAAAGTGTCCCGAGGGCGAGATAGCGGGCTGCGACGGGGAAAAGGTAACGCTTATATACAAAGGCGATACCGACGCATATAAGATACACAAAGGATATACCGTAACGGCGTCTATATCAAGAGACGACCCCAACTACCTCAACTATACGCTCACGGCAGGCAGCGAAAGCGTGACGTTCGACATAGTGCTGGGCGTAGGCATGACACTGATATTTATAGAGTGGACGGATAGCGAGGGCAATGCCTTTACGGACGGCGGCTCTCTTAAGTACAGCGGGGGAGTGCAACATCCCAAGGCAGTGGCAAGGAAAGACAGCGCAGACGGCGAGATACTTACCGATATAGAGATAGAGTACGTAGACGCGGACGGCAATCCGATAACGTCCGAGTGGACGGGCAGCTACAGCGTAAGGATAAAGGTGGACAACACGCTGTACGGCATAGACGGCGAGTGTCTCGAGAGCGTTAGCTACAATATTATAGTAGACGACAACGGAGACGGCGAGTATAAGATAATCCGCATAGAGATAGGCGGCAATTACAAGAGCAGCTACACTATAGGCGAGCAGTTCAACGCTACGGGCATGATAGTATACGGCATATATCCCGACGGCGAGAGGGCGGAGATTAACGTCAACGACTATACCTACGCGCCTAAGGAAGCGCTAACGGAGGGCGACAATACAATCACGGTCAGCTACGGGGACTTAAGCGCGAGCTTTATAGTGAGAGCGGGCAGCATAAGCGGACCTATGAGCGGCGACTTCGACGGCAGTAAGTTCGTAAGTAAGAAGATGTTCGCTATCTGTATGTCGGGCGTAGCGGCGCTGATTACCGTATGTGTCTTGCTCGTGTGCGTGGTAATTCATCTTGCTCGCCGCATACCTAAGCCCAACGTCGGCGCGGGCGAAGAGGAAAGCGATTAGACGCTATCCGCGATATAGATAAATAATATCAGTTGGCAGTAATTTACTTGATTAATACGCTTTAATATGACGTCGATAATGCATACTATTGGTATATGAAGTCGGCATTTATGCGCATTACAGCGACCGCAATAGCGGCGATGCTTATAATGATACTCTCGGTATTTGCTTTTCCGGCGTCGACTAAGGCGCAAGAGAGCGTCTCGACGGGCGGTACGGTGAGGGTGTCTACTTTCTCGACATCATTTGCAACTTCGTCGGAGAGCAGAGCGCACAACGTAATGCTCGCGGCTTCCAACTTCGTATGGCGAGAGGTTAAGGCGGGAGAGGAGCTCTCGTTTAACGGTATCGTAGGCGTGCGCAGCGAGGAAAGGGGATATAAAATTGCTCACGTCATCAACAACGGCGAGTATGTAGAAGGCGTGGGCGGCGGAGTATGTCAGGTGTCGTCTACGTTGTATTGCGCGTGGATAAGAGCGGGACTGGGAGTAAAAAGCGTGCGCGGACATTCTCTGCCGTCGTCATACTGCGAGATGTCGCAAGACGCTACTGTCAGCGAAGCAATAGATCTTGTCATTGTCAACGACTGCGGCAGCGCGGTATTTATCAATGCGTATACGGTCAATCGCAAGTTGATATTCGAGATATACGGCACGCCGCCGCAATATGAGATTAAACTGCATACGCAGATACTCGGCACTATCCCTGCGGGCGAAGATATTGAATACGTGGACAGCTTGCCGGACGGCAGCGATTACAAAGTGATCACCAAGCCTAAAGACGGATACCGCACCTGCCTGATTGCCGACTATTGCAAGGACGGCGAGGTAGTGGAGAGCAAAGTGCTGCGCAACGACATTTATCGCCCTACGGATAAAAAGATACTGATGGTAGCCGATTAAATATCAAATTTATTTTTATCGATTATTCCTATTCCGTAGCCGAGCCTGCCGCCGCCGAGCATATAAGATTTAGCGGCGCGTTGCAGCGATGTATTGTCGGGCAGTCTCTCTATAGCGGGCAGCCTTTTGCGCTCGCTCATTATTTCCGAAACGGCGGCAGCTTTCAAATTAAATATCCGCTCCAGAGCCTGGCGCTCATTAGGCGCGGAATATCTTATATCGAATAAGTTCATGAATTTAACAATATTGGAATCGGGCTGCATATAATCGCGGTTGTTCTCATACAGCAGCCAGCTTTGACAGAAATAGTATTTATAATTGTGCTCGGTGAAATATTTTGCGAAGAATTTCCCCGCCGTCTCAATTGATGTTATGCAATCGCGCTCGTATAGCTTTTCTCCTTGCGGGATATGTATGTATATCGACTTTTCGCCGCATCGCAGGGGCAGGCGAGAGCAGGTCTTGATTGTCCCCGTATATCTAAACATCTGATATTGCAGTCTTCCTATTTTGAACAGGTTGCAGGAGATATGATTTTTTATCCAATCGATATTGAGTAGCCCCGCGTTGCCGAAGTTCTCACACCATATCCTTATATCGTCCATAGTGGCTCGGTATATCTCTTCGTCAATGTCGAGATTGCGGTAGAGTAGCAGAGTATTCTCCGCCGCTTTGAGCGTTGCGGATAGTCTAACGGCGGCGTTCTGTCTTAACAGCCCCGTTACATTGCCGCGGATAAGTCTTTTGCTCAGCTTTAAGACTTTTGCCTCTTCGGCGGGAGTCAAGTTCCGCAGCTTATCAATAAGTCGGCGGTCTAAGTCGATATATTTCAATGCTTCGTATTCCATAGCCTTAACTTTGTACTCCCGTCCCGTTTATCTCTTGCCGCCGCGCGATTTTATAGAGCTGCGATAGCACGCAAGACCTTATTACGATTTTATTATTTTCGACGTCGCTTGTCAATGAGCTCATACTCTTAATCAGACCGAGAATATGCGCGCTAAGCGGCAACAATAATTTTTTACAGGTAGTCCGCGATTGCGATTAGACACCTGTACCGAGCACACGCGGATTATTAGCGTACAGAGCATAGATTTTGCCTGCATGCGGAGAGAATAAGTTCAGTCGATATTTCGGATAAAAGCGCCGTAAGTCGTAGCTGCGATTGTGTCGCGAGTAATGGCGCGTCCTTGCTTTTAAGTAAAAAATATGATAAAATTATCTAAATTGCGCGCAAAATAAAAGGAACGACATGGAAGATAGCAACAAAGAGCCCATTACAACCGAACCCCAAGAGAGCGGCGCTCCTGCCGAGCAACAATCTTTTAGCGAGACGCCCGTCAAGAAGCGCAGCAGTTTCACAAGCAAAATCGGCTTTGTATTGGCAGCGGCGGGTTCTGCAGTCGGTCTCGGCAATATATGGCGCTTCCCCTATCTTGCTGCCAAGTATGGCGGCGGAATATTTATCTTTACATATATTATTCTTGCGGTCACGTTCGGCTTTGTACTCATGATAGCGGAGATTGCTATCGGCAGAAAGACGGGCGAGAGCGCCATCAACGCGTTCAAGAAGTTGAATAAGAAGTGGGCTTTTCTCGGCGTGCTGTGCGCGATTATCCCGATAATTATTTTGCCTTATTATTCCGTTATCGGCGGCTGGGTCGGCAAGTACTTCGTTACCTTTATATCGGGCGGCGGAGCGCAGGCGGCTGCGGACGGATATTTTACTTCGTTCATTGCTTCGCCCTGGCAGCCGTTGCTATTTTTTGCGGCATTCGTGACGATAGTGTTTATAATCGTCTTGTTCGGAGTGGAGAAGGGCATCGAAAAGACCAGCAAGTTCCTCATGCCTGCGCTCGTCGTGCTCAGTATAGGAGTAACGATTTATACTCTCACTATGCCGGGAGCCGCGGCGGGCGTAAAGTATTATTTGCTACCCGACTTTAAGAATTTTTCCATTAAGACGTTGCTCGGAGCCTTGGGACAGCTGTTTTACTCTATGTCGCTTGCCATGGGCATAATGATTACCTACGGTTCTTACATGAAGAAGGAGAATCGCATCGAGTCGTCGGTGCATCAGATAGAGATATTCGATACGGGTATAGCTCTGCTGGCGGGTCTTATGATAGTGCCCGTGTCTTTCGTCTTTTCCGGCGGCAATCCCGAGGTGTTGGGGCAGGGCCCCGGGCTTATGTTCGTGTCGCTGCCTAAGGTATTCAACAGTTTCGGACCCGTAGGCGGAGGCATTCTCGGCGGACTGTTTTTTGCCTTAGTGCTGTTCGCCGCGCTAACGTCCGCGATTTCGCTGATGGAGACGGTGATATCCATTATTATGGACAAGTTCAAGCTGTCGCGGCGTAAGTCGTGCGTGATAGCTTATGTAGGCACTCTTCTGCTCGGCGTGCCGTCTGCGCTGGGATTCGGCGTGCTCAAGAGCGTGTCGATAGGCGACATGACCATACTGGACATGTTCGACTTCTTGAGCAATTCGGTGCTGATGCCGATAGCGGCGTTCCTGACATGCGTGTTCATAGGCTATGTCATTAAGTGCAAGACCATTACCGACGAGATAGAGCTTAACGGCAAGTTCGCCATGAAGAAGTTCTTTAACGTCATGGTCAAGTATATTTGTCCTATAGGCATCGCCGCCATACTGATCACGTCGATACTCGATGTGGCGGGAGTATTCAGTCTGTAGAACTTACGCAATGTAATGCGCGGCTGCTCAATGTCGATTGCGCGCATATATTGTCGAAGCAATCGCAACCCCACTGTAGCGAGCTAAAATACTATTGAGATAATGTCTTTACAGACAGTAAATAAAGGAGAAAATTATGGCAAACAGATTTATTTTGAACGAGACATCTTACTTCGGTTGCGGCGCAAGAAGGGAGCTGAAAGGCGAGATTAAGCGCAGAGGCTTCAGTAAGGCGTTTATTGTGGCGGACAAGGACCTTGTCAAGTTCGGCATCGTAGATATGGTTACTGCGGAGCTTACGGGATTTTCCTATGAGATATTCTCGGAGTTCAAAGCCAATCCCACGGTCAACAACGTCAAGTCGGGCATAGCCGCGTTTAAGGCGTCGGGGGCTGATTTCATCATAGCAATAGGCGGCGGCTCGGCAATAGATACGTCTAAGGGCATCGCTATTGTGGCAAGCAATCCCGAGTTTTCCGATATCGTATCCTTAGAGGGCGTAGCCGATACCAAGCACAAGTGCGTGCCCATCATTGCGCTGCCGACTACCGCCGGCACAGCCGCGGAAGTCACTATCAACTACGTAATCACCGACGAGGAGACGGGCAGGAAAATGGTGTGCGTTGACCCCAACGACATCCCCGTGCTCGCAATAGTAGACGCGGAGCTCATGGCTACCATGCCCAAGGGCTTAACCGCGGCGACCGGTATGGACGCGCTTACTCACGCTATCGAGGGATATATCACCAAGGGCGCGTGGGAGCTGTCCGACATGTTCGAACTCAAGGCGATAGAACTCATATCCGAGAACCTGCGCGCGGCTACTTTCAACGGCAAGGATATGACCGCGAGGGAGAATATGGCTCTTGCGCAGTATGTGGCGGGTATGGCTTTCTCCAATGTGGGACTGGGCTGCGTTCATTCGATGGCTCATCCGCTCGGAGCGAGGTTCGATATCGCGCACGGCGTAGCCAACGCGCTGCTTTTGCCTATAGTCATGGAGTACAATATGCCTGCGGCTGAGGAGAAATATTGCAAGATCGCCGAGGCAATGGGCGTGGATATATCAGGCATGAGCGTAGAGCAGGGTGCAAAGGCCGCGGTAGAAGCTGTCAAGACGCTTTCGCTCGACCTCGATATACCGCAGAGACTGAGAGATATCAATATCCCTAAGGACGCTCTCGCTCAGCTTGCGAAAGACGCTTTTGCAGACGTATGCACGGGCGGCAATCCCAGAGAGATTACCGAAGCGGATATCCTCGAGCTCTATAATATCGCGTATTAATTGGAGATTTATATGGTAGTTTACTATCAATAAATATAGCAAGATGCCTCGGTCATCATGTCCGAGGCATCTTTATCTTCGCCTTACGCGAGTGTTAATTTATTAAAGTTGTATTATATATTGTGATATAGCAACGAAAATTATAGCGACTGACTTTAATTATATTATTTTATAGTTGGAATTATAGTTTAAGCAGACAGTAGACAAGAATAAACGGAAGCATTACGGATTAAAATAGTTGGCAGTAAATATTGCAATCTGTTTATATAGAGCGGTATAATGTACTCAAGGAAGGCTGAAGAAAATAATTCTTCAACCTTTTGTATTTTAAGGGGAAAGTTGTATTAGATGAGTATATTCGACGGTTTAATAATGGTTGGAGCAAGCGGGGAGCCTGTGCTCAATCAATGGATTGAATGGGATCATTTTCTAATCCCTAATAAGCCGAAATGGTTAAGAAATATATTTAGTAATATATTGGCTATGTTCGGTCACTGCAATAGCTGTGCCGCGCTGGACGGTTGCTATCTTGTCACAAGAAATATGCCTAATATGCCGCTACATAACCATTGCGATTGTCGGAAAATCGGCATTGCGTATTCTAAGGTCAAGCGAGAAGCGAAAGCCGATTGCGATATCAGAAAATTTACCGAATACGTTTTCAAAAACACGCAAAGGTCTAAGGGTAAAAACAAAATATTCTACGATATAGGATATGATATTGACGACTCTCGATACTTGCAAGTTGAATTGTGCAAGCAGGCAGCGGAGCAATATATAGCGGGGAATTATGTGCTGAAGGGGTTGGATAAAAGAGGGCAAAGGCTCGCAATTCCCATACGCTTAAAGGACAAGCATTTCTATAGCGACTGGATGCTTTGCCCGCAAGGTCAAATTAAGAATACTACGCCGTTCGGAGGGTGGATTAAATGAAAAGATTGGATTTAATTAAATTAATCAATGAAAAGCCGTACGTTAAAAATAACTTGAATAAAGGAATGCACGGCGTAGTCATGAATGAAACTTCTTCCGGCATTGCCGTCTTGTTTTTCAATCCTCATAATATAGGGGAGTATGCCATTGTAAATGTGAAGCGGCAAGATATTGTCCTCGAGAAGGAAAAACTTCCGCCCGAGATACAGGAAGAGATGTTATCGCGGTTAGATAATATCATGTCGCGCGCAAGAGATTATATAGCGCCTATTGCGATTAATAATTACGACACAGTGGAACTCACTGTCGAAGCGGAAAGGTATGCAAGGCACGGCATACATAAGGGCGATATCGGCTGCGTTATTGATAACGATGCGGTGGGGAATTATATAGAAGTCGACTTTTCCGGAGTTGACGAAGATGGCAATTATTACGGTGGCTGTATCGGCGTCGATATCAAAGATTTGAAAGTAATAGAGTAGATTAATGCAGTAAAGCTGCGTCGAATTTATCTGTATAATTCAGATTAATAAATAATACCGTATTTTGAAGAGAGCAAAACACGGTATTATTCTTGTCAATAATGAATGATAAGTAGCGTACTGAACCGCCGAAAATGGTAGCAGACAGACACAGGGATTGAACCTAACAATTATAATTTGACTAATCAAAAAATATAATTGAATATGGCACATATTATGAAATCCCAAAGTATTAGACGAGTTGTATATACTGTTTTGATAACAAGTTTAACGTGTCTGATTTTTAGTATAACTATTTATCAAGGGCAATATTTTCAAAATTGTTTAACAGTACATACGCACTGCATAAGCAATTCATTATAATCGGTTGATTTTTATTGTTTGCATATTACGGAGTTTGCCTTTTCTATTTATGGCAAACGAATACCAAAGGACGAAATTATTTATTTCTTTTTGGTATTCAGTTTTTTGCTTTTTCCGTTTTTGTAATATCAGTATATTGTTTTTCCGCTTATATATTGGCGACGGTTAGCAGTATTTTCTCCGTGATTTTTTCTTGTTGGTTGGCAGTTAAATTGTTCAAGAATAAGCAATATGTTTTAGTGTCTTTAATAGTGATGCTTATACTGATTTATCTTTATTGTGTGTTCTGTGGAATACTTTGTTGTTCGCTTGAATACGGCGTTTGGAAAGAATGAAAATGCCGTATTCTATCTTTCGACAAAATACGGTATTATTCTTGTCAATGATGAATGAAAAGTAGCGTGTTAAAAGGGCGAAAATGGGAGCAGACAGACACAGGGGTTGAACCTAAAATTATATTTTATACATTAAAATAATATAATAAAGTATGCGGTTAAAGAGTGTAGTTCTTTGTTTTTTTACTTTGTTGTTTGTGTTATGTGGATGCAACGGAGAAAATAATATTAGCGAAAAGCAACAGACGTTAGAAGTTTATAATTTAGACATTGATTTTTTCAATGAATATAATGTTTGCGATTTAGAAAATATTCATATTTATTTTCCCGTGGTAACAAATAAAGAAATAACTTCATCAGAGCCGAGCGGAGTTGGCGCAAGGTTTAATTTGAAAGAAGCCCATAACAATGCCGACTTAATTAAAATTAAACTTATTAAAGTACAGCAAGATAAAATCAATATAAAATATAATAATTATTATATATCTTTTCTTAAATATAAACTTGAGTTTTCTGCTAATCTAAATAAAAATGATTATAGCAGCATTGACTTAAACGATACAAAAATGTGGATTTTATGCAATGAAGAAATTCAACCTGTAAATTTTAATGAAGATTATTTAAAAATCAATCTTATACAAAATTCTAACAAGCAAATCATCCCGAATTGGGAACAAATAATAAACGATATGTTGCAAGATATAAAATACCAATTTCATTAAAACTAACATTAAATCCTATAATCAGGGTAATATCGAAATAGTATCATATTTAATTTATAAAAAGAAATGCCGTATTTTGTTTTTCGACAAAATACGACATTATTCTTGTCAATGATGAATGAAAAGTAGCGTAGTAAACCGCCGAAAAGGGTAGCAGACAGACACAGGGGTTAAACCCCAAATTGTTGATTTTTGCCGAAGTTTTTGATATAATTGCAATATAAATTAATTTTTGGATGAAAAGTATTATGAATTCGAACATTCAATTAAACAATAGACTTTGGTGGCTGTTTCACGAATTTGCTGAAATAGGAAAACGTAATTCATGTGATTATGTAAATGTAAGTAAAATAACTGATGTCGAAAAAATGCTTGATTGTTTAGAAATTAGGTTTTTTACACCTTATACGCCTACTGATTATCAAAAGAATGTTATTGTTTTAGAAAAAGTAGTAAGAAATTTGGATACCATAACTCTTAAATATTTCTTACAGGCTTTAGTGGATATATTCAAAGATAAGCATCGATTTTGTGAATCTAAAAACGATCGTGACTTAAATTGGGCTGAAAGATATAATGGTATTAATATTCCACGACCAACATTAAATATTTCCGAAATAACAAATGAATTACTAATAAGGTATGGTGCGCCTTATAGAATTGAAAACAACATAGTTGTAGCAATAGCTAACGAGGTTATGTACGATAGTGTAATATCTGAAGCTTTTAATTTATTAGACGGACTTGAATGGAAAGCTGCCAACCAACATTTTCAAGAAATTCATGAGGAATTTGCAAAAGACAATTTTGAGCAAGTGGTATTTTTATGCGGTAAATGTTTAGAAGACGTTATGAAAATTTGTTGCCGTAAGATCGGCATAAATGATGCAGAAACGCTGAATGGCTGCGTTGTTAGGGATAAGTTATTTACATATGATTCGTTCGGAAATTTGCCCGATAAAACAAAGAAAAAGATAATGTATGACATAGAACTTGTTTTAACCATTAGAAATGAAAAAGGCGGACACGGTTCGAGTATTCCGCATAATGTTCAAAAATACCTGGCGGAATATCAAATAAATGCCTTATCGACTTTGATTTTATTATTAGTCGGCTTAATAAAGCAATGAAGTTAAAAAAACTTAAGAGGGAATAAAATGAGAAAAACTATAGATGCAGTAATAATAGATACATCCGTATTAGTCAATAATCAATGTGATTTCTTGGGTATTAATAGTTCTACAGTTCCAGCATTTTATGAACTTATAGTAGATAAAGGGATAATACTTTTAGATCAAGATATTCTGCATAAAGAGATAATAAAGCATATAAGTGAATCAATAGCTGTTAGTCGATTTCGTAAACTATTTAGTACTTTTGAAAAAAATAAAGATTTGCTTCAATTCTTAAAAGTGTCATATGAGTCATTTGGTGAACAGTTAGTAAATATTGATATAAATCAAAAAATAGTTGATGTGTTTGAAAATACTTATAAAAATGCACACAAATTGCCATATCCCAATGCTGATAAGATTTTTAGTCAATACTTTAGCAATACTGCTCCATTTAAAAAATCAGGCGAGAAGAAAAGCGAATTCCCTGATGCATTTGTAATAGAGTCTGTTAAAAAATATTTAGCCGATGAAAATAAATCCATATTAGTATTAAGTAGTGACGCTGACTGGGAAGAAGCACTTAACGGTATTTCAAATGTGATTTTTACAAAATCATTAGATGAAGCTATTAATTTATTGCAAGAAGAAACAGATATTGTTGATATTTTATTTGGTATTTTAGAACAAGAAATTAAAAATAAAATAAACGATATGGCAGATGGTGAATGTTATGATATTGATGATTACGAACTTGTTGACGATGATCTCGAAATAACAGAAATAAAAGTTAAATACTTATATAACGATTTAGTTATACTAAAATTAACTAACGATATGGTAATTATAAAATGTACAGCAGAATTATATGTTTGTGGTAGAGCAACTGTTTTTGATGATATGAGTTCAGTGTGGGACAGCGAAGAGCATGAATATATATATCGAGTAAATAGTGAAGTGGAGTTTAAGGATGCATCAGTAGATGTTGAGTGTGAAATTGAAATAAAGTTTGACCTTAATGATATTGATAATTCCGCTACTGTTAGCAGGGTGAAAATTATAAATCCTTATCCTATACCTATTAGTTTGGATGATTCAGACTCAAGCTGGGAACAAATATATGAAGAGGATGATTTTTGATTATAAGCATTAAAAGTATGAAAAACTCGCATTATGTACCACAATTTATATTAAAAAAGTTCTCGGATAAGCTCTGCCTTTACAATATTAAAACAGGCGAGTTTAAAGAAAATGTGAAACTCGAGAAAGCATATGCGGAAAAAGGGTTTTATAGCGATGATATTGAGGACAAGCTCAATATAAAACTTGAAATGCATTTTGCGAAACTTTTATCAGAGAAAGTATTAAAATGCGATAATACAATTGAATTGTCTCGTGCAGAATTAAGGTTAGTAAAGAAGTTTCTTTTGATATCTGTTATTCGCAGTATGGGTAATGAGCAGTTTTTACAAAAAGAAAAGAGATTTTATGATGACCTAACCGACTTATTTATAAAGCAAGGATTATCCAAGGAAGAAGCGATAAAAGCAACGGCAAAACCGTTTGAGGAGGTTCAAATACCTAATGAAACGCCTTATGATTATTGGATGCGGACGATTGATGTAATTTTGGCTACTGATGGTTCGCCCGAAGAAATTTTGAAACATCCAAATAAAACATATCCTGCACATAGGTGGGCTATTGTAATTAATGCAGGATATCTTGCTTTTTGGGATTCAGAATATAAAAGAGATGAATTTGTAATTACCGATATAGGTATGACATCGGAAAATGAAAAAGGGTGGAATGGTATAACTGTTCATAATACGAAGAAAACAAATTTTTTGATGCGATTATTTCAATTAGAAAAAGATGAAAGCATGCGTCAAGAAATATATAAACAATTAAATTTTGTAATGTCGTTTCATGAAAATTTTGAAATGTTTCCAATATCAGCCAAACGTATGATTGTGGAGATAGCGCCTTTTTATAAATTTAGACAAGCATATAAAAATTTTTATCCGATGCCTAAATTGGAAGATCTTTCTGAACTTGTAAATGAAGAATTATATGCTCCGAACGAGAATAAATATATTTATCCACAAACAAGTATAGTACCTAAATATCATCAAGGCGACAGATATATATACAGTATAAAACAACTCACAAGAGCTGAAACAAGATATTGTAATACTTTATTTTTAGATAGAATTAATACTACGTTAGGATTTTCATCTTTGAATAAGGCGGTTGGGAGTATTGTTAAATATAAAATTCTAAATTCGTATCCATACGTGCCGAGAGTGGATTATACAGATCTATATAAAATTATTAACAATAAATATCAAGCAAGTTTAAGTATCTAAATCATGCAATTAAGTTAAAATATAACCGAGCAACGATTTCCGTTGCTCGGTTATATTTTTATTTTATGGAGGTTCAAAATGAGGACGACAAAAGAACAAAAAGAGATTGCGGTAAAGAGGTATTTGTCAGGCGAAAGCGCATTGGCAATAATAAGCGAAATAGGCATATCACGCAGCACGCTGTATTTATGGGTTAAAAAATTTCGTGAAGGGCAAAAGGATAATGGAAACGTAATAAGCGTAGTAAGTTATAAACGGCTGCAAGGTAAAGTTAAACGTTTAGAAGAGATTGTTGGAATATATAAAACAATAAACTGCAATTACAATTCACCGTTGAAAGACAAACTGTATGCATTGGAAGAATTATATGGGCAGCATAGCGTTCATATATTATGTGAAGCGTTAGACGTATCAAGGGGGACTTTTTACAATCACATTTTAAGGAACAAAAAGCAAAATACCGTTTACGTTCAAAGGAGAGAAGAATTACGGGAAAAGACACAAAAGATTTACGATGACAGCAACCAGATATTCGGAGCTGGTAAGATAATGGCGGTATTGAAATAGCAGGGGATAAAAGCAGGAGAAAAAACGGTAAGGCTTTTAATGCGGGATATTGGGATTAAAAGTATTCGTCAGGAAGCGAAGAGTCTTTACGATAAAGAGAAGAAGAGAAACCGCAATTTGTTGCAACAGCAGTTTAATCCTTTAAAGCCTAATCAAGTATGGGTAAGCGATATTACTATGTTTAGATTAAAAGAAAAGAATTTTTATATCTGCGTGATTTTAGATTTGTATTCCAGAGCGGTGGTGGGTTATAAAATCGGAATAAAGAACAGTATGCAATTAACTAAAAGTACTTTAAAAATAGCATACATAAACAGACAGCCGCAGAGCGGATTAATGTTTCACTCGGATAATGGCGGAAACTATTGCTGTAAAACGTTTCAAACGTATTTAATAAAACTGAATGTAGAGCAGTCCTTTTCAAGACCTTATGTTCCATACGACAATTCGGTGATGGAAAGTTTCTTTTCATCTATGAAAAGGGAAGAGCTGTATAGGCGTAAATTCAAATCCGAAAATGAGTTTTACAAATCGGTTGATGAATATATGATTTTCTACAATGAAAAGCGACCGCATTATCAAAACAGTTATAGGACACCGCTGAAAAAGGAGCAAGATTATTATACTTCAATAGAGTAAAATAGGACAGCAGAGGTTCAGATATAAACTTTTCAGCTGTTTACATTGCAATTTTACGCTTTTTAAGAAAAACTGTCCAAATTAAAGATTACAATAAAACTCATAAAAAAGCCCTTAAAACGGGCTAAAATGGACATAAATAAAAGAACACTCTATTGATTTTGGACTCATACGGTTCAAAACTTAATAGAGTGTTCAATTTTTTCGATTTTTTGAAATTTTTTTCGAAATTTTTTTCGAAAAAATGTTGAAAAGTTAAAAAAAATATGTTATACTTAACTAAAGTAGGGTAAAAACATTGCCGAAAACCGTAAAGATGATAAGTAAATTGTCGAGATTTACTAATTTTTTTGTGCATAGACGCTGTTACGCATCTTATGTGTTTGTGCGGTATAATGATAGATATGTATA
>CAJTXS010000022.1 GCA_910583735.1 uncultured Christensenella sp. | reverse complement strand
TCTTATCCGACGCCAAGCTGTCGCCCACTACCGTGACCGTAGGCGTCTCGCCCACCTTCCAAGAGTTAGGCGCCGTTATGGTAATATTCAGCGGTCTCTTGGTGATAGTGATACTCACCTCGTATGACGCGCTGCTTCCGTCCGCCCATATAGTGGCGGCTCCGCCGTCCTTGAGCGCTATGCCTATCTTATACGTACCCGCGTCCTTGACATTAAGCGACCCGTCCGCATACGTTACGCCGCTCGGCAGCGTCAACGATACGTCCGCAGTCATGCCCTGCAAGGTGAAGCTCTGCGCCTCTCCGCTGTACTGCTTGCTCACCTGTCCCGATAAGACGGGCTTAGCCACGGACTTCTTATCTACTTTATATGTTACGGATATTGTGCTATTAGCCGTATCTATCTGATAGTTACACTCGTTGGTTATCTTAGCAGTTGCCGTATATGTGCCCACTGCCGTAGGCGGCGAGTCTCCCTCGTAGCCTCCGCCTTTATAAGTAAAACCAAACTTAGGCGCCCTATCTCCCGTATCGCCGCTATATACGTCTCCCGCATTCTTAAGCGTAACCGTAGGCAGTCCTCCGCTATCCAGCGCAGCCTTTATACCTATCTTCTTCTTAGTTACCGTAAAGTTAAAGTACCTTACTGTATCGCTCTCGCCAGCGTCCAAATCGGGCGTACCCATAAATTTAAGCCCGTTATCCGCAACGTTAGCCTTAATCTCCGCTTTGACTTTATATACTCCTGCGTCTTTTATCTCCTCATCGCATGTCACAATCAGCGATTCCTCGTCGAGCCACTCCTTTTGTTCCGCCGCAATATCGTCCAATGTAAGAGGCGCCCCTTTGTACTCTATCGACACATCCGTAGGCTCTTTTAATGCAGGCTTACCGCTATGCTCCGCAGCCAAGTCAAGATTTAAGTGAAATGCGGGACGCACAGAATATTCCAAATTTGCATAAGGGGAGACATATTCCCTTTTACTCTGTTCAAAAAACATCACAAACTCAGGCTTTCTATAATGACCGCTACGCAGCCATGAAAATCGTACGTAATCTAATTGATTAAACGACAGCTTCCAAATGCCATCCATCTTGCCATAAAATGATTCGCTACTTGTACCGACTTCCATAAATGAAGGAAGCCATATATAATCGTCCTTCCAATCCGTATATCCGGCTTTAGACGGCGCCAAACTCATATCGACACCGTCTCTATTAGCCCACTTTATTGTACCGCTCGGTGTGCCGTATGCATCATTGGGCAATGTGTAATTGTCGTATGTGTTTACAGTGATATTGTTCTCCGTCTCCTGATATTCTACTTGCGCAGGAGTGACGATATAGTCTGTAAGCGAGCCCTTGATATCAGGCATGGTAAACTTGGCATACTTATGCGCTTCGTCCTGCGAAGATGCTGTAAGCGATGTCGCCCCATCAGTCTCTACATAATCGCTGCCTATATTAAGTCCGTGCGACCTTATATAACTGGTCCCGTATATATTAGACGGATATTCCATATCAATCGATTCGCCATACCACTTATTCCACTGATGTCTTTCCGGATTAGGCGTTGCGAGGAACAAAGTCACTATCGTATTCCCCGATCTATCCTTAGTAAGATGCGTTACTGTCCACTGTTTTCCATCCATAGTGAGCAATAAATCTTTATTGCCATTATTAGCGCGTATATCGGCTGCCGTAAGTGTGCCCAGCGCGTCGACATCGCTTATGCTCGACTTAGACGCATTCCCTGTGAGCTTACTGAAGAAGGTTGCCATTATTTCTTCATTAAAGGCACAGCCGTCCTTTCGATCGGCGTAGCCATCGAGCAAAATATCGCCTATATCTACTGTGCCTTCCACGATAGTTGTATTGTCGAATGCAAATACGTCATTGATATTATCAAATGATGTAAAGCAAAGGCATAGCAAAATAGCGACGATAACTACCGCCGCAGACAGCCCCGTTATTAACCTATATCTATTACTCAAAACTCAACCTATATACAGTCTATAACCAAAATTTCGTCATCGGAGCGTAAATCAAGACAATGCGAAATTGTTCCGTTTATCTAATGTCGTGTCGATTAACGGCGAAAATATTTCCGTAAAAATGTACATAAATTAATATAATTGATGATCACGGGAGGAAAAATTACGAGGAAATATATGGATTTCCGCCTATTTCCGCGGCATAATATTGACTTATAGAGGGCTTTGAGCTAAAATATTAATACAATTAACGGTTACATGTCGTAAAAATGATCATCAATTATATTAATACATGTACAAGGCAAGGCGACAATCAGTCGCCTTAATCTATACTCTCCGCAATACAATATGACAATATGCAAAACAAGAATAAAGCTATGCATATCCTAAAAAAACGCGTCATAGACTGTAATTGATTAGCTATACCGCAGGAGGTTGATATGATTATAGTCAAAAAAAACGTAGTGCTTAAAGACGCGGACAAGAGCGGCGCAGGCGTGCTAAAGCTGGAGAAGTTTATGAACAGAACGAGCGGACACATAACCATGAATTGCCCCGCAGGCTCTGTGGCGTATATAGAAATAGACGGAGCGGTAGCGACCGTAGATGCGAGCGCGCCCTTTACGCTCAATACGGATATCGACGGCGACAGCGAAGTAAAAACCGTGGTAGTCTACGACGGCAGCATACTTGCTACAGGCAACAGCTCGGGCGGCAAGTTCGACTACTCGGCGCTGACGGGATTGAATAAATCGGACGAACCTATTAAAGAAAGCGCGACTGTCATCAATGACCGAGCTATCGCAAGCGCGGAAGAGACGGCACGCGAGAGCGCCGCTACAATCTCCGATAATACGACAGAAGCGGTCGCAAGCGCAGATGCGGACAATCAGCCTCGACAGAAGAGCGCGCCTGCCGCCAAAGGCAAGAAGCGCAAGAGTGCCAAGAGCGGCTTCCTCGACAGCGTAAAGGATAATCTCGATAAGCTATTCGACACTTATCCCAAGGACGAAGAGCTGTGCGCGGTAACTCCCCTGTCGCGCTGGGTGCGCGTACCTACCGAGGACGACAATTATTACGTGGTGGGTATCACCGAGGAAGAGGGCGCGCCCAAGTACCTGTGCTACGGCATACCCGATAAGGACAACTCGGTGCCGCCCAAAGGACATCCGGAATGCAGAGATTGGCTGCCCATAGAAGAGGACGGCAGAGGATACTGGATGATGTATCAGGACCTCGACAGCGGAGAAATAGTCAAGAAGTAAAATATAAATAGGTACGGGACGGCATATGCCGTCCCGTATAATATATATACCTATTAATATATGGGCAACTTACCGCGCGATGTCGGATAACTGCGCTATTGCCTTATCGCTCTATCTGCCGCATGCAACAGCGACAATATGATTATGCGATAAGATATAGTTATCTCTTCTTAGGCTTAGGCGCGGGCAAATCGTCCGCTACGCCCTCGAGCAGACGCTTAAGGAATGCCTTATCGTCCGTACCCTCGACAAGATACTGCTGCTTAGCGCCCGCATAGGGATATACGAGCTCGCCGCCCGGCATGAGCTCGCCGGCGCACCGAGTAGGCTTGACAAGCAATCTGTTATCATACACGCCGCCGACTACTTTTCCCTTACAATACAGCACATACTCGCCCATCATTGCGCGAAATCCTACGTCCTCTACATCCGACATACACTCGGTAAGGTATGCGATATACTCTCTGTCTGTAGCCATAAAATATCTCCTATAATCTATAACCGAGAATACGCCACGGCAAGACGCACGAATTGCTCCACGGACAGCGTCTCGCCTCGCACGCGCGTATCTACGCCTATGCTCTCAATAATTTTGAGCGCCGCCTCACGGCTGAGGGAAAGCCCCGACATGAGATTGTTGACCAGTGTCTTGCGACGCATGGCGAAGGCGCACCTGATAATCCTGCGCACGAGCGGCTTGTCTACCGCCGCATACTTATCGCTAAGCGCTATGCGGACGATACAGCTATCCACCTTAGGTTGAGGGTAAAAGAGGGTACGAGGCACTATGCGCGTAATCTCCGCCCTGCCCGCAAGCGCAACGGACGCCGTAATCGCGCCGTAATCGGCAGTGCCGGGCATAGCGCACAGTCTGTCGCCGACTTCCTTCTGCACCATTACGGTGATTGACTTAGGCGCGTTGTCGCGCTCGATAAAGCGCATCAATACGGGAGTGGTGATATAATAAGGCAGATTGGCTACAAGAGCGTAATTATCGCCGACCGCCGCATCGATAGCTGCGTCGCTCTCTTTCATGACGTCGCGGAACACGACTTCCACCTTGTCGTCCAGTCCTGCAAGTGTGCGGGACAACACGGGCATAAGGGATAGATCTATCTCATAGCTCACTACTCTGTCCGCCGCGCGAGCAAGCGCGGCAGTGAGCGTGCCCGCCCCGGCGCCTATCTCCAGCACGACTCCTCCGTCTATACCCGCGTCGCGCACTATAGCGTCGAGCAGATTGACGTCGGTAATAAAATTCTGACCGTAACGCTTATTGAACTTGAAACCGGTATCGCCTATAATGTTGCCGATATCGCTCATTGCACTATACCATCTTGCGCACGCGCAGCGTTGCGCCTACTTGCTCTGCTATGACCTTAGCCCGCTCTATCTGTTCTGCGGGCACGCAATCCACTATGCTTAGCACGACATTGCCGCCGCACTTGACGCACTCGCGCGCAAAGTCGAGCATGATGTCGAATGAGCTCTCGCCGTATATGCTGTGACACAGGTTCTGATAAGACGCCGCGTCGACGGCGTTAAGCGAGACATTGATTGTGTCGATACACTTAACCATATCGGGCGCGATATCTCTGCCGAGTATCTTGCTGCCCTGCCCGTTAGTATTGATACGCGTACGCAGCCCGCGCGCATGCGCATACTCGCATAGGCGCTCTATTAAATCGAATCTGTACGCAGGCTCTCCGTAGCCGCAAAAGACCATCTCCTTATACTGCGAAAAGTCAAGCCCCTTAAGCTGAGCCGCGACATCCTCATAATCGGGCTCCTTATCCAGCCAAAGGTCGTACGCTCCGTCTCCCTCGCCCTTGTGCGAGGCGAATGTACGCCCGTCCATGGTGGACTCGTGATTGCGTATGCAAAAGTCGCATGCGTTGGAGCACCTATTGGTGAGGTTGACGTATATATTGCCGTATAATGTGTAGACGTAAGTATTCATAGACCTAACTTGTAAAATATCCTCGCGGCATTGGCGGATGTCTCGGAGCACACCTGCTCGTAATCCTTGCCCAGTATCTGCGCCATCTTGAGCGCAACGTATCTCACGTAAGCGGGACGGTTGGGTCTGCCGCGGTAAGGCTCGGGCGTCATGTAAGGACAGTCCGTCTCGAGCATAAGCCTATCCGTAGGGATAGCGCGCACGACGTCGTCTTTACGCGCGTTCTTAAAGGTAAGCACGCCGCCGAGCGAAAAATATGCGCCCAAATCGCAATAGTCCTTGACCAGCTCCGCGCTGCCGCCGTAGCAGTGCATTACGAAACCGCGTCCGAGCAGCGCTCTGTTGCCGCGCAGCACATCGAGAGAATCCTTATATGCGTCGCGCACATGCAATACTATAGGTAAATCCGCCTTATGCGCAAGATGAAGCATGCGCGCAAGCACATCTCTTTGCACAGCGGGAGACGCGCCGTCGTCGTAGTGATAATCGAGCCCTACCTCGCCTATTGCCACGCACGAGGGCAAGGCTGCGAGCTCGAGATACTTGTCGTCGTGAGCGCAGTCGTACGCGCCGCATTCCTCGGGATGACACCCCACCGTGCAATATACGCCGCTGTGAAGCGCCGCAAAACGCGCCGCGCGCTCGGAAGAGGGTAAGTCTACGCCCGCTATGACAATCGCCGACAGTTCATCTTCCGCCATGGACGATACGATAGCCTCTGCGTCGAGAGCATCGTCCAGTATATGGGCGTGAGTATCTATTAGCAATTATCTGACCTCGCTGCCGCTCGCAATGCCTTTAGACGGCGTAATCAACGTGAGGTTGCCCTCTGCGTCGCTCGCGCACAGCACCATTCCCTCGGAAAGGATGCCGCGCAGCTTAACGGGCTTGAGATTGGCAACGACGATGACTTGCTTGCCGATGATGTCCTCGGGAGCGTAGTACTTGGCAATGCCGCTCACTACGGTGCGGGGCTTGCCCTCTCCGAGGTCTATCTGCGAGCACAGCAGCTTGTCCGTCTTCTCTACACGCTTGCTGTCCACTACCGTGCCTACTCTTAAATCTATCTTCTCGAAATCTTCTATATTAATGCTGTCCACAGTCATTACTCCCTCTGCCTTATCGGCGCGCTTGTCCTCGCCGTTATCCGCGCCCTTTACGTCGCCTTTTATTTCGACCGACGCGGCTATTGCGTCGAGCTCCTTGAGTTCCTTATTGATATCAAGCCTTGCAAATAGCGGCTCGCCCTTGACTACATTGCCGCCCGCGGGCATTGCGCCCCACTGCTTAAGCGAGGAAAAGCCGCTGAGCTCTCCGTCCTTAATGCCGAGCGAAGTAAGTATCTTAGCCGCGGTGTCCGGCATAAACGCCTGTAGCAATACCGCTACGCGGCGAATAGTCTCTACGAGATTGTACAACACGCCGCTAAGGCGCGTACGCTTGGACTCGTCCTTTGCAAGCGCCCACGGCTCGCACTCGTCGATATACTTATTGGCTCTGTGCAGCACTTCCCATATCGCGTCCATTGCGCCCGATACGTCGGGCTCGTCCATGAGCGCCGCAACCTTGTCATATAGGCGCATATTGAGCTCCTTGAGCTCCGCATCCGTTCCCTCGTCCTCGCAAGGCTCCGGCACCTGTCCGAAATACTGATTGACCATCGCAAGCGTGCGCGAGACGAGATTGCCGAGGGTATTGGCTAAGTCGGAGTTGCGCGTCTTGACGAACATCTCGTTGCTGTATACTCCGTCCTGCCCGAACGGCACTACGCGAAGTATATAATATCTGAGCGCATCCGCGCCGTATCTGTCGCTGAGTATGAACGGGTCTACTACGTTGCCCTTGCTCTTGGACATCTTATCGCTGCCGAACATAATCCAGCCGTGTCCGAATACCTTGCCGGGAAGAGGCAAGTCGAGCGCGGCAAGAAAAGCGGGCCATATGATGGAATGGAAGCGTATTATCTCCTTAGCCATCATGTGCACGTCTGCGGGCCAATACTTGCGGAAGAGCGAGTCGTCATCGCCCATATAGCCGAGCGCGGTAGCGTAGTTAAACAAGGCATCAAGCCATACGTATACGACATGCTTGGTGTCAAAAGGTACCTGCACTCCCCAATCGAAAGTAGTGCGCGATACGCAAAGGTCTTGCAACCCGGGCTTAATGAAATTATTGATCATCTCATTCTGCCTGCTCCTCGGCATAAGGAAGGTCGGGTTGTCCTCGAGTAGCTTTTCAATTACCTTTTGATACTTGCTGAGACGGAAGAAGTAACTCTCTTCCTTAGTAAGCTGCACCTCTCTGCCGCAGTCGGGACACTTGCCGTCCACGAGCTGGGACTTGGTCCAAAACGACTCGCAGGGCACGCAGTACCAGCCCTCGTACTCATTCTTGTATATGTCGCCTTTCTCGTACAGAGCGGTAAATATCTTCTGTACGGCGCGCTTATGATACTCGTCGGTAGTGCGGATAAACTTGTCGTAAGATATACCGAGCACTTGCCACAGGTTGCGAAGCTGACCTACTATATTGTCGAGATATTCCTTCTCCGACTTGCCTGCGGCTTGAGCAGCTTTCTGAATCTTCTGTCCGTGCTCGTCCGTGCCTGTAAGAAAGAATACGTCATAGCCGTCCAGTCTCTTAAAACGCGCCAGCGCGTCGCATATAATAGTAGTGTAGCAAGTGCCTATATGCCACTTGCCACTGGGATAATATATCGGTGTTGTAATATAATACTTGTCTTTGTCCATTCCTTACTCTTCGTCCGTCACCTTATGATCTTTAATATACGTAGCCAAATCGGTAGCGGTCATCGTCTTGGGCAGAGCCGTCTTAATAGATATTACAGCGTCCTTGTCGTCGGGATCGGTGACCTTGTAGTAGCCGCTTGCCTCGTCGTACGCATAGTTCTTGTCGTCCTTGTACTCGCCTACTCCGTAGAAGCCGCCTACGGGCGCGCCCTTAATCGCGTCGCCACCCAAGTCGAACGACTTGATATCCATATAGTAGACATAGTTGGAGTTAATGCCGTTCTGATAGAATAGCAGCCACTTCTCGCCGTCGCCGCTGCCTCTCTTAATAAGAGAAGGCTTGACGAAATCGCCGAGGACGGTATCCGACGCGCTGTCGGTAAGCTTTATCTCATAGCCGCCGCTCAGGTTGCACTTGTAGAGCACATTGCTGATTGTGTAATAGACATACTTGCCTTCGACGCCGCCGTTGAAAGAACCCGCAGCCTCGTCGTATATGCCGAGAATAGTGGGCGAGCCGCTCATAGCTTCGCCTTTAGTCTCGTCGTCTGCCGTAGGAGTGACGGGCGCCTTGCGATACTCGCCGCCCTCGTTGTAATAACGGTACAGCGCATTCTCGGTAACGCCGAGCACGCCGTAGTCATAACTTACGGGAGTGATGCCCGTAAGCGCGGTGCGCGCTATAACGCGCTCTCTGTTCTTGCTTACAATCGCGTTGGACGCGTCGCCGCCGAAGTTGAGGTCGGACGCGCCGAACTTGTATGCTACGGTGAATACGTTATATTCGGAAGACGTGGAGCCTTCGTAGCCCGACTTGGTGTAGAAGAGGGTGACGCTGCCGTCGCTCTCGACGCAAGTGTCGAGCAACGCTACGGTATACTGACGCTGGAGTACTGCGCTGCCCTCCGCGGCGTAAGTGTCCTTATCGATGAGCTTGATTACCTTACCGTTGTAGTCGCAGGCATAGACATTGTTGGAGTACATAGCGCTGCTGTCTTCGGAATCGATGTCTACGGTATAGAATATTACGTCGCTTACATCGCTCTTGCCGTACTTGTAAGAGCCGTCCTTGACGAACTTGGCTCCGCTGACCTTCTCCGCGATATCTCTGCTGCCGCCCACCTTGGACTCGTCGTAAGACACTAAGACGAGCTTGCGGTCGGTGCTGTCGTAATAAAACAAGCCGTTAGGCGTAAATACATAGTCGAAAGTATTGACCGACAAGAGCGCTATCTGCTGGGTCTCGGTACCGTCGGTCTTGGTGCGCAGAAACTCTTGCTGAGAAGTGAGCACGCTGCCGGTCTTGTCCGTCTCGGTAGAGGGCGAAGTATAGTATATCCACTCGCCGTATACGTAAATGCCGCCGCCCGTATTGCCCGTATAGAACATCTTGGGGACAAGCAACTGCACGTCGCTCACGCTGCCGTCCGCGCCGAGCGCCGCCTTATAGATAGAGCCCTTCTTGCTCGCGTTGCCGAAATAATTATTCTTAGGCTCGACAATCGCCGTCAAGTCGTCCTTGCCGTTGACAAAATACAAAGTATCGCGCTGAACAACCGCAAGCGTACCGTTGCCCGTAACGTCGCCCTCTTTATCGGTAGAACCGATGGGACCCCAGTCGTACTTCTGACAGCCGACTATCGCGGCTACAAGCGCGAGGGCAAGTATCAATACAGCGGTTATTTTAGCCAATCTCTTCATTTATCGAATTACCTCTTTAAGGTCATTTTGCAATTAAGCACCTAATATTATAATATAAAAGGAATTACATTGCAACACTTTATGTACACTGTAAGGTAAGGAGCTTGTATGAAAAAAATCACATCGTCTATCTGCTTTATTACCCAAGACGGCTCGGAAGATACATCCGATAATGCCAAGCCCGACTTATCTCGACTGATGTCCGCGTTGACGCAGCGCGACAGCGCGCAAAACGCCGACTCGCACCAAGTGAGCGAAAGCTCGCCCAAGTCGATAGACAGCAAGATGGACGCAAAGCCTATTTACGACCCGCTTGCGCTGCCCGAGGAGTATAAACTATAAAAAATCGACGCCCGATACTACGGACATCGATTTATTCGATTGACAGTCGAAAGTTATGCCTTACGATATCGATACATTATCTATCTCGATATATTCCGCGCTGACTGCGCCCCAAGAATCTACGGCGTATATCTTGACGCCGTAAGTGCCAGCCTTCTTATTCACGGCAAGGCTTACATTAGACGACATAGCGGTAAGTCCGTTATAGAAGTCGCTGAAATACAGCTGTTCCGACCCGTCGCTCCATACCGGCTTGTAACTGTGTACGAAATCGTCGTCGCCGCCTGCGGGGAACTCAAGATATGTCGTACCCCCCCCCTTGCGCCGTTGTGCGTGATGACGAATACGGGCTTGCCCGCGTCGTCTGCAACCGCCTTGTCTATCTCGCCTCTAAGCCACTCGGCAATCTTCTTGTATCCATTGTCCATACTGCCCGAGTCGGGAGACGCGCCTATAAAATGATAGCCGTTGACCACATAGTGAGTCCACGGTCCGTGACCTATCTTCTTCTTGAATATACTGCGGCAACTGCTCGCGACGCCGTGTCCCCAATAGTCGTGATTGCCCATAATGGTCTGCACGATGGGTCGGTCGTCGCCGAATACCTTATCGTATGCGGCATTATACAAATCGTACGCCTTGGATTTACTCAAGTCGGTAATGTCCCCGCCGAACAATACCATGTCGACGCCGCGCGCCTTAAAAGCGGACAGCGCGCGTATCAGACTGTTTTGATACTCGTTCTCTTCCATTGTGTTGGGGAGCTGAGAGTCGGATATTATCCCCACTCTGACGTAATCCCTATCTACGGTAAACTCCTGCATGGGAGTGTCGGGATTAATCTTGCATGCCGACAGTCCGAGCACTGCCGCCGCAGGGTATATTCCAACCGGTCACGCGGCTGTTATCGAACGCGGATTTACAGCCCGCCGAGCCGCTAACCTCAGCTGCGCGGGATAGGTCGGGCTCGTCAATACCAAGCCCGTCGTCTCTCGATAAAGTAACTCCGAAAAATATGAGCGACGAAATTATTATCTCCGCAATCAATATAAGCGGTAAAATTCTCTTAAATACTCTCATCTTCCCAAAACGCTCGGCAATGAGCGCGAATTAAATACTTGAATCCATTATATCCGATATTGCCTGCAAGTCGATACCGATGATTTTTCAACCGAGCCCGCAGTTAAATATCGACATCGCAATACTTTACAGTTTTTACAATTCAGGTTAACCGCTCGATTGTGATAGATAGACTAAATACGCTCAAACTAACAAGAGGAGGTGCATAACATGTCTATATTCAAAAAGAAGTCGGGACGCATTAAGGAAATACAGACCCTGCGTACAGACGATATATCGGACGTACAGGGCAGCTATACGGGAGTAGAAGCGGAAGACGAGTACGCTACGCCCGTCCAAGACGCGGACGATCTGTAAAAAGCACCGGCGAAAGGTCTTAGCCTTTCGCCGGCTACATATAGAAATCGCTCGGCTTATATCTTCCGAGCGACTAATGTATCAATCATACTTCAACTCAAGTATTGTCTGAGCGGACGCATAAATTCCGGTCTGTGAAAAGTAGCGCACTTTGTAGGGAAAAGCGCAAACAGCTCTTGCTCCGTATCGCCCTCTTTACACTCTATCCTGTAAGCATTGAAGAGCGCGCAGTCGATGTCGATATCTACGGTTATACGAGCTTTAACCCTATATCCGCTGCCATATGCCTCAATGTCGCAATGCGTAATACTCTCTACGGGGAGCAGCTCCAGATGCGGCGCTCCGTCATATGTTATCCTACCGCAAAAAACCGCTCCGCAAGGCGAAAATTCATACTCGAGATAACTGTCTCTATCCCCTTTCTCCGCCAAAAACAACTCCACGACGCACCCCTCATACAGAGGCTCGTTGTCCTTGGAATAGGGGCAAAACAACTCGCTATTATCCGCCGTGTACGTAACAGTAAGCGCACCGTCGCCGTAGCTTATATCAAAGTCGGTGCGACGCGCAGCCTGCGCGCCGTCGTTACGGACAAATATCATTTACTTGCCTCATCGCCCGACTCTTTAGCTTGAACTGCAGTCTCGACTTGACCGTATGCCTCAAGCTGCGCATTATCAACGGATTTTCCCCTATCGTCCGCGACTTTATTTTCGGAACTCACGACTACGGAAGGCTCCCCGCTCTCCGACTTGCCTATAACGCTCGGCTCGGGAGTAGTGATGACTTGCTTACCCGCGCCCACGGAGCGCAGATAAGAGGTATCGTGATTGAAAGTAGGCACCATGTGCTTGAGCTGACGCAGTACCGCGTCCTTATCGTTGGTGGCGCATATGGCGCGCATTTTCTCAAGCTCGGACAGCAGCTCCGCTCTGTCGATATCTATCTGCTTACCTACGAATATCTTCTCGTTGTCGGTGGCGCGCAGCCCTTCCTCTTCCATGAGCAGCTCCTCGAAGAGCTTTTCGCCGGGACGGAGACCCGTAAACTTAATCTCGATATCGGTATACGGTCTGTATCCCATCATCGTTATCAAGCCCTCCGCGAGCGTGAGTATCTTAACCGGCTCGCCCATATTGAGTACGAATATTTCGCCGCCCTTGGCAAACGTGCCCGCCTGCAACACGAGATTGACCGCCTCGGGTATAGTCATAAAATATCGAATGATATCGGGATGCGTAACCGTGACGGGACCGCCCTTCTTAATCTGCTCCTTAAACAGCGGTATAACCGAGCCGTTGGAGCCGAGCACGTTGCCGAACCGCACCGCGGCAAACTCCGTCTTGCTGCCGCTCTGCGCCATCATCTGCACTATCATCTCGCAACAACGCTTGGTTGCGCCCATGACATTGGTGGGATTGACCGCCTTATCGGTGGAAATCATGACAAACTTCTGCACGCCGTGCTTGTCCGCCATCTGCACGGTATTGAGCGTACCGAAGATGTTATTCTTACAAGCCTCTTCGGGATTGGTCTCCATGAGCGGAACGTGCTTATGCGCCGCGGCGTGGAATACTATGCGAGGCTTGTGCTCCTCGAACAGCTCGTCCAGCTTATCCCTATCCGTAATGGAGGCTATCTCCACGCATATAGGATAATCCGCGCCGTAATTGCGCAATATCTCCTGCTGTATCTCGTAGGCGGTGTTCTCGTATATATCCACAATTACTACTTTGGACGGACCGTACTTGACTATCTGTCTGACAAGCTCCGAGCCTATAGATCCGCCGCCGCCGGTAATCATACATACCTTACCCTTGACATACGCGGACACGCCCTGTGCGCCGAAAGTAATCTGCTGTCTGCCAAGCAAGTCGCCTATATTGACTTCTCTTATCTGGCTGACCATATCCGCGGAGCCTATCAGCTCGCTGACGTAAGGCAACACTCTGACTTGACAGCCCGTCTTCATACAGTTCTCGATAATAGTCTTACGCGCGCCGCTCGGCATGGAAGGAATTGCGAATATTATGATGGATACGGAGTACTTGGCAGCAAGTCTCGGTATCTCCTGCGTAGAGCCGACAATGGGCACGCCGTTGATGATACGTCCGCGCTTTTCCAAGTCGTCGTCCACAAAGCATATAGGTTCGTAAATGCTGTTCCTGCGCGAAAGCTCCTCTACGACCGTGCTGCCGGTAGAACCCGCGCCGATAATAAGCGTACGCTTCTTGTCCTTGGGCTTGACGTTCTTAGTCCAGCGATTGCTCAAAAATGCGTAGGCGATATGCGCCATGCAGATAACGGCAGATGTGGTAAAAGGCATGATTACGTACACGTTGTAAGCGCGCACGGGTATCGACTCTCCCAGCTGAAACTGAATGGGGGAAAGCAGATGAAAGATAGTCTGGTCAAAGAGTATAAATAAAAGAGTACCCAATATGCAGGCGTCTATAACTCTCAGGTAATCCTTGACGCGAGCAAATCTCCACACCACCTTAAACACTCTGAAAATGAAAAAGAATAAGAAGAAGCAGCCTATAACTACCGGTGTGGCGGTAAATATCTTAAGCAGATACTCCTTACCGAAGTGGTCCAACACATAAATCTGCGCAAATACAGCCGTAACCGCAAATATTATTGCTACCGCCGTCATGTCCGCAACCGCAAGCGCCCACTCCCTCAGAGTACGCATGGTAAACGAACTGATAGTCAACTTCCTTCTCTTACCGCCCTTATTATCCCTACTCTTCCTTCTCATTATCCGCTCCTGCTCCTACTTGAGTTAATCTGTCGTTATAATTCTGCTTCTCTATCAAAAGTCTGGTATCGAGCTGCCTGTTGGATAGCTCTGTCGCCGCCATAAGCACGGCGAGCATTACAAGGAAAGGTATGGAGTTGAAAGTGCCTGTATCTATCATAGAATACCCTTCAAATCCTACCAAGCCTATAAAAAGAAACAGATTGAACGAATCTTTCTTACGCAATACCGTAAAATATCTCATTACATAGACGTATATCATTACGACTATGCCTACCGCTCCAAGCATGCCTATCGTCTGAAAGAGCGTGGAGTGGAATAGATAAATAATCGAATTGGTACCCCTATAGCCCAAATATCCCATACCCGCACCGAACAGAGGATTCTCGCGGAAGCGGTCAAGCGCCTCGAGATATAAGAAATCTCTGCTGCTTGTGCTCAGCTTGTCCTCGAATGTCTGCGACAGCAGATGCTTGATAGCTCCTCCGTAGCGGCTTACTGCAAAAACGAGCGCAAGCGCGCATAAAGAAAAACACAGCCATATAATCTTATTGCGACGGTAGCGGAACAGACTGACTATTAGACTGAGCGCCACGGTAAGCACAGTGAATATAAGCGCGCCTCTCGAGTGCGAGAGCGCCACTACCGCGAACTCCGCAGCGGTAAGCGCGATCATGGGAAGCGCCCATCTGTAATGCTTGTTGAGAAAATAGAAGTTAAAGGGTATACAGGTGAGTATCGCCGTACAAAACAGATTGCTTACGCCCCAACCCAGTCTCGGCACATAGCTATTGTCGATGATGTTGACGCCAGCTACGATATCCTTCAAGTAAAGTATCGTAGCCTCTGCGGTAATAAGGAGTCCCCATATCATCATCGCCTTGGCTGTATAACGCCTTATATCCGCCGCCTTCATATCGTAACCCGCCCTAACAATCAAATAAATGATTATGGGCAGCAGTCCGAGATATGCTGTAAGCACCAGTCCGGTAAGCTTGTCCTGCTTGGCGGGAGAAAAAGACCCGGATATAAGCATTGCAAAAGCGAGCAAGACCAGCGGCAATAAGTTACCCTTGATATCCAAGCTCTTCTTAATTGCGTTGCCCTTATAGCGGACAAGATGAAATATTATAGCAGCCACCATAGGTATGGCTATCAAAAAGAGATAGCCCACATTGGAAGGCATCTCGCCTATAGATACAACGCACGGCGCATATAATATAAGAGGTATTATTGCCGCGGTATTGGAATATAAAAAAGCTACGCTCGCCAGCAAGACAAGTATTACAAGTCCCGCTATCAGCTGTTGCGTAGCCCAAAAAATCAATACTACAGCGGCAACCGTCAACATGAACGCGTCGCCGCCGAGAAATCTCTTTATTTTATCGTTGATGCGCGCCAGAGCAGGCGTCACTTTCAGTCTCCGTAACCGTCGGGATTATTGCTCTGCCAACGCCAACTGTCCTCGCACATATCCTTTAATCCGTATGCGCATTCGAATCCCATTTCCTTCTTGGCAAGCGAAGCGTCGGCATAGCACTCTGCAATATCTCCGCTGCGTCTGCCGACTATCTTGTAAGGCACGGCTCTGCCGCTCGCCTTCTCGAACGCCTTGACTATATCGAGCACGCTGTAACCGTTGCCCGTGCCGAGATTGTAAGTGACAAGACCGGGGGCGGTAGCAAGCTTCTTGACCGCGAGCGCATGAGCATGCGCCAAGTCGAGCACGTGTATATAGTCGCGCACGCCCGTACCGTCGGGAGTGGGATAATCGTTGCCGAATACGGACAGCTCTTTAAGCTTACCGATGGCGACTTGAGTAATATACGGCATGAGGTTGTTGGGTATACCGTTGGGATCTTCGCCTATAGTGCCGCTCTTGTGCGCTCCTATGGGGTTGAAGTATCTCAACAACGCAATATTCCAACTGCTGTCCGCCTTGTAAAGGTCGCGCAGCATATCCTCTATCATGAGCTTGGTTCTGCCGTAAGGATTGGTAACGGAAAGCTCGAAATCTTCCTTAATCGGCACGCTCTTAGGCTGACCGTATACCGTCGCGGAAGAAGAGAATACGAAATTACGCACGCCCTTTTCCTTCATTACCTGTAGAAGGTTAAGCGTATTGATAAGATTGTTGCGGTAATATTCCAGCGGCAGCCTGCACGACTCGCCCACTGCCTTAAGCCCCGCAAAATGTATGACGCAATCGATATCTTCCTTCTCGAATATATCTCTTACCTTATCTATATCGCATAGATCGTACTCGTAAAACTTGACATCCTTGCCGCAGAGTTTACGAACCCGTCTCACAGCCTCCATCTTGCTGTTGCAAAGGTTGTCGGCAATAACGGGCTCGAAGCCGTTATTGACCAAGTCTATTACGGTATGACTGCCTATGTATCCGGCGCCGCCGGTCACCAAAACGCTCATTAATGTTACCTCCTAAGAGTATTTGTGAACTATATTTTTCATCTCCTCGATGCGATCCAACATAAGACGCGCTTGCTTGAACTGTGTCCTGCAACGCACTAAATTATGCTCGGGATACGCCGTCTTGAAGTAATTGTCTCCGTCAAGATAATCCGTAAGGAATCTCATGCCGCACTCGTAAGTCAAGATGACTGCGGATATGGGCATAAGCTCGGCTTCCTCATGAGTAATGCTCGAGCCCGCGCCCGATATATAACCGCGCGTGAAAGCGTCGAAGTTGTCTATATCGAAGTCCACCTTGGTAAGGTCGCGCTCGTCTTCCTCCGCCGTAGAGCAACCTACGCGTATAGCGTCGCCGAAATCATAGAGCAAAGAGCCGGACATCACGGTATCCAAGTCGATTACGCACACCGCGCGCTTTGTTGAGCTGTCGATAAGCACGTTGTTGAGCTTGGTATCGTTGTGCGTCACGCGAAGAGGGATTGCTCCGCAACCCAGCGCGTCTACTATGACAGGGCAAAGATAGGAGTGCTCTACAGCGAAATTAAACTCTTCTCTCGCGCCCTCCAGTCTGCCGAGTTTATCGGCCTTTGCAGCCTTATGCAACGCGTCGTAACGCGACATCGTATTGTGGAAGTTGGGTATGACGTCATGCAGCTTTGACGCGTCGAAATCGGCAAGACGCGACAGCATCTGTCCGAACGCTCTGCCCGCGTCTGCGAACATCTCCCTATCTTCCGCAACGAGATAAGTCTGAGTATTCTCGATAAACTTAGTGGCGCGCCACACATCCGAATTATCGTCTACGTAATAATTTTTGCCATCGAGCGTGCGAACTAAACAAAGACACTCTCTGTCGGGATCGCCGCCGTCTGCCAATATCTTTTTCCGTAGAAATTCGGTAACAGCCACCATATTGTCCATAAGCTGTATGGGGTTGGGAAATACGCGACTGTTAAGCCTTTGCAAAATATAACGCACATCACCCTCCGACGTACTGCAGAGGGCGACATAAGTGTCGTTAATATGTCCGTTGCCGAACGGTTTTATATCGAGGCAATCCCCCTTAAAGGAGAACTGCCCCGCTATTTTTGATAAAGTCATTTATTTATCTTTACTCCTTTGGAGTATCTTCGGAATTGTCTGTTGCCTTATCTGTCTCTTCTGCGGGAGGGAAACTCTCTGCTTCCGCCGCGGGAGCGCTGTCTGCCGTAACATCGGTCTGCTCTGCATCGACAACGCCGTTGTCTTCGGCAGCCTTAGCAGCCTTCTTAGCCTTAGCTTTCTTGCCGATTATACCCTTCTTCGCAAGGATTACGAGGGTAACTATTACGGCAATGATTACTACAAGCAGAGGTATCGCTATAGCAAGCGCAAGTCCGAGAGTAGTGAGCGAACCCTTGGTAAGAGGAGCCGCAAAGGACATCGCCTTAGCATCGTATGCATATACCTGTCTCTGCGTGTTGGTAACGTCAGCCCAGCCGGTAGATCCGCCGAGCACGTAGCACAAGCCCTGATCGCCTACGCCGTCTTCGCCGGTGCTGAACTTATAGCTGCGGTAGAACTCTTTGATAAGACCGTTGTCCCATACGTTGAGTTCCAAAGTTATATCGTCGTCGAAATAAGTATAATCTGCGGAGAAGTCAACGGTTCCCTTGGTGCCGCCCTGCATATTCTTGAACTCGCCCCAGCATACGTCGTCTATCGTCTTATAGATGCTGTCCGAACCGCCTGCCTTGAGCTTAAGCGAAATCTTGTAATACTTCTTTCCGCTGGCGCTGTCGGTCTTCTCTTCGAAAGTGCAAGCGTCGTTATCGATAGTTTCGTTAGTGATGACGAAGTTGGATATACCGGTGTGTCTCTCGGGTATGCATACTCCGTGACCGTCTTCGACGTATATCTTGTAGCTCTCCTCTACCTCGTCCCATACGAGATAATCGTACTCGGGCTCTGCCTTGGCGCCGTTGCCGTCTACTGTATCGTATGTGATCTTTATAACTTTATAGTTCTCGTCTTTTCTTACTCCGCCTACGAAGTTGGAAGGTCTCTTATATTTCCAGTTCTCACCGATCTCATTACCGTTCTTATCCAAGTCGTATTTATCGAACTCAACCTTTACACCGGATATATTGACCTCGGCGGGATTGGAAACGAAATCGAGGTCGGTCGCGTAATTGAAAGTCTTATTTACTCTGGTAACGTCGCTGAGAGGAGTCTTCTCGGGAGTGCCGGTCCACACGCAGTCTACGCCGCCGAGAGTGTCCTGATCGAAAGACATATCTCTGACGCCCTTGCCGTCTCTACCCTTCTGGTCCTGGAAGTAATTATCCTCTCTGTTGGTATAGCTTCTGTACCAATAACCGAAGAAGTTGAGTATGCCGTCGGGGAGAGTATTGAGGTTCATCATTCCGCTTATAGTCCTCGTCCAGCTCTCATTCTCGGTGTCTACGGTAGCCCAAGTGGAGATCTGGTTGACGGTCATCTGCTTGCCTTTTACCAGAGTGGTGGGCATCTTCTTGTCCTTCATCGTGATATCGATGTCGCTCAAGGTAGTGGTCATCTGAGCCTTATTCATAACCATCTCGTAGTTAGCGCTGATGGCATTGAAAATTTCAACGAAAGACGCGCCGTTGTCGTACATCTGCTTGACGTTTTTAAGGTCGGCAGCCGTGTACCTATCCTGCGTAGCATTGCCGGCGGCATCCTTCTTGTAGCCGAACACTACATCGCCTACGGCGGTGTATCCGCCGAGATACTTAAAGTCCGCATTCTTAAGTGTGTCAATGGGACTTCCTTCAGCGATAGCCATACCGCATACGGAGAACGCCATGACAAAGATAAGAGCGAGCGCTATCACGGTGGATAAAGCAAACTTTTTCTTCATAACTTCACCTCTTATAATTTTAGCTGAACAGCCTAACTGCTCGATTCATTTTACTATAAATATATATGATTGTAAAGTAGATTTTACTATGATGTGCCGACGCCTCGCTCAAAAAGCGATAAAAATAATTATCGGTTGTATCTATTAAGCGCGCATCTTTAACTTTCGTCACACGATACAACGCGCGTACGTCTTGACAGCGCGCGAGTACAGAGCATATAATTAATGCAGCGAGGACGAGGATATGAACGGTATAATACCACAACCGAATAAGTTTCAAAAAAAGCAAGGTCAATTCCTACTCGGAGGCGACATTACCGTAAAGTCGTCCGCACGCTACGCCCAAGCGGCGGAGAAGCTCGCGGGGATGATACGCTCTTCCTACACTTCCGTCAACATTACGGACAACTCGGACAGATTAATCGAGCTGAGCGAAGTCACGTATCTGGGACAGGAGGAATACGTGATAGACTGCTCGCCGAGCAAGCTGGAGATCAAAGCGAGCAAGCGCGCGGGACTGCTGTACGCCGTAGGCACGCTGTATATGATGCTCGAGTTGCACTCCTTCCATCACTCGCCCACGCCTATAGATTGCTTCTATATCGCGGACAAGCCACGCTTCAGATGGCGCGGAATAATGCTCGACGAGGCAAGGCACTTCTTCGGAAAGGACACCGTGCTTAAGCTGATAGACATGATGTGCATTAACAAATTGAATGTGTTGCACTGGCATCTGTCCGACGATCAGGGCTACAGACTGGAGAGCAAGGCATTTCCTCTGCTGCACGAGATAGGCAGCAAGCGCAGCGATACGCAGATAGGCGGAGAGAACTCCAATCTGTACGAAGGCACGGGACACGAGGGATATTACACATTCCAAGATATCAAAGAGATAGTGGAGAAAGCCCGACGGCACAACATATTGATTGTGCCGCATATAGAATTGCCCGCGCACACCACCGCTATGGCGGCGGCGTATCCGCAATACTTCTGCAATACCGAGAGCGTGCCCGTTGCTACGTCGTTCGGTCGTAAAGACACGCTGCTCTGCGCGGGAGACAAGGCGGCTTACGAATTCGTATTCGCCCTGCTTGACGAAATATGCGCGCTCTTCCCCTCTCCTTACATCGGAATAGGCGGCGCAGACGTCAACACCGCTATATGGGCGGAATGCGAGCGCTGCAAGCAATTCATGGCAGAGAGCGACATAGCGGACGCAGACGCTCTTAAACGGTATTTTATCAACTATCTGTCCGCAAGGCTTAAGGCAAAAGGACGCAGAATGATATGCTGCAACAGTTCCACGGACGAGAACACTTCCTACGACGTAATCGGCAAATATATGTCTCCAAAGGACGATAAGAGTATACCGCTGCAATTGCGCATGGGCAGGAGTTTCATCGTATCGCGTCCGCAGTATCTGTCCTTCGACGCGCCGTATTGCCAGACGCCGCTTAAGAAGACTTACGAGTACGATCCCGATAAGGACATCAAGGGCTGCCGCTATCTGCGAGGCAAGATAATGGGCATGGAAGCCGCCCTATGGACCGAATGGATAAGCGATAAAGAGAAATTCGATATGTGTCTATACCCGCGCATGGCTGTGCTTGCCGAGGCGTGCTGGAGCGAGCCTGCCTTTAAGAGCTTTAAGTCCTTTAAGGCGCGCTTGCCTAAATATAAGAGAATGTTGTCCGACAACGGCATAGGTTACGCCGAGGACGGAGTATCTATGCCGAGCGGGATAATCAACCGCTATAAGAGACTGTATTACTACAATCTCAACGACAAGAACGTGGAGGTAAGAAACAACCGTGAGCACGATTAAGATCATCAATGCGACCGTATTCCGCGGCGGAGCGCTGAAGCGCGGCGAAAGCATAACGATTAAAGACGGAGTAATCTGCAACGAGTACGATGTCAAGTCTCCCGACGAGATATACGATGCCGCGGGCAATATCGCGTGCGCGGGATATATCGACCCCCATACTCACGGCGGACTGGGCAAAGACTGCATGGAGCCTACAGTCGAGGCGCTGGACACTATATCCAAGTATCACTTATCCAAAGGCGTGACGTCATTCTGTCCCACAACCATGACGGCGGACATAGCCGATATAGAAAAGGCGCTCGACAACATACGCGCATACCGCTCCTCTCGCTCTCGCATAGCGGGAGTGCATCTCGAGGGACCTTTCCTCTCGGCGGGCTCTGCGGGAGCGCATCCGCTTGACAAGTTGCTTAATCCCGATAAGGATAATACCGCCTTTATAGACAGATATTGCGATACAGTAAGCCGCATTACCGTTGCGCCCAACCTTTCGGGCGCGCCCTACCTTGCGGAAAAATGCAAGAAGCTGGGCATTCAAGTATCGCTTGGACACGACAATGCCATAGACGACGAGATATATGCCGCCATCGACGCGGGCGCGTCGTCGGTCACGCATATGTACAATTGCACTTCCCGTCCCTCGCGCAGGACCACGCCCAAGAAACATCTCGGTCTCACCGAGGTAGGGCTCACCGACGAGCGACTGATGTGCGAAGTAATCGCCGACGGCAGGCACGTACCCGATAAGCTGTTCGACATGATATACAGATTGAAAGGCGCAGACGGCATATGCCTTGTATCCGACTCGCTCTCTGTAGCGGGCATGGGCGAAGGCGACTATTATCTGGGTAGCGGAGAAAGCCGCCAACAGATAAGGATAGAGGACGGCGTAGCCGTACTGCCAGCCGCCAACACCTACGCAGGCTCGGTAACCGCCGTGTCGGAGATGGTAATCAGACTTAAGCAGCACGGATATAAGACAGAGGACTGCCTTAAGATGGCTACCGTCAATCCCGCTAAACTTGCGGGCGTATGCGACCGCGGAGATATCTGCGACGGCATGATAGCCGACATCAATATATTAGACGGCGACTTAAATGTGATAGATACATTCCTCGGCGGAGTAAAAGTAAGCCGATAAGCAGGGACGCCGCGCGTCAGATAGGGCTTAGGACCTACGATAATCAATAACAATCGGGACTGTTACGAGTTAACTCATAGCAGTCCCGATCTTTTATTAACTTATGCAATACGGTATATATTATTAGGAGTGTTTCGATATCTACCGCCTTGCTGCCGCAAAAGCGCAACATCTTAGCTATATCGCGGCGTAAGCAATATTACTCGTCCTCGCTCTCTGGCTTATCTCCTCTTTGCACATTGGATTTCCGATTGAGCGTCGAAAGCTGCTCGCCTACCGCCTTAACTCTTTTGTTAATAAAGCCCACCAATATTACAATTAATATTATTACAAGACTGATTGCAGACAGCACACCGAGGAACATATACAGCAGCTTCCTGTACCACTCCGCTTGCTCGCGCAGCATCTTCTCTATCTCGGAAGCGTCTATATTGCCGCCGCTATTCTCTCCGCTGTAGTCGAACTCGTAAGAAGTGCTCACGCTTGCGTCGGGCAGCACCGCGCCGCTCGCGTCTACGAACTCGAAGTTAGCCGCATACTCGGGCTTGAGCGTTGCCTTAACGCTGTACGTCTTGCCCGCAACCATATCGGACTTACTAACTGTATTGCCGTCCTCATCTGTATAGGTGTAATTAAATGCGTCGTTGCTTAAGCAATCCGTAAGGCTCTCGGGCACGGATATGGTAGGCAACCCTGCGCCGCTATTCCACTGCGAAGGCAGCTGCGCCTTGGATATCTTAACCGTGAGCTCGAGGTCGTCTGTAGACGTGGTGCCGTCGCCGTTATCCCAGCAGTATAAGCCGCTTGTAAAGCGTA
>CAJTXS010000021.1 GCA_910583735.1 uncultured Christensenella sp. | reverse complement strand
TATGCGCATAGTTTCGTTTAAGCGCAATTATCTTAGCGCGTAAAATTCACTCTTTTCGCTATTAAAATGCGCGCCCTGTTACTGCGCGCAGCTTTATTAACATATTTATCGCATAAATATATAAGGATATAGTAGTTAATTCCTTAAAAAAATATGTCCGTCAACATCGTTTACGACACTACCGCTTGATTTAAGCAATAATATATTGTATCCTAATAATTGAGGGAGAGATACATAATATGAGCGGAAAGTATAAGGTAGTCTTTGTAGTAGGATTAGTCATATTATTAGCGCTTGCGCTAGTGGGCTTTATATTCCACATAACGCTATTGGCAATACTGTCATTCTTCTTTATAGTAGGTGCGGTATTTACTTTTCTCGTCTATCACAATTCGGTTATCATAAAACAGTCCAAAGAAAAACGAAAATTCAACAGCACAGACGACTACGTCGAGTTAGACTCCGAACTCAGAGCTGCCAAAGGTATAACCAATCATATTTCTCCGCATGTAAAAATGGTCACACGCGTAGCCGACTCGTATAAGTATGCCGCTACATATAACAAAAAGCCTGCGTTTTTCTTAAAAGGATTCTTCCTCGTATCTGCACTTATACTGTTGATACTCTCTATTATCTTCTATTATAAGAATATGACGATATCGGGGATAGTCTGCAATATATTAAGCGCAGGCATCTTCTTGACGGTAATAATTACATCTTTTGTCAAGCAGCGTAAATCGGCGTCCCGCGCAATAGAACATATCGAAACGGTGCAAGCGGGCGGTCAGTCGAAGTACGAAGAGACTATCGGCACGGTAGTGTCATGCGTCGTCGCAAGCGACTCTATCGGCAGAAACGTCCTTGAATCTCTGCACGGCACCTCGTATAAGATAATACTTGATATCGACGGCGTGCATAAGACGGCATACGGCGATAGATTATACAGCGTAGGCGCCAAGCTAAAGGTAATAACTGAATTCGGAGCAAAATGGGCGTCGCTGATAGACAACTCGGATTATAAATCTATGGACGAAGATATTACGAGCGACACGGCATCAATCCCTACGCCCGTTGCCGAACACTATAAATTCAAACTTACCGTTAACGACTTGGACCAAGAGACGCGCATCAACGAACCTACTACCAGAGACCTCGTAGACGCAGTCAATACCATTGCGAAATCGGAGACCAACTTCCTCGTGCTGGAGAGCGCGTCGCCTATCGACGGCATATTGGTCATACAAGCCAACGGCTGCTCGCCCGAAGGCGACTACGTATGGATAGAAGCTATACGCGACGAGGGCGAGGGTAAAGAGTCAACTATCTTCTACAACGAAGCGGACGCCAAGACATTAGTCAATATCCTCAACGACTTTTTAAGATACAGAGTACCCGATATAGGCGATTGGTCTATCTTTAACTGATTACGGCTAACTGCGACAGCGCGTCGCATGGCGACAACATAAGGAGCGTAATATGGCAAGACCTACCGTACCTATCAACTGTCTCTTTCAAGGCTGCTACAATCCCGCATTCGAAGCGGAGATTGCAAAGTGCAAGGACAAGTGTTACGAATATAACAAGCTCAATCCCAACGACAGAGCAAGCCAAGCGGTTATATTAAAGACACTGCTGGGCAAAGCAGGTCGCGAGACTATTATTACGCCGCCATTTTGGTGCGACTACGGCTACAACATCGAGGTAGGCGATTACTTCTATTCCAACCACAACTTAGTCATTACCGACGGGGCAAAAGTAACATTCGGCGACAATGTCTTTATAGGTCCCAATTGCTGCTTCACCACCGCGGAACACGCCTTGGACCCAGCGCAGCGTAAGGCAGGCATGGAGATAGCAAAACCCATCTCTATCGGCAACAACGTGTGGATAGGCGCGGGCAGCACTATACTTGCGGGCGCTTGCATAGGCGACGGCGCGGTGATAGGCGCAGGCAGCGTCGTGAAAAAATCCATACCCGCCAACGTCATCGCCGTGGGCACGCCATGCAAAGTATTGAGGGAGATTACCGAAGCAGACAGATATCGCTACCCTATCTACGACGGCAATTATGCCGATTGATATCCTCTATGTTATACAAGCGTAACTAACGCTTATATGCGGCAATCTATACGTCATTGCTCGTAAGCGCAGCCGATATCGAATGGCAATCTTTGCCAATATACAGTACCGATACCCCTCGCCGCGGCTCCGCTGTCATGCGCGCCATATTAACAATAGTTGCCAATCGATTATAGTACACCCTTTATTATATTGATATATATATTATTACGCGCGCGTAGCAGCATTTGTCTTAACAAGCGTTGCCGTCATATAAGGCAAGAATACATCTCCTTTATCTTGCGGATATGGTAATAGAAATTATCGCGTCTAAGTCCCAACTTTTCCACCGCAGCGCGCCAATCGATGCGCTTGCGCATATAGTCGAACGCGACTTGCAAAAAGTCGTCCGAATACTGCGCGCGCGGTCTGCCGAAGCGCACTCCCCTCGCAATGGCTGCGCGTATGCCTTCCGCTTGCCTTGACTTGATGTTGTTTCGCTCATTCTCCGCCACGAAGGAAAGTACTTGCAACACTATATCGGATATGAACTTGCCGACCAGCGTCTCCGCCTTAGACCGCGTGTCCAGCAGCGGCATATCCAGCACTAAGATGTCCGCGCGTATATTGCCTGTGATGTTGGACCACTCGGCAATAATGGCGTCGTAATTCCTGCCCAGCCTATCTATCGACTTGACAACGAGAAGGTCGCCCGCCTTAAGCTTCTTAATCAATCGCTTATATTGAATTCTGTCGAAGTCCTTGCCGCTCTTCCTATCCGAATAAATACATTCCGCCTTGACGCCGAATTCGGTAAACGCGGCAATCTGCCGCTCGAGATTTTGGTCGCGGGTTGATACCCGCGCATACGCATACATTTTCATAATAGTCTCCCCTATTCTTGATTTTTAATAAAATACCAAAAATTGCGCTGTTATTGAAATGTTTTAATACGTAATAATGAAAAATATATAGTTTTAATTAAAGCAGACTTTTACTAAATAGCAAAAAGCAATGACCGATAGTTAAATAATCTTTATAAGATAGCAGCGCTTATTACAAGATTGTCATGTAATGACTGTAAATATATGATAAAATAAAATCAGATGAAAAGATTGAGCGTAAAAAGCATTTTATCGATTTTATTTTTTATACTGTTGCTGTCGCCGATAATCGTAACGGGTATCTCGTTGTTTTTTATGCCCGAATCGATACCGTTGCATTTCGACGCGAGCGGACACATCGATAGATACGGCAGCAAATATGAACTATTGATTTTACCGACGATTAACTTGGCTTACGGAGTAGCATTTTATCTTTTATCAAAAATATCGAAAAAATATAACATTAAATCGATACTCTTGGGCGCTGCGATAGTCGGCATGATAGCATTCAACATTATTAATTACTTTGTTATAGCAAGCGCATTTTGATGCATGAGATTTACTGTCCAAACTGCTTACGAATATAAGCATAATGTCTGCGGCCGTGTCCACATAATACTTGAAGATGTAAAATCTTATATGATATAATTTTTATGCGAATATTACGTCTGCAATCATGGCTATAGAGCGCAAATCGAAAAATAGGATATATATTAGGAGCAAAGACTATGAAAAGGCGAACCGATAAGAGCAATTCTTACCGCTGGCTAAAAGAAGCTATGCGAGTACATACTCGCCAAGAGTATACGGAACTGTTCACTCGCGGACTGAAATCAAGCGATACCGCAGTAGCTTCTTACGCTCCTTATCCGTGGCTGTATGCTCGCGTATTCGTGCTGTGTCTTACGGTATTCGCGCTGCTTGCCGCAGTGACCGCTGCCACAGCTCAAGTAATGCAATATATCGGATATCCCACAGTAATAGCGCTCGGCTCGCTAACCATCAATATACCCGTGCTCATACTGCTGTACGAGCTGTATCCGGCAAGAGATATGAGTCTTGTCAAACTGGCTGTAATTACGCTGATATGTACCGCCGTCGCCGACACAATAGTCAATCTCGGCTATCTTGCGGTAAGTACGGACAACGAGTGGCTCAGCACCGCATGGACGGCATTCCTCGAAGAGTCCGCAAAAGCAATCCCCGCCCTTGCGGCAATAGCGATACTTAAAGAAAGAAATCCGCTCAAGTGCATGATAATAGCCGCCTCTATAGGCGTAGGCATGGCGATATGCGAGGATATGGGCTATATCTTCATGGCGTCGTCCGTATCGGGCGTGAGCATGCAGACATTAATAAAAATCACGCTGCTGCGCTCGCTCACCTCTATAGGCGGACACTTCGTATGGTCGGGACTGATCGGTTGGGCATTCGCTAAGTTCAGACGTCCCTTTCTCAACGCATTCTTCTGGCTTACATATGTTGCGAGCATGGCGCTGCACTTCGTATGGAACATGCCTGTAGACTCTATGCTCGCTACCGCAGCGTCGCTTGTAATAGGCTTGGCCGCATTCCAAATGATAGTAAAAAACGAGCGCAGAGCCATAATCGGCAACGACAGCATCGTCAAGGACAGCCGCGACGGCTCAAGCTCCGCTGCGACAAAAAGCAAGGCAAGATACAGTATCGGCAATATTACTGCGTCGCTTACTGCAATCTGCCTTAGCGTGATTGCTTGCGTATTCTGCGCAATAGGCGTAAGCGACGGAGCTAAGGATATATATTCGGCATCGCCCGAAGAGTTCGTCTCTATCATGCACGAGGGTTACGCGCTCAATACCGACGACAGAGCTTACGACCCCGACGCCGACAACTATGCGATATATACCGTAAACGGGACAATTACGGAGATAACCCAATCGAAGATTGATACCGAAACGGGCTACAGATATTATTATGTATACACAAACGACGGCGAGTTAACAGACGTAATAGCAGAGATAGACGGCGTAAAATACATGCGCAAAAAGCTATCGTATGAAGATAAGACTATAAAATATTTCGAGATAAAGTCTAACGTGTTATCTAACACATACGACGAAGAGTTCGACGAATTCGTGACCGTAATAAGGCAGACTTTCGCATTTAATAAAAACAACTGCATCGCTCTCGGCGCGGCGGCAGGCGCAATACTGATTGTCGGGGCGTCGCTGAGCATAGCGCTTAAAGTGCGTGAAAAGAAAAGCGACGCAATACGCAAGACGGCAACAGGCGATATTGCGGAAGCTGCGCAAAGCGAAAATATCAACCATTGCGAGACAGAGGACTACGCGCATAACAGTGATACGTCCGAGACATCTGCGGAGAAAAAGGATTGACGGAATTGGAGCAGGCGATAGGCAAAGCGCGCAATAATTATAGCTGTCAAATTATAATTTAAGCAGATAATTAATACTCGATAATTTGCTTCCAAAATACGGCGGTAAATCACCGCCGTATTAATTTATATCTTATCCTAATATAAAGATTTCAATAATACTTTAGCCTTAAAGCGCTTGGATAATTATTCCTCGGCATTGTCGCAGGACGTATTCGCGCCCTGCTCTGCCGTCCGTCTACGCTCGGCAAGCTGCGCCTTGATAGAGTCGAAACGCTCCCTGCCGAGATTGGCCCTGTGAGAAAAAATAATAGATATAAGGAATATCACTCCCGGAAGCACGCCCAGCACTATCCTGACCGCCATGAGCGCCGACGAGGGCTGCTGTATAACAGATCCGTCCGTACTCTCGATATAACCGAATGCGGCAAGTATGAGCGAAACGAGCGCTATCGATACTCCGCTGGCTATCTTATACATGAATTGCGTTATGCCGTAATATGCGCCCTCTCTTCTTACCCCGTTGACGTACTCGTCCACCTCTATCACATCGGGCACTCCCGCATACGGCAGTATCTGAATAGCCGACATTCCCATACCTGCGAATATACACAAAAGCACCGTCGACCATACCGTCTTAGCGGGCACGAATATCGCAAAGAGCAAGACAAATGTCATGTATATGCAAGCTGCTACGTACACTTTATGCTTGTTGAACTTCTCGCTGAGCTTAACCCATATAAATGACGAGGCAATCGCGCACACGAGTGGAATAGCTACGTATATCATCGATTCCGCTCCGCCTCCGAAGCCGAGCGCGTCGTTGATAAAGAACATAAATACCGCCATAATGATGTCGAATCCCACCATACTGAGCAGATAGCACATCATAATATTGCGAAACTCGGGCAACTTAAAGAACTCCTTGAGCGTGGCGAAAAAGCCCTTATTATTCTCGGGAGCTACCTGTATCCTCTCCTTAACATTGCCTGCGCATAGCAGCATTATCACGACAGCTACCGCGGCAAATATGCCTGCGGCAAGCAGATACGCCTTGCGGAAATCGCCGAATAGCGCATAGAAAACACTCTCCGTGCCGTCGGCTAACAGCGCAAAGAGCGCCGCGCCCATTATAATGCCTACATTGGCAAGCGCAATCCTAATGCCGTTGAGCGAAGTGCGCTCGTCGTAATCGTCGGTCATATTGGCGGTGATGGCGTTGTAAGGGATATACACCACGGTCCAAGCCGTATTGAACAGCATATACGCCACCGTATAATATATCATCTTGCCAACTTGATTGCCGTCCGAAAAAGGAACTATCCACAGCAGCAGAAAGCACAGTCCGTACGGCAGGGCGCCGAATATCATGTATACTCTGCGCTTACCGAAGCGGCTATTTGTCTTGTCGGATATCCTGCCCATAAGATAATCGGTGACGGCGTCCCAGCCCTTGGCTATGAGAAATACCGCCGAAGCAAGCGACGCCTTAAGTCCGCCCACGTTGATGAAAAAGTAAAGCAAATAAAACGAAATAGCCGCAAACATTATATTTGCCGATAAGTCGCCCATACCGTAGAACACTTTTTCTTTTAGCTTTAATTTCATGAGCTCAACCGCCTTATTACAACCGATAATTAATTATACCATATTAATGCCTATACGGGTAATCTCCAACATGTATAAATATAATTATTACTCTGAAAAAGAAGATTATCCGCTTATTGATTGTATGCTCGGTCAAAAGATTCGAAGATATACCGCATAAGATTGCGCTTAAGCGCGCTACATAGCAAAAAAGCGACAATCAATAAATAACAGTATAATAAAATTATATTTATGGAGAAATATTGCAATATAGAAATTTATATTCAAGAATTGTTTACGCATAAGAAGTTTAATTTTATTCTCGATATTGCAAATTCGCATATAAATAGCCGCAAAGTAATCTACAGTCACAGTCGCAGAAATAAAGCAAAAGCGCGGCTAATTGCCGCGCCCTATCTAACTTGTAACTATGCCCTTAATGGCTTGGAAAATCAATAATAGATTATCTGCGCCTTGCACTTCTTGCGCCACTTCTGCATGAACTTAAAGGGCTTTTTGAAACGTGAAGGCATACGTATCGTCTGCGATTCCGTCCAATTAAGGAATGCTCCCTCGCCGATATGGATAGTGCCTGCGGGGATAAAGAGCTCTTTTAGTTTAGTGCAACCGGCGAATGCCTTATACGATATAACCAATAAATTCTCGGGCAGATTTACTTTGCCGAGATTGACGCAGCCCTCGAAAACAAGCGCATCTATATGCACTACGCTCTGAGGCAACGCCACCGAGTTAATAACCTCATTGCACCTAAACGCGCTACCGTCTATATACCTGTATCCGTCGGGAACTATGACATCGCTCTTGCCGCCCACATAGGTGACGAGATGCTTAAATTCTTTATCGTCTTCATCGGTAGCGGTGACGAATTCCAACTTCTGCTCGCCAATATATACTTCCTTAAGATTAGTACAGTCACTGATAAAAGTATTACTCAACTGCGCTCCGTTGTCGGGCAGATACAGCGTCTTTAACGAAGGTAACGAATAAAATGCGGCATAACCTATCTTTTTAACCGTATCTGGCACTATTATCGTCTCGATTGCCTCTTCGAACATTATTGCGGATACGTCTATCTCGGTAACTCCCGGAGGAATTATAACTACGTTGTCTTCACCGTTGTAGTTAATAAGCAATCCGTCTTGTATCTCCCAAGAATCGTCGTTGAGGGTAAATCCCTTATTGTTATCCATTATCTATCCTCTCTCCAATATTATTTTATAGTTTCGGCGCATAACAGCGCTTTATTTCTATCACAAATCGCGCTCGATTTCCTCTTTAAGCTGTGCGATTATACTATTAATCTGCTCGATTGCGCTATCTATTGATACGCGGAATGCGTCTCCGCCCTTGCGCAGTTTAACCTCTATCTCCCCTGCCTCCAAAGTACGGGGAGAGATGACCGCCCTTATCGGCATGCCCATGAGGTCCGCGTCGTTAAACTTAATGCCAGCAGCGCAGTCTCTGTCGTCGTAAAGCACATCGACACCCGCCCTAACAAGCTCATTATATAATTTATCCGCCGCATCCTTGAGCTCTGCCTTGTCTGTGCGAAGCGCGCAAAGATGCAGCTGCCAAGGCGCAATAGTCACCGGCAATACAAGACCCTTATCATCGCCGGACTCTTCCGCGACCGAAGCTATCGCTCTGCCCACGCCTATACCGTAGCAACCCATGATAGGGGCGAAAGAAGTGCCGTCTTCCGCATGCACGCTCATGCCCATAGCCGCGCTGTACTTAGTGCCCAGCTGGAATATATTGCCTATCTCGATACCGTTCTCCAGTCTCAACTTGCCTCCGCACACGGGACATACGTCGCCGTCCTTTACCTTGGCGATATCGCTGAACGTCGCGCCCTGCAAGTCTCTTGCGACATTAAATCCGCGGTAATGATAGCCCTCTTTATTGGCTCCTACGACCATATCCACACAATCGATAAGCGACTTATCGTACACTGCGATTACCTTATCGGACAAGTCCTTAGGTCCGATATTGCCGCATACTACGCTGTCGGACACGCCGCCCTCGTAAGGCGCCACGTTGAGTTTAACCGTCTTTTTTAGTTTAGCCTCGTTGACCTCGAGGTCCCCTCTTACGAATGCGATAATTATCTTGTCGGCGTCGCCCTTGACCGCGTATACTACCGCCTTGATGGTGCAATCGGGAGTGATACCCAGCAGCTTGCATACTTCTTCGATTGTCTTGGCCGCGCCCGTATCGACGAGTTCGAGGGCTCTGTCGGCGCGTTTAGGCGCGCTGCGCACGCATTCCGCCACTTCCATATTGGCTCTGTAGTCGCAGCCGTCGCAGAATACGAGCGTATCCTCGCCCGCCTCGGTCACGAGCATAAACTCATGCGCTACGCTGCCGCCCATCATGCCCGTATCCGACTTGAAATCTATAAAATTCTTAAGACCGATGCGTCTGAATATGCGGTAATAGGCGTCATACACCCTCTTGTAATATTTATCCAAGTCCTCTTGCGACGAGTGAAAAGAATAAGCGTCCTTCATAGTGAACTCGCGCACTCTGATAAGTCCTCCGCGCGAGCGCGCCTCGTCTCTGAACTTGGTCTGTATCTGATAGATCATAAAAGGCAACTGAGTATGCGATGACACAATATACCTCGACAGGTGCACCGCAGCCTCTTCGTGCGTCATGCCCAGCAACATATCGTGTCCGCTCCTGTCCTTGAACCTTGCCATCTCCTGTCCGATAGAGGAGTATCTGCCCGACTCGTCCCACATCTCGCGAGGCATAACTACGGGCATGAGCACTTCCTGTCCGTCTACCGCGTCCATTTCTTCGCGGATAATATTCTGTATCTTAAGACTCATGCGCTGACAAGGTGGAGTCATGGAATATATGCCTCCCGCCACCTGTTTAATGAATCCCGCGCGAGAAAGCAGCACGTGACTCTTTATTTTTGCATCCTGCGGCGCCTCTTTTGTACGCTCGCAGACCAGCTTGCTCAACAACATCTTAAGTTACCTCTTAAAGATTAATCGGGTATATTGTATCACACACTATGCTCTAAGGCAAATATTTGTCTCTGATATACTATAAGATAAGCTATTACAGACCGCCAAACGTCAACGTATCTATGCGTAATACAGTTGTTTAACTCGCTTGCAGCGAGCAAATACCGCCGCCTTGCCGATACCGCTGATAATTTGACATAGCAAAAGACAAAAACAGTCCGTTTCCTACTTATATGCGAATTGACCGATAACTGCTTGTATAAACAAAATTCGCTTAGTTAAATAATCTACCTGAAAAATTCGGAAAGTAAAAAACGCTGTAATCAATTTCCGCGCAGATGTATCGCTTATGCAAAGTAAACGCTCCTTAATGCTATGCATATAAATCGTTGCGTAAAATTGCTCGTCTCAGTATCTTGCAATGCTATTCTACATAATTGCTTATTAATCGCCATTAACCGCTCTAAAGGAATAAATCCCCTACTTTCCGCGGCTTTCGACGGCAAAGGAATAAATATCTTTGACACCAACCGAATTTCATATGGGACTTAAGACATATTTACGAGGGCTCATATGCGCGTATAAGAGCTTACTTATGAGCATATGAGCCATTGAGACCCGAGCATGTGAACATATGAAAATATCGGCACAGACGCATATCCGCATATGCTCGCCTTGCCATATAAGCGGAGAGGAGTTCTATGTACGGAGGCTAACCTCCGCCCGTTATCTGATGTTGCATCTGCCCACGTTGGTGTTGTCCTTGGTGCGCGAACGCAGCTCCTTGATAGGATGCTCCTTGACCTGATAACGGTAGTCTTCTCCGTTGATGCGGATATATTCCTTGATGACGTTGTGCGTCGCGACGGTAGTGGTCTTGCCCAGATTGACAAGTCCCTGATACTGATAGAAGCGATATCCGTCGGGGAGATCGCATACGTTGCAGTAATCTTCGCCCTTGGCGGTAAGCTGGACGCTCTCGAGCACGCCGCGTATATACTCTTTATTGGAATGGAACTTAAGCAGCTCGGGAAAATCTCCGACGGGTATGACCTGCTGCCAGTCTTTGCGCTCGTATTTCTTGAGCAAATCGGCTGCCATATGCAGATGCAATACCTCTTGCTCGAACATCTCTTCCCATATCTTGCGTATGCGCTTGTCCGTCTCGTCCTGATAGCAGGAGTAGTACAGATAAGCCTCGCCGTACTCGTGCATGAGCATGCACTCGAAAGGAGTAAGGGTGGGGTCCATAAGCGAGCCGTACTGCGTTACGTGCTGCTCTTCTATCATGGCAATCTCGCTATACAGCTGTCTGCCGAGGTCGGACGCGGTATAGAACATTCCGTTATTCATATAATAATTCATCGTCTGCTGCTCGGCGGCGGTGATAATCATCGTATTGAGCGCAGTAATGGGGTCGCAGGTCTTAAAGGATACGAATCGGCGTACGCTGTCCGCGGGATGTCTGTGCTCGCTTATAGTAGGTCTGCCGGGCATAATCTCGGTGAGTTCGCCTATAAGTTTCTCGGGTTTGCCGCCCTCTTCCATCTCGAGCAAGTCCGAATAGCGATAGAGGTGATCGAAGTCCTCGAGCAGCGCAAAGTCGAGCGCCTGCTTGACATACATGTCGGGCTCGCGCTGGGCAAGAATACAGGTAAGGTCTACCGCAAGCTGCTCGTAGGAGAGCGTATGCTCGAGTATACTCTCGTTGCGAGGCTTAAGCATGGATATCTTCTTCTGCTGCTGTTGCTCTATGCGGCGCATCATAGCGACATCGCGTCTGATATCGTTGTTATTGCAGGTGCGGTGCATGGCGTGCTGATGCTTGACCGCCTCGTATTCCGTGCCGTTCATCAGTATAATTCTCAGCTTGGTAAAGGGGTCCACGCTGTCCTTGTCGTAAGACTTCGGATACATGGATTGGAAGGACATGACTGTGTCGTCATATTTCTTCGGTTTAAGTTCAAAAGGGTTCATATTAGCCTCCAATGAGTTAGTAATCGATTATTGCCAAATATATGTTGTGTAAAACTAAATAATAAAATACAAAGCATTTCGTTTGATTAATAGCTACGTTTGTTGTAAAATTATTTATAAGACAATGCCGAATATTGTCGGCGGTCTAATCCGCAATAAAGGAAGTCGTATGGACAGTCAGAAGCTGAACTTTTTACAAGACAAAGCAGCGCAAATCCGCAAAATCACCATAGAAATGATAGGCAGACTGGGAAGCGGTCACGTGGGAGGCTCTCTCTCGATAGTAGACGTGCTCACCGACATATATTACAACGTCGGCAATATGAGCGCGGCGCGCCCCGACGATCCCGACAGAGACAGGGTTGTAGTGAGCAAAGGACACGCAGGACCCGCTTTGTATGCAGTCCTTGCGGACAAGGGATACTTCCCTATGGACAACATAAAGACGCTCAATAAAGGAGGCACTTCTCTCCCTTCCCATTGCGACATGAATAAGACTGTAGGCGTAGACATGACCGCGGGAAGTCTCGGGCAGGGTCTGTCCTGTGCCATAGGCATGGCTCTTGCTGCCAGGATGGACGGCAAGGATTACCGCACATACTGCATAATCGGCGACGGAGAAAGCCAAGAGGGACAGATATGGGAAGCGTTGATGTACGCGGGCAATATGGGACTGGACAATCTCACCATATTCATCGACTACAACCGCATGCAGATAGACGGCTACACCGACGAGATCAACTCGCTCGAGCCGCTGCCCGACAAGTATAAGGCGTTCAACCTCAACACAATACGCGTTGACGGACACGACATATCGGCTATCGACGATGCGATATCCCAGGCTAAAGAGACTAAAGGTAAATGCACTATGATTATACTCGACACCGTTAAGGGACACGGCGTGCCTTGGGCGGAAGATAAAGGCGTAGGCTCGCACAGCTTTGCCATATCCGAGCAGCAATGGCGCGAATTCTGCGGAAAGGAGAACGACTGATATGAACGACATCAAAGAAATGCGCGCCGTATATTGCGAGAGCCTGATAGAGCTTGCTAAGGACAATAAGAATATCGTAGTCATCGAAGCCGACCTGATGAATTGCATTAAGACGGGCGACTTCAAGAAGGCGTACCCCGACAGATTCTTCAACGTAGGCATAGCCGAAGCCAATATGGCAGGCATAGCCGCAGGCATGTCCGCATGCGGCAAGGTACCCTTTATATCTTCATTCGGACCCTTTGCCACAAGGCGTTGCTACGACCAGCTCTTCATATCCGTAGCTTACAGCAAGTTGAATGTAAAAGTAGTGGGCACCGACCCCGGTATATGCGCGGAAGTCAACGGCGGAACTCATATGCCTTTCGAAGATATGGGAATAATGAGGTGTATCCCCGACATAGTATGCGTAGAGCCCACAGACGCCGCGCAGCTTAAGTCGTTGATGCCTCAGATAGCGGCGCATAAGGGATTGGTATACGTAAGGCTTTACCGTAAGTGCTCGCCTAAGGTATACGAAGAAGGCGACAAGTTCGACCTGTTCAAGGCTAAAGAAATCTCTTTGGGCAGCGACGTCACAATCATAGCCAGCGGCATCATGGTAGACAGAGCGCTGCAAGCGGCAAAACTACTCAAGGACGAGGGAATAGACGCGGGCGTAACCAATATACATACCTGGAAGCCAATTGACAAGGAAGCGGTGATAGGCGCTGTCAAGCGCAGCGGAGCAATCGTAGTGGCGGAGAACCACAATCGTTACAACGGACTTACCTCTGCTGTGTGCGAAGTGGTATGCTCAGACTGCCCCGCTCCCGTGCTGAGCGTAAGCGTTGACGATAAGTTCGGCGAAGTTGGCAAGATGCCATATCTCTCCGACGTATACGGTCTGAATGTAAGCGACATCGTAGACAGAGCCAAGCAGGCAATAGCGGCTAAAGGTAAGAGGTAATATAATCATATAGTCGATAAGGGAGGGAATATGGATAAGTTACAACGCAATAAGGTAGCGCAAGGCGTTATTCTTGCGATATCCGTCGCGCTAAACATTTGGGGATTACTCTCCTTGCTTCAGACTATAGGCAACGACGTAGGTCTAAACTATCTCAACGGATTGAGACTGCTCGTACGTTACGTAGTGGTAGTCATCACGATGGCAAGCGGAATAATGCTGCTCTCTTACTTCGCAGGCACGCTTAAGGGAAAGGCGAAGAACATACTTTCCATCGCCGTATGCACTTACAGCACTATACTCACCATACCGCTCTTTTTGACATTTATCTGCTGCTTTGCCGTAGCAAGCGGACATCCCGTGCCTATGGTCAACGAGATATGCTACGAATTGCAAGATATCTTCCATCCCGAAGGCGTACAGTATCTCATATTCTTCCTCGGCAGCGTAATGGGAATAATTTTCCTTGCCGTGCCGATACTTTCCACATATTGCACAGTCAAAGACATCGACCTCGTCAAAGTAATACTGACGAAAATCCGTAAAGATAAGAATATCGACAGCGCGGAAAGTCAAGACGACAGCGGCGACGAAGAGGCAAAAATCAGCGTAAGCGAAGAAGACGAATAAGTTCAGTCTGCCGCGAGGCGCAAACGACATCGCTCTCACAAATAATAATCAATCGGGAATTATCATGAAAAACAACGACATTTTATACGAAAAATTTCCCGCTCGCATATGGGCGGAGAGATTTCCGCTGGGCAACGGCAATATCGGCGCCATGGACGACGGCGGTATTGAGCGCGAGAATATCTCGCTTAACGACGATACTTTATGGTCCGGCAACGGCAGCTTGAAACCGCTGCCCGAGAGTAAAATCGATGAGATAAGGAAGCTCACTTTCGAGGGCAAGACAGCGCAGGCAGAAGACCTCGCTTGGCACCACCTGCTCGGCGAGTGGACAGACGCTTATATGCCGCTATCGGATCTGATTATCGAGCGTGAAATATCGGCATCGTCGTCGTACTCGCGCAGACTTAACATGGCGGACGCATTATTGACGGTAACCGACGGCAACTTGACTGCCACAAGTTTCGTGTCTCATCCCGACAGAGCGTACGTAATGCGTCAGAGCGGATACACGGGAGTAAGCAAGATAAGCGCAGATTGCCCGCTCAAGCACAGCGTCAATATAATGGACTCCTCAAGCGGAGCGGAAATCATAGTTAGCGGCATTGCGCCGGACTACGCGGCGCCCTCTTACCATCCCGACGACGACCCTATCAGATACAACGGCGGCGGCACGCGCTTTACGCTGGCGGTATGCATCATAGGCGACACTTCTTGCCGAGACGGCAAGGTCATAGTGAAGGGAGACTTCCTAATAACAGCGTCGTCCGCGACCTCCTACTCTTGCGATAAGGACTTGGAAGAGACTGCCCTTTCCTATGCGCGCGCAGCCGCAAGTCAAGGCTGGGAAAGACTGTTGCAAGCGCATACTTCCGATTTCGGCGCGCTGTACAACAGAGTTAAGATTGACTTGGGCGCGAAGGACGACGGCAATCCCTTGTCAAAGCAGTTCAAGTCGAAGAAATATAAGCTTTGCCTTACCGAGAAACTTTTCAACCTCGGCAGATATCTTATGATATCTTCTTCAAGGAGCGGCACTCAGGCAGCTAATCTGCAGGGCATATGGAATCCACATCTGCGCGCGCCTTGGAGCAGCAATTACACTACCAATATCAATACGGAAATGAACTATTGGAACGTAGAAGCGCTTAACTTGAGCGAATGCCACGAGCCGCTCTTCGACCTGATATCCAAAGCGCATAACAAGGGCAAGCGCTCTGCCCGCGAGCAATTCAAATGCGGCGGCTGGGTGCTCGGTCAGAATTGCGACATGTGGGGACACAGCGATTGCGTCGGCGGCAGATCTCATTATCCGCCTTGCGCGTTCGGTCTCTTTGTCGGCGGTTCGGGCTGGCTTGTAAGCCACCTATGGGAGAGATATCTCTTCACACTCGATAAAGACTTCGTCGCAGGCAAGATAGATATCATTAAGGACGCGGCGAGATTCTATCTCGACTATGTCACGGAAAAGGACGGCGTACTCTACCCCTGTCCTTCCACTTCGCCCGAAAACGTCTACTCGCATCGCGGCGTTCACTCGCTGGACACTGCTACCGCATGCGACATCAGCATAATCGCCAATACTTGGGATATCGCGGCAAAGGCGTGCGAATTGCTCGGGCAAGACGCTGAATTTGCATCCGAATGCAGAGACGCTATAGAAAAACTTCCGCCCATCAAGACGTACATGCTCGGAGTGCAGGAATATTCCAAGCCGTACATGCAGGTCGATATACATCACAGACACCTTTCTCATCTGATAGGTCTTTTCCCCTTTAACCGCATAAGCGTAGAAGATACGCCTAAGCTCGCAAAGGCATGCGATCGCACGCTTAAAGTAAGAGGCGGCGCAGGCACGGGCTGGTCTCTTGCTTGGAAGATAAATCTTTTTGCCAGACTTAAGAACGGGAAAAAGGCGTATAAGATGATACGACGCCAATTGCGCGCGGTAGGCTCTGCTAAACTGAATATGCATAGCGGAGGCTCGTTCATATCCCTGCTCTGCGCTCACCCGCCTTTCCAAATAGACGGCAACTTCGGCGCGGCATCGGGCATATGCGAAATGCTGCTGTCCAGTTACAGAGAGGGCACCGTGCAGCTCTTGCCTGCGCTGCCTAAAGAGTGGAGAAACGGTTCTTTCACGGGACTGAAGGCGCGAGGCGGAATTACCGTGGACTGCGCATGGAAAGACGGCGTAATCACGGGCTATAGATTAAGAAGCGAGTATAACCGCACAATAAAGTTGGTTACGGATCAAGGCGCGCAAGATATATCGCTCTCACCCGCTCAAGACGTCGTCTACGGCGATATGCAATAATCGACTGTATAAATTTACTAATTAATAAAAATAAGCGCGGCAGTAAAGCACAATTCCCATAGGGAATTGAAAAAACCAAATATTTTATTGATACGCTTTCAGATTATAAAAAAAGCACTCGAACATTTTATTCGAGTGCTTTTAGCTAAACTTTATTAGAAAGACAAATTGAAATTTATTTTATTTGGGAATACATTTTCATATCTATAACCGCGCCATTTTTTACTGCATTGGAACGCAATATTCCCTCAAATTGAAAGCCTGCTTTTTCTAAAACGCGGGACGAACCTCTATTGTTTGCAAACGGTTCCGCATAAATTCGCAATATATCCGTATTGTCAAAAACATATTTGCAAATTTGCTTTACGGCTTCGGTCATTATACCCTTGCCCCAATATTCTTCCGCAAGATAATAACCGAGTTCGGCTGTTCTGAAATGAATATTGTTTTGCCGAAAAACGGCTATACTGCCGACTGCTTTCCCTTCAATTTCAATAGCGAAAGCAAACGTTGAATTTTTATCGGCAGAGAGAATGGAGTTTATAAATTCTTTGCCGTCTTGTTCTGTATACGGATATGGTATGCCGTCCCGTAGATTATCCAATATTTTTTTATTGTTAATTGTAGATGCCAAGTTTTGCGCATCGCTTAATTTCCACTCTCGCAACGAAAAAGTAAACATAATATTACTCCGCTAAATTACTGTATATCGTATAATCATTTTATCACGAAAAAATGAAAGTACGCAACCGATTGAATTTTGCGGGAAATATAAAACATATCTATATCACACTAGGCTACGAGTAGCCTAGTTCGTCCACGCAATATAAATATCAAAAAAAGCGTGGCTTCACGCTACGCCTTAATCTCTACAACCTGTGGCTTACCGAATATTCCCTATGGGAACTACGGTAAGCCGCGCTTATTGTTATAAGTCTTGCCAATTGTAAGTTAATACTTATCAATGTATTGCGTTATATACCGCAATCGTGCGTTAGATGTATTTTATAATAATTTTATATATGTTTAGCGTATCGCGTTATTTATCGATAATATCTGCAGTTTTCGACGACTGCTTGGCAGAAGGTCTTACCGACAGTCGCATAGCGTTGAATATAGCGACAAGACATACGCCTACGTCCGCAACTACCGCAAGCCACATCGCCGAGTATACGCCTGTAACGGAAAGCAGCATTATGAGTAGCTTTATCGCAAGCGACAACACAATATTCTCAATCACTACTCTACGCGTCTTGTCTGCTATTTTACGCGCTTCGACAAGCGCTGCGGGAGAGGGATTGACAAGCACAATATCGCTTGCCTCCACGCTCGCGTCGTTGCCCACGCCGCCCATACATACGCCTACGCTTGCGCTCTTGAGCACGGGCGCATCGTTAAGACCGTCGCCGATAAAGGCTACCGTATGACCGCCTGATATTTTGTTAGACACGATAGCGCATTTATCTTGCGGCATACAGCCGGCATGTACTTCTTCTATACCCAGCGATTGAGCCACGGCGTCTGCTACCGCGGCATTGTCTCCCGTGAGCATCGCCACGTTCATGCCCGCGCTCTTAAGCTTAGCAACCGCATCTGCCGAATCGGGCTTAAGCGCGTCGCTTATAGTGATATATCCCATATACTTGTCTGAGTATGCCACATACGCGACGGTATAGGGCGTGTCGGCTTGCTTGACGATATCCACACCGTGCGACATTAGATATTTATAAGAGCCGCACATCGCCTTTGCGCCGTTATATATACAGCTCGCGCCGCCGTCTCCTTCCTCGTACTCGACGATTGCGGAGCAATCGGGAGCGCCGTATGCGCGCAATATCGACAGCGCAATCGGATGATTGGAGTACGCTTCGCAGTGCGCGGCTATTTTAATCATTTCCTCGAGCTCGCAATCTACCGCGACTGCGTCCATCACCTCGAATATGCCTTGGGTCAAAGTCCCCGTCTTGTCCGTGCATACCGTATCTACCTTGGCAAGAGTCTCGAGATAGTTGCCGCCCTTGACGAGTACGCCTCGCATAGAGCATGCGCCTATACCCGCGAAATAGCTGAGCGGTATGGAAATGACAAGAGCGCACGGGCAAGATATGACAAGGAAAACAAGCGCCCTGTTCACCCATAGCTTGAGCAGCTCCAAGGTATACCCTCCGAATATAGGAGGTATGAACGCCACTATCAGCGCAAGTAGCACCACGCAAGGCGTATACCACTTAGCGAATTTAGTTATGAACTTTTGCGCTTTCGGCTTGGCATCTTGCGCCTCTTCTACCAGCTTCATTATGCGCGCGGCGGTGGAGTCTGCATATTCTTTATCCACTCTCGCCTTAATAGCTCCGCCCTTATTGATAGCGCCGCTCATACACTTATCGCCCTCTTTGACGCGGACGGGCACGCCTTCGCCTGTAAGCGCCGCGCAATCGAGAAAACTTTCGCCCTCGATAACCGTAGCGTCGGCCGGTACTCTCTCGCCCGCCTTAATCAGCACGATGTCTCCGATAGCCAGTTCCTCCGTCTCCACGACTGAAATGCTGCCGTCGCTATTTACAAGGTTGCTGTGCTCGGCTTTAAGGTCGAGCAGCGAGGCAACGCTGCTGCGAGAGCGGGAGACCGCCGCGTCTTGCAACGCTTCTCCGAGAGTGTACAAGAGCATGACCGCGCACGCCTCAATATAATCTTGCAATATCAACGCCCCGAGCGAAGCTACCGTCATAAGGAAATTCTCATCGAAGAACTTACCCTTGAACACATTCTTAATAGACAGCAATATATATTCGCCGCCGACGGTTACGTAAGCGAGCACGCTTAGAGCTATTCCGAAGCCTTGCGGGATATTGCCCGACGTCAACTTAATGAGCAGCGTGCCTGCCAAAAGCAATACGACCGTCACAACTACCTTGACGGCTACTTTGATAATTTCTTTTTTATCCAAGCCGCCGCCGTGCAAGTGGCTGTGTCCTGCTATCTCCACCTTCTTAGGCGCGCAGCATGCGCAACCTTCGCCTTCGCCGTGACTGTGGGAATGCGTATCGCACGCCGTACAACTTGCGGAGCTACCCATATCGCTATGACCGCATTGATGATGCTTGCAATGTCCGTCGCTATGCTTATGCTCGCAATGCTCCGCGCGCTCTGTACCGCCATGCGGAGCATGCTCGCAGTGCGAGTGCTTATCTCCGTGCCGGGCATCGCAATAGCAATCCATATCGCTACGGCCGCCTTGCTCTGCGCTGTTGCAATCGCCGGCGTGCAAGCCGCGCCCGTCATATATGTTATCTTTATTAATATCTTGCTCTCTCATAATCACTTCATTTTTACAAATTGCTCGATAGCGTATTGCAACTCCTCCATAGCGTCGTCGGTGTTGCCCGTAGATACTCCGTAATGCATGCAATGCTCTATATGGTTATACAGCACATCCCTTGCCACATTGTTGAGCGCGGAATTGACCGCGTTGATCTGTACGAGTATTTCATCGCACTCTCTGTTATTCTCAACCATCGCCTTAATGCCTCTAATCTGCCCTTCTATGCGAGCGAGCTTAGCCATCTGCTTCTTCTTACTCTCCGTATTATTGTCCTTGCACTCCATGTCGCGTGCCCTCCTTGGATAATTTACAAATATACTATACCCCCGTAGGGTATATTTGTCAAGAAGTTTTTATAAAAAATTTTTGGAATTTATTTACTTAAATATATTCGCCGCTGCGATTATTTTTATATCGCAATCTTAATAGACGTACATTGGATATTTTATATTAATCGATTATTTACAAAATTGCCGATATATGCTTTGATATATCGACATCGTTAAATTAAGATATGAATATACGTCGAGCAATGACGCTTAATTCATGCAAAGCATCGATATAGGTAAATCCAAGCCGCTTATGAATATGGACGCCTATCTACCGATATTGCGTATTACTTAATAGAGCTATGCGCGGCAATTTATAAATCTACACATCTAAAGCTCGGTTTACCTATGCGTTAGATATGCTTAAAGCTGTCTACGTCGAACAGTCCCCTATCCGTAAGTTTGAGATGCGGGATTACGCTTAGAGCAAGAAATGACAGCGACATAACAGGCTCGAGCCGCTCGTCGATATGCAGCTCGCTTGTACAAAAGCGGTTTAACTTATCCAGCTTGAGCGCAACCTCTTGAGGCGGCGCGTCGCTCATCAGTCCCGCAATAGGCAACTCCACCATTGCCGCGACTATTCCGTCCTTAACCGCGCACATGCCTCCGCCGCAATCGCGCAGCGCATTGACTGCAATACACATATCCTCGTCGCTGTCTCCCGCGCACACGATATTATGAGCGTCGTGCGAGACGGACAGCGCAACCGCTCCGCCGCGCACCCCATAGCCCGACAGCGCGCACACCCCCACTCTGCCGCTGCCGCTGTGTCTCTCGCACACGCACAGCTTGCAGTCGCATGCTGCGACATCCGTCTTATACGTAATGAGCGAACCTGGCTTAATCGCCATCCCTATCTTTTCGGCAGCGCCGCTAAGGCGCAGTTTCTCTTTACTCAGCGGCGGCATCTTAATCGTATCGGTCACAGCCTCGCAATGCATAGGCTCAACTTGCCTTGCGAGCTTCCCGTCGCGCGCCGCAATAACTCCGTCCTTAAACACAATGTGCGGACTCATATCGCTTAAGTCCCGCACCAATATCATGTCCGCGCGTCTGCCTGCCTCGATTGCTCCTCTGTCGCTAAGCGCATAGTGTCTTGCCGGATTGATAGTCGCCATTGCAATCGCCTTAATCGGCTCCATATCCAAAGCTATAGCTTTAGCAACCACACGGTTGATATGTCCGTATCTCATAATATCCGATACGTTGCAATCGTCGGTGCAAAGGGAAACAGAATCGAAGTACTTTCCCTCAGCCGCAGGCAGCACCGCCTCGAGCTGCTTGCCCGCGCTGCCTTCTCTGATAAATACGTCTATGCCCGCGTCGATTTTTTCTTGGGCTTCCGCGGCGCTGACGCTCTCATGGTCCGAAGTGATACCCGCTGCGGCGTATCTCTTCAACTCCTCGCCGCTGCCGAGCGGATAGTGCCCGTCAACAGCCTTGCCCTCGCGCCTTGCCGCGTCAATCTTGGCGATTACATCTTCTTGCGCGGCAAGTACTGCGGGATAGTTCATCATCTCGCCCAGTCCGAATATATCCGCCCTCTTCATAGCCTTACTCACGTCGTCCGCGCCGAGCGTAGCTCCGCTACTTTCCGCATAGGAAGCGGGCACGCAAGATGGCATCATCATCTTGACATCGAGCAGCGTCTCAGACGCCTGCTCTATCATATAATCTACGCCTGCCATTCCGCATACGTTGGCTATCTCGTGCGGGTCGGCAATTACCGTAGTGACGCCGCGCGGCAGCACCGCCTCGGCAAAACGCACGGGCGTGAGCAAGCTGCTCTCTATATGCGTGTGCGCGTCAATAAACGCGGGCAGCAGATACGCTCCGCCGCAGTCTATGCCGTCGCCCAATTCTCCGCCTACGGCGCAAATCTTGCCGTCTTTTACCGCCACATCGCCGCGAGTAAAGCGCAACGCGACAACGTCCGCTATAATGCAGTTGTTTAATATATAATCGTAATCTGCCATATGTTAATTATACCATACAACTTATCTTATCTTCAATAGCGGCAGGCGCATAAAAACACGCGCTTGCAATACATTAATAATTAATATACAATATTATAGGAGAACATATGGCATCGTTTATAACTCACTATTACATGGCAGATCGCGTCGCAGGCGCGTTGCAGGACAAATCAGCCTCAATCATTGCAGGTAATCGCAGCGCATACGACATCGGCTGCCAAGGCAATGATTTGCTTTTTTACGTATTCGGCAAGTTCAGAGGTTATGCGTCGCTTACTCATACCAAGCGCACTCATGCGCTGTTTAGCGAGATGTGCGACTATGTGCGCTCAAGCGGGCGCGACGACCTGCGCGCGTATCTGTACGGCTATATATGCCACTACGCCTTGGACGCTGCCATACATCCATACGTAATCTACATCTCTGGCAAGCACCTGCCGGCATTCTATCCCGAGCGCCTGCACAAGAGCTTGCATATGCTGCTTGAGGGCGGGATAGACTTCGTCGTGCTGCGCGACTATATGGGACAAGACCCCAAGACGTACAAGGCGGCGGATAATTATATCCCATGCGACGAGGCTACATGCAAGAGCGTAGCCGATATGCTGTACAACTGCGTAGACAAGCTGTATTGCGTGGATGTGCCTTACGAGAAGTTATCGCGTCTGCCCGTGCGCATGCGCCGCTATCAAGGCATATTCGAGAATACCAAAGCATTAAGCTATAAAGGACTGCTCGCGCTCGGAAGGTTGGGCGGATATCCCAATTACGTATACGGCTTCATAAAGCCCAAGGCAGAGCAAGCGGCAGAGGACTGGATGAATATATCCCGCCGCAACTATCCATGCGTCACGGGCGGGAGCATAATGATAGATAAGAGCGTAGAGGAGATACTTACCGACAGCGTAGCCACAGCCATAGATATCATCCGCGCCGCAGACAGAGCTATAGACAGCGGAGATACGTTGCCGCAATCGCTCTTCCCCACCGACTTTATGGGATACGCGATAGACTATAACGCCAATATGAATTAATATATTTTCAGTCAGGCTGAGCGGCAAAAATAAATACGCAGTATAATAAGTCCTTATAAAAAACGCCGCGCCATTATAGCGAATATTTCGCGGACTAAAGACAGCGTAAGATATTGCAGATAAATACTGTCGTAATTGACGGCGCGTAAGTTACTAATATACATTTATTATTAATAACTGTTGTATGCACCAGTCAATTGTCAAAATATGCTTAGCGCTTGATAATATAATTTCCTTACTAATTATAGGAGCGACCGATTAGTCGCTCCTATGATATTTATATCTATTATCTATCCTAATCCGATAGCCCCGCGTCTATTACAACTCGATGAATGCTTATGCGGACTGTAAATCCCTGCGACGTCGGCGCGCGCGGATAAGCATATGCTCCGACTACTCCTCTTTACTCTCGTCTACGCTATTCTTTTTCACACTTCTGCTCTTCTTAACTTGACGTATGAGCACTGCGACCAGTATCACTATAAACGCCATTATAACGGTCATCGCAGATACTACGGCTACCATAATCGTAAGTAACTTCCTGTACCAAGCGTATTGCTCTTGCTGTCTCTTTTCAAATTCTTCTATATCGAAATTGGGATTATTACCATTACCCGCTCCGCTATAGTCGAACTCGTGCGACGTGCTTACGCTTGCGTCGGGCAGCACGTTGCCGCTCGCATCTACGAACTCGAAGTTAGCTGCATACTCGGGCTTCAATGTCGCCTTGACGCTGTATGTCTTACCCGCAACCATATCGGACTTGCTTACCGTATTGCCGTCCTCGTCGGTATAGGTGTAATTAAACGCGTCATTGCTTAAGCAATCGGCTAAGCTCTCGGGCACTGATATGGTAGGCACCTTGCCGCCGCTCGTCCACTGCGAAGGCAGTTGAGCCTTGGATATCTTAACCGTGAGCTCGAGGTCGTCCGTGGACGTAGTACCGTCGCCGTTATCCCAGCAGTACAGACCGCTCGTAAAGCGAATCTTAATCTTATACTCGCCCGCGTTGGTTTCGCCGCTCTTGACTGCGCCGTCCGCGTCCTCGTAGACTATCTCCATATAATCCGAGTTAAAGCCCGTCAAACCGAACAGCTCCGCAAGCGTTGCCGCGTCGAATACTCTTTCGCTGCCGTTATAATATACTACCTTGCTGCCGTCGGTGGGCAATGTGGGCTTAGCAACGGGCGTCTGGTCTATGCCGTGCAACGGCATCATGAACCTATATCTCTTGTCGCCGTCCACTTCCGCATTGACAGCATACTTATCCTTGACGTATACTTCGCGGAAATAATAGCTGCCCGGCTCCATATCGTCGAGCGTGAGTACGGTGCCGTCCTCGTCCG
>CAJTXS010000020.1 GCA_910583735.1 uncultured Christensenella sp. | reverse complement strand
CGGAACTCAAATACGGCGGAGACGCCAACTATATTGAGAATGGCGAATTCAGCTTCGAGATAGTCAAGGCGGACATAGACGTAAGCGGCGTAAAGTGGCAGTACAGCCACGGCGATGTAACCGCTACATACGACGCAGAGCAAGGCAAGTGGCTGCTTGCGGACGGCACGGAAGCAAGCGCCTTTGTATACGACGGTACGGCTCACACTGTTAGCTTAATAGGTACAGATACTTTAATCTCGAGTGTAAGCGTAGCGACATCGGGCAACTTAAGCGAGAGCAATGCGGGCGGCTATACCGCAAGCGCGGCGTTTACCTACGACGAGAACTGCTACAATGTTCCAGACTTCGTGACGTCTCTTAACTGGACAGTCAATAAAGCGATAATAGATACAAGCGCTATCGTATGGGGCTACGTAGATAAGGACGGCAACGAGCTCAAATATACAGACGCGTTCGTATATACGCGCATAAGCGGAGCGGCGGTAGAGTACAGCGTTAAGTTGATTAATCTGCCCGACGCGCTTAAAGACTGTATAGTAATAAGCGGCGACTACGCCAAGAGCGAGGCAGGCACGCACAGAGCTAAGTACAGCGTAGACGCTAACAAATTCGACAGCGTCAACTACGAGCAATACGTCATGCCGAGCGGACTGGATAGCTCGTTCGATTGGAGAATATCCGCGCGTACAATAGATATGCCGGTATATAATAATAGCTGGGCAAAGTTTGACGACGAGGTCCACGACTTTGCGGAAATGTTCGGCTTGCCCGAGGATTGGAGCGAGTACGTAAGCATAACAATCAAGTACAACGGCGAAGCGTACAACGGTCTTGAGGGCGAGGACTTCGAGAGCGAAGAGGGCAAGGCATATAAGGGCTACAACGCAGGCGAGTATAGAGTGACATTTGCGCTTATCAACGGCGGCAATAACTTGCTGTTCAGCAGCAGACCGCAGCAGGACATCGCGGTGTCTGTAGCTAAGTACAGCCTCGAGATAGCAGAGTGGAACGATAACGACGAGTATTCCACCGCCGTAACGCCTACGGGTGCTCTGCCGGTATATTTCGACTACCGCTACACCGACGAGGACGGCAACGTACTCACTACCAGCGATATGGAGCCGGGCAGCTATTACTACCGCGAAGTATATGTCAAGGATAAGTACGCTGGCAATGCGGAAGTAGACGGCGACAAGAGATATAGGTTCATGATGCCATTGCACGGCATTGACCAAACGCCTGTCGCTAAGCCCACATTGCCCACCGACGGCAGCAAGGTAGTGTATTACAACGGCAGCGAAAGAGCATTCGACGCGGCAACGCTTGCGGAACTGTTCGGTTTGACGGGCTTTAACCCCGAGTATATGGAGATAGTCTACGAGGACGCGGACGGTACAGCCAAGAGCGGCGAAACTAACGCAGGCGAGTACAAAATCAAGATACGCTTTACGAGCGGTCTTTACTGCTGGGACAACGGAGACGGAACAACGTCTACGGACGACCTTGAGCTCACCGTTAAGATATCCAAGGCGCAGCTGCCTTCGCAGTGGACGAGCGGCGCAGGACTTCCTACCATATCCGTACCCGAGAGCCTTGCGGACTGCCTAACCAATGACGCATTTAACTACACCTACACCGACGAGGACGGCAATACGGTAAGCAAGTCCGATATGGTTGCGGGCAAGACATACAGCGTCAAGGCAACGCTTAAGCCCGAGTATGCGGGTAACTTCGAGTTTGTAGACGCGAGCGGCGTGGTACTGCCCGACGCAAGCGTGAGCACTTCGCACGAGTTCGACTATAACGGTGCGGGCGGCAATATTGACGCTTCCGAGATAGAGAAGATGCTGCGCGAGCAGAACGAGTGGTACAGGAAGCTGCTGTATATGTTCCTCGGTGTGCTCGGCGCTATTGCTGTGATAATACTTATTATAGTGATACTGTTCGGCATATATCTCAAGCGCGACAGCGCGCGCAGCAAGTTTGTGCAAGAGGCTCTTGACAAGCTGCACCTGCGCGGCGAGCAGCCTTATGGCGCAGATAGAGAGGATAACGACAGAAGACGCAGATAATTAATGGCGGTCTCTTATAGCGATCGGAAAATGTAATTTGCGCATACTCCCACGGGCGATAGCCACAGATGTGCGAATTGGCGCCTTGCCGCATGGCAGGGCGTTTTTTTTATATACTTTGCACGGCGACCATGGCAGACCTTTATTGACTTAAAGCATATTAATAATATATAATAACATTGTATATACGGAGGTGAATATATGGGCTTTTTCAGAGAACAGTTCAGAAAAGTAATACAGTGGGAAAATGACAATCCCAATATTATCGTTTGGAAATATCCTCTCAAGCATAAAGAGGAGATCATGCGCAAGTCCCGATTGGTAGTAAGAGAGGGACAGCGAGCTATGTTCATACAGGAAGGAAAGCTCGCCGATGTGTTCGAGCCGGGCACGTACGAGCTCAAGGATATCAAGAATATTCCCGTGCTTACAAGGCTGTATAATTGGAAGTTTGCTTTTGAAAGTCCGTATACGGGCGATATATATTTCATATCCACCAAGCAATTCATCAACAACAAGTGGGGCACCGCCAATCCCGTAATGATGCGCGATCAGGACTTCGGTATGGTGAGGTTCAGAGCGTTCGGCGTATACTCCTTTGCCGTATCGAGACCTACCGACGCCATGAAAGAGCTGTTCGGCTCTATGAGCCAGTTGACCGTAAAAGGCGTCGACGATTACTTTAAGCGTATTGTCATGAGCGTGCTCAGCACTGTGGTCGCGGAGTCTAACATACCCGCGCTTGATTTGTCTATGCATTACGACGACTTGTCCGAGGCGGCGCTCGGTAAGGCGACAGCTTATTTCGACAACTACGGCATAGCTATCAAGTCGCTCATTATCGAGAATATTTCTCTTACCGAAGAGAGCGAGAAGATGCTCGACAAGCGTACCAATGTCGGTATAATGTCCGACAAGATGGAGAGTTACACCCGTATGGAGACTTTGGGCGCAATGCGCGACGCCGCAAGCAATCCATCAGGTATAGCAGGCGCAGGCGTAGGGATAGGCGCGGGACTGGGAATGGGCGCCATCTTCGGCAATAATCTCAGACAGAGCGAGAGACCCGTAGAGGAGAGCGTAGTCAAGTGTCCCAACTGCCGCAAGGTAGTGTCTGCGGGCGTCAAGTTTTGCCCCGAGTGCGGCAATGCGCTCAAGGCAGAGGGCGCAAGGTGCTCGGGCTGCGGCGCGGCGCTTGGCGCAGATGCAAAATTCTGTCCCGAATGCGGCAAGCCGGCTAAGGCTAAGTGCTCTGAGTGCGGAGCCGATTTATCTGCGGGGGCTAAGTTCTGCCCCGAGTGCGGCAACAAGACAGAATAGCAAGGCATGGACCTGAACAGACCTTTTACCGTTAAAGAAATCGGCGACACATCCAAGGACTTAAGCGATGCCGAACGCGTCAAAAAAGCGAGCAAGATAGACAGCGACAGCTTGCATTGCCCGTCGTGCGGAAGCATATTGCGCTACGACCCTTGTTGCGGCAAGCTCGTATGCGAGCATTGCGGTTCGCGCAGAGATATGCCGCGCGCTGTGCCCGTCATGCCGAGAGTATACGACGAGGATACAGAGCAAGGCTTTGTCGCTTGGGGCGGAGTAAAGTCGATTAAGTGCGGCGGTTGCGGCGCGACGTCGGTGCTTAAGGACTATCATACATCGCTTATATGTCCCTTCTGCGGGGCTACGGAAGTGGTGAGCATTGACGACGTGCCCGGGCTTAAGCCCAACGGAATTTTACCTTTCCGCATAGGCGCTAAGCAGGCGCATCACAGCTTTATCAAGTGGCTGAGGAACAAGATATTCGCTCCGCATAAGGTCAAGAAAGAGGCTAAGCACGGAGAGCTTACGGGTATATATCTGCCCACGTTCGCTTTCGGCGCGCACTATAAGGCTACATACGAGGGACGAATCGGAAAGCATTATACCGTGACCGTGGGCTCGGGTAAGAACAGACGTACCGAGATACGCACAAGGTGGTTCTACATATCGGGCGATTTCTACGCCGATTATAACGATGTGCATATAGAGGCGAGCAGCTACTTGACGCAGCGCGATATGGTCAATCTCGGCGGTTACGACGTAGCTAACGCCGTCGAGTATGACGACGACTATCTTGCGGGCTTTGTGTCAGAGCGCTATACGGAGAGCTTGGACGGCAGTTGGAAAGAGGCTAAGGAAATCATGGACTCTAACGCGCGGGCGAGCATTCTCTCGCGATATACTTACGACTGTTGCGACTATCTCGACGTTTCGAGGACGCTCTCGGATAGGTCGTATAAGTACGTGCTCGTGCCGATGTGGAGCGCTTCGTATAAGTATAAGGACAAGATTTACGGCTTTGCCGTCAACGGGCGCAACGGCAGAGTGAAAGGCAAATTCCCTGTGTCGGGCTTTCGAGTGTTCGTCGCGGCGCTGCTCGGCGCGGCGCTTATAGCCGTGCTCGCGTGCCTTATGCTCGGAGTATTTTGACGGCGGGGCGCGCAGGCGTTGCGCCGGTGGGGCGCAGAAGCGTGTTATAGCCGACGTCGCGGTAAATATTTATCTTATCGGTGATATATAACATTGCAAAATGAGAATAAGTAATATATAATAATTTAACGGCGTATCGGGGCGTACAGTCCCGTCGGCACGCCTACGGAGGTATAATATGAAGATAACTAAGGATATGCTTATCGGAGAAGCTGTACAGCAGGGCAATACCGACGCCATCGCGCGCGTTTTGCTCGGCATGGGTATGCACTGCTTGGGCTGCGCTATCGCGCACGGCGAGACTATAGAGCAAGCCGCTCAGGTGCACGGCGTCGATGTCGACGACCTCGTGGACAAGCTCAACGAAGCCGCCGCCGAGTAATAAGGCGGTGACGGCAATGTCTAAGTATAGACTTTTTACCAGCGAGAGCGTCACGGAAGGACATCCCGACAAGGTATGCGATAGGGTATCCGACAGCATACTCGACGCATTATTGAGCAAGGATAAGCTCAGCCGCGTAGCGGTGGAGACGTGCTGCAAGGGGCAGAATATGTATCTGCTCGGCGAGGTGACATCGGGCGCGGATATCGATTATGCCGCTGTGGCGCGCAAGGCGATATCCGACGCGGGATATAACGACCCCGCGCTCGGTTTCGACGCGGCGGGATGCAATATCGTAGTCAATATCGAGCGCCAGTCGCCCGATATAGCTATGGGCGTGGATGCGTCCGTAGAGGCTAAGCGCGGCGGAGACAAGTACGATACCGTAGGCGCGGGCGATCAGGGCATGATGTTCGGATACGCGTGCGACGAGACGGAGGAACTTATGCCTCTTGCGATAGCGCTTTCCCATAGGCTTACCGCGCGTCTTGCTAAGGTGCGTAAAGATGGCGTGTTGCCTTACCTTCGTCCCGACGGTAAAGCTCAAGTGACCGTGCAATACGACGGAGATACTCCCGTTAAAGTACATACCGTGGTGCTGTCTACGCAGCATGCTCCCGATATCGATATGGACACGCTTCGCGCGGATATCAAGAGGGAAGTAATAGACAAGGTGATACCTTCGTCGCTCGATAAGGGCGACATGGTCGTATACATCAATCCCACGGGCAGATTCGTACTGGGCGGACCCGCGGGAGACAGCGGTCTTACGGGCAGGAAGATAATAGCCGATACATACGGCGGCTATTGCGCGCACGGCGGCGGAGCCTTCTCGGGTAAAGACCCTACCAAGGTGGACAGGAGCGCCTGCTATATGGCGCGCTACGTATGCAAGAATGTGGTCGCGGCAAAGCTTGCGCGCAGATGCGAAGTGCAGATTGCCTACGCCATAGGCGTCGCGCACCCCGTCAGCGTGGCGGTCAATACTTTCGGCACGGGCAAGGTGAGCGACGCTATGCTGTCCGATATGATTGCCAAGGTATTCGACTTAAGACCCGCGGCTATTGCCGAGCAACTCGATTTGCTCAATCCTATTTATGCCGAAACGTGTAATTACGGACATTTCGGCAGACAGGGCTTCAGCTGGGAGCGCACGGACAAGGCGGATGCTCTTGCTGCGCTCGCGGAGGAATAATTGGAGCTCAAGGGCAACGTATTCAACGTAATTTTTCGCAATGCCGACAACGGTTACAGCGTAGTGGAGCTTAGCAGCAACGGACGTCTGATTACCGCGGTCGGCAAATTTCCGCCCGTTACCGAGGGACAAGACCTCGTGCTCGAGGGCAGTTATACTGTCAATCCCCAATTCGGACAACAATTCTCCGCAACCGATATTAAGATAGCCCCGCCTACTTCCAAGGAAAGTATCATGAGATATTTATCGGGCGGGCTTTTTAAGGGCGTTGGCGAGGTGACGGCGTACGCCATAGTCGAGGCTTTCGGCGAGGATACTCTTAAGATAATAGAGAATTCGCCGGCAAGGCTTGCGCAGGTGAGAGGTATTTCGCTTAAAAAGGCGATGGAGATTAATACCTCTTACAATATGCTACGCGGCATGCAGGACGCGATTATTTTCCTTCAGGAGCTGGATATCAGCCTTAATATGGCGATTAAAATATATAAGAGGTACGAGGGCGATACTATCGTTATCGTCAAGTCCAACCCTTATAGATTGGTAGAAGACATAGACGGAATAGGCTTTCTTACTGCGGACAAGATAGCGTCCGGCATGGGGGTAAGGTCGGACAGTCGCTTTAGGATTACCGCGGCTATCGCGCATACGCTTAAAGAAGCGGTAAATAAGAACGGTCATACCTATCTGCCAAAAGGCGCGCTTATCGCGCAGACTGCGACCTTGCTTAAGTTGAACAGAGACGACGAGTCGGAGCTCATCGCCGATGTGCTCGAAGAGATGGAAGTCGCGGGCAAGCTTGTTTCCGTAGAGCTTGCCGAGCATACTGCGGTCATGCTCGCAAGTTACTATCTTACCGAGAAACAGATAGCGGCATCCATAGTGAGATTGAGCAGCGCCGTCGTGGACGATTATTCTGCGCTCAGCGATATATCCGAGTATGAGCGCATTAACAATATTGTCTTGCACGAGGGGCAAAAGACGGCGGTACAAGGCTGCCTAAGCAATCGCATGTCTGTGGTTACGGGCGGACCGGGCACGGGCAAGACCACCATTATCAAGTGCATTATTTCCATACTCAAGCAAAGAGGGCGGTCATTCGCGCTGTGCGCTCCCACCGGCAGAGCGTCTAAGAGACTAAGCGAAGCTACCGGAGAGGAAGCCAAGACTGTTCACAGAATGCTCGATTTGTCTTTCGGTTCGGGCGGAGTATTCAGTTTCGGAGAGAACTATAAGGTAGATGCCGACGTCGTCATAGTCGACGAGGTGAGTATGTGCGACGAGTATGTATTCGGAGCGCTGCTGTCGTCGCTCAAGTCCAAGGCGTCGCTTATTATGGTAGGGGATAAAGATCAGCTTCCTTCGGTGGGCGCGGGCAACGTGCTTGCCGACGTCATCTCGAGTAAAGCCGTGCCGGTGTATTATCTCACTCAGATTTACAGACAGGAGGAGGGCAGCCTTATTATAAGTAACGCCCACGCTATCAACAACGGCGTAATGCCCACTTTCGATAATAAGAGCAAAGACTTCTTCTTCCAACAGGCGGACGACGCGCAGCAGATAACGGACTATATAATCGAGATGGTTACGCGCAGACTTCCCGCATATACGGGCATGGAGCCCATACAGATACAGGTGCTTTGTCCCATGAAGAAGGGCATTGCGGGCGTGGAAAATCTCAACGCCGCTCTGCAAGACGCAGTCAATCCCAAGACTAAAGATAAGAGGGAGTTGAAAATCGGCGCGTTAGTATTGAGACAGGGCGATAAAGTGATACACACCGTCAATAATTATTCGCTCGAGTGGGTGGATAGCGATATGTCTGCGGGCAGCGGCGTATATAACGGAGACATCGGCTATATAACAGACGTCAATCTCACCGAGCCGTCGGTCACGGTAGTGTTCGACGACGGCAGGCGCGCCAAGTATACGCAAGGCATATTGGACCAGATACGCCCCGCTTATGCCATCAGCGTCCATAAGTCTCAAGGTTGCGAGTTCCCCGTAGTGGCGCTCGCCCTGCAACGCGGCAACTACATGATAATGACGCGCAATCTGCTCTATACGGCTGTGACGAGGGCTAAGAATATGGCTGTTATCGTGGGAGCCAAGGACACTATAGGCAATATGGTCAAGAATACTTACTGTGTACGCAGATACAGCCTGCTGTCCGACTTTATAGAGCAAGAGTATTACAGGATGCACAGACAGATGCCGTAACTCGGCATATGGATTTTTATCGACGCCCCATAGGGCGCGGAAACTGTTAAGTTAATAATTATATTGTTAAAGGGACGCGTCACGTCCCTTTCCGTATGTCCGTGAATAGTTACGGACGATTTATATATCACCGCTTAATTAGCGGTATGTAGCTATGTAAGTTATGTATCTCTTGTCTTACGATATTAGTATGCGCAGTCGCCGCGCGATTATTCGTTGTGATAAATATTTTTTTATGTATACTGCGGCGGTGCCGCAGAGCTCAGTCGGTGCGCTTCGAGAAACACTTGGTACGGATCTTACCGTCGCTAACCGTAATAGCTTGTGCGCAGCACAGTCTGTGCTTATTATATACGCAATCCACGCTGTCGCACTGCACAAAAGTATTGTCGTCGTTAAGTCTGTCGAAGTCGGACGCCGCCTCGAATGCTTGCCCCAGCGTGCCCATGTTGCGCTTTTGCTTGGTGGTGCACACCGCCGACTTACTGATATTGATAACGCCTGCGTCGCAGTGGCAGGAATGATTGTGTTCGCAGTTAGTAGTAGTACATCTTAATCCTTTCATGGTTGACCTCCCGTTATTACGCTTATTATTTGCGCTCTTTTAATTTTTATCCTTGCAAAGCAAAGTTAATTTTGATATACTTAATAAAAGTATCGGAGGTGGTATCATGGATGCAACGGACAAGAGGATAATCAGTCTGCTCAAGACCGACAGTCGCCGCAGCGCCGCAGACATTGCGACATTGCTCGGCATGGACGAGGAGCAGGCGGCAAGCCGCATAAAGAGATTGGAGAGCAGCGGAGTAATAGTCAAGTACACAGCCATCACCGACGACGCTGCGTGCGACAACGATGTCGTGCAGGCGATGATAGAGGTCAAGGTCACTCCGCAGAAGAGTAAGGGCTTTGACGCGATTGCCGCGGAGATATGCGCCTATTCCGAGGTTAAGAGCTTATATCTAATGAGCGGCGGCTACGACCTTGCCGTGCTGATAGAGGGCAAGTCGCTTAAAGAAGTATCGCTGTTCGTATCCGAGAAACTTTCGGCTATAGAGAGCGTGATTGCGACCGCAACGCACTTTATACTCAAGAAGTATAAGGTCGAGGGCGTAATTACAGGCGAGAGCCGCAACGGCAGATTGCCAGTACAGCCGTGAGGGACTTTGTATCTCGCGGCATCGCCGCGCTGCAACCGAGCGGAATAAGGAAGTTCTTCGACATAGTCAGCGAGATGGAAGGCGCCATATCGCTGGGAGTGGGAGAGCCCGACTTCAGCACGCCTTGGGACGTGTGCGAGGCGGGTATACGCTCGTTGCAGAAGGGATTTACCCATTACACTTCCAATAAGGGTCTGCCTAAGCTCAGGCAGAGCATTTCCGATTATCTTGCCAAGCGCTTCGACGTGAATTATGACAAGGAAGAGATAATCATTACCGTCGGCGCAAGCGAGGGCATAGATATCGTACTGCGCGCCATATGCGACGCGGGCGACGAAATTCTCGTACCCATGCCCAGCTATGTCTCATATTCTCCTTGCGTATATCTTGCGGGCGGCGTGCCCGTAGGCGTACAGTGCAAAGAGGATAACGGCTTCATCGTTACTCCCGAGTCAATCGAGGCGGCGATTACCCCCAAGACCAAGGCAATTATACTCCCTTATCCCAATAATCCTACAGGCGGAATAATGACGAGGGAGCAGCTGGAAGCAATCGTTCCCGTAATTGTCAAGCACGACTTGCTCGTGATATCGGACGAAATATACGCAGAGCTTACCTACGGCGGCAAGCATGTGTCCATATGCGCGCTGGACGGCATGAGAGACAGATGCGTACTTATCAGCGGATTCAGTAAGGCTTTCGCTATGACGGGCTGGCGTATAGGTTACGTATGCGCGCCGGCATCGCTTACCGACCAGATAATCAAGATACATCAATACGTAATCATGTGCGCGCCTACTCCCGCGCAGTACGCTGCGATCGCCGCTATCGACAACGGTATGAGCAACGACTTCAATACCGTCGAGGAGATGAGGGCGGAGTACGACATACGTCGCAGGTACATGGTCAAGGCGTTTAACGAGATGGGACTGCATTGCTTCGAGCCTAAGGGCGCTTTCTATCTGTTCCCCAACGTGTCGTCTACCGGTATGGACGGAGAGAGCTTTGCGGGCGCGCTGCTGGAGAAAGAGAAAGTCGCCGTTGTCCCCGGGACAGCTTTCGGAGAGGGCGGACGCAATCACATAAGAGTGTCTTACGCATACTCTTTGGCAGAGTTGGAGACGGCAGTCGAGCGTATAAGACGCTTCATCGGACGTAGCAGATAAGGAGAAGTATCATGAAAGTATTATTGTTGCAAGATGTCAAGTCGCACGGCAGAAAGGACGAGATAGTAGAGGTCAACGACGGCTATGCTCGCAACTTTCTCATTAAGAAGGGACTTGCTGTAGAGGCGACGTCTAAGGTGTCCAACGAGTACGCCCAGCGCAAGGCGCAGGAAGAGAAGCGTAAAGCGGAAGAGAGGGCTGAGGCAATTGAGCTTGCCAAGAGATTGGAAGGCAAGGAATTTTGCGTAAGCATCAGATGCGGCGACAACGGCAAGCTGTTCGGCGCGGTTACCGCTAAGGAAATAAGCGACGCTTTGGCGGCGGAAGGCTACGCGGTGGATAAGAAGAAGATTGCTCTTAAGGAGTCAGTCAAGCTCGTGGGTAAGTATAAAGTAGACCTCAAGATTTACTCCGGAGTATCCACATATATATATGTTACGGTCGAAGGAATCAAGGACTGATTACCTACACCGTACTATCCCCGATATCAATCCGTCCTTTACGGTGAAGTCGTAGTATTGCACGCCACCGCCGCCCTTGGCGGGACGAAGCAATGCGATTTCATATGGGCGCAATCTGCGATGCGGAGGCGTTACTATAGCGGTACAGCCCTTAAACATATGCAGTTTATCGCCGCAGGAGCACAACTCGTTACACCTGTCGATATCGCCTATCAGCGCGCTTTCCGCGTATGCGTACGGCAACAGCATAGGCACATAGTCTATACAGTCGTCTCTGTAAATGTATCTTGTGTCGCGCAGATTGATTTCTCCGCTTTCGATTAAGTATCGTCTGCATACGGCGATTCTGCACATATCCCTTATATTATCCGTCAGTAATATTTCGCAACCTTCTGCTTCTATATTGTCCGCAAGCACGCAGGCGAGAGGATAGTAGTCGTCGGTATAGTTGAGCGCAAGCATGTACTCCTTGTCGCAGCCTTTTATTACGGCTATGAGCGTAATGCAGTTGCGGTCCTCGCATACGCTCAGCTTTACACATACGTCGTCACTGCAGCAGCGCAGCGGTATTCGCTTGGTATATATCTCGTCGCATGTCTCTATCGTAAGGTAATATCCGTTTTGCCTGTACAGAGTGAGATTATGGCTTTTGCCTCTTATCTTTACGCTCTGCATGGCAATAGGCTCGGGCTGAGTAAAGGGCGGACATAACTTCTGAATAAAAGAGATGCTAAGCACGTCTTTATCCCATCTTGTAACATTAATCCATTCGCAAGGAGAGAGGAGACCGCCGCACAGTTTCAGTCTTGTCATGAGCGGAGCGGCATAGCGCTCTTTGCCGCAGTGGCAGATATCCAGCATTCCGCCTTCGTTTATAATGGCGCATCCGCCGGTATGCTGTCTGCCGTTGACGAGCAGATATTCGTCTTGACACTCGAAATATATATTCATATATATAGGCTATGTCGCTCGGCGCTCTTCGATTACTTAAAGAATAAAAATAATTAAATTCAGGTTGTCGGATAGCTAAACTAAATTAAGAATTACAGCATAATTTATTATAAAGAAGTGGACCTATTATCATAATAGGTCCTTTATATTTACTATATTATAATATTTTTAAGTCATATTTGCAACATATAATGCCTTTTTTCGATGTCTCTACAGTCGCTCTATTTCTAAATCAGTTCTAAATATTCAATTTTTGAGTAGACGAAGCGGACCTATTATGATAATAGGTCCACCTGCCAAAGACGAAAAATAGAGCGTTTTTCGGGTAATAAAATGGTTGTAAGTAAGAATAAATGTGTGCTGCTGCTGACCGCATTGATATGCGTGGCAATGCTATGCTGTAGCGTTTATTTAATATATTTTGATAGAGGCGTTTATGCAATGGACACCGCAAGCTCTAACGGCGCAGTGGTCAAGATAGGCGAGATATATAAGGGCGAGGATACTGTCAATAATACCAAGCACTTTACAGGCGAGAATTTAAGCAAGTTATATGCTGCAATTACGGGCAGTGCCAACGCCACGATAGCCAATGTAGACGCGATGCTGTCGAGAAGCGGACAGATTACGTCCTCGGATATTCGCGCAACCGGCGGCAAAGATATCGCGGTTATGTTCGGTGACTTGGAGTGGACGGTCACGCACTTAACTAAGGACACATCGGGCAATACTATAGCGACATTGTGGCTTGCCTCATCGGCAGATACTCATCAGTGGAACACTTGGTCTGTCAATAATACTACTATAACATATCCGTCCAACGTATACGGCACGAGCTATATAAGGTCGCACGGACTAAATATAGGCAGTGATTACGTAGCTTCCAACGGTGCCGCATCGCTTACACCATCTCCGCAAAGCGCGTCGCATAAGTATGCCAAATTTACAATGCAGTCTGTAAAGGGCTCTTTGACTGATTTTATCGTAAAGCCGTCTGCAGTGGAGTATCAGAGCAATCAAAATCAAAATGTGGGCGGAACGATAGGCGGTTCAGACTGGTGGACATTGCCTAACGAGGCGTACGGTACTCCGAGCGGCGCGGTAAAGTGGTACAGCAGCGGCAACGTAAATATGGGTACACTGCCGTCAAAGACGGGCTATGACGCATGGAAAGATGATTATATATGGTTGCCATCATTAACCGAAACGGGACGCAACGAGTCTATCAGCGGAATTTGGGCATTATCAAATAATCAGCGATCTAACTCCACAAGTTCATGGTTGCGCTCTGGTAGTTACACTTTTGCCAGCGCTGCGTATTGCTTGGTTTCTACGGGAGACTCTTTTGAAGGCAGCACTTTTGTAACCGGTTACGCCGTCCGTCCCGCGCTTCACTTAAATCTTACGGCAGCAGACGATGCCGCGGCATACACATTGCCGAGTTCTATCGAAATCGTTTACGACGGCAGTACTCACATCATACAGAACTTGCTTGCGGATAAAGGAGAGTATTATTCCGTCATGCAATTTGACTCCGATTCGGAGATAAGCGAAAGTAATGTCGGTGCGTATAAGGCTAAGGTAACTCTACCCGCTCCGCTCAAGTGGGCTATAGACAGCGGCGGCGGCTTTAGTACCGTGAGCGGAACGCAGCCGCAAGATATAGAGTGGAAGATTAAGCCTCGCGCACTTACTCTCGATTGGACGGGGATAGAGTCGAGTTATGTGTGGAGCAATACTTTGCTTAATATATTGCAAAGTTATAAGCCGACTATAGTCAACGGAATAGCGTCAGATAATTTAGCTGTAAGCATGAGCTACGACGGAGGCTCGGATACTTCTAAGCTCGACGCCATTGGAACGCACAGACTCAAGGCGGATATTACCGCGCTGGACAGCTCGCGCCTTAATAACTATACATTGCCTACGGTTGCAGGCTCGCAGTATGTTTATGCGGTTAATAAGGCGACACAGTCGCAACCGTCGATTAATATAGACTATGCCTTAGAGCAGTTCGACGATGCGGTGACTACGGTCGGCGGAATCAGCAGACTTAACTGGCTGCAATATTACGATGCCGACGTCGGCGATTGGGAGTCGATACCTATCAATAGCGGCGGCAGCAAGTATGATATACCTAACGCGTTTATCGGCAAGAGCGTGAGGTTCAGATATAAAGTGCCTGCAGAATACGCTTCGTACATCTTGGACAGCGATGAGACGACGGTTAGATTTCCCGCTCGTCCGTTAGCTACCGCTCCCGTTATCGACTTTATGGACGAGCAGGTTAATATCGCTAAGACATGCAAGTACGCATTTTCCTTGAGCGGCGCGCCCGGCGATAGCGATTATACCACGGCGCCGCCTACGGAGAAATTAAGTCTGTACATAGCAGGCGGAGTTAATTATATAGCAGATTACGGCAATCAAGAATATGTCTTGTATTATTACGAGGCTGCGACATCGACGCAGTTTCGCAGCGAGGTAGGAGAGCTTACTATCCCCGCAAGACCGCAGGCGCCTAAGGTGGGCATCAACTATATCAGCGAGCAGACATTGGAGCGACTGACGGACGGTATGTACTACAGTATCAACAACGGAACGGCGGTACAAGGCGACTACGAATATGTCAAGCTCAATCCCACAAGCGACGCGGGATCGCTTAGCGTGTGGTACGCGGCGAGCGATAAGTCTTTCAGCTCGACGAGATTCAAGTTGACTATACCCGCAAGGCGCAGCGCGCCCGATATCAGATACGATAAGGAGAATGAGAAGTACGAGGACGGCTCTATGCAGCCCGAGATAGGTATGCTCTATACGGCGGATTTAGCGAGCGTGTGGAGCGAGGTGGAGGCGGAGAGCGTCTTTAAGAGAGGGGGATATTACTTTAAGTACGTAGCGGTGAGCAGGGGCGACGGCAGCGGAGACTTTGCGTCGGAATATTGCTATGTGGACTACGGAGACAAGCCTATCAATGTAGAGGCAGAGTGGAGCTTGGGCGGCGTCACCAGCAACGGCAACGACGGCAAGAAGCTCGCCGCGGAGTATACAGGCGGCGTGATAAAGCCGAGCGTAAGATTCTTCGAGATAAGAGAAGACGGGTCTAAAGTGCCGCTTACCATTGACGAGAGTAAGAAAGAGATTAAGATAGAGGCTGCGGTGGGCTCGGTAGAGCCTATCAATGCGGGAGAGTATGTCGTCGAGGTGGTAATTACCAATCCGGACGGCAGCAAGGATACTATATACAAGCTCAGCAACGCAACCGTCAAGTACGAGATAACCCCCGTAAGACTTAAGGTGCCTCAAGCTGCAAGTATGGAGTATAACGGCGAGGAGCAGAATATCAAGGACGGATTACCTGCCTATTTGGACGGTCTTGTAACCGTGACGGGAGAGGATAAGGCTAAGGACGTAAGGCGCGGCAGCGGCTATACCGTACAGTTGAGACTTACCGACAGTAAAAACTATAAGTGGGACGACGCTGCTGTAAGCGGAGCTACCGTGCAGATACAGTGGAATATTACGCCCTTGCATATATTCGCTAGATGGCTGGGATTGGATATCCAATATACGGGAGAGGCTCAAGGACCTAGCGCGGTGTTCGACGACGCATTTGACGAGTTGACGCTGATATATACGGGCGATGTTACGGGCATAGAGATAGGCAGCTATACTATTAGCGTGGAGATAGACGTGAGCGATGCCAACTATCTCAATTACGTAATAGAGAACGGTACTACCGTATACAGCATAGTGCCCGAGGTGGGACGCGTTGTTGTCTTTATAGAGTGGCGCAGCGAGGCGGGTGCGTTCGAGGACGGGGGAGAACTTGTGTACAACGGCGAGGTACAGTATCCCCGCGTAAGCGTAAGAGACAGGGACGGCAACGAGCTAAGCGGAGTAGAGATAATATACAACGGCGGCGACGCGATAATCTCCAAGTACGTAGGGGAGTATACGCTTAGTGTGAGGGTGAGCGGCAATTACTATATAGACAGCAGTTGCCTAACGACAATCAAGTATAAGATAGTGGCAGACGCCGAAGGGAAGGGCGAATATAAGATAATCGATATAGAGATAACCGGGAGCTATAAGAAGAATTACAACGTGGGCGAGAAGTTCGAGAACGTGGGAATGATAGTCAACGCGATATATACGGACGGAAGCAAAGAGGAGATATACGACTACGAGTACACGCAGGACGCGTTGCAAGAGGGGGATAACACGATAACGGTTACATACGGAGAGTTCAGCAAGAGCATAACCGTTAGCGCGGGTATTGATAGCGTAGACGGTAAGTGGGTGAGCAAGAAAGTATATATCATCACTACGGCAGCCATCGTGATACTGATATTGCTGTGCATAGCGCTTGCGTCGGGTATTATACATATGAATAAGAAGATGCAACGTATGTTTAACGCAGTAATAGGCTCGGATAACGACGCCGCACAGTCGGAAGAGGAAAATAGAAAAGAACATAATGAAGACTGACGTATTTGCTTAAGATATAGATTAACTATACACGCAATAGTCTACAGTATAAAATCGATAAAATAAAAGGCGCGGCTTGTAATGCCGCGCTTTGATTTATTATATTGTATTAGCCGTTAAGCTTGGCAATCTCTTCTTCCAGCATGTTGAATAGGTCGGCTGCGTCTTTGCCGTCGCAAGAAGCGCGGTGCAGCTTTGCGCTTACGGGCAACAGTTCCTTGCCTCCCTCGCTGCGGCATTTGCCTATAATTAAGCCGGGTAAGAGACACTTGAAGTCGTCTTCGGAATTCATGTTGAGTCCCGTGAAATGTCTCCAAGGCAGGTATGAAATAAAGAATCTGTTGGCGGGCATGCTCGCCTTATCCGCTCCGTTGCCCTGTGTGCATTGTTCCATATCGCTCAGCGCCGCGTCGTAGAATAAGTCGAAGTCGTGGTCATACTTGGTGCACGCGTGCATGAACATGTCGAGCTTGTCGCAATACACCGTGTACTCGGGATGTATTACGTCCCAATAGCCTAATCCCATATATGGCGATACGTCGTATCTGTATGTACGGTCGGAATTGATGACTTTGCTTACCAAGTAGAGAAGCGTTGCATAGAAGTTCTTACCCTTTCTCTCGCAATATATCTTGAGAGGAGTAGCGTCGATATCGGACGTCACGTCGAAGGTGCATCTGTGCTTGTAGTAGTATTCCTCGAAGCGGTCTTTGCGCTCCCAACGCTGGGTGGAAATGGGATGAAATAAATTCTCGAGCATACAGTCTCCCTATGCGCTTTCGGCGCGTTGATTAAGGCAATTTTATCACTTGACCTTGCGCGTGTCAATGTGAAGTCATTAATCGATTAAATGCGATATTATTTTACTTTAGCCGCATATTATCGCGGATATGACGCGACTTTTTTCGGCGAGTCATGCTTTAGGCGTGCTACTTAAAAGCTTTCGTTGCTTTTATTAAGGAACGCCTTGGTAATTTCGCTCTTGGGGTTGTCGAATACTTCCTCGGGCGTGCCGCACTCTTCTATCACGCCGCCCGCCATGAATATGACTTTATCGGCGACGGCTTTTGCAAAGTCCATCTCATGCGTCACCACTATCATGGTGCGGTCGGAGGACTTTAAGCCCTTAATTACTTTGAGCACTTCGCCCGTAAGTTCGGGGTCGAGCGCGGATGTCGGCTCGTCGAAGCAAAGTATGTTGGGACGCATTGCCAAGGCTCTCGCAATCGCCACGCGCTGACATTGTCCGCCCGATAATTCGCAGGGGTAAGACTTCGCCTTGTCCGACAGTCCTACCTGCTCGAGGAGAGCATAGGCGTGCTTTTCTATCTCCGCGCGTCTGCGCCTTACGTAATCGGACTTGAGATTGCCCTTGGCTCCGCCTTCTCTTACCGCGGCTACCGCCGCCTTGGCAGCCGCAACGTCTTCGGATGCGAGCGTGCCCGCAATGATGTCTGCCTTGGCGATGTAGGCTTGAGCCTTCTTTATTGCGCTCTTGCTATCGTTATACCCCTCTTTTGTCTTAAGTTTAGCCGCCCTGTCGTACAGAGACAGCATCTTGAGCTCTTCGTCTATCATAAGCAAAGGCGCGAGCATAATGTTCTTAAGCACAGTGTACTGAGGGAAGAGATTAAAACTTTGGAATACCAATCCGAAATGCAATCTCTTGCTGCGTATGTACGCCTCGTTACCCATCGCCTTTAGCGCCGATTTGCCTAAGGCGCGCGCTGCGGCGAACTTATTTAGGTCGGAGACTATTTCTTTAGGCGTAGCGACCTCTACTTTGTCGCCGTTGTAGTAGGTGAGGAATTTAGCCGCAGCCTTGCGCAGCAGCCTGTCGGGGCAGTCCTTGAGCGTAAGTACACGCATATAGCTGTCTGCGTCCGTAGATGCAAAGTCGGCTTTGAGCTTATCCTTTCTCTTGCGGTTCAACTCGCTCAACTCTTTCTTTATTCTGACCGTGGCGGACGGGTCGTGCTGTTTTGTTTTAATGTCAGAGGATATGGCGTCTGTCTCATCTATGCGTTCATAGTTGAGTTGCGCGTTACGCGCGGCGATATATCTTTCCTTTGCCATATCGCGCAGCGTCTTGCTCGCGTACGGATTGCAGATATATTCGGCGTAGTACTCGGCGGACTCTCCGCTCTTGGGTAGGGGCAGTTCGTGCCTGTCCGCTCTTTCCGCAAGTATCAGAGGAGTGGACATAAATTTACGATATAGCCCTTTCAGTCGCAGCGCCTTTAAGTCGGAAGTTACAGGCGACGACAGCGCGGAAGCGAGAGTGCCGTCGGGCACTACTACGTCGGACATATCGAGCAGCGTGCCGCCGCCCACGCGCAGTATGCCTCTGTCCGCCTTCTCAAGGAAGGTAATACACCTAAGCAGCGTAGTCTTTCCGCTTCCCGACGAGCCGATTATCGCAAGCACGTCTCCCTTATCGAGCGTAAAAGATATGCCTTTGAGTACTTTATTGGAGCCGAAACTCTTATTGATGTCGTTTACTTCCAAGTATGCCATGATTTACACCTTATAATAGCTGAGTTTCCTCTCCGCGTATCCGAACAGCAGAGTGAGTCCGCCGTTGAATATCAGATAGAATACTCCCGCGTAGAAGAGCGGCCATATTACCACGTATTGATTTTGCAATTCGTACGCCTTTTTAACCAGTTCTCCTATGGAGATTACTTGCGCGAGCGAGGTATCTTTTACGAGAGTGATTATCTCGTTGCTCATGGGCGCGAGTATCCTCTTGATCATCTGAGGCAGCACTATCTTGAAGAATACCTGCATACGCGTCATGCCGAGCACGTATCCCGCCTCGTACTGTCCCTTTTCTATGCTCATAATTCCGCCTCTGTATATCTCGGAGAAGTAACAGGCATAGTTGATGGTGAAAGCGATTACTACCGCCACCATACGCTGCTTAAAAGGCGCGTTGAACAGCAGTCCGGGGACGTAGAATATTACTATTATCTGCAGCAGCAGTGGAGTGCCGCGTATTATCCACACGAATGTCTTTGCAAGATATTTCAGCGGTTTGAATTTAGACATGGAGCAAGCGCACACTATCAGTCCGAGCGGAAGGGCGAACAGCAGCGTAAGCAGGAATATCAGCACCGTATTGCCGAAGCCCGTAAGCAGGGCGACAGTAGCTTCTCCGAATGTCAGAGTTGTTGTAAAGGGCATAAGTAACCTCTTATATATTCAATGAGCGGTCGCATCCGATAAGGGACGGGACCGCTTGTTGTAAGCAATGAGTATAGTATATATTAGACTTTAGCCTTGAAGTTCATGGGAGCGAACAAGGTATAGCCTATCTTGATGCTGCCCCTCGATACTATATAGTCCCAATCAGCCTTGTTCTCGATGCTGTCCCACTGCGACTCGTACTCGTAGGGGATAAGGATTTCTGCAAGACCGTACTTCTCGGCTATATCTGTCATGGTGCCGTCTTTGTACTTGGCTGCAAGAGCGGTGTTGATCTTATCCATGAGCGCCTTTTCGCCCTTGCGGCACGCTATACCGTAGTATTCGCTTTCCGCGAGCTTTACGTCAGCTATCATGAGGTCGGCGGAATAGCTGCTGCCCGACTGGTTGATGTAGTAGCCCGCCATTACTTTATCCATGACGCCTATATCTATAGTGCCCGACTTGAGCTCGGTGAGTATGTTAATCTGCGCTTCCGCCTGTTTGGGCGTGATGCCGAGGCTCTCGATTACCTTCTTGCCTTCGCTGCCGCCTTCGGCTATCCACTCGGTAGTGGACTTCATCTTATCCAAGGTGTCGTACTTATCCTTGTCGCTCTTACGGATGATAGCTACTTGCTCGTTGAGCATGTAAGGTCCGCTCATCTCCCACGCTTCGATACGCTCGGGATTGATGGATACGCCGTTCCACAGCAGGTCGATGTTCTTGGATTCGAGTTCCGTTTCCTTTTGGTCCCAGTTAATCTCCTGGAATTCTACCTTTACGCCGAGGTAGTCGCCGACTGCCTTTGCGAGCTCTACGTCGAATCCGACGAGTTCCGTTTTATTGCATGCCGCAATGCCCAGCACAGCCGCAAGGCTCATAACTACTACGAGCGCAATCATTACTAACTTCTTCATTTAATGCCTCCGAAATGTTTACGATATTTATATAATACTTTATCGCATTAAAGAAGTAAAGCGTTTTTAAGCAATAAAAACAAAAATTATTACGGCAGATAAAATATATAATATAATACGCGCGTCCATATTATCAATATAGGATATATCAAAGTACTTGATTGCAGCGATATGCTGCTGTAGCTTAAAGGATTGCGTTGTTGCCGCATAGGCAGATTATTGTATTGGGTAAGCAGGGGTTTTATCTGGGGTATGTATAACATTAGTTTGTATCGATGCCGTGTTTTCGTGCAGTGGAAGAGTAGCATAGCGCTTAGTATTAATAGGCACATTAATTAAGTCGTATCGGGCGCAGGTTTTTTAAGAAAGCGACAGCGTCGTAGATTCTGTATATCGATATTAGCTGTATAAGCAATATAAAATTATTTATGAATTGTTTTACAGAGCTCCGCTCGGGACATGGCTGTATATTGCGTTATTATCATGCAAGTACGGAGCATGCCTCTTATATAGCGTATATTGCAATAGCGTCGGGACATCTTTTATTGTCTGCAAGACTTGGCATATGTGCTTGTAATAACAGCCGATTTTATGCTTTTGGAACGATTTATAACCGCGTTATTATAAAGAAATTCATATAAATATAATCTATCGTTGTGAGATAGTCATCTAAAGCATAATTTACAGATAAGCCGTAATTTGTCTGGGAATAAATCGCAATATGTTGTAAAAAATGTTGACTAATAATACTATATATTGTATCATAGTTGCAGTTTCAAAAAACGGGAGAAATGAGGAATGCAGGTAGTTAAGAGGGATGGAACATTTGCAGAATACGACAGAGCGAAGATAGTTGCGGCTATACATAAAGCCAACGACGAGGTAGACGAGTGCGAGCGCGCGAGCGATGCGGAGATTAAGGATATTCTCAACTATGTATCGCGTAAAGGTCGCAAGAGGATATTGGTAGAGGACATACAGGATATCATAGAAGAGAAGCTCATGTCCTACGGTCACTACGAGCTTGCCAAGAAGTATATTATCTATCGCTTCACGAGGGCATTGGTACGCAAAGCCAATACTACCGACGAGGCAATACTCAGCCTTATTCGCAACGCCAATAAGGACGTAATGGAAGAGAATTCCAATAAAAACGCCTTGGCTGCGAGCACACAGCGCGATTTGATAGCGGGCGAAGTGTCCAAGGACCTTACCAAGAGACTTTTGTTGCCCGAGAAGATAGCCAAGGCTCACGAGGACGGCATATTGCACTTCCACGACGCCGACTATTTTATCCAGCCCATATTCAACTGCTGCCTTATTAATATCGGCGACATGCTCGACAACGGCACCGTTATGAACGGCAAGCTCATCGAGAGCCCCAAGAGTTTCCAAGTTGCGTGCACCATCACCACGCAGATTATCGCCGCGGTAGCTTGCTCGCAGTACGGCGGACAGTCCGTAGATATCAGACATCTGGGCAAGTACTTGAGGAAGAGCAAGCACAAGTTCGAGCGTCATTACCGCGAGATATTCCCTTTAGCGACCAACGAGGAGATAATCGCCATGGTCGACGACAGGCTTGAGGACGAGCTCAAGGCGGGCGTACAGACGATACAGTATCAGATTAATACCCTCATGACCACCAACGGACAGTCTCCGTTCGTCACGCTTTTCCTCTATCTCGATAAGAACGACGAGTATATTGAAGAGAACGCGCAGATAATCATGGAGATATTGCGTCAAAGATACGAGGGAATTAAGAATGAGAAGGGAGTCTATATCACTCCCGCGTTCCCTAAGCTCGTGTATGTGCTCGACGAGCACAACGCTCTAAAGGGCGGCAAATACGATTATGTTACCGAGCTTGCGGTCAAGTGCTCTTCCAAGAGACTTTATCCCGACTACATCTCCGCCAAGAAGATGAGGGAGAATTACGAAGGCAACGTATTCTCGCCCATGGGCTGTCGCTCGTTCCTTTCCACTTGGAAAGATAAGGACGGCAACTTTAAGTTCGAAGGCAGATTTAATCAAGGCGTAGTAAGTATCAATCTTCCTCAGATAGCGCTCGCCTGCGACTGTGACGAAGATAAGTTCTGGAAGCTGTTCGACGAGCGTCTCCAGCTATGCTACGAGGCGTTGATGTGCAGGCACAATGCGCTCAGAGGCATTAAGAGCGACGTGTCGCCCATACATTGGCAGTACGGCGCGATTGCGAGACTGGAGAAGGGCGAGACTATAGATAAGCTGCTCGAGGGCGGATACTCTACCATTTCGCTGGGATATATCGGCGTATACGAAGTTACTAAACTCATGACGGGCGAGTCGCAGACTACGCCTAAGGGCGAGGAGTTCGCGCTCAAGGTTATGAATAAGATGCGCGAGGCTACCGACAGGTGGAAGGCTCAGACGGGCATAGCTTTCGGTCTGTACGGCACGCCTGCGGAATCTCTTTGCTACAGATTCGCAAGAGTGGACAAGGAGAAGTACGGCACCGTCCCCGACGTCACCGATAAGGGCTACTATACTAACTCCTATCACGTGGACGTGAGAGAGAAGATAGACGCTTTCTCCAAGTTCACATTCGAGAGCAAGTTCCAGGTGATATCCAGCGGCGGATGTATTTCCTACGTTGAGATACCCAACATGACGCATAATCTCGAGGCTATGCGCGAGGTAGTCAAGTATATCTACGAGAATATACAGTATGCCGAGTTCAATACCAAGAGCGACTACTGCCACGTATGCGGCTACGACGGAGAGATTGTCATCAACGATAACAACGAGTGGGAGTGCCCTAACTGTCACAATAAAGATCAGAAGAAGATGAACGTCACCCGTCGTACATGCGGCTATTTGGGCGAGAACTTCTGGAACTTGGGTAAGACTAAGGAAATCAAGTCGAGAGTATTGCATCTGTAATAGCTTGGGCGGGATATGAATTACGCAACTATCAAGAAGTTCGACGTCGCCAACGGCGAGGGTGTGCGAGTATCGCTGTTCGTCAGCGGCTGCACGCATAAGTGTAAGGGCTGCTTCAATGCCGAGGCATGGGATTTTAATTACGGTCAGCCTTATACGGATGCCGTACGCGACGAGATATTGGATGCGCTTAAGCCCGATTATATACGCGGACTTTCGTTGCTCGGCGGAGAGCCTTTCGAGCCGAGCAACCAGCGCGCGCTCATAGAATTGCTTCGCATGATTAAGAGAGAGTTGCCCGGCAAGGATATATGGTGCTACAGCGGATATACTTACGATGTAGACCTGTGCGCGGGCGGCAGAGCGCATACCGAGGTGACGGACGAGATGTTGTCCTATATGGACGTGCTTGTCGACGGAGAATTCGTAGAGGAGCTTAAGGATATTAAACTGCGCTTTAGGGGTTCGTCCAATCAGCGCATAATAGACGTAGGAAGGTCGCTTAAAGACGGCTGTGTTAGGCTGTGGAAGGACGGCGGCGCGGGCGGTACTTATTATTGATATATTATATAATCGGATATGCGGCGCGGAGTTATTCGCGTCGTTTTTTATATTACGCTTAATTCTTGCCTGCACTCTTATAGGTCGCCTATATATACGAAGTCATAGGATACGCAGCGTTGTTTAATTTAATTGATATAATGCATGTTAATCCATTAAGACGTTATATATAAGCTGTATGATTCTTAACTGTTACGCTTGCCGCGCGGCGTGACGCGCTGAGCGCAGGCATAAATATATCTTTGCGTCGCTTATCTATTGTTGCAACTGCTTGTCGATTTAAGGTAATATACGGGACGGCTGAATACATATAATGTCGGTTGTTGTCGATATATTAAGGCAATGTATTTACTATTATATATATATAATGTTATAATGTATGGCGACGCATGTCAGTGCGTTTATACGGAGGTGGATTTATGCAAAGTTGCTCTTTGAGAGTTAAGAAGTTGGACGAGCGCGCCATATTGCCTAAGTACGGCAGCGAGTGGGCTGCGGCTGCGGACCTGTACGCCGTATGCGACGGCGAGGTCGTAATCGGCGCGGGGCAGACGGTATTTATACATACGGGTCTTGCGATGGAGATTCCTTGCGGTACTGTGGGACTTATCTATGCGCGCAGCTCTTTGGGCGCCAAGCAGGGACTTGCTCCCGCCAATAAAGTGGGAGTAATAGACAGCGACTATCGCGGCGAGATAATGGTAGCTCTGCACAACCATTCCAATGAGCCGCGCAAAGTATCATGCGGAGACAGGGTGGCGCAGATAGTAATCGCTCCCTATATCCGCGCCGAGTACGAGATAGCAAGCGAGCTGTCCGACACGGTAAGAGGAGAGGGCGGCTTCGGTTCTACGGGCAAATAATTGCGTTGCAGCGGGCTGTTGCGGCGTCATAATTGTTCGATATTGTAAATTGTGATTATTTAGCTTCCTACAGCGATTAATTTATTTGCAATCGCTATATTAATATAGTATAATAATTGTAAAATGTGGAGTTTGGTTTTTTCGCTCGTTAGCGGATTTATCAGACGGTATCCGCTTGATTGCAGCGTGCGGGATAAGGGCGCGGGCTGTAAGAGATGTATAAGACGGTATCGGCAGACAGTGCCGTGCATAATAATTAGAGGGCGAAATTATGAAGACTAACATCTTTTCTAAAGTCGGATTCTTTGTAAAAGACTTTTTCGCGCATTGGAATACCCCGCCTAAAGAGGGTTACCACTTGCCTAACAAAGAATTCATATCGTATGCCGTCGGTGGTATGGGCGTACAGGGATTCGGTATATTTACGCAGTATTTTACCATTACCATGGGCGCGTATCTGTCGGTACACTATCAGTTCGATCAGCGTATTGTACTTTATACCACTTGGATAATGGCGATTCTCTCTATTTTCCGCGCTCCTATCGTAGGTTGGATTATCGACAACACCAATACCAAGTACGGACGTTACCGTCCCTTCTTGCTTTGGGCGGGCGTTGCAAGCGTAGTTTCGTTCTGGTTGCTGGCGTTTATTCCCGATATGTTTATGCCTAAGGACGGTATTCCCATCACTGTGACGCAGGTACTGGTCGTAGGCTCTTATCAGTTGCTATATTTTATAGCGTATACGATGTTCTCATTCTTCTCTTACGGCAGAGTAGGTCTGGCGCAGGTTATTACCCCCAACACCAACGAGCGTACTAAGCTGTACTCCGTAGGCGGCGTTCTCGACTCTCTCGGACCCTCGGCGGTACAGTTATTCTATCCCTTGATAGTCCAGGGCATTTACGGCGGCGGCGCGCTTACCAATATCATGTCCTATAGGGTAGTATTCCCTATCATGGGTATGGTGTGCGCGGGATTGTCTCTGTTGATGTTCTTCGGATGTAAAGAGCGCTTCATGGTCGAGAAGAAGGTCAAGCAGAAGGTCGGATTCTTTGCCGGTATCAAGAAGAGCTTTAAGAATAAGTACTTCTGGCTCATCAACTTGTCCAACGTACTTGCTTTCGGTAGAATTACGCTGTTCGGTTGCTCTTTCTACATAGCCACCTATATGATTAAAGATAACGCCGCAAGCATCATCGGAGCGATGTCCACGGTCTTGGGTATAGCATTCGTTCCGGGCATGCTGTTCGCGCCGCTTATTCAGAAGAAGTTCGGCAAGAGGAATATGACTTTGATATCTTTCGGAGGTTCGACTGTCATATCCGCGCTTATCCTTGTTTTGGTACTGTTTGCATATAGCAGCCCCGTTACTCCTTGGATTATGTACATAGGCCTGTTCTTGCACAATATGTTTGCCGCATTGTGGACAGTTACATCGCCTGCAATGACAGCCGACTATTGCGATTATCAGCAATGGAAGACGGGAGATAGATTAGACGGCTTTATGTCGCAGTATACGGGCGTTATTACCACGCTGTGCGGACTCGGCTCCACTGCTTTGGTAGCCGCTTTGCTCGAGAAATTCGGCGCAGTCAACGCTACCGATTATGCCAACTCAACCGTCATGCGTAACGTATTCATTATTTGGGCGGTCATGGGCGTAATCTGCGGAGTGCTGGCTATGATACCTTTCTTCTTCTGGGATCTTACAGAGAAGAAGCAGCTCGATATAGCGCAGGATTTGAAGAAGCGCGCACTCGTAGCCGATATAGAGAATGGCGATCTCGAGCAGACTCAGGTTGCCGATGCTCTTGCGCTCGGCTTGCTTACGGAAGAGAGAGTGCTCGAGATGGGCTTTAGCTTGACAGACGATGCCCTCGAGGTTAGGGAGAAGATAGAAATCGTCGAGTCCACGAGAGAAGACATCGCGACTGACGACAGCGCGACGCTCGACGGTACGTCGGAGCAAGCGGACGTCTCGGACAGCGATACCCCCGAGCAAGATCAATAACAGTTGACTTTTATATGATAAAGACGCCTTTGTAGGCGTCTTTATTTTATTAATTTCTGATTTATTTATATATAAAGGCGGTGAGTTATCCGACCTAATTATGTACATGTATTAGTATAATTGATGATCA
>CAJTXS010000019.1:28541-29237 GCA_910583735.1 uncultured Christensenella sp. | reverse complement strand
ATATTAATACGATTAACGGCTATTGCCCGCAAAAATGATCATCAATTATATTAATACATGAACATTAGTCGGTCGGCGCGCCCTGTTACTGCGCGAAGATATTTAGCCAATATCTTCTAAATGCAGCCTTACGGACGCCCTCCCTCCTCTCCTACGACCAGTCGCGATACAAAAGCGACGATAAGCGTATCGTCTTACTTTTGTATCGGTCGTACTCTCATCGGTGGAAGTATTGAACGAGGGGCACCGCTTAAACGCAAACCGTATGCTATCGCATACTCGCTACATGGTTCCCCTCGTTAGCTCCCCTCCGTAAAATGCTTTCGCATTTTCAAGGTACCGCTTGCAAAAAGTGTGATTTTTGCGCGCTATTCCCTGCGGGGCATCGACAAATGGTTTTCTCTCTTTTACGCGCATAGATTAATATAAGATTAATTATCATAGCGCGTAAAATTCACTCTTTCCGATATAAAAATACTTCGCTCGCACCGCTCGCATTTTTAGCGGTATCGCTCACAAAAAGCGTGGTTTTTGCGCGATATAAAAAATATGGTTTCTGCTTGCTACACTCTTCCCTGCGGAGCGCGTAGCACTGCGGAGTGAGTAGTCGGTGCATTCCTACAAGCCGCTGCGGAGCGCGCAGCACTGCGGAGTGAGTAGTCGGTGCATTCCTACAAGCCGCTGCGGAGCGCGCAG
>CAJTXS010000019.1:0-28441 GCA_910583735.1 uncultured Christensenella sp. | reverse complement strand
CACTTGCGGAGTGAGTAGTCGGTGCATTCCTACAAGCCGCTGCGGAGCGCGTAGGCAACTGCGGAGTGAGTAGTCGGCGTATTCCTATAAGCCGCTGCGGAGCGCGTTGGCAACTGCGGAGTGAGTAGTCGGCGTATTCCTACAAGCCGCTGCGGAGCGCGTTGGCTGTATTACAATTGCTGAATTATTATATTAGATAATGTAAGCGAGTTTAATAAATTAAAGCAAATTAAAGGGCTAATAATCTGATGAACGCGTAGATAAGGGGCATATGAATGAGGTAGATTACGGCGGCGTGTCTGCCGATATATGAGAGTACGGGGAATGCTGCGCTGCTGCCGAAGCTAATCTTCTTAAATCTGAAGCCTATTATTACCCCCGCAAAGTATGCCCAGCCGACAAATGCGGGCGAGGCGTATTCGAGCGGCGGGATATATCCCGTGGCGGGCACGCCTAAGAATATCAGCGCGTTGGAGCCGTCGAGCGTGGGCTTAACCGCGCCCATTACTATAGCCCATATGACAAAAATCGCGAGCAATATCGCGCATAAGAGCGTGCGCCTATTGCTCTTGAGCGGCAGTCTCTCAATGATAGCGTAGATTAGCGTAAATATTGCGTAGCAATGTATTACTCCGCAGATAATAAGGCAATTATATGCGGTAGCGGTGATTATAAATGTAATAAGCGTGATAAAGCCCGCAAAGAGCGTCAATAGCAGTCCGCGGCGCAGGTTGTTGCGGCTGTAGCTGCAACATATGCCCGACACCATAAAAAATACCGATATGACAATACCTCTTATAGCCTGTCTTGCGCCCGATCCGATATAGCTCGCCAATGTAGGATATAGGGATATAAAACCGTTGCCGTGTAGATAATAGAATTTGAAAAAAAACAGCGCGAAGTGGTCGAGCAACATAAGCGCGACGCATAACCCTCGCACTATATCGAGCAGTCTTACGCGAGCGGCGCCGACGGTTGTCTCCGTCGCAGGATGCAGTCCGCGCCGCGTCAGCATTGCGCGTAAGCAGCCCTATCGCCGCGCGTAATACCTATATGCAAACTGTCCGTCACAGCTGCGTTACGGTGTCTATCTCCACGAGAACATTCTTAGGGAGTGTCTTGACAGCTACGCAGGAGCGCGCGGGCTTGGACACAAAATACTGAGCATAGACCTCGTTAAATGCGGCAAAGTCCGCCATGTCGGCGATAAAGCATACAGTCTTGACCACCTTGGTCATATCCGTCCCAGCCGCCTCGAGCAGCGCAGCTACGTTGCGACACACCCTATGAGTCTGTTGCTGTATTCCGCCCTCCTCTATCTTGCCCGTAGCGGGGTCGATAGCTATCTGTCCCGAGGTGTATACCATACCGCCGCACTTGATTGCCTGCGAGTAAGGACCTATCGCCGCGGGCGCCTTGTCTGTGCTTACGTATTCCATATTGTTATTCTCCTTATAATACCTTATACAAGTTTGAAGCCTTCTTTGCGAAGCGCGTTCCTAATGCTCTCGATATGCTCGAAGTTCCTTGTCTCGAGTTGCAGACGCAAGAAGCAGCCGTTGACGTCGCTGTTCTCGTTGCCCCTCTCGTGGTGCACGGAGATGACGTTGCCGCCCTCGTCGGCTATTATCCTCGACACATCCTTAAGCTGTCCCGGCTTGTCCAATAGCTCTATGCACAGAGAGTAAGACCTGCCCGACTTGAGCAATCCGCGCTTGATGACGCGCGAGAGAATGGTGACGTCTATATTGCCGCCCGAGACAAGACAACATACCTTCTTGCCCTTAAGCGGCACTTTACCGAACATTGCCGCGGCTACGGACACCGCGCCCGCGCCCTCGGCAATCATCTTGTGCTTCTCGATAAGGGTGAGTATAGCCGAGCATATCTCGTCCTCGCTGACGGTGACGATGCCGTCCACGTACTTGCTGACGTAGCCGAATGTGTGCTCGCCGGGGGTCTTGACCGCTATGCCGTCGGCTATAGTGGACACGCCCGTAAGGCTCTCGATGTGCTTGTCCCTGATGGAGTTGAACATACTGGGCGCGCCGCTCGCCTGCACTCCGTATACTTTTACTTCGGGGCGCAACGACTTGATTGCGAAGGCAAGACCCGATATCAGTCCGCCGCCGCCCACAGGTACGAGCACGGTATCTACGTCGGGCAGCTGGTCGAGTATCTCTAGACCTATAGTACCCTGTCCCGCTATCACGTCCACGTCGTCGAAGGGATGAATGAATGTGTAACCGCGGCTATCCTTGAGCTCAAGCGCCTTGGCGTACGCGTCGTCGTATACGCCCTTGACAAGGCACACCTCTGCGCCCAGCGCCTTGGTCGCCTCCACCTTGGATATGGGCGCGCCGTCGGGCAAGCAGATGAGCGACTTGACGCCGCTGCGAGCAGCCGCGAGCGCAACGCCCTGAGCGTGGTTGCCTGCCGAGCATGCGATTACGCCCTTTGCGCGCTCTTCTTCCGCGAGCTGGGATATCTTATAGTACGCTCCCCTAACCTTAAAGGAGCCCGTGACCTGCAAACACTCCGTCTTGAGATAGACGTCGCTATCGGGAGCTATGCCAGCCGCGGGCATCATGCCCGTATCTCTTATGACGTCCTTGAGCACGAACGCCGCGTGATATACCTTATCTAACGTTAGTAAATCTTTCATCTGAGCACCGCTCCTTTATCCGCGCCCGATACCAGCGACGCGTAGCGCTTGAGCCACTTGCCGGGTATATCCTTAACTATGGGCGTAAAGCCCTTCCTGCGTCTGTTAAGTTCCTTGTCGCTGACGCGCAGATTGACGGAATAGGCAGGGATGTCTATATCGATGATATCGCCCTCTTCGATGAGCGCGAAGTCGCCGCCCGCAGCCGCCTCGGGCGAGACGTGTCCTATGGACGCGCCCCTCGACGCGCCTGAAAATCTGCCGTCGGTGATAAGCGCGACGCTCTTGTCGAGACCCATGCCCGCGAGCGCGGAGGTGGGATTGAGCATCTCCCTCATGCCGGGACCGCCTTTGGGTCCCTCGTACTTGATAACGACTACGTCGCCGTGCTCGATAGACGAGGCGTAGATAGCGGCAATCGCCTCCTCCTCGCTATTGAACACCCTTGCCCTGCCCGAGTGCACGAGCATCTCGGGAGCGACGGCGCTGCGCTTGACCACACAGCCGCCGCGAGCTATATTGCCGAACAGTATCGCAAGTCCGCCCGTAGCGGTATAGGGATTGTCCAAAGGTCTGATTGCGTTCTGCGCGGACGACAGCTTGACGCCCTTAAGGTTGTCCGCCATAGTGCGTCCCGTCACTGTCATAGCCTCGCCGTCTATATAACCGCCCGAAAGCAACTCGCTGAGCACCGCCTGTACTCCGCCCGCCTGATATAAGTCTTGCATGTGAGTGGGACCCGCGGGAGCGAGATGGCACAGGTTGGGAGTGCGCTCGCTTATCTCGTTAAACATATTGAGGTCGACGTCTACGCCCGCCTCTTGAGCGATGGCGAGCAGATGCAATACGGAATTGGACGAGCAGCCGAGCGCCATGTCGCAGGCAATGGCGTTGCGAATGGAGCGGGGATTGATTATATCCCTCGCCTTGATATCGCGCTTGACCATATTGACTATAGCCTCGCCGGCGTGCTTAGCGAGGATAATCCTGTCGCTGTACACTGCGGGAACGGTGCCGTTGCCGGGCAGCGCTATGCCGATAGCTTCGCAAAGGCAGTTCATGGAATTAGCTGTATACATGCCCGAGCACGAGCCGCAACCGGGGCAGCATCTGTCGGTGATGTCGTCGAGCTTGTCCTTATCGATTATGCCCGCCTTGTACGAGCCCACCGACTCGAACATCTTGGAGAGCGAAACCTCCTCGCCGCATACGGTGCCCGCAAGCATGGGTCCGCCGCTGACCGCGACCGCGGGAAGATTGAGCCTGCAAGCAGCCATGACCATGCCTGGCACTATCTTGTCGCAATTGGGCACGAGCACCATGCCGTCGAAGCGGTGCGCCTCTATCATAGTCTCCACGCTGTCGGCTATGAGCTCGCGCGAAGGAAGCGAATACTTCATACCCGCATGTCCCATCGCGATGCCGTCGCATACGCCTATCGCGGGCACCATTACGGGAGTGCCGCCCGCCGCGCTTATGCCCGCCTTGACCGCCGCCGTAATCTTGTCCAAATTGATGTGTCCCGGCACTATCTCGCTGTGCGCCGAGACGACCGCGATAAGGGGCTTGCTAAGCTCCTCGTTGGTAAATCCGCATGCCTTGAGCAAAGAGCGGTGCGGCGCCGTCTCCGGTCTGTCGGTAAAATAACTGCTTCTAAGTTCCATAAATCGACCTCTTATTATCAACACGCGTCACCGCCGTATAAAACACGGTGATGACGCGAGCATAAAAACTATATAGACGCTTAAATCAATCAGATAAGCTTATCGTCTCCGCCGAGCCAGCTCATCATCTTGCGAAGCTCCGCGCCAACTTGCTCGAGCTGATGCTCGCTCTCGATACGACGGGTAGCGAGGAACTTGGCGCACTTGCCGCTCTTGTTCTCCGTCATCCACTCGGACACGAACGTGCCGTCCTGAATCTCACGCAGCACCTTAGCCATCTCTTTACGGGTCTCGTCGGTGATGAGGCGCTTGCCCGTCCTGTAGTCGCCGTACTCGGCGGTGTTGGATACGGAGTATCTCATTGCCGCAAAGCCGCCCTTGTTGATGAGGTCGACGATGAGCTTCATCTCGTGAATGCACTCGAAGTATGCCATCTCGGGCTGATATCCCGCAGCAACCAAAGTCTCGAAGCCCGCCTTCATCAGCTCGGTAACGCCGCCGCAAAGTACTGCCTGCTCGCCGAACAAGTCGGTCTCGGTCTCCTCTCTGAAAGTGGTCTCGAGTATGCCTGCCTTGCCTGCGCCGATGCCGCTTGCATATGCCAATGCGATATCCTTAGCCTTGCCTGTGACGTCTTGGTAGATAGCTATGAGCGACGGTACGCCCTTGCCTTCCTGATACTGGAATCTGACGGTGTGACCGGGACCCTTAGGAGCTATCATGATTACGTCGATATCCTTAGAGGGCTTAATTAAATTGAAATGAATGTTGAGACCGTGAGCAAAAGCCAGCGCCTTGCCTGCGGTCATGTGAGGCGCGACTTCCGCATAATAGATGTCTGCGCACAGCTCGTCGGGGACGAGCATCATAACGACGTCGGCAGCCTTAGCCGCTTCGGCAACGCTCAATACCTTAAGACCGTACTCCTTAGCGGTCTTGACGTGCCTGCTGTCGGGACGAAGTCCCACTACTACGTTGACTCCGCTGTCCTTAAGGTTCATCGCGTGAGCGTGTCCCTGCGAGCCGAAGCCGATTATGGCGACCGTCTTGCCGTCAAGCGTCTTGAGGTTGCAATCTCTGTCGTAATACTTCTTAATCATATTATCCTCCATCCGTATATCTTACGGTATAAATAATTTACTGCTTATTATATTTCACCTTACGGCTCAGTGCCAGCAGGTGATGATATCGTTGATAGTCTTGCCCGCGGGTATCATGGGCAGTACATTCTCGTCCTTATCGATGACGGCGTCTATGATGACCGGCACCTTAGATGTAACCGCTTCGCCCATAGCCTTGTCCAGCTCCTCTACCGTATTGCAGCGGTAGCCTTTGGCGCCGAAAGCCTCGGCAAGCTTTACAAAATCTGTGGCTCTCTCCAGCGTGGTGGACGAGTATCTGCTGCCGTAGAAGAATGTCTGCCACTGTCTTACCATGCCGAGCACGCCGTTATTCATGACCACAACCACTACCGGCAAGCCGAACTTGACTGCCGTGCACATCTCGTTGAGATTCATATGGAAGCAGCCGTCGCCCGTGATGAGCGCGACATTGCGCGAAGGATGAGCCGTCTTGGCTCCGATAGCGGCGCCCAGTCCGTAGCCCATGGTGCCCAGTCCGCCCGACGTGAGGAAGGAGCGGGGCGTCAAACCGCTGCTGTACTGCGCAGCCCACATCTGGTGCTGACCGACGTCGGTGACCATGATGCCGTCGCTTCCGATATGCTTGCACACCGCGGTGATTGCTTCGCGCGGCTTTAATGTATCGACGGAGGGCTGAGGCTTATAATCCTGCTCCTTAAGCGCAAGCAGCCTGTCGAACCACTCCTTACGCTCTGCTTTAACCACCTTGGGGATAAGCGCGCTAAGCACGTGCTTGACATCTCCGACAAGGGGGTATGCCGCATTGACGTTCTTATTGATTTCGGCAGCGTCTACGTCTATATGAATGACCGCCGCCTTGGGCGCGAAGTGACGCTTGTCCGTAGCCACTCTGTCCGAAAATCTCGTGCCTACGGCGATGACAACGTCGCTCTCTTCCAAGGCTCTGCCCGCGGAATTGCTGCCGTGCATGCCCACAAGACCGAGATTGAGCGGTCCGCCGTAATTGACGCCCGTCGCCATGAGCGTATTGACGCAGGGCAAATTGCCCTTATCGAGAAAGGCTACAAGCTCGCTCGAAGCCTCCGAGCAGCCTACTCCGCCGCCGTACATTACTACGGGACGGCTCGCCTCGTTGATAGCCTTGGCGGCGGCTTCGATAGCTTCGTCGCTAAAGAGGTCGTGCTTGACGGGTTCGACCTTAGGCATGGGAGTATACTCGCACTCCGCCGCCGTGATGTCCTTGGGGATATCCACAAGCACGGGACCGGGACGGTCGGAAGACGCTATCCTAAAAGCCTCGCGCAAGATGTCCGCAAGCTCCTCTACGCGTCTTACTACGAAGTTATGCTTGGTAATGGGCATCGTAATGCCCGCGATGTATACCTCTTGGAAAGAGTCGAGTCCGATAAGGTCGTTGGATACGTTGCCCGTGATAGCGACCATGGGCACGCTGTCCATAAATGCGGTGGCGATACCGGTGACGAGATTGGTCGCGCCGGGACCCGATGTGGCGAGCACTACGCCCGTCTTACCCGTAGCGCGGGCATATCCGTCGGCGGCGTGAGCCGCGCCCTGCTCGTGAGCGGTGATGACGTGTTTAATCCTATCGGAATTCTTATACAGCGCATCGTAAATATGCAGCACCGAGCCGCCGGGATATCCGAATATGACGTCTACTCCCTGCTCCTTAAGCACCTCTATCAATATCTGCGAGCCGTTGATCCTCATCCTGTCCTCCGAGCATAATATAATTATAGATATATTAGTCTTATACGCTATCTAATGTCAAGCGATTTTATTACACGCGCGGATATTATATACCTATCTAATCCGACCTCTCGTATAAAGCGACATTTTTCCGCATTTACTTAGCAGAAAATATCGATAATTAACCGAGTCCGCAAGACAGCCGCATGCGCTTTCTTAGGGATTTTCGCATATATTTCCTATAATTCAATTCATCAAAATAAAGCTGTTTTATAATTAAAAATCGATAATCAAGGTCGAAATCTTATAATTAACAGTTGTAATAATTACAATGTAATCAGTGCTGTCGGCACGGGACACTCAATCATATATTAAGCAACGCGCTCCGACGCGCGACCGTACGGTACGCCTTTTGCCATGACAGATTGCAAGCAACGGCGTTGCAAAATACGGATATATATACAAGGGACTGTATAGCTTTAATCAGCTGTTACTGCTTATCGCCCGTAAGCTTGCCTATGTCTACTTTGCCCACCGGAGTGTGCGGCAGCGAGTCTACGAATACTATCTCTTTAGGTCTTGCATACACAATCAGCTTATCCTCGCAATGGCGTTCTATCGCCTGTCTGCACTGCTCCTTATCGCCCGTAACGCAACAGTATAAGCGCATATATTCCTTATCTCCGTCGCTGACCTTAACGGCGTAGCTCTCCGACACGAACGGCAGATCGCCCACCACCTCGCATATCTCCTGCGGATATACCACTACCCCGCACACCTTCTCCGCCGCCTTACGCCTGCCGTTGTAATACAGTCTGCCCGCCTCGTCGACATAGCCCACGTCGCCCGTACGCAGCCACTTGACGCCATCTCTCTCCAAGAATATATCGGACATATCCGCATTGGTGTATCCCATCATAAGGGTCGGTCCCGACACGGCTATCTCGCCCATTTCGCCCGCGGGGAGGAACTGCCCGTCCTCGCCCAATATTGCGATGCTTATGCCGCGCAGAGGATAACCGAGGCAGCCCTTGATATATCCTTCCGCCCTGTTGACACAGCATACCGTGACACACTCGGTCAGACCGTAGCCCTCGAGCAGCTTATTGTCATTGCCCACTTCGGACAGCGCCGCGTCGAACTCGCCTTTAAGCGCGGAAGTGAGCTTATCGCCGCCGCAAAACATATGACGCACGCGCGACATATTCTTAAATAATGCGCCGCCGCCCAGCATCTTCTTATACATGAGCGGAACGCCTGCGGTGATGGTCACCTTGCGCCTTGCTATCGACTTGAGCACCTCGGCTGTGCGGTAGCGAGGTATCATTACGCTCTCTACGCCGCGCGACAGCATAGTGTGCAGACACACTCCCAAGCCGAAGCCGTGGAATATGGGCAGCACCATCAGCGAAGCGTCCTTGCGGTAATCGTAATCGGGTATGACATGTATAAGGCACTCGGTAAGTTCGTTGAAAGAGCGATTGGACAGCGCGATGGTCTTGGGCGTGCCCGTAGTACCGCCCGAGTGCATATACACAGCGCAGCTCTCGCCGTCGCCGCGAGCGGCGCCGCAATACCGAGACGCATGCCGCATGAGAGAGCGGTAAGACGATATCCCGTCTCCGAACGCTATATTAGGCTCGCAGCGCGAATATATCGCCGCCTTGAGCGGAGGGAGATAGTCGCTCGCCCTGCATATGACTACGGGACAATTTAGCTTGAGCTTATCGGCATTGGCGGAGTAATAGCCGTCGAATGTGACAAGCAGCTTTGCGCCCGTCTGCGCCGCCATATCCGAGAGCGCGCCCGCAGGCATGAGCGGATGAATGAGGTTGGCGATACCGCCCAGCTTATTGACGGCGTAGAAAGCCGCTGCCGCATTGGGGATATTGGGCAGATTAATCGCGACCGCGCTGCCCTCGCCCACCCCGAAAGAGATGAGCACGGAGCAGAATTTATCTACGTCGGCAAGAAATCTCGACTTGCCTATCCGCTTGCCCTTATAGTAAAACAAAGTCTTGTCGGGGACGTCCCTCAATCCCTCGAGCACGTACTCGTACATCGACCTGCCTGTGTCTATAGCTCTGCCCATAATTCCGCCTATTATTAATCGATATATAGATTTTACCACATTAAGCGATTAAAATAAAGGAATAGCGGTAAAATATTGCTATCTCGCGCCGCCACGCGCACCCCGCGCGCATAAGTATTGACAAAGGGGCAATCGGCGTATTATTATATCGATAAAAGTTAGTGAGGACGGTTATGAAAAAATACGATAACTTAAATATATCCGACGGCTATTCCGCCCCTCCCGACGACATCGTCGCCAAATTGGGCGAAGACGAAGAAATACTTTGGGCGGGTAAACCCAAGAAGTCTGCCTACATCGCGGCAAGAATAACGCCCATGCTCCCTATTGTGCTGATATGGGCGGTCTTCGACGGAACGATACTCTCTATGGTATTCAGAAATATTTCATCGATTCCCTCGATGATGATAATAATACTGGGAGCCTTCTTCGCGCTGCACCTCATACCCGTGTGGGCGTGGCTGTATCTGTTGCTCACGGCGCCCAAGGCGTACAAGACGGCGTATTACCTCATCACAGACAAGTCCGTCTATATCAAAGAGTATAAGCGCAAGGCTCGTATCGAAGAAATACCGCTGCGCACACTGCACGGCGTGTACCTAAAGAAAACGAGTTCCGACGGCACGGGCACTCTGAGATTGAGCGGACGCAGCCGTAAGGCGGCGCTTTATGCGGTGGAGAAAGCATACGAAGTCAAGGCGCTGTTGCAGCGTCTGCTGGACGGAGAAGACGAGCGCCACGCACGCACGCAGATAGAAGCGAAGTTCAGCTACACTCGCAGCAACAGCGTAGTCAACTTGAGCGACATCGACGATCCCAACGATATCATTCACGGCAATAGCGACGCAAGCGAGCCCGCAGCGTATAACGGTTACGGCAGCACAACCGACAACAATACCTCTTATAAGAGCTACAGCGACGAGACCGCCGATAGCGACAAGAGCTATACGGCCGAGAGCACGGTTTCCGCGCAAGACAGCGCAAGCGACGACGACTTGCTTATAGACAAGAACGAGTTCGACATGCTCTTCTCCGACGACTACGACGACCGCTCGGATAAATAACACAGCCGCAACTGTCACGATTTATCGGTTTTTCTTATATAGATAATCCGATTGACCGCTCTGTCCGATAACTTCCTATACTTGTCAAAAGGCAGTCGATACAATAACATAAACTTAGATAATCCACCCGCTCTTTGGGTGGATTTATTTTTTCGGATTTAGCCGTAGATTATCTGCTCGCTTGAACGCGCTTATCGATTGACCGCCCTGTTTGCCCCTTATTAGATACCTTAGTATTCCGTCCTAAAAACCTTAAGCATTACGTTAATATATCTATTCCTCATAGATAATCCCCGACGGAAAGGCTATAAGTATACCTGCAATGATGAAAACTAATGCTATAAATCATTATTGATATAGAAAAATTCAAAACTATCTTTTTATCAAATCCGTCTTTCGCCGCGACTGTAACGGATATTTACGGCTAAAATCACGCGCCCTAATCGGACAAGCCGATAGGGCGCGTGATTTACATTTAATATCTACCCGCAGATGTCTGTCTGCAAAATATCGATTATTACTTAGACGAGAGCTTGGTAAGGCAAGCGACCTTAATGCAGCAGACAAGTATCTGTAGCGCCGCCTCGAGGTCCTCGTCGGACGTAAAGGTGGGAGCGATACGGATATTGCTGTCCTTATCGTCCATGCCGTAGGGGTATGTATCGCCCACGTTGGTAATGGTAAGACCTACGCTCTTGCACAGTCTGCCCACTTCCTTGGCGCAGCCTTCGAGCACGTCGAGCGAGATAAAATATCCGCCCTTGGGACGCGTCCAAGAAGCAATACCGCTGTCGTCGCCGAAAGCCTCGTCCATTACTTCCATGAACTTATCGAACTTAGGTCTGATGATCGCCGCATGCGCAGCCATGAGCTCCTTGACATGCTCGGCAGACTTGAGGTAAAGCAGGTGCGCGTACTGATTGATCTTGTTGGCGCCGATCGTCTGATACTTCATATGCGAGAGTATGTCCTTGATATTCTTCTCGCTGGCGGCAAGGCAAGCCACACCCGCGCCGGGGAATGTCACCTTGGACGTGGACGTGAACTGGTATATTCTGTCCTGCGTGCCCGCCTCTTTGGCAATGCTCATGATGTTGGCGAGCGTGTCGCCGTCCTCGTACAAGTCGTGTACTACGTACGCGTTGTCCCAGAATATCCTGAAGTCCTCGGCAGTCTTCATTGTGGCAAGACGCCTTACTGTGTCCTCGGAGAAGGTGATGCCGGTAGGGTTCTGATACTTAGGCACGCACCATATGCCCTTGATGTCGTCGTCGCCGGATACGAGCTGCTCGACGAGATCCATATTGGGACCCGTGGGCGTCATGGGGATGTTAATCATCTCTATGCCGAAGTGCTCGCATATGCCGAAGTGCCTGTCGTAACCGGGGACGGGCGTCAAAAACTTAATCTTGCGTCCGAACCAAGGCTGACCGCCGCATATGCCGAACTGCATCGCGCGAGCAATAGTGTCGTACATCATATTGAGGCTGGAATTGCCGCCGATTATGACCTCGTTCTTATCCACGCCGAGTATCTGCGCGAAGAGAGCGCGGAGCTCGGGTATGCCCTCGAGTATGCCGTAGTTGCGGTAGTCGGGCTTGGGGAAAACGGTGTCGGAGCCGAGTATATCCAGCAACGGCATGACGCCGTCGAGCTGCATGGGAGCAGGCTTGCCTCTGGAGATATCGAGCGCAATCTTCTTCTTGCCTATCTCCTTAAGCACACGGTTTTGCTCGGAAAGAAGTCTTTCGATTTCCTCTTTGGACAGTGATGTATAATCCATAATTCACCTCTCGGTATTATTATCTATAGCTTAGCACAGCCTCGCGGGCGCGCGCAAGCGTGCGAGCGCGGATATCTTAATTATATCGCTATAATCAGATATCTTCCTCGTCTCTGCTGCGGAATACCAACTTGATAGGCGTGCCCTTAAAGCCGAACGCCCTGCGCAGACAGTTCTCCAAATATCTGCGGTAGCTGAAATGAGTCAACTTGGTGTCGTTGACGAAAAATACGAAAGTAGGCGGACATACGCTGTCTTGCGTGACATACAGTATCTTGAGCCTCTTGCCGTTGTACGAAGGGGGCTCCACCGCAAGCACGGCGTCTCTTACCACGTCGTTGAGCAGTCCCGTGGTAATCCTGCGCGACGCCTGAGCGTGCGCCTCGCATGCCAAGTCGAGCACCTTATCCAGCCTCTGCCCCGTAAGCGCGGATACGTATACGGGCGTCATGTAATCCATGAACTTGAGCTCGCCCTCCAAATTCTTATTAAAGACATTGACGGTGCGAGTATCCTTCTCGACAGTGTCCCACTTGTTCATGACTATAACTGAGGGCTTGCCTTGATCGTGGACGTAGCCGCATATCTTGACGTCCTGCTCGCTGATGCCCGCGCCCGCGTCGATGACTATCACCGATACGTCCGCGCGTCTCACGGCGCCGAGGGCGCGCACTACGCTGTACTGCTCTATGCCCTTGTCCACGTTGCTCTTCTTGCGCATGCCCGCGGTGTCTATAACGGTGAATTTCCTGCCTTTGGAATCGGTAAACGCCGTATCTATGGCGTCGCGCGTGGTGCCTGCCACGTCGCTGACTATTACCCTGTCGTAACCTAAAATCTTGTTGACAATGGAGCTCTTGCCTGCGTTGGGCTTGCCCACAACGGCTATCTTAAGCCCGTCGTCCTCGTCTTCCGCCTCGCTCTTGTCGGGCAGACGCGAGACTATCTCGTCCAGCAGATCGCCTATACCCGTGCCCTGCTCCGCGGATACGCCTACTACTTCGTCAAAGCCGAATTCGTAGAAGTCGAACAGCTTTTCCTGCGAGTAAACATCCAGCTTATTGACCGCGAGCACGATAGGCTTGGCGCCTGCGCGCAGATACTGCGCCACTTCCCTGTCCGAGGAGCTGATACCCGCCTTGCCGTCGGTGACGAATACTATCACGTCCGCAAGGTCGACCGCGATGTCCGCTTGCGCGCGGATATGCCGCCACATGCTGTCCTCGTCGTTAATCTCGAGACCGCCCGTATCGATAAGGGTAAATATCCTGCCCCGCCACTCCGCGTCGCAGTAAACTCTGTCGCGGGTAACGCCTGCCGTATCTTCTACGATAGACACCTTCTTGCCCGTGATCTTGTTGAAAAGCGTCGACTTGCCCACGTTGGGCTTACCTACAACCGCCACTAAAGGTTTACTCATAATTATAATTATTATATAACATATGACATATCTTAGGCAACGGATTTTATAAAAAGATAGTTTTAAGTTTTTTTTATATAATTAATTTTTTATAACTTTAATTTTGATTAAAAAGCAAATTATCTTCAATCTGCCGCGTCGGACAGGATATTAATACAATCGATGTGTTGCAAAAATATGCTGATAACGCGGATCGCTTTATATCTATATTAGGTATCAAATAAAGGCGCAAGCGCTATAGCTAAAGCAAGCCGCTGCGCTCGATACACGCGCCCGATAGCCGCGCATTACGATATTAATACCGATAAATTAATCTGCCGAATATCATTAATATATTCCGACAGCTGAAATAATCCGCGCATTAATTAAAGTCGGCCGCGAGTCGACATATGCCGATATCCGACTCGCAGCCACACGTTAAAGTATATTTGTAATAGAGAAAATCGATGTAACTAATACATATTAGTTAAGAGTTGGGCGCTCTCACCTTAAGCCTCTTGCCGAGCGCTTCGTATAGCGTAGCCGATACGATTGCCTTGATGGCAGCAGACGGAAGGAATATCACGCAACAGGAGTAAAATGCCTTGCTCACGGTAACGGTGGAATGAAGATACCACTTGGCAAGCGCGAGGTAGTACAGCGTGCCGAGTACGAGGTGAATCATGCCGAGAGATATACATACCGCATGCTCATAGGCTATCCTTAGCGGCTTGCGCTTAATGCGACGGCTCTGTCTGATAAGCACCGATACCGACCATGCAAGCGCGGGCATGAACAGCAAAAATCCGAAAGTAGGCTGCAGCACGTATGCGAATCCGCCGCCAGTGGTGAATACGGGTATACCCACAAGCCCCATCAATACATATATCAATTGTGACAGAAAGGCGCTTAAAGGTGAAAGGAAGCAGCCCGCCATACATGTGAACAGCGTCTGCAATGTAAATGGTACGGGCACCATGGGGATAGTCAACCTGCAACCTACCGTGAGCAGCGCCACGAACAGAGCTATCTTGACCGCTTCCGCAGCGCCGCGTCTCGCGCGCCTTGCAGCAATGCGCTTCCTCTCCGCCGCCTCGTCCGTCTTGCTATCGTCTGTTGCGGGCATAACACTGTCGCTCTCCGCGAGCGCGTCGCTTGCGCCGTCTTGTATGCTCGCTTGCTCTGCGCACTCGGTCTGCGCCCTCTCTGCGAAAAGCGTTGTTACGGTATCTGTTGGCAGCTCGGTATCGCTCGCATTATCTGAGTTATCCATGTCGAAATCATGTCTGAAATTGTCGTCCATGTCCGCTATTTTACAGCAAAAGCGGCTTGTCGTCAACCGTAAGCCGCTTAATTGTCAACCTTGTAGCGTAAAATTACTTTTTGCGGAAAAATCCGAAGCCTTTCTTGTCCTTGCCCTGCGCGGACGGCTTGTCTTCGCCTTTAGCTTCGGTATCGGCGGCGCTACGCTCGCTGCACGCCGCAGTCGCGTCTATGCTATCGCCGTCAACAGCGCGCTCGGCTCTTCCCTCATCGCCGGGGGCATTGCCTTGTACATCGTCCGCGCCCTCTTGCTCTACTGCGATATCTTCGCTATCGTCGCCCGATGCGGAGTCTTTAGCCTCATTGTCCGCATCTCGACCCTCGAACGCGTCCTTGCCGTCCATGAGCGCGAGCATACTCTCTACCGCCTTGCCTATGCCGTCGTACATGCCCTTGCTGCACACTTCGCCGATAGCGGAGGCGCGCTTCATATATAGAGCGTCGTCCATAATCAAGTCCTGCACCGCGCCCATAGCGCTAAGCTGCGTGTCGCCCGCAAGGCAGTATCCGCCTCGGGTCAAAAACTTGAACGCCGCCTTCTCCTTGCGATTGCAGGGGGCGAGCAGCACGACGGGTATATTGCTGCGCGCGCACTCCGCCACGGTAAATGGCGTGGGAGATATCAGCGCGATATCGCACGCAGCGTACACCTCGGACATATTCGTATCGCCGCTCAGCGCGATTACGCCGCTGTCGCTCATTGACTCGGCTGCCTTCTCCGCCTCGCGGTTGCCCGAAGTGACTACCACTGTATGTAACTTGCCTTGGTATGCAGACAGCCACTTAGTAGCCTCGACAATCGCCTTGTTGCCGTACCTGCCGCCTATCACCGCCACGGCGGGCAAACCGTCGTCTATGCCCAGCTTAGCCCTCGCGCTCTCCCTGACAGCGGTATCTGCCGAGACCGGAAAGCCCGTAACATAGATATCCCCGTCCTTTACGCCCGAGCGCATCAGCGACGCGGCTACGGAATGGGTAGCTACCATATACTTGTCGCAAGCCTTATCCGTAAGCCCCGCGTGACGTGTAAAGTCGTATAATCCGCTGCATATTATCGCGCCGCAGCCGGTATTGCGCTTAGCCGCAATCATGAGCGCAAGCGACTTGGACGTAAGACATATCACTACTGCGGGGTGGAAACGATATAGCACATTCTCCGACTTGTGCATAGACTGCTTTACGCCGTCGATAATGGCAAACTTGCCGCCCTCGTCCGATATCTCCTTATACTTGCCGATGCGGTATTTCTTATAATATCTATTAAGGTATCCGCCGCTTAGCGACGGGCAATGCCTGACTGCATATATATATCCGCGCACGCCCGACTTGACGCCGAGCTCCCTCTCGTCGATAAGCACCGCGTCTACTGGCTTGCCCTCGAACGCCTGCTCGACGGCTGTCGCCGCTCCGTCCATAATCCCGCGCTTATATATCACCAGTACGCAAGCTCTCATAGCTTAGCCCTCCTCAATATATCGCCTGCCCTAAGCGGATAGGGACAGTCTATGACTATGCGCTGACACACATATTTGGCGTCGGGCACGGGCGCGCCCGACATGTCCTGTATCTTACTTACCGTAAAGGTCTTGCCTGTGAGCGCGCTGTCCGCGGCGAGCGTCTCGAGCGTATCGCCTATCTTGAATCTGCCGCGCTGCTCTACTTCCAGCGAGCCGTCGCAGCCGCCTTTGACCTCCGCAACGAAGTCGTACGAGCCCTCGGGCTTGGACGTATCCAAGCACTGCTCGCCCCTATCGCCGAAATAAAAGCCCGTGCAATACTGCCTATGGCTGTGCTTATTAACCTCTTCCAGAGCGTAGCGCGGCGGGACGTAATTCCCCTCGACGAGCGCGTCGATACCCGCCCTATAAGCGCTTACTGCGGACGCGACGTAGTACTGCGTCTTCATTCTGCCCTCTATTTTGAACGAGTCGACGCCTGCGTCTCTGAGCGCGTCGAGATAGGGCAACATGCACATATCCTTGCTGTTGAGTATGTAGGTGCCTCTGTCCTCTTCGCCTATGGTAAGACCGCCGTCGTCCCTGCCCGCGCCGAGAGTATACTCCCATCTGCACGCCTGCACGCACTCGCCTTTATTGGCTCGTCTGCCCGTGAGATAGTCGGACAGCAGACACCTGCCGCTATACGATATACACATCGCTCCGTGCACGAAGCACTCTATCTCCGCATCGCCGCCCAGTACGTCGCGCATACGCTTGATACCGTCTATGGACATCTCTCTTGCCGTAACAATGCGCTTGATACCCATATCCGCCCAAAACCTCGCGCTGTAGGAATTGGTGGTATTGGACTGCGTGGACAGATGCAACTCGAGATCGGGGACATACTTGCGAGCAAGCGAAATCACGCCCGGGTCGGAGACGATTATCGCGTCTGCGCCCGACTTGTATACGCGCTCCAAGTAGTCGCGCATGCCCGCCATATCCCCGTCGCTTGCGAATATATTGAGTGCAATATACAACTTCTTGCCGCGGGTATGACAGTAATCGACAGCGCTGTCCAACTGCTCGCCGTCCACGCCTTTCGCGCTCGCGCGCAGCGAATACTTGGCGCCGCCTATATACACGGCGTCCGCGCCGAAGTGCAACGCCGTCTTAAGTCTGTCGAAGTCGCCCGCAGGGGCAAGCAATTCTATCATATTATCCTGCTCACGGCTATGCCGTCTCCCAAGTCGTAATTAACGAAAGTATCAAGTCTATCATGGCTTTGTATAAACTTAAGATACTCTCTCATATTGCGCACTATCGTCCTGTGCTTATGCGGAGGATAACTGTCGCCGCGCACGAGCCCGAGATATCCCACATTGTCCGATACTATCGCGCCGCCCCTATTCATGCAAGGTAAAATCTTGACAAGCAGCGGCAAATATGCACTCTTAGGGCCGTCCATAAAGAGTAAATCGTACCTATTGCCCTCTATCACGCTATCGATAATCTCTCTCACGTCGCCTATGTGCGAGCATATCCTATCCGCGATATTCAACTCGCTCCACAGCTGTCTCGCCCTGTCCACTCGCTCTATATCCATATCTACGGTGTCCACCGTCGCCCTCTCGCACGTGAGAGCGAGCAATGACGAGGAGTAGCCCACCGCCGTGCCTATCTCGAGTATCCTCTTAGGCTCAACCGATAGCGCCGTATCAAGCAGCACTTTAAGCGAGTCGCTGCGCACCAAAGGCACGTAAGGATCCATGCTGCGCATACGCACCTCTTCGAGTACGCTCCACGCCCGCCCCGCTATCACCTCGCTCACAGCGCGCTCCTTAAGCCCCGCCGCATGCGACGATACACAGGCGTCGGCTTCGCATCGAGCCGCTCGTGCATACGCACTCCCATCACAGCTCTATGATAATAGGCAGTATCATGGGCTTTTGTCTGAACTTGAAGTCCATATATCTGCTCAATACGCGCTTGACCTTGCGCTTGAAGTTGGCTCTGTCGTCCGCGCTCTTGTACGGCTTGCTGCTGAGCAGCTCCGTAACCTGCTCCCTCATCTCCTCGATAGCCGACTCGTCCACTTGCAGTCCGCGCGCTATTATCTCGGGCGGAGCGTTGAGGGTGGAGTCTGCAAGCGTAATTGTGATGAGCAGCATCAGTATGCCCTCGTTGCTGAGCAACTTCCTGTCCATCAGTATCTCACTGTCCACGTCGGTAAGACCGTCTACGTAAACATTGCCCGCCTCTATAGCGCTTGCGGGCTTGAGCGAGTTGCGCGTGAGCTTAAACCTCGAGCCTATCTCCGCAATGGCGATATTGCTTGGCTTGACGCCGACGCCGACGGCAAGCTCCTCATGCTGCCTAAGATGCCTGTACTCGCCGTGCACGGGGATAAAAAACTTGGGCTTAATTAGCGTAAGCATGAGTTTGAGCTCTTCCTGACAGGCATGTCCCGACACGTGCAAATCTTCCAGCGCGCCGTACATTACCTTGGCGCCGCATCTGTAGAGATTGTTGATTACAGTATAGACGAGCTTTTCGTTGCCCGGTATGGGCTGCGACGATATTACCACGATGTCGCCCGGACCGACCTGCAACTTGTCGTCGCCCGACGCCATACGCGTGAGCGCGCTCATCGGCTCGCCTTGAGAGCCTGTGGCTATGATACAGATATTGCTCTTAGGATACTTCCTAAGCTCCTCCGGCATAATCAATGTGCCGTCTTTTATCTTGATTATCCCCAGTTCCATAGCCATCTGTAACACATTGACCATGCTCCTGCCGTTGACTACGACTTTTCGTCCGTGCCGCTCGCAGATATTGATAATCTGCTGCAATCTGTTGACGTTGGAGGCGAACGTAGCAATAATTATCCTGTCGTCGGGATTGTTGATGAATATCCTCTCGATAGTCTCCACCACCTTGCGCTCGGAGATGGTCGTGCCCCTCTTCTCTACGTTAGTGCTCTCGCCGAGCATGAGCGTGACGCCCGCGTCGCCTATCTCCGCGATGCGCGTAAGATCCATGACCTGATTGTCTATAGGGGTATAATCTATCTTATAGTCGCCCGTGTGGAATATCCTGCCCACGGGCGTATTAATGCTAAGCGCAAATGCGCCCGATATACTGTGCGATACCTTGATAAACTCCACGTCGAAATTGGGACTTACCCTCACTCTGTCTCCGCCGCTCACCGTAATTATCTTGGGCTCCGTCAACCTGCGCTCGCGCACTTTATGCACTATTAGGGCGGCTGCGAGGTCGCTTGCATATATCTTAAGGTTGGGTATCTTGGACATGAGATAAGGCACCGCGCCTATATGGTCCTCGTGTCCGTGAGTGATTACCAGCCCTCGCACCTTATCCGCATTTTCCGCGACATAGCCGAAGTCGGGTATAATCTTATCTACGCCGGGAGTGTCCGCCGTAGGGAATGACGAGCCGCAATCTATGATGAGCATATCGTTTTGATATTCGAGCAGCGTCATATTCTTGCCTATCTCGCCAACTCCGCCGAGAAAAGATATCTGAACGCCCTTAGACTTGCGCTCGCCTTCTTTGTCTTTTTCTTTATTTCTTACTGCCACTTATGTCCTCCGAAGTAAAATTAATTACAAATTCTCCATTAGATTATATACTAAATACGGATTTTAAGCAAGCATATGCCTTTTATCCCCGTAACGCATAAGACATATTGCGCGAATATTATGTAAGATTATGTCGCAGCGCGCAATATCAACTTAACTAACCGAAGCCTCGAATCCCGTTATTACCGCAGCGCAAATGCACAGACTTAAATAAATAAACAATGTAAGTGCATATAAAATACATAAACAAACAGACGCCTGCATTATATACACAGACGCCTGTTTGCGCTGAATTGCAAAGTAATAAAGCGGATTTTTACATGTTATATGTCGATTAATCTATTTAAGTGCACATACAATACATAATTATATATTGTAACCGAACATCGCGGGCGCCGCCGCCACATCCATATTGGTCGCGTAATAACTGGGCAGCGTGCCTATATCCGACCAGTAACAGTCGCTCCTGTACGAATAGATATCCCCGAGCAGTCTCGGAAACAAGTCGTTGGAAAAGTCGTACTTGCCGCGAGGTATCATATCGAGCACCTCCCTCTCCATGATATATATACCCATATTGATGAGTTTACTCTTATACACCTTGGGCTTTTCTCTGAACTCAAGCACCTTACCGTTGCTATCCGTCTCCACCTCGCCGTAGCCGCGGGGATTGTCCACCGTCTTGACAGCCATAGTCACCTTAGCGCCCCTTGCGATATGGAAGGCGTGCATCTCATTGATATCTATAGTCGTGAAGGCGTCTCCGCTCATCACGAGGAAGGGACCGTCTATAAACTTAGACGCATTCTTGACACCGCCTGCGGTGCCGAGCGGCTTATCTTCGATAAAGTATCTTATCTTAGCACCGTAAGCGGAGCCGTCGCCGAAGTAAGATATTATGCTCTCCGGCATATATCCCAGCGTCATGGCAATGTCCTTTATTCCGCCCGCCACCAGTCTGTCCACGATATAGTGCAGTATCGGCTTGTCGATAATGGGCATCATGGGCTTGGGTAGCTTATCCGTCAAGGGACGCAGCCTGCTGCCGAATCCGCCCGCCATAATTACGGCTTTCATAATTCTCATCTCCTTATATGCTATTATCTTATGTATAACGTCAACTTCTATTCGGCGCCAAGCAGCCGCTCACGCCGCATATAATCGGCAATGTACATCGCATAGCGTATACGGCGCGTGGCTATCGAGCGTAATTGCGCGCACCTTACTTAATATCCTTGCTTTTCTGCCGCGTTAGGATTTATAATATTAATACTTTATTAATAAACCAATTTCAGGAGATAAGTATGAGAGTTTATAATTTCTCGGCGGGTCCTTCCATGCTCCCGCTCGAAGTCCTCGAACAAGCCAAGGCGGAGTTCATCGATTACGCCGGATGCGGAATGTCCGTTACCGAAATGAGCCATCGCAGCAAACCCTTTGACGCGATACATAACGAGTGCATCGCGCTGCTGCGCGAGTTGATGGGTATCTCCGACGATTACGAAGTGCTATTCGTACAAGGCGGAGCATCCACACAGTTCGCAGCTATACCTATGAACTTGCTTTCCACGGGCAAGGCGGACTACGTCGTAACGGGCAACTTTGCGAAAAAGGCTTATCAGGAAGCGAAGAAGTACGGCGACATACACGTGGCAGGCACTTCCGAGCCCGATACTTTCACTTATATTCCCAAGCAGCTCGACGTGCGTAAGGACACCGATTACCTGTACATCTGCCAGAATAACACTATATTCGGCACCCGTTTTACCAAACTTCCAGAGACCGATGCGACGCTGGTTGCGGACGTATCTTCCAACATACTAAGCGAAGTCATGGACGTAAACAAGTACGGCGTGATGTATGCCGGCGCGCAGAAGAACCTCGCGCCTGCGGGACTTACTATCGTAATCGTGCGCAAAGACCTCATTAAAGAGCCTATGTCTTACTGCCCCACGATGCTCAGCTGGAAGGTCATGGCTGAAAACAACAGTCTTTACAATACTCCTCCTTGCTTTGCGATATATATGGCTATGCTCAATCTGCGTCATCTCAAGAAGCTGGGCGGCGTACCCGCTATACAGAAGGTCAACGAGTACAAGGCAGGCTTGCTGTACGATTACATCGACGCATCGAGTTTCTATACCAACAAGGTCAACAAGGTAGACCGCTCCATGATGAACGTGCCTTTCACTACGCCTAACGCCGACCTCGACGCGCTGTTTGTCAAAGAGGCGGGTAAAGAGGGCTTCGTATCTATCAAGGGTCACAGGCTCGTCGGCGGCATGAGAGCATCCATATACAACGCTATGCCCGTCGAAGGCATCGAGGCGCTCGTATCCTTCATGAAAGAATTCGAGAGAAAGAACGGCTGATTAAGAGGTATATACAATGACTGACATATTAAAGCTCAACGCGATATCTTCCAAGGTAAACGATATATTGGACTCCAAGCTCTACAATGTGACAGACGCGTCATCCTCTCCCGAGGCAATCATACTGCGCAGCTTCAACATGCACGAGTACGAAGTGCCCGAGAGCGTAATTGCCGTTGCTAGGGCGGGCGCGGGCGTCAATAACATCCCTTTGGATAAGATGACCGACAAGGGAATATGCGTATTCAACACCCCCGGCGCCAACGCCAACGCGGTCAAGGAGCTCGTGATAGGCGCTATGATAATCGGCTCGCGCAAGATAATCCGCGGCATTAACTGGACGCAGTCTCTCGGCGGCGAGGACGTGGCTAAGGCAGTGGAAAAGGGCAAGAAGGCATTCGTCGGACAGGAGATATCCGGCAAGAGGCTGGGAATAATCGGCATGGGCGCCATAGGCAGGTTGGTTGCGGACGCCGCGCTTGCTTTGGGCATGAGCGTGACGGGATACGACCCCTACCTATCCAAGGACGCCGCAAGCGCGCTGGACAGCCGCATAGCTATTACCGAGGATATCAAAGATATCTATCGCTCGTGCGACTTTATCACGCTGCACGTGCCTTCCACCCCTCAGACCAAGAACTGCATCAATAAAGAGACCATCGCGCTCATGAAAGACGGCGTAGTGATTATCAACTGCGCAAGAGGCGACCTCGTCAACGACAGCGACATCATCGACGCTACCGCAAGCGGTAAGGTCGGTCGCTATGTGACGGACTTACCCAACAATAACATCATCGGTAAGGACAACATCATCACCATACCTCACCTCGGCGCATCCACTCCCGAAGCGGAAGATAACTGCGCAGTCATGGCTGCAAATCAGCTCAAGGACTTCATCGAGAACGGCAACATAGTCAATTCCGTCAATCTGCCTTGCGTAAAGGCTGCAAGGGCGGGCGCGAAGCGCATAACTGTACTCTCGGACGGAGCAAGCCTTGCCGATATCACAGCCGCAATAGGCGACAGTCTCAGCGGAATCGCATCCGCCGCAAGAGGTAACGTGCTGTACGTAATAGCAGACGTCAAGAATGCGGACTGCTTAGACGCTGTCAAGGCGCTTAAGGGCGTCAAGAGAGTAAGAGTGCTGTAAGAGCCTTCTAATCGATTAATAGAATAAGCGCGGAAGTTCCGCGCTTATTTTTTTATACATTATTAAGTAATTGCCGCAGCGATTTATTTGACAATTAAGACTTTCGACATCTCCTCGTCTTAGCCCGAACCGTAAGTTACTTACGCTTGAATGTCATACCGAACTTATACTCGAGCGGCTGTCCGTACTTGGGCTTAACCAAATGCTCGGGCATAGGAATAGGTCCGCAGCTGTTGCTGCCCGCGCCGCGCACAAATCCGTCAACGCCGATATAGAGCGTATCGCAATCGGGGATATCCTCGATGTGCTGAGCCTTGCTAAGCTGAATAGGAGTATAATGCGTTGCCTTTACGTTGATAGGCGCATCGAAAGCGCGAATCGTGAGCGCGCACTCCGCCCCGCTGAACGTAATACTGCGCACATCGCTCCTGTTGCCCGCGTCCTGCGGTCTGATATACTTATGCGTCATCTCATTCACCTTGATGCTGTATCTGCCCAGCGGCGCGTGAGCGTTGAAGTCGGACAGACTCTCGCTCTCGCCTCTGCCGTAATAATCGGCGTCTGTAAATACATTCGCGACTTCCATACCCAGTCCGAAGCAAGGAATAGATACAAAGAACGGATTGACCTTAGATAGCGAAGTCTTAACGATCAGCTCGTCGCCCTTGAGCGTATACGTAATTTTCACCTTAGCTAAGATGAATATGCCCCTCGTTACGATATTGTAAGCGGCTACGACACTGTCGCCGGAGAGACGGCAGCGGCACAATACGGGATGCGCGCTGTGCAGTCCCAGTACCTCCCAACCTATCTTGACAAATCGGTCGTTGTCGATAAACGCCCTATACACATGCGGAACCAAGCCATAATAACCGTCATAAGGGTGCGAGTTGATCAGTTGCCTCTTCCCGCAGGTAAAGCTGCTAAGCTCGCCGCTGCGCCTGTCTATCTTTATCTCGCCTTCGCCCGTCGCTGCCACAAAGAACTTGCCCGACTTCTTAAAAGGCGTGACTTCGGACTCGGGCTCCGCGTCGATGTGCGCGTTGTATATAATCTGCTCGCGCGCTATCTCTCTGCCGTCCGCCTTAGACGTGTAGATAAAGTCGATGTATATATCGCATCTCTTATCCGCCGTCACCGACATCATGGGCGCAAAATCCGCGCTCTCGCCGGCAGCAATCACTCCGCCGTATACTCCCGAGCCTATCTCCTCTCCGCCGTTGTACACCTTCCACGCGATATCGAGGTCGTCCGTCGATAGGAATGATCGCTTATTGCTCAGCGTAAAGACGCCTCCGCCCTTATACTCGCAGCGCACGGGACGGTAGCATGCCTTCATCTCCAAGGCGCCGCTCGAGGGCTGCCTGTCGGGATAGAATAGTCCGTCTACGCAGAAGTTGCCGTCATGTATCTTCTCCTTATGATCGCCGCCGTAAGTGTATGCATATTTATGCTCGGGGTCGTAGACGGCGTGATCAGCCCACTCCCATATACATCCGCCGAGTAGCTGCGGCGAGGAATAGAACAGTTTAACATACTCGTCCAGTCCGCCGGGACCCACGCCCATGGCGTGAGCGTATTCGCACTGAAAGAAGGGCTTACCCTTATACTTATCGTCCGCGCTGCCGTCTGCGATAGCGCGCAAGAGCGAGTGATGCGCATACATGTGCGACACCACGTCGTAAGCCCAACGCTTGCTGCGTATCACGCCCTCGTAGTGTACGGGCACGCCCTTATCCTGCTCGCGCAGATACTCATAGCATACGTCTTGACACTTATATCCGCCCGACTCGTTGCCCAGCGACCACATGGCAATACAGGGGTGATTCTTATCCCTGCCGTACATGCGCTTTACTCTGTCGAGATAATGCTGCGCCCAGCGCATATCGTTGCTGAGCCTGTTGGGATTATATGTAGTATACGGCACCGCATAGAAGCCGTGCGTCTCGATATCCGCCTCGTCTATGACATACAGACCGTAGATGTCGCACATTGTCAGCATTGCGGGGTCGGGAGGATAGTGCGACATGCGCACAGTATTGCAATTATACTCCTTCATCAGTTTAACATCGCGCTCCATCTCGTCTATCGTCATGCAATAACCGTTAATAGGGTGCGTGTCGTGATGATTGACGCCTAACATCTTGATGGGCTTACCGTTGAATAGATATATCTCGCCGTCTATCTCAATATGCTTAAAGCCTATTATCTGCCTTACATATTCGCAGGGCTCGTCGCCGTCATATAGCGTAATCTCGGCGGTATAGACATGCGGAGTCTCGGCATTCCACTCCAAGGGATGCAGCGCGCTCACGCTTGCCTCGCCACTCTCCGTCTCTATACGAGTAAGCTCTCCGCCCTCGCCCGCAACCGTTACGAGCGCCTTGGTATACTTGCCCTTAAGGCGAACATTCAGCCCGTAAGCTCCGCCGCCCTCGTATACGGGTCGCAACAGGCAGTCGTCGAGATATGCCGCGCCGCGCCGCGTGATGTATACATCGCGGAACAATCCGTTCTCCCTAAACATATCCTGGCACTCCAGATACGTGCCGTTGCTCCACTTGTACAATACGACGAGCAGCTCGTTGTCGCCTACGCGAGCGTACTGAGTAATATCGAACTCCGCGCTGTTGTGACTGCCCTCGCTGTATCCGACATACTTGCCGTTGATGTACACATACAGCGCGCCCGCTGCGCCGAGGAATGTCAGCACGCGGCTATCGCCAGCGTCCTCTACTGTAAAGCTCTTGCGGTATACCGCTACGGGAATGTCCTTGGGGATATGGGGCGGACGCTTGGGGAAGGCATAGCGCGTATTGATATACGCTATCTGATCGTATCCCCTGCGTTGCCATGTGGACGGCACGTCTATATCGGAAAACTTGATAGCCGACGTATCGAAATCGGTAGGCATATCCGAGCGCTGCGAGTAGTAAATAAAGTCCCACTTACCGCTGAGCATATCCACTCTGTCGGAAGCGTAACGCTCCCTATACATGTCGATGCCCTTAGCCTTGTCCGCGCAGGAAAAAGGTATAAAATATGTGCGCTCGTCTAACTTGTTGTCTTGGAAAATCTTAAAGTCGCAATACTTGCTCTTGTCTATCTTATATCTCATGATGCTCTCCCTTGGCATTATTGTATCATATTCCGCCCGTCTAAATCCAGACAGATAAGCCTGAATTTTACTAAAAATAATATGATTATTCAATTGATAAGGATTTTTCGATATAGACCTCGATTACTTAGCGGCTTATCAGGATAAACGGCTTGATATATCGATACATTTAATAGGCTAAATATTAACAATGGATTATTACTTATCATTATGGCTTGCACATCGACTTATTCGGATATGTTTGTCGATTAAATAAGCGGCAATATACTGCCTTGCGCCTATCGCCTAAGCTGCGCGCGGCATACTTAGCGCCTGTCGGCAATATAAGACGGACGGCTTATCTGCCGTCCGCCGTGTCTGCGCCTATTGTATTGCAGTCGTATACTTATGAGTATATACTATTACAATGCCGTATAATCGTCGCTGCCGCCGTTGCCTGATTGAGGCTCCGAGCTGCCGACGATATCGTAGCGCTCATCTCCGTAATTGTCCGTGTAGCGCCTGCCGCCCTTATCTCCTTTACCGCCGCCCTTCTTATTCAACTTGACAATCAGCACGATAAAGAGTATGAATATGCCCAGCATTATGACCACCGCAGCCACCTGCGCTATTATAAATACCTTAGACCAAGTATCTCTTACTACGGGCTCATTGCCGCCGCCGTTATTACTCGAGCCGTTATTATCGTTGTTGCTATCGCCCGTAGAGTAATCGAACTCGTGCGAAGTGCTCGCAGTCGCGTCGGGCAGTACCACGCCGTTTACATCTATAAACTCGAAGTTAGCCGCATACTCGGGCTTTAATGTCGCCTTGACGCTGTACGTCTTGCCAGCCACCATATCGGACTTGCTTACCGTATTGCCGTCCTCGTCGGTGTAGGTGTAGTTAAAGGCGTCGTTGCTTAGACAGTCCGCAAGGCTCTCGGGCACGGATATGGTAGGAACCTCGCCGCCGCTGTTCCACTGCGAAGGCAACTGCGCCTTGGATATCTTAACCGTAAGCTCAAGATCGTCGGTAGACGTAGTGCCGTCGCCGTTATCCCAGCAGTATAAGCCGCTCGTAAAGCGTATCTTAATCTTGTACTCTCCTGCGTTGGTCTCGCCCGTCTTGGCTGTACCCTCTGCGTCCTCGTATACTATCTCCATATACTCGGGGTTAAAGCCAGTTAAGCCGAACAGCTCCGCGAGCGTAGTCGCGTCGAATGCGCGCTCGCTGCCGTTGTAGTACACGACTTTGCTACCGTCTGTAGGCAATGTAGGCTTAGCGACCGGCGTCTGCTCTATCTCCGGTGTCAACGACATCATGAACTTATGGCGGACCTCTCCGTCCACTTCCGCATTGACAACGTACTTATCCTTGACGTATACCTCGCGGTAGTAGTAACTGCCAGGCTCCATATCGCCTATCGTCAGTATAGTTCCATCTTCGTCCGTGTAGCGGTAGTCGTAATATACGGGCAGACTGCCATCCACCTTAGACTGCTCGTAGTCGTCTATCCAGCCCTCTACCGTGTACTTATCCTTAGCTACGGTTACGGGTATATCCTGCTGCGGTCTGCTGCTGAACAGCAAGTTATTGCCGCCGTTAATAAGCGCAAAGCTCACCTTGTACTCGCCTGCATTGTAGCCCTTATACGCCTTATCTGCAACGCCATCAAAGTCCTCGCCCTCGAGACCGTTATACGCTTCGCCGTTGTACTTTATAGCAATACTTACGTACTCGCTCCAATCCTCGGGCAATCCGAACATAGCCGCAAAGTCGTGGACATCGTCGTCGAACTTTGCCCAGCTGTTATCGTACACGGGCATACCTATCGTACGCGCGGTTATCTCCCAATCGAAAGATGCGCCAAGTCCGCTCGGCATGACATACTGCTCGTAGTTGACGCTGTCAAACTTGGTAGTATCTACGCTGTACTTAGCTCTGTGGGTACCTGCCTCGCTCTTGGCGTAGTCGCCGC
>CAJTXS010000018.1 GCA_910583735.1 uncultured Christensenella sp. | reverse complement strand
TTTTAACAAAAAAATCAAAATCTGAGGGTTTTCAAAATGCAAACAATTAAAAAAAACCGAAACTTTTACCCTCTGCCGTGCTTATAGGTGGAGGTTTTTATATGCAAACTATCAAATATACATTTGCAGACGGAACAACAAGCATCGTCGAGGTTACGGAAGATAAATATTTGATACACTTGGAATTATTACAACAAGAAAAGCGCAATCATTGGAAAGAAACAAGGCGGCATACCTCACTTTATTACTTTACCGATATGGGCATAGACTTTGAGGACAAGCGAATAACAAATCCATAAAATTCTTATGCAAGAACTATTTATTTTTTCGTGGCTATTTTAGCATTTTAAGTTGACAATGTCAAACATGAATGTTACTATTAGTAATATCGGAGGTAAAATGGAAAACATAATTTTAGGTTTATTGCTATTGCATTCCCGAACGATTTATCAGTTGCGGAAACGCATAAATGACGGACTGCATTTAATGTATAGTTGCAGTATGGGCAGCATACAAGCCGCGCTTAAAAAACTATTGCATAACGGGCATATTTCCGTTAGTGAGACAATCGAAAATGGCAAACTTAAAAAATTGTACAGTATAACCGATAGCGGAAAAATCTATTTTACTGCTTGGTTAAACAGTCCTCTTGAAAGCGGTACAGCAAAAAATCCCGAATTGGCGAAGATATATTTTATGGGCTTTACCGAAAAAGAAACCCGTGTAAAAATAATTGAAAAACATATAGCCGATTTGAAAAAGATGCGCTCTGATTTAGAAAATATCTGTAATGAGGGCGAAATATTATCAAGTCAAGTGCAAAAAAACGATATATTTTATTATCAACTACAAACGGCTATATATGGACGCGACTTTATGCAATTTAATATTGATTGGTATAATCGTTTATTAAAAAATATGAGGAGTAACTAAAATGCAAACTTTATATCTTGAAAATTCCCCTATTGCTTATTACATAGATGACACGGCAAGTAACGAATGGATTGTATTTCTTCACGCCGCTTTTGTTGACCATAGAATGTTTGAAAAGCAATTTAGTTATTTTTCGGGTAAATATAATTTGCTTGCCGTTGATATTTTAGGACACGGCAATTCAATTCACGCACAGAAAGGCGACAATACCGAAAAAATGTCTTATTGGATAGACCAAATTTTTCAAAAGCATAATATCCCCGCCGCGCATTTTGTTGGGGTTTCATTGGGTTCGGTATTTATACAAGATTTTGCAAATAAGTACGAAAGTAAAGTTTTATCGCTTGCTTGTTTTGGTGGCTATGACGTCAATAATTTTGATATAAAAAGGCAAAAGGCTAATTCAAAAGGACAAATGAAAATGATGTTAAAAGCATTGTTTTCCGTTAAGTGGTTTGCAAAAGCCAATAAAAAAATTTCCGCATATACAAGTGAGGCGCAGGAAGAATTTTATAATTTGAATATTGAATTTAAGAAAAGTTCGTTTATGTATATGGCTGGGTTACAAAAACTCTTAAATAAATATCCGAAGAAACAACGGCAATATAAATTATTAGTTGGTTGCGGCGAACACGATATTCCTATGGAAATTGAGATAGTAAACGAATGGGCGGAATATGAGCATTGCGATAAAATAATTTTCAAGGGTGCGGGGCATTGTGTGAATATGGACGTACCGCAAGAATTTAATATTCTATTGGAAGAATTTTTGCAAAAATGCAATAGCAAGAAATTATGACCTCATACATTGTATGTCCCGATTGCGGGTATAAATTATTCAAGGCTGGCGACGGCTCAAACGTAGAAATACTTTGCCCGAAATGCAAATTGAAATTGCAAATAGAAATCAAGGACGTCAAAATCACAATACTGAAAATCATATCGGAAAAAGCATAACAACCGAATAAACTTTATAGCAAATAAAGAATTGAGTGTACGAAAGTAAAACGACAAAACAACTTTCGGGAGCAGAAAATGGCGCACTCAATTCTTTTTATATTTAACACCTAATAATACGCCTTTCCCTCCTGAAAAATATTTATACATATATATTATCGATTTTTCTTATGATTTACGCCCGATGACGGGCGGATTGACTTTTTAAGTCCGTCATAATATACTTTATTTATAAAGATATACTTTACGCGCATGGGAGAGCGTATGCCTGTAAAAGCAAGTAGAGTGAAAAAAAATATATATAAGTTACTGTTGCCAACGCTATTTATTATAGCGTTGTGCGTCTTTGCGGTTTTTCTTATCTCGTGCGGCTGCTCGTTTTTTACGGCGGATAACGGCGTATATGCTGCCGAGACTGTCGAAACGGCTGACGATTATGCCGATATTGTGCCCGCGGGTAAGGCGGAATTGCTTTTCGGCAACGAAGCGCTGCCCGATAAAGACGCGTACGTCATAACTATCTACGGCGACGGATTTATGGCGCATCAGCAAGATAAGTTTTTTGAGGCGGCGCGTAACTCTGTAGAATATTTTATAAAAGAAAAGCCGTTCGACGAGCTTGCACGCATAATAAAGATATACGCTATAGGCGTAGTATCCAATACCGATCGGATACAGGGCGCAAACGGCGACGATTATACGGAGATTACTGATACATATTTTCACACGCGTTTTGGAGTTAACTGGATAGATAGGCTGATGGCTTGCAACAGCGAAGGGTCTGCGAGATTAACTAAACTTCAAAATGTGTTTTGCCCCTATTCCGACCAGGCGTTAATACTTTCCAATTCGGAAAAGTACGGCGGAGGCGGAGGCGGTATCGCGGTTATTTCGCTCAGCGAAAGCGCAATTAAGGTTTTTGTACACGAATTCGGGCATTCGGCGGCTAAGCTCGGTGACGAGTACTGGGAGGACGGATATGCGTATGAATGCGCCAATAAGACGAAAGAATCCGATCCCGAAAAAGTCAGATGGAAGCGATTCATCGGTTTGAACGGAATAGGTGTTTATAAGTTCAAAGATCAGATAGTAACCAATGAAGTTCCGCAGTATTACAAGCCCTCTGAAGTATGCAAGATGTACGCAATAGCGCAGCCGTTTTGCGAGGTTTGCAAAGAGGAGTTGCGCAAGTGGCTGTGCAGAAAGTCCAATGTAACCGTGTTGTTTTTTCAGAAATACGCCGACGAGATACGCGTGAGCAGTCAAGGCGGCAAGGATATGAGCGAATATTTTATCTTCCGCAAGGGTAATGCCGAGGTGACGGGAGACAAGATAGACAGCGGTCTTTCATTGTCGTATTACTCGTCCGACGGTCAGACGCTCGACGGCGCTCCCAATACGCCCGGTACGTATAAGGTAAAGGCGGTATTTACGGGTAATGAAATTTTCGAGGCGTGCGAGCAAGAGGGGATATACGAAGTTTTGCCGCCCAAGCCGCTTATAGCCGACAGTAAAGTCTACGACGGTAAGCCGGCATATGTCAAATACACTCCCGACAACGCAGAGGGCTATACGCATATCGATTATACTTATACCGGCAAGATAATGTATTCGGATACGGTTACCGAAGATTACAACAGTAGCGCAGCGCCGATATTACCGGGCAAGTACAGCGTCAGGGCGGAAGCAATCGGCAGCGCGGGGGTGTTGCAGACGGATACCGCCGACTTCTCCATTTCTCTTCGCGAAGATGTAATCATAGACAATAGAGGCGATAGTCTGCCCTGGCAGCAGGAGCAGTACAGGGCGCGCAATATCATGTTCGCGGGAGACGGCTTTACGGCGGAAGAGCAGGATGAATTGGAGAAACTCGCAAGGCGAGCCGCTAAAGTTTTCAGGACGACGCAGCCTTATGCGGAATTCCGTAACTATATCAGCTTTTCGTATACTAACACCGTTTCCAAGTATTCGGGGCTTGGCGCTCGAGAGAACGATGCATATTTCGGACTTACTTGCGATGCGAGCGGTAAAATCGTCGGCTCGGACAGGGCGCTTGCATTGTCCGGTTTTTTGCAAGAGAAGTATTTCGGCGAGCTTATTACAATGGCGGGTAATAGTTCTCCGGGCGGCAGGGACGAGTATAGCGTATGCATAGTATTCGTCAATGACGACAGGGCAAAGACGGGCGCCGGAGCTACGGATGCGAAGGGCACGCGATTGACGCTGTATGTCCCCGCAAGCGATCAGGGCATAGAGTACGCCGTCCGAGAGCTTGCCAATATGATTATAGGCAAGCAGCAAGGGTATGCGCCTATAGGCGAGGCGCAGACGGCGGAGTACGTCAAGGATTTCAGAAAATCGTTTTTCTACCGTTACGGCAGTTCTTATGTCCCTCTTATTGCCGACGGATATAACGAATCCTTCCTCTACACGGGCAGCCCGATAGATCTTTCCGACTATTTCCACATGTACATAGACGGCGTGCAGCTGGACGCCGGCGCGACTAAGCAGTATTATTCATTCACATATTACGACGATGACCGAGGTCGCCCGGGACAGCGGCTTATCGGCGCGCCGTCTGCGGTCGGAGCGTACTATGTCTGTGTAAAACTCGTTCCGACGAGAGAAGGGTATTCTATGGACATTTACGACCCTGTGTATAAGATAACAGCGTATTTAATGACGGTTACCGCATTTACGAGATACAGGATAGTTAACGCGGGCGATACGGCTGTCGATAGCAATATCGACTACATCGACATTGACGGCAACGGGCTCGGGGACAATACATGCGATCATGCCGCTGCGGCGGTAAGGACGCCGGCTAAGGCTGCCACCTGCGCTGAGGACGGTAATATAGAGTATTGGCGCTGCGCAAGCTGCGGAAAATATTTCGAGGACGCGCAGTGCACGAGGCAGACGACTATGTCGCAGATACGCATCGCGGCTAAAGGGCATGACTATACTGGCGCATTGATGTCGGACGCGCATGGGCATTGGCATGTGTGCCTTAACGGCTGCGGAAGTCATGACGCTAAGGTCGATCATACGGCAGGCGATTGGATATATGTTAAGCGCCCCACCTACGAGGAGGCGGGCAGACGATATAAAGTATGCGCGGTTTGCGACAGAGAGCTTGTCTCTGAAGAGCTTGCGCCTTTGGATAAAGAGAAGGTCAAGGCGGAGCTTAATGTTACATTAGGCAATGACGGATTGCCGGTAGTCTCCGTGTCTTTGCCTCAAGGGATTGATTATGAGCTTGTATACTTCGACGCCGACGGCGTCAGGCTGGACGGAATGCCGACGGCGGCGGGTACTTATAAAGTGGTCTTGGTTGTGACGAGCGAAGGTTACGAGACGGAGGACGTCACACAAGCGACGTTCACGATATCGCAGTCTAACGAGCCTGCCGCGGGGCAACCCGAAGATAACGGCGGTAAAATCAACAAGACGGCTCTGATATCCATAGTATCGGTAATTGCGGCTGTCGCAATTATAGCGGTCTCTATTGTGTTATATAAGAAGCTTAAGCGCAGTTAATCGTCAATAGCGAAAGTATACTTAATAATATCAATTACATATATATTATCGCTTGTATTCGGTTGTAAATTGCGTTGCCTAAGTCTCTCGAAATATGTCGATTAAATATAGATTGGCGATTGCATGCAGTCGCGAGTTATATGCGGAGATTGATTATAATATATTGCTTATTTAGCCGATATCTTGGCTGCAAGCGGAGGCGCTTTTGCTTTAACCTTATATAATATATTGTTTAATATAATAATAGGCGGGACTTTTATCCCGCCTATATATGTAAGTTATCTCTTAATAATTTTCCGCTTTTATTAAGAAGTAGCTCTGCGGATGATCGCATACGGGGCAGGCTTCGGGCGCCTTTTTGCCGATGTGGATATGTCCGCAGTTGGAGCATTGCCACACGGTGTCGCCGTCCTTGGAGAATACCGCTTCGGATTGGATATTGCTAAGCAGCTTCTTGAATCTGAGTTCGTGTTCCTTCTCGATGGCCGCTACGCCCTCGAAGAGCTGCGCAATCTTGTCGAAGCCCTCTTCGCGCGCTTCTTTTGCGAATGCGGCATACATATCCGTCCACTCGAAGTTTTCTCCGCCCGCGGCGTCTGCCAGGTTGTCTGCGGTAGAGCTTATGCCGTCGTTCAACAGCTTGTACCAGAGTTTTGCGTGTTCCTTTTCGTTGTCGGCGGTCTCTTCGAATATCTTCGCTATCTGCACGTAGCCGTCTTTCTTAGCCTTGGATGCGTAATAGGTGTACTTGTTTCTTGCTTGAGATTCTCCCGCAAATGCGGCTTTGAGGTTGGCTTCTGTCTTTGTTCCTTTCAGTTCCATAATATTTTCTCCTTATTTCTCGGACGCATTCCGTCCGATGTATATTATACTACTTTAGACGATGCGCGTCAATGCTCTGGGCATTGAAGAGGAGCGCAGCGTGGCGATTGATGCGCTTTCGGATGCGGCTTCCGACAGTGATATCGGGTTAAGTAAACAATATCCTATATCGATATCCGATACATCTTTCATTGCTCTGCGAACAGCGGCGTAGAAAGATATCTGTCGCCTGTATCGGGCAGCAGAACGACAATGGTTTTCCCCTCGTTTTGAGGACGCTTTGCAAGTTCGATTGCCGCAAATGCCGCGGCTCCCGACGAAATGCCGACAAGAATTCCTTCCGTCTTTCCGATCAGTTTTCCCGTTTCGAAAGCATCTTTATCGGATACGGTAATGATTTCATCATAAATATTTGTGTTAAGTATGTCGGGGACAAAACCTGCTCCGATACCTTGGATTCTATGCGCTCCCGCAACTCCTGCGGACAGTACCGCAGAGGAGGAAGGCTCTACCGCTACAATCTTAATATTCGGATTCTTTGATTTCAGATATTCGCCCACGCCCGTAATCGTACCGCCTGTGCCGACTCCCGCCACGAAAATGTCCACCTTGCCGTCGGTATCGTCATATATTTCGGGTCCCGTGCTTTCTCTATGCGCTTTAGGATTGGCAGGGTTTACGAACTGCCCGGGAATAAAGCTGTCCTTAATCTCTTTAGCAAGTTCCTCGGCTTTCGCTATAGCGCCTTTCATTCCTTTATAGCCTTCCGTCAGTACAAGTTGGGCGCCGTAGGCTTTTATCAGCTGTCTGCGCTCTACGGACATGGTTTCGGGCATTGTAATGATAATTCTGTATCCTCGTGCCGCGGCGACCGACGCCAGTCCGATGCCGGTATTCCCCGAGGTGGGTTCGATAATGACGGAATTGGGTTTCAGTTTGCCCGACAGCTCCGCGTCATCGAGTATTGCCTTTGCAACACGGTCTTTTACGGAGCCCGCGGGATTGAAATATTCCAGTTTAGCGACTAACTTTGCGCTCAAGTCGAATTTCTTTTCGATGCGAGTGAGCTCCAGGAGCGGCGTTTTGCCGATTAACATGTCGGCAGATGTATAAATTTTGGACATAACAGTGACCTCGCGATTATTTTACGGCGTCGAAGGCGTTTTCCATATCGGCTATAATATCGTCGATATGTTCCGTGCCTATCGAGAGGCGTATCGTGTTGGGAAATATACCTTGATCGGCAAGTTCATTTTCCGAAAGCTGGCTGTGCGTAGTAGTGGCAGGGTGAATTACAAGGCTTTTTACGTCCGCGACGTTGGCGAGCAGCGAAAAGATTTTCAGACTGTCGATAAATTTATGCGCCTCCTTTACTCCGCCCTTGATTTGAAACGTAAATATAGAAGCTCCGCCTTTGGGAAAATATTTCTTATATAGCGAGTGGTCGGGATGGTCGGGCAGAGAGGGGTGGTTTACCTTTTCCACGAGCGGATGCGAGGTTAGATACTCGATTACCTTTTCGGTGTTATAGGCGTGGCGTTCCAATCGCAAGGACAATGTCTCCGTTCCCTGCAACAGTAGAAACGCCGCAAACGGCGAAATGCAAGCGCCCGTGTCGCGCAAGAGAATAGCTCTGATATATGTCGCTAATGCAGCCCTTCCCGCGACTTGAGTAAACGATACTCCATGATAGCTCGGGTTGGGCGCGGAAATTGCGGGATACTTTCCCGACTTATCCCAATCGAAATTGCCCGAATCGACTATCACGCCGCCTAACGTAGTACCGTGTCCGCCGATGAATTTGGTTGCGGAGTGCACGACTATATCCGCGCCGCGTTCTATTGGACGGACAAGATAGGGCGTGCCGAAGGTGTTGTCGACAATAAGCGGCAGTCCGCGGCGATGCGCGAGTTCGGAAAGCGCTTCTATATCTGGAATATCGCTGTTGGGATTGCCTAAAGTTTCTATATAGATAGCGCGCGTATTATCTTTTATTGCGGCTTCTACTTCGCTCAGGTTATGTATGTCTACGAACGTCGCCGAGATGCCGAAGGCGGGCAAGGTGTGGGCAAGCAGGTTATAGCTGCCGCCGTAAATGGTTTTTTGCGCAACTACATGCCCGCCGTTTTGCGCCAACGCCTGCAAGGTATATGTTATCGCTGCTGCGCCCGACGCAAGCGCCAGAGCAGCTACTCCGCCTTCGAGCGCGGCTATCCGCTTCTCAAACGCTTCTTGCGTGGAGTTTGTAAGTCTGCCGTAGATATTTCCCCCGTCCGAGAGATCAAAACGCGCTGCGGCGTGCTTGCAATCCTTAAACACGTACGAAGTTGTGGCGTAGATGGGTACTGCGCGCGAGTCCGTTGCAATATCGGGAGTTTCTTGCCCTACATGAAGCTGTAAAGTTTCGAATTTATATCCGTTCATTAATATCTCCTTTCAACATACCAAATCGGTATGTTATTAATATGATAATAACATAATAGTATTATTAACCTACTTTGTCAATAGGTTTAACGCTTACTTGCTTGATTTATTTAATCATATTTTATATAATTGGATTGTCAGAGGTGAAATATGATTTCAACGCGTGGGAGATACGCATTAAGAGTGATGATAGATATTGCCGAGACCGGCGGAGGTTTTATTCCGTTGGACAGCATTGCCGAGAGGCAGAATATCTCGAAAAAATATCTTGAAAGGATATTGACTGTCTTGACGCGGGGAAAACTTCTGGAGGGGATGCGCGGCAAGGGCGGCGGCTATAGGCTTACAAGAGAGCCGAAGGACTATTCCGTAGGCGATATTTTAAGGCTTACCGAGGGCTCGCTGTCGCCGGTTGCGTGTTTGAAGGAGGGCGCTAAGCCTTGCTCGCTCCGTTCGGAATGCAAGACTTTGCCGGTATGGCAAGGACTTTACGACGTTATGACAACATATCTTGACGGCGTTACGCTGAAGGAACTTATAAAAGAGAAATTATGAAAATAAGCGAAATATTAAATAAAAAGAGAACTTTATCGTTCGAGGTATTTCCTCCGAAAAGAGACGGCGCGGAAGAACTCGGAAAACTGTTGGAGACGATAGGAGAATTGAAAGCTCTGTCGCCGGATTTTATAAGCGTGACATACGGCGCGAGCGGGACTAATGTACGCGGCGCTACGGAAATTGCCGCGCATATAAAAAAATTCGGACTCGAGCCTTTGGCTCATGTGACGGGAGGTCCCTCGTCGTTCAAAGACATAGACGCACTGCTGGATAAGCTCGATTCAATAGGCGCGGAGAATATTTTGGCGCTTCGCGGGGACAGACCTGCGGAGTATACTGCGGATTATTGCAGAGATTTTGCGCATGCCACGGACTTGATTGACTACATCGGTCGCCGCGACTTTTGCTTAGGCGCGGCGTGTTATCCGGAGGGGCATAGCGAAAGTCAGACGCTTTACGCCGACCTTGAAAACCTTAAAAAGAAGAGGGACTGCGGCGCTTCTTTTTTCATAACTCAGATGTTTTACGACAATTCATATTATTATCGTCTTGTCAACGAGGCGCGTAGGATAGGGATTACCGAGCCGATTATCCCGGGAATTATGCCGCTTACCAGCATGAAAAACATCGGCAGGATCAAGGCTATGTGCGGAAGTACGATTCCCATCGAGCTAAGGAATATGATAGAGGTGTATTCGGCATGCCCCGAGGCGATGCGCGAAGTAGGCATTAACTATGCCGCGTATCAGATAACCGACCTGATTGCCAAGGGCGCGCCCGGCGTGCATATCTATACTATGAACCGTTCGGAAAACGCGGTGGAGATCTGCAAAAGGATAAAAAGCGTTATAAATGAATATTTCAAATCTTAAAAAGAGCATATACGCTTATCTCGGCTTTCATTCGGTTGCACCCGACGAAAGCACGGATGCGGAAATCGACGATGAGATTAAGCAGGTACAAAAATTTGCTCATTTCAGATACGCATACAAGCACTTCGATATCCCGCCGTCATTCCTTGATAAGCAGCCGTATACAGCATATCTGAAGGATAGTACGGGTGTGATTTTATCCGTAATGACTTTGGGCGGGGAAATCGACAGACGGATAAATATATACGAAAGGACGGATAAGCGAAAAGCCGTTATCTTCGACGCCTGCGCAAGCGCGTTTTTGGAGGAGCTTTCCGACGAATACGAAAGGGATATAGCTCACGACTTGTCCTACAGGTTCTGCCCCGGTTACGGCGGCAGCAGCGTGGAGGATTTGAAATATATCTTCGCAATTCTACAGCCGGAAAAGATAGGGGTGAGTTTAACTGAGAGCGGATATATGCTGCCGAGCAAGTCTATGGCTGGCATAATTGCCGTGGGCGGCACACATATAAAGAGCTGCGCGCGCTGCATACTTAAGGAGCATTGCCTATACATCAAGGAGGGGACAACGTGCTACATTCGGGAGAACAAATAATAGTTTTCGACGGCGGGATGGGCAGTGAAATCGAGAAGCGCGGACTTGGCGGAATTCCCGAGGATTTAAGTATTACTCACGCCGACGACATACGCGAAATTCACCGCGCATACGCGTGCGCCGACTGTATAACCACCAATACGTTCGGGTTAAACCGTATCAAATATAAGGGCGAATACAGTCTGAAAGAACTTGCCTTAAAAGCAATCGATAACGCTCGCGCGGCGGGCAAAAAGGTGTTTTTCGATATCGGACCTACGGGCGCCGCATTAAAGCCGCTCGGAACTTTGACTTTCGACGACGCTTACGCAGCCTTTGCGGAAATAGCGGAGTACACTAAAGAGAGCGTCGACGGTTATATATTAGAGACCTTTTCCGACCTGTACGAGATCAAGGCTGCCGTACTCGCCGTTAAGGAACATACGGACAAGCCTGTTTTTGCGACTATGACATTCGATAAATCAGGCAGGACGCTTACAGGCTCTACGCCCGAAATTGTGGCGGAGACGCTGGAGGGATTGGGAGTGGACGCGGTCGGCGTTAACTGCTCGTTGGGTCCTAAGGAGTTGGAGCCGATTGTCGCGCGCTTTTTGGCTTGCTGCGATATTCCTGTAATAGTCCAGCCCAACTGCGGATTGCCTAAGTTGAAAGACGGCAAGACCGTCTATGATTTGTCGGTCGAAGAGTTTGCAGTATATATGCGAAAGTTTGCGGACATGGGCGTTTCCGTAATAGGCGGCTGTTGCGGGACGACTCCCGAATTTATAGAGCGGATAAGCAGTCTGAGCGGCAACGCCGCGCGACGTCCCGTTGTTGAAAAGGGAACGGTTGTCTGTTCGGCAACGCAAAGGACGGAAATAGACGGCGTGAAAATCTGCGGCGAGCGACTTAATCCAACCGGTAAAAAGAAAATGAAAGAGGCGCTTATTGCGGGCGACTACGACTATCTGATAGGCGAGGCGATTTCGCAGCAGGAGGCAGGGGCGGACTTGCTCGATTTGAATGTCGGGCTGCCTCAGCTCGACGAGACAAGAGTTATGCGCACTGCGGTGGAGAAGGTTCAAGAGTATTGCGATTTGCCGTTGCAGATAGACAGCTCCGAGGCAGCGGCTATCGAGGCGGGCGCGAGGTACTATAACGGTATACCGCTTATTAACAGCGTTAACGGCGACAGCGACGTCATGGATAAGATTTTTCCCATTGCAAAAAAGTACGGCGCGGTTGTCTTAGGGCTTGCTATGGATAAAAACGGCGTCCCTAAGACTGCCGAAGAGCGGCTTGCAATTGCCGAGCGCATCGTTGCGCGCGCCCGAGATTTCGGCATCCCCCGTCGTAAAATCATGATAGACACGCTCGTCTTAACTGCCTCGGCGGAGCAGTCTCTGGTCATGGAGACGGTTAAAGCGATATCGCTTGTAAAGGGCTTGGGAGTAAAGACTGCTTTGGGCGTATCTAACGTGTCGTTCGGGTTACCTAACAGGGGGCTTTTGAACAAAACGTTTTTGACAATGGCTATGACATGCGGGCTTAATATGCCCATTATGAACCCTTTGGACGGCGAAATGACGGGCGCTGTCAAGGCGTACGCCGTGCTGTCGGGCGAGGATAATAATTCGGAGCGCTATATCGAGGAATATAAAGATTTTACGCCTGCGGCAACCGCTGTAAAGAACGCGGCTGCAAAGAATGCGGAGCAGGGCGGAGTTAAGAATCTCTACGACTGTATTATAAAAGGAATAAAAAATCGAGCAGCCGAACTTTGCCGCGCGGAGTTGGAGATAAACGACCCGTTGACCGTCGTAAACGACGTGCTTATAAAAGCGCTGGGCGAAGTAGGAGAGGCGTATGACGGCGGCAAGCTGTTTTTGCCGCAACTCATTTCTTCGGCGGAGGCGGCTAAATGCGCGTTTGAAGCCGTTGGCGAAAGGCTGCCGAAGGGCGAAAGTAAAAAGGGAGATATTGTGCTCGCCACCGTAAAAGGCGACGTTCACGATATAGGTAAAAATATCGTTAAAGTAGTTACCGAATCTTACGGCTACAGAGTTATCGACCTGGGGCGCGACGTCCCCGCCGAAACGGTTGCGGAGGCTTGCTTGAAATACAGACCTGCGGCGGTAGGACTGTCGGCGCTCATGACAACTACCGTTAAGAGCATGAAAGAAACGATTGACGCTATTAAGAAAGCCGGATGCGTATGTCCAGTTTTCGTAGGCGGCGCGGTGCTGAGCGCGGCGGTTGCGAAAGATATCGGCGCCGATTATTATACTAAAGACGCGTTGGAATTCGTTAAAAAACTTGACTGCGTAATTAAGTTATAATATAATGTAGTTATATAATTGATTAATCGGAGCGAGTTGCGCTTACAAAAGGCGCAGAGAGCAGGGGAAGCGCGGTGAAAATCCGCCGCAACAGTCATTACGGTTAAAGTCCGATAGCCTGTCGCTCCGACTCGATGTTACCGTTCTCGGGCAGTGGAGACGCGCGGTAACATGTCGTTTGCGTTGCCCGAAAAAGGGCGACGTAATTTTTTTATCGGGAGGTCAGACGTATGAAAAGATTTAAGGTAATAATATCGGTGATGATGGCGGCATTTGCGCTGTGCTGCTTATTTGTCGCATGTAATGAAGACGACGGGACTGTCGAGCCTGTTGTAATAACCGCAAGCGACGAAAGTTTTGTCTACGAAAACAAAACGCTTTTGGATTATATGAATTATTTGCAGGGCAAGAATGAGCTTGCATTTACCGTCAATGACGGAATGGTGACGTCGATTAACGGTATAAGCAATACGTCTAACAGCTATTGGATGCTTTATACAAGCGATACCGATAACGCCAACAGCGATTGGGGGACGTATAACGACGGCGGCGCTATTTACGGCTCGGCAACGCTCGGCGCGGCAGCGCTCGTCATCAAGGAGAATTGTATTTACGCGTGGGTTTATCAAACCTTTTGATTTGTGAAAACGGCTAAAGATATAGCGATAATAGGTGTTTATACCGCCCTGATGATAGGCGCGCAGTTTGCATTGAGCGCAATTTCGGGCGTTGAGTTGGTCACCGTATTATTTTTGAGTTTTTGCTTTTGTTTCGGCGTAACGCGCGGCATCGTTGTCGCCAACGCCTTTTCGCTTTTGAGGTGTTTTGTATTCGGATTTTTCCCCACGGTACTTATACTGTATCTGGTGTATTACAATATATTCGCGATTGTATTCGGGCTTTTGGGTAAATGGTGTAAGCGTCAAGTCGGAGCGCGGGAGAAGGTTATAACAGTGTTTACGGCGATTGTTATGACTGTATTTTTTACTGCGCTGGACGATATAATAACGCCTTTGTATTACGGTTACAGCTTGGACGCGGCAAAGGCGTACGCGCTCGCCTCTGTTGCGGCAATGATTCCGCAAATTTTTTGCGTAGCAATAAGCGTAACTATTCTGTTCCCCGTGCTTGTAAAAGCGTTTAGATATAATATAATTAAAAGAAAAATTTAAGTGAAATAATATTAAACAACTTAAATTTTATACTGATATAAACTCGCGCTGCGAAGCGGAAAGCATTAAGGCGTTTACCACACTCTTTGACATAAATTCCGACAGTACTATCGATTAAAAAGAAAAAGCCCTATCCTCTAATCGACATATAGCGCGATTTTTGGATAGGGTATTAGTGTTGGCGTTCCCGGCGGGAGTCGAACCCACGGCCTTTCGCTTAGGAGGCGAACGCTCTATCCTACTGAGCTACGGAAACATAATGATTTACCGTTAAATAATTATAGACTATAGGCGGTTAAAAAGCAAGCGATTTAGCTTGCGCGAGACTTGTAAGCGGTAAGTTGAAAAAGTTAATGCAATTTGCTGGACAAGCGTGGCGTTATATGATAATATAATTGTGCTTTTGGCTCCATGGTCAAGCGGTTAAGACTCAGCCCTCTCACGGCTGCAACAGGGGTTCGAATCCCCTTGGAGTCACCAAAAGGCAATCGATTGTCTGTCGGTTGCTTTTTTTATTGACATAATCCTTAAATTAATATTGCCACTTTATTATATATCGTGGCGGATAAATAATAATATTCGCACATATTATTTTGTTTCTACTCGTATCTTAGGCTGTATTACTATATCGTGAAAATATAATAAGAATAATGCGCTTTTTCTCTGCAATTAGACCTCTATTTAGCGGCTAAATAAGATATCGCATTTATAGGCGATTGATTATTATAATGGAATGCTTTGCTATCGATTGTGCCTGCCGCGTGAAGTTACTGTTGTAATCAATTGATGCTGTCTTTAGTCTGTCCCTTAAGCGTGACGGTATAATTATCGATTAAACCCGTGATTTGGTGGTCGTACTTGTCGAGGTTGACGGTGCGGGCGGGGAAGTCGGTGGACAGGATATTAGCCTGCGAGTTCATACCCGCCTCTATGCAGTCTTGTTCGAAGTCGGGATACAGTCCCAGTCGGGTGCGCACGATGTAATTGCGGCTTGCGTAATCGGCTATCAGCTCGCTGTCTGTAAGAGGAAAGTTGGATATGGCAAAGCAAGTATGCCTCAGCTGTTCGTCGCTCAGCTTGACGTCTCTGCGGTCGTAGGCGGGGAACATTGCCGCGTCGCGCATGTCGGGATGCAGCTTAAAGTACTTGGGCATCTTGCCGTTGGGGTGGAGCATAATGAGGAATTTTCCTCTCAGCTGTCCGAGACTGGGCCAGCCGTCGTCCTCTCTCATCGCTTGAAAGTCGGCGTAATCTCCCAATATATCGACAGGCTCGCACAGTCTGTCGCCCAGCTTTTCGCGCAGCAGCCTGTCGAGGTTGATGTAGTCTTGCTCCTTAAAGTCATGTCCGCCCAAGGGTATGTACCACAGCTTGGGCTCGAGCAGTACGGTTATCGGCAGATGGTCGGGATTGTTATCCGACCACATTGCCAGCTCCTCAAGCGCAAGCGATATCTCGTAGGCGTGTCCGCTCTTGTCCATTATGGGATGGTGGCTGCCCTCGAAAGTACCGTCCTTGCGCGCGTACGCGTCTAATTCTATACTGCGCAGTCCGCCGTTGAGCTGCTCTGTCAAAGTGTCGAAGTAGTAGGCAAAAGACTCCCATCCGTTGTCTGTAATCGATGCGAGTATGCCGTTAATTACTCTCGAGTACTTATTTTCCTTGCCCTTATAGGAGTTGTGAGTTGCCAAGAAGCGCACGTCGTTGTATGGGATTTCGTCTGCGTAAGACAGGTCGAAGCTACAGAATTTCTGTTCGTCCACGGGCGCGAATTTACCTACGGCATAGCCGTCCCTCAGAGATTGGATATATTCTATCTGACGCGCCTTTACCTTCTTGCCGTCTACGACGCTGATTATGTAAGTTACCGTTACGAGCAGGAATAGGAATATAAAGACAGACAGCAATATTATCGCCGTCACCTTAGCTATCTTCTTGCCTACGCTGCGTCTCTTCGCGCCGGAAGTCTCGCTCATAGCTCCTCCTATACCTACAATATGATAATATCATTATGCGCATTATTAAGGCAATAGAGTAGCTAAGCGAGTATATTTTTAATTATTTTATGTTGATATTGCAAAAATATAGGTTATAATTAAGTTAAATTTTTACGGTAATTTAATATACGAATGTCTATAAAAATGTAAGAGGGACGGAATAGTTTTCCGTCCCTCTTATATCAAGACTGTGTTCCTTGATTACTTGCCGCAGCAGCAATTCTTAGTGCTCTTGGTAGAGGTAGACTTGCTCTTGGTCGTTGCGGATTTGCCGGAACTGCTCTTAGCATTCTTGGTAGTTGCCATATTAGCCTCCTTATCTTGATTTGCAATACTATTATGTTCAATGCTTGTTTTTATATACGCGCTCAATAATTTGCGCTAAAAATAAAGTTTTTAATAATTTTCTTTTATATAAAAGTATTTACAGACTTTGTCGACATATGTTATTATTATAATGATTATGTATAAGTTACGCGTAATCTGATAAGGAGAGGCTATGTTTGGAAGGAAAAAGGGTGCGTCCGACGACGCTATGAAACTTGATATCAAGCGGACGCTGTTCGTAGGCTTCGGCTTCATGGGCATAATGTGCTTTTGGGAAGTTTACGACTACATAATGCCTCTTATACTCAATAGGGTATTCGGACTCAACGCCACCGCATACGGCGTAATAATGGGACTGGACAATCTGCTTGCCATATTCCTGCTGCCGCTGTTCGGACACTTATCCGACAGATATACCAAGGCCAAGTACGGCAGGCGCACCACCTTTATAGTGACGGGCACGGTGCTTGCGGTAGCGGGCATGATAGTTATGATAGTGGTTGAGAATCTACAGTTCCTCAAGGTAATGGAGGCGTCTATCGAGAGTCCGCAGGCGCTGATAGATAAGGGTTATCTCAGCGCGGACGTATGGACGGCGCAGGTGCAACAGCTGTGGGAGAGAGTGCAGGGCGGAGCAAAGCTTAGCGGCGAAGAACTCAGGATATACAATGACTTCTTGACCTCGTTCAATCAGGCGCAGACGGATATGGCTAACGCTGTCATGAGGGCAAATCCCGCAATCATAGGCGGCTTTATCGCCACCTTACTCGTAGTGCTTATAGCGATGTCGTCATATCGCTCGCCCGCCATTGCGCTCATGCCCGACGTCACGCCCAAGCCCCTGAGGTCGCAAGCCAACGCGCTCATTACTCTTATGGGCGGCGCGGGCGGACTGGCGTCGATAGTGCTGTACACTGTGCTTGCCAAGAAGAGATATCAGTCGCACATCGCCCTCTTCTGTACGCTCGGCGGAGTAATGCTGCTGATGTTGCTCGGCTTTATTCTCACTGTGAGGGAGAATAAATTCGTACAGATGCGCATGGACGAAGAGGCTAAGTGGGGAGTCGTAGACGAGGAAGAGGCTACGGGCAACGCTCCGCTGGCTAAGGAGAAGCGCGTATCGCTCGTGCTCATACTCGCCACGGTCTTTCTGTGGTTCATGGGTTGGAACGCGATTAAGTCGCACCTTTCCACTTACGCCACCAACGTGCTCAAGTTCGACGACGGCTTCGTCGGTATTATTAACATACTCAACGGCGCAGGCGGCGCGATAGCGCTGTTGCCCGTTGCGCTCATGGCAGCCAAGTGGGGCAGGAAGAAGACCATACTTGCGGGCGTGGTGATAGCCGTAGCGGCGTTCGTGCCCTGCATATTCCTCAACGACGGAATCAACGCCGTCGCGCTTAAGATAGCCTTTACGGCGTGCTTCCTCATAGCGGGCTTCGGACTTGTCATCATCAATGTCAACACTCTGCCCATGGTGACCGAGCTTGCAAAGGGCAGCAACGTAGGGCAGTATACCGGATATTATTACGTCGCGTCCATGACGGCGCAGGCGATTACTCCCATGATAGGCGGCGCGATTATGGACGCGGTGCCCAGACAGTACAAGAGCGTAATCTTTATCTACGGCATAATATGTATCGCGCTTGCCTTTGTGACGATGTTCTTCACCAGGCACGGCGACAACAAGCCCGAGAAAAAGAAGAAAGTGATAGAGTATTTCGGAGAAGAGGACTGATAACGATTGGCAGGCGGAAAGAGAGCTGACAATAAGAAGAGACGCGTCGCTATAGCGGTCACGCTTATAGCGATTGTAGTCGTATTGGTCATTGCACTGCTCACCGTATACTTTGTCCGTCCTCAGCTGTACGACGCGTTGAGAGATCTGCTGGGCGGAAAGGGCGACGGCAGCGGCAATCAAGGTAATGATGGCAGTAGTCAAAACGACGGTAGCGGCAATCAAGATAATGATGGCAGTAGTCAAAACGACGGCAGCGGCAATCAAGGTGACGGAAGCGGCGACGGCTTAACTCCGGGTCTAAGCGACGGCACTTTGAACATGACTGTAGTGGACGTTGGGCAAGGCGATTGCATATTCACCGTATTGCCCGACGGCAAGACAATGCTGATGGACGCGGGCACGGAGCTGGGTAAAGCGTCGAGAGAGGAAGATATCAAGCAAGTGATAGACGGCTTCGGTATCAAGGCTATCGACTATCTGTTCATCACTCACTCCGACTACGACCACATACGCTACCTCGGCGCGCTGCTGGCTAAGTACGAGTTTAAGAAGATATACATGCCCCGCGTTGCGCGCGACATGTCGGCTACCTGGACCAAGACGGTTGAGGCAATAGAGAGCGAGACCTACACCGACGGCGACGCAAAAGTGCCCGCCGAGCGGATATACAACATAGGCGCCTATACCGTAGAAGGCGAGGCGTGGCGTATGCGCTGCTTCAGCTATTCGGAGGAGGACTATCCGTCGGTCAAGAAGTCCTCTGCCGCGCATATCAAGAATGCCGTATCGCCCATATGCCTGCTCGAGTATGCGGGCAGGACGATAGTGCTCACGGGAGACTCCAACGAGCGCAACGAGCCCTATCTGCTCGGCAAGGGATATTTCGACGACATCGACGCCGACGTGCTCAAGGTGGCGCACCACGGCTCGAGGACGTCCACTTGCGACGAGTTTCTGGACGCGGTGGACTGCGAGTACGCGGTCATAAGCTACGGCGATAACGACTACGGTCATCCCACGCCCGAGCTTATGGGCAGGCTCGACGGCTATACGGACGTCAAGCCGGACGGCGATTACGACGGCTTCAAGTATGTATACGAGACGGCTAAGGACGGCAATGTAAATATCTACGTGGACGGCGACGGCACGTTGAGAGTTGACTGCGAGATAAGCGACGGCAAGGATTTCTCCGAGGCGTACGCGTCTGTAGCTATCGTATCCGTTACGGGCGACGGCGCGCACATAACAGTGAGCGGTATGCGTCGCAGGAGCGTAGCCGATGCTGCCTGATAGGATAGCCGTACTCGGTCCCGACAAGAGGCTTAACGCCGCTATTGCCAAGCGCATCGCCAAGGAGACGGGCTTGGAGTATATGGACCTCGACGGGTACATGCGCTACATGCTCGGCGGGTTTACGCCCTATCAGACGCTGCTTAAGAGCGACGCGGATTATCTTAGACGCAGGATACGCTCCTGCATAGAGGACGCGGCGAGCTTCGAGGGAGTGGCGATATCGGCGTCTCCGCTTATATTCTGCGTAGGCGCGGATATACTTACGGCGAGCAGTCTCGTCTTTATGACGGAAGGGAGCTTCGAGAGCGTGCTCTCGGACAAGTCGCTAATCATGCGGCTGGCAGACAGGTCGACAATATACGACAACATCAAAGCAGCTTTGGGCGCAAGCGTCGCTATTAGCTGCGAGCAGGGATATGAGGAAGAGATCAGGAAGGTATTGGAGGTTTTAATCGATGGCTGAGTTCGACGTGGAAGTTGTAGGCAAGATAGGCTCTATGGCGCTTGTCAATCGCGACTTCAACGATATCAATTACAATATATTGGCGTTTGTCTCTCGGCAGCTTAAGCCGGGCATGATATGGGTAAGCAGCGGCGCTACCGAGATAGGACGCATTGATTACGTGCGTCGCACGGGACGCGAGCTCGGCGACGACGACCAGCTAAACAAGGTGGACTATTCCGCTCAAGGTCAGGCGATACTCATGCAGGAGTACCGCAAGTATGTCAATCCTCTCTACGGCGTGAGGCAGGTGCTTGTGGAGCATCAGCACTTTAACAACGACGCCAAGAGAGAATTGCTCAAGTCCATGCTGCTGCGCTGCCCCGCGCAGGGCGCCGTGCCTATAGTCAATTACAACGACCCCCTCTCCAGCGACGAGATAGTCAAGCTGGAGATACGCGCGCTCACCGAGGGCGGCATGGAAGAGAGCCGGCTCGTGCATTGCGTGGACAACGACGAGACCGCCTCGCAGATAGCCTGCCTTGTCAAGTGCCGCAGACTGATTATATTCACCAGCACGCTCGGCATATACGCCACGGCGGGCGACGAGTCCACTCTGATAAGGGACATATCGGGCAAGGACATGTACGAGGTAGTGGACAATATCACGGCATGCCAGGGCGCGTGCGTGGGCAGCAGCCGCAAGGGCGCGGGCGGAGCCAAGGCAAAGCTGGAGTATATCAAGGCGCCGGTCATGAACGGCACCGAGGTATATATCGCGTCGCCCAAGTATCGCATAGCGGATGTTTTTTCGGGCAAGGTGCCCTGTACGAGGATAGGAGTGAGGTAAGAGATGATAGACATATTGTATGAGATAGACGGGCAGATTCGCCGTATCAGCGGCGCTACCAGTAACGACGATTTAGCTGTCACCGCGGATAAGTCGGACGGCGTTAAGGTCGTCGTCGACGCATACAAGCCCCTTCGCATTGTCAGCGCCACGTTCAAGCGCGGTTGGGATTACGATTCCGACTGTCGCATAATGGTCAACGGCTATCAGTCTTGGACGGATACGCGCGAGTATTCCATCGACGAGAAGATGCCCTACATAGGCAAGTTCTACAGGCTGTTTTTCGGCAAGCCTTTCCGCGCGTCGGGCGATTACGCCATCGCTCATTACAACGGACATAAGGGATTTTTCCACGGCGTGTCCTACAGCTACATCAGGCAGAAGGATAAGTATACGCTGTTCGGCTCGCTCAACGAGAGGACAGGCTATACTTTCATGTACTTTGACGTAAGGCAGAGTCTCATCACTTTCGTCAAGGATACCGACGGCATAACGGTGGAGGGCGAGTACGTGCTCTTCGACGTCAAGACGTATTCGGGCGAGTGCGACGAGGTGTTCGACAAGTGGTTTGCGGACATGAACATTCCCAAGCCCCGCGCCAAGCACGCATGCGGATATACTTCGTGGTATAACTACTATACGGGCATATCCAAGGAGATAATCGACAGAGATATCGATTCATTCATTGCCTCGGGCTCTAAGATAGATATCTTCCAGATAGACGACGGCTATCAGACCTGTGTCGGCGACTGGTTGTCGCTCAAGCCTTCGTTTAAGGGCGGTATGCGCAGGATTACCGATAAGCTGCACGCCGCGGGTATTAAGGCGGGACTGTGGCTTGCGCCTTTTTCCGCGCATAAGCGTTCGGAGATTGCGACTGAGCACCCCGATTGGCTGCTGCGCGACGCTAAGGGCAAGCCCGTATCCGGCGGTTACAACTGGGGCGGCTTCTACGCGCTGGACATTTACAATCCCGACGTGCGCGCTTATCTCAAGAAGGTATTCGACACCGTGCTTAACGATTGGGGCTTCGACATGGTCAAGCTCGACTTTTTGTACAACTGTTGCCAGATACCCGCTCACAACAAGACGCGCGGCGAGATTATGTGCGACGGCATGCAGCTCATACGCGATTTGGTAGGGGATAAGGAAGTCCTCGGTTGCGGCGTGCCGATGTGGCCTGCGTTCGGCAAGGTGGATTATTGCCGCGTAGGCGCGGACATGAATCTGCGCTGGAAGGAGACTTCCGGCGAGAAGAAGATGCACAGAGAGCGCATCTCCACTCCCAACAACATCAACAATACCGTCTTCCGCAGACAGCTCGACGGCAGGGCGTTCGTCAACGACCCCGACGTCATATTGATTAGGGACTACAATATCCGCATGAACGAGGAGCAGCGCAAGCTGATAGCCCGCGTCAATAAGATGTTCGGCAATCTGATATTTGTCTCCGACGACGTGTCGAGGTATGACGATAAGCAGTGGGAGACCTACAACTATGCCGTCGACGGAAAGCAGGTGGAGATAAAGCAGGCTTACTATCTGGGCAAGAAGGATATTTACGTCTCCTATGTCGAGGACGGAGAGGATAAGGAGCTTATCTTCGACGTTACCGAGGGCATAGTTATGCGCGATAAGTAAGAGCATATCGGAGCAGGGCGGCTCGCGCTCAAGCGTTAAGCGCGAGACTAAACGCTCTTACCGCCAATAATAACGCGGCTTAGTGAGGAATAAATGCGCTGCGGCACCCCGCATCGGATTGCGAGTTAAGATGTATTCTTGCATTACATGTTTTTATCGAAAGACAGTTTTGTCAGCGTAAGAGCGCCGATAGCGACATGACTTTTAATCATATATTTCAACTTTCAGAGATTGACGGGAGATTATCCCGTCTTTCTTTTTGTTTCAAAATCGATAATTATTACTGATTTTGCTTGACAATGCAATTGCAATCTATTACAATATGAGCATGAAGACCAACAGATCCGTTCAGCGAGATACAGTGTACGGCGTGCTGGCAGGCACTAAGTCGCATCCTACCGCCGAGTGGATTTACGACGAGTGCCGCAAGCTGATGCCCAACATCAGCAAGGGCACGGTGTATCGCAATCTCGCCCTGTTGGTGAGACGCGGCGATGTCGTCAAGGTCAGCGGCGACTTCGACAGCGCGCATTACGACGCGGACGTATCGCCCCACGCTCATGCCGTGTGCACGGTGTGCGGAGCGGTGGACGACTGTCCCATATCTTCGGAGCTTGAGCGCATGTTGGAAGAGGAAAAGGACTCTTGCGGATATATAGGCTGCGGCGTCACCTTTACGAGGGTGTGCGATAAGTGCCTAAGCAAGCATATCGATTAATCAATAATCGCCTTATATCGAGGCGCAGACAACGGAGGTAAAATTATTATGGCAAAATTCGTATGTACCGTATGCGGTTACGTTCATGAGGGAGACAGCGCGCCCGCTGTATGCCCCGTATGCAAGGCTACCACTTTCAAGAGCATGGGAGAGAGCAAGGGTTATGCTTGCGAGCACGAGGTAGGCGTCGCCAAGGATTTGGATAAGCGCATCGTAGACGACCTTATCGCCAACTTCAACGGCGAGTGCAGCGAGGTAGGTATGTATCTTGCAATGTCCCGTCAGGCGGACAGAGAGGGCTATCCCGAGATAGCCGAGGCTTATAAGAGATACGCTTTCGAAGAGGCGGAGCATGCCGCTAAGTTCGCAGAGCTGCTCGGCAACGTACTCACTTCCGACACCGCTACCAATCTCAAGATGCGTATGGACGCCGAGGCAGGCGCTTGCGCAGGCAAGCTCGCCACCGCTAAGCTGGCTAAGGAGCTCGGTTACGACGCGGTACACGACACCGTCCACGAGATGGCTAAGGACGAGGCTCGCCACGGCGCAGGCTTCACCGGACTCTACAACAGATACTTCAATAAGTAATCCGATAAGGTTTACATATCCAAGGCGCGGTATTTCCGCGCCTTCATTTTTATGCGGCGATTTTATATGTCGCGCGCCTTTGCGCGGCGTTTTAATAATAGAGCTTTACGGCGCGCACGGATATCGCTTGTCTCTTTTCCTGCGGCAGACGGCTTGACGGCGTTATCGAGTTGTCTGTCGGGTATATCGCTGCGCTGATTGCAGTCGATAGATGTCCGTAACATATAGATATATCTTACTGTACAGTCTTGTCGGTTGCCGTATATGCTCCGATTGCGGGCAATGCAGATAGCGGCGGTATATGTTGATTTTCGCTATCGCAATTATCCGCAGCAATGATTATATAGCTTTTTATATTCGGTTTTTGGTTCATATTGTCCATATTTTGACTTGGTATTGTATTTACACCCATTGTGCCGCGTGGTATAATTATTGTAATAATTTCTATTCGGGGAAAGTTATGAGAAGCAGACTTAAGATAATTGCGGTTATAGTCACAGTCGCGGCGCTGTGCGCGTGCTTGCTTGTCGCATGCGACAAGGGCGGCGGAGCGGACGCGCCTACATTTGTCAAGGACGGAGTGACATACACTTACGATTCTGCGCTCGGCGCGTTCAAAGTAACAGCTTACGAGCAGGGCGATATCAAGGATATTTCGCTGCTGTCGCGCGTCGAGACGGATAGCGTCTCCGCAGACGTCGCAGAGATATCGGATAACGTATTTGCCATGACGGACATAGTCTCCGTCTCAATTCCCTCGACAGTTACCAAGATAGGCGAGAGCGCGTTCAAGCATTGCTCGTCGCTTAGGTCCGTCGCAGTGGAGAGCGGGTCTGAGCTCAAGGAACTCGGCGATTACTCCTTTGCGTTTTGCAAGAGCCTTTCCTCCTTCGATTTCGGCAAGGACGGCTCGCTGACCTCTATCGGAGCTTGCGCTTTCAGAGGTTGCTCCGCGCTCGACAGCATAGCTATAGCTATGACCGTCGCTTCCGTAGGCGAATACGCTTTCTCCGACTGCAAGGTGCTCGACATCTATCTTGTGGAGCAGAAGAGCGCCGTTGACGGCTATATAGCGGACGGGGGCTGGAGCAGCGTGTGGAACAAGGACGGCGGCAACGCCTATTACGGCGTATACGACTATCTTTTGATTAAGGAGTACGACAGCTACGGCTACAGCACTTTTACCGTAAGCGGCTATCTTAAGGATAAGGCGCGCGGCAGCGACGTTGTCATCCCCGGACACATCGACGGTATCGCTGTAGGCGGCATTGCGGCAGGCGCGTTCGCGGGCAGCGGCATTACGTCGCTCACCGTACCCGCAAGCGTATCGGAGATAGGCAGCGGCGTGTTGCTCGGCTGCAACGCCAAGGTGTATTGCGACGCTGCGGAAGAGTCTCGCGGCTGGGTCGAGGGCTGGGAGTGCGGCAACGAGGTCGTCTACGGTCATAACAACTTAAGCCATACCGACGGCAACACCGTCATAGGGTACGTAACATACGGCAGCGAGGCGTATATCACATCTGTTGTCAATACTGTCGATACAGATTATACTCTTGCGCTTCCGGAGCAACTCGGCGGCTGCGTCGTCACAGGCTTCGGTGAGTCGCTCGCAAGGGGGATTTCCGCTGTTTCCGTGGTAATACCTCGCGGCGTCAGGCGCATAGAGGACTATGCGTTTGAGGGCAATGGCAGCGTTAAGAGCGTAGTATTCGAGCAGGGCTCGCAGTGCAAGAGTATCGGTTATATGGCGTTTGCCAATACCGCGATAGAGGGCATACTGCTTCCCGATTCCGTTGCGGGTATACGTAACGCCGCCTTTAACGGCGCGTCGTCTTTGCGTACCGTATATATCGGCAAGAGCGTAGCATTTATCGGAGCCAAGGCATTCGAGGGCAGCTCGGTAGCATACGTGTTTAACGCATCCGATACATACTGCGGCAATATCGACGACATCGACGGCGCCGAGCTCGTTTGCGGCGCATCTATAGTCAATGCAGAGCAAATCGACAGCGTCAAGGGTATCGCCGGCTTCGCCTCGTATACCTACGCGGTTGCAGGCGACTCGGCATACATTATCAAGAGCGGCGCATCTTTTATAGGCAACGCTCAAGTCGACCTATCCACTGCGCCCTATATCACGGTTGCGGGCGCCGACTATACGCTTGTAGGCGTTTGCTTGGGCTGATTATATAGTTCATCCGCAGTCTCTTGTTATTGACAGCGCGGCGTCGTTGGTCTATAATTAACCGTATGAAGCGCAGACTTGACTTGAGGCATAAGATAGCGACGGTTATCGCAATAGCGATATATGTTGCCTATTTCATTACGTGGGTTACTCTCGAGGCTACGGGGCAGGACAGAGATTTGAGCGGCGGCAAGGCTCATTACTGGGCTTACGCGCTGTGTACGCTCGCGCTTGCCTTTATGCTTTTTTTGATGTTCAAGCCCGACGTATCCTTTATATCCCGCAATGTCAACGACGGCAATCGCTCCCGCTTCATCGCTCTGCGGCGCAACGCTATCGGCATATGTATGATAGCCGTAGTGATAGGGTGCTTCGGTATGGCGATATCTTGGATGATGGGATTGAGGTTCGCCTATACTACCGCGGGACAGAATTACGATCTGTATACCAAGATAGGTATAGTGGAGCTGTTCGGTATATTTATGATGTCTACTGTTGCTATTACCTGCTCGGTATATTTCGTCAAGGCGCGCAGTATACTTATTAAGGAAGCGCATTCGGAGCGCAAGCCGAAAGACGACGGTAAGATTGATTGATATCATCGCTCGATATTATTAAAAAAACGCTTGACAAAGCACATCTTTTATTATAAGATAATATTCGCAATCCACGGATTGCATAGATACGTAAATTATCTTTGCCCTTATAGCTCAGTCGGTAGAGCATGCGGCTGTTAACCGCAGTGTCATAGGTTCGAGTCCTATTGAGGGCGCCAAAATCGGCAGATGCATTATTGCGTCTGCCGATTTTGTCTATATGCAGCCAATTTATATTTCAAACAGTCTTCTTTATGTTTTAAAGGATTAAATATCGAGTTTGAGAATTAAGTATTAAGCAAATGAACATATGATAGATAGTTTTCGATACGTATCGAGTTTTTTATAATTTGAGATATTTACGCATTGAGTTTATAAGATAGAGATTACTGCGTATAGCTTAGAAATGCTTTAGCTTGATTTTTTTTGACAGTTCGCGCTTCCGAGACGGCAATATCATCGATATATAACTACTGTTATAACGATTTATTTAATCGATTGATTTCAGCTCGGTATTGCGCCCCGTCTCATACTCTGCTATAATAATATTGTATTAAATTGCAGAGGTGGGACATGAGCGAATACGACAAGATGATAGCCGGCAAGCTATACGATCCCTCGGACGAGGAGCTGACTGCTATGAGGATGCGCGCCCGCAGGCTGTGCGCGGCGTACAATTCGTCCGATTGCGGCGACGAGAAGGGCAGGACCGAGATTCTGTCGCAACTGCTCGGCGCGGTAGGAGGCGAAGCTATGATGGAGCCGTCAATCAGTTTCGACTACGGTTGCAATACCAAGGTAGGCAATAACTTCTTTGCCAATTTCAACGCCGTGATTTTGGACGGCGCGCCCGTCACTATAGGCGACGACGTCATGTTCGGTCCCAATGTGACGATTGCTACGCCCGTGCATCCCTTGCTAATCGAGCAGCGCAGGTTGCGCGCGAGAGCGGACGGCAGTATGTACGATTACGAATATGCTAAGCCCATCGTCATAGGCGACGGCGTATGGTTGGCAAGCTGCGTTACGGTGCAGGGTGGCGTCACTATCGGCGCGGGTTCGGTAATAGGCGCGGGCAGCGTAGTAACGCGCGATATTCCGGCGGGCGTGATAGCCGCGGGCGTCCCGTGCAGGGTCATTCGCCCTCTTACCGAAGACGACTTACTCAAGGATTTCCCCGAGTAAACGATTAGGAATTGTCGAGAATCAACCGCTATTGTATAGCGCGCGCATTATAATTCAGATTAATATATAATAATCGGCAGTAGCGCAATCATAACTTTATAATATAAGGGAATACGCGATTATTAGCGGTAAGTTTCAGACTTAAAACTTGTAAAAAACTGTCAATTATAATATTTCGGTTGCAAAGGGCAATCGGATTTAGTATAATCTATAATAGTTAACGAAGAGAGGAGGATTCTCTTAATGATGAACGCTATTTTCGCAATGGGGAGCGTAATGCCGTTCAGGTCTTTGATATCGGCTTTCTCTTTGCCTACCCTCGAGCTGGGCGTATTCGGTCTCAGCGTACTGTCCACGGCGCTGGCTGCCATCTTGCTGATGATGCTGGTGTACACGATTATCCGTCTTAAGAATTATCGTGAAGAGGACGAGGAGTTGGTGGCAGAGCTTGCCGACGCCGCAGCAGGCGATCCCGAAATGATGGATGACGAGTTCCCGCCCGAGGAAGAGCAAGGGCAGGATATGATGCAAGATACCGCATTGCTCGAGCCGGAGCAGGAAAAGGACGAGGAAGAAGATATCGCTGATACCGCCGCCAATACGGATAATAAGGTTGACGCTGCTCAGCAGCCTACGGCTAATTACTATATCTTACCTACGGGTGCGGTGGTAGAGCAGTCTGATACGGTAGAGCCTGTCACCGAGGAAGAGATACCCGTCGACGCGGACGAAGTGTCTCCGCTGTCTGCCGTTGTCGAGGACGAGCCTATCGAGAGCGAGCAGGAGAGCGAGAGCGCTCCTTACGATTGGAACGCATATGCGGCAGCGGTCGCGGCAGACCTTGTGGATGTAGAGTATCATGATCCCATCGAGGATATCGATACGCAGTACCGCGAGCCTTACGACGACAATATCGTAGAGTATACTACTGTCGAAGAGCCCGTTGTCGCCGAAGAGCCCGAGCCCGCAGTAGAAGAGCCCGCTCCCGTTGCGGCAGAGGTTGAGCCCGTAGCCGAGGAGCATGTTGCAGAAGAGGAGCCCGTACTCAAGAGAGTGCCTAAGCCAGAGAAGAGGGAGAGCCCTCCCAAGCCTCGTAAGCCTTTCATTATGCCGCTTCCTCCTATGGACGGACAAGAATACGAATTGCGTTACGACCGCAGCTTTACGGCCAAGCTTATACAGAGCAACGACGTAGCCAAGTCTTATTATTCCGAACTCAAGAATGAGTTGTACACCTACGAAAAGGTGCACGGTCGCATGAGTTGGAACCGCGAGACATTCAGATGTCACCGCGATTGCGTCGCAAGATTGGGCATAAGGGGCAAGACTCTGTGCCTGTATCTGCCGCTCAATGCTGCGGATTTCGAGGATACTAAGTATAAGGTAGAAGATGTATCGGATGTTGTAGCCAATGAGGATGCAAGCTGCATGTACCGTATTAAGAATAATCGCAGATTGGCTTATGCCAAGGAGCTGATTGCCATGGTAATGAAGCCTACAGGTTGCGTCAAGGGAGTACAGGAGCATGTGGATTATGCCGAGCTTCCCTATGAGACGGACGAAGAACTCATGCAGCGCGGATTGATTAAAGCTCATTACGTTAAGAAGCGTTCTTACAAAGAATAAGTATGGGAGTACTTATATATAGGAACGGCGCGGATTTATTCCGCGTCGTTCTTTTTGTAGCCCCTCTCGCGATAACCGCGGAGTTAAAAACAGTTAACCTATGATATATTAGTCGTCTCCGTTTATTATGTGTCGCATCACGGCGGGGTTATATGATTTATGTAGGTAGAAGCATGTCGAAAGACAGGTATATTTGTACAATTTTGATTTTTTTACAAAAATAACGCTCATTTTATTTCCATTTATGCTACGATTGTCGTATAATTATAACAAGGACGGAGTTATCTATGCTATCGTCATTAACCGATACCCATATTAACGGCAAATTGTATCTTAGGGCGGCTATGTCGCACTACTGTACCTTTGCGCTTTTAGTAGCGGCAAGCTCTGTAAAACGCACGCATCATGACTATATCAGCGGCGACAGGGAAATTGACGCGATAGCAGACCGCATAAGAGAGCGGGAGAGACAGTGCGCCTTAAAGAGGGAAGAATTACGTAAAGCAAGGCTTGACGATCTCTGTTGAGATAGTAAGCAATATACATCGGAGGATAAAGGGCGCAAGTATACGCCCGCAATCACCCATGAAAAATTATATGCAAAGGCTCCTTAATGCCGCATCATTAATCGCAGATGCGGAGTATTTCGTTATTGCTCTCGGCGCGGGTCTGTCATACGAGCTCGGCGCTCGCGTCTACGGCGACAGACTTTATAGCGCGATGGGCGATCTCACCGACGAAAGTCTGTTTGTGGATATGTACGACGGATTTCGTCTTCCATATTCGCAGCAGAGGCGTTGGGCTTTTATGTCGCGTTTTGCTCACTTTAATCTGTATGAGGAGCGTCCTCTCGATATCTATCGTAAGTTGCTTAATATTATCGGCGGCAGACCGCATTTTATCATATCGTCGGGTGTGGACAATCTTGCCCGTCGCGCAGGCTTTACGGACTCGGACTTGTTTTCTTGCAGGGGCAGGGCGGATAAGTTGCAATGCTTGCGCGGTTGCCATAACGTCGTCTATCCTTTCGATGACCTTTGTAAGACGATGTGCGAGAGCGGCGTTGTCAAAATTATGCCTACGGAGCTGATACCGATGTGCCCTGTGTGCGGCGGAGACATGACGCTCAATGTGGATATTTACAACGATTACTTTGTAGAGAGTTATGAGTATAAGGAAGAGTACGACAGATATTATTCCTTTATCCGTAAAGCCAAGAAGCATAAGCTGCTGTTTATCGAGCTCGGCGAGAGAGCTACGCCCGAGTTTGGCAAGTTTAACGCAAGATACGTAATAGAGCACATCACGCACAGAGTGGACGGCGCGCGCATCTTGCGCATCAATAAATACGAGCCGCAGGGCAGACCTTGCAATTACAACAAGACAGTGTGCTTCGACGAAAGCATAGTCGAGGTAATCGGAGATATTGACTGTATGTCAAAGGACAGCGGCATCATTAAGTGAAACGACTTATCATATGCGGTCGTATATCGATTGAGGTATAGCAAAGCCTTGCGCATTATTCGCGCAAGATTACTTATGCCGACTAATCGATGTATCGGAATAAAAAAGCGCCGCGGCAAGAGGAGCACATCTATATTGTACACCGCGATTTGGCTATTTCCAAGATTTACTGCCAACTTTTTTACCGCAGCAATTCGCTATATTAATTGCAATATCACAGCCTTAATAATGTAATATATCGATTAAAATATTAATTATGTTGTTTAATGATAAGATAATAATAATTTTGTCTTATGCCAATCTATATACAGTCAATTTTATATATATTGCTTACACCTCGATTTATAAATTTTGTTTGGATTAAATATCTTCGCGCAGTAACAGGGCGAGCCGACCGACTTCCCCACAGGGACAGCGAACGAAAACCACGCTTTTTGCAAGCGTTACCTTGAAAATGCGGAAGCATTTTACGGAGGGGAGCTAACGAGGGGAAACGCGT
>CAJTXS010000017.1 GCA_910583735.1 uncultured Christensenella sp. | reverse complement strand
GCGTAGCCAAAGATAAGTTCATTGTAGAGGGCTGGATAGACAACGACGAGTATTCCGTAGTAGACGGGGCACTGCCGTCTTACTACGATTACCGCTACACCGACGAGGACGGCAACGTACTCACAACGAGCGATATGGAAGCGGGCGGCTATTATTACCGCGAAGTATGCGTCAAGGATAAGTACGCTGTCAATGCGGAAGTAGACGGCGATTATCGCTATAGGTTTATGATGTCGTTGAACCCCGGCACGGAGCAGACGCCCGTAGCCAAGCCCACATTGCCCACCGACGGCAGCAAAGTAGTGTATTACAACGGCAGCGAACGCACATTCGACGCGGCAACGCTTGCGGAGCTGTTCGGCTTGACGGGCTTTAACGCCGAGTATATGGAGATAGTCTACGAGGACGCGGACGGCACGTCTAAGACGGGCGAGACAAATGCAGGCGAGTACAAGATTAAGATACGCTTTACAAGCGGCTTATACTGCTGGGATAACGGCGACGGCACAACGTCTACCGACGACCTCGAGCTCACGGTTAAGATATCCAAGGCGCAACTGCCTTCGCAGTGGACGAGCGGCGCAGGACTGCCTACCATATCCGTACCCGAGAGCTTAGCCGATTGCCTAAGCAACGACGCATTTAACTACACCTATACGGACGAGGACGGCAATACCGTAAGCGCGTCCGATATGGTAGCAGGTAAGACGTACAGCGTCAAGGCGACATTGAAGCCCGAGTATGCGGCTAACTTCGAGTTTGTAGACGCAAGCGGCAACGTATTGCCAGATGCAAGCGTGAGCACGTCGCACGAGTTTGAATATACGGATAGAGACGGCAACGCCTCCGGCAGCGCGATAGACGGCGATTGGTACAAGAAGTTGCTTATCTGCCTTATTATCGTGGTGTCGATAATGACGTTTATAATATTCATTATAGTCATATTCTTTGCCGTGCTGATTAGGCGCGTCAAGATAATCGGCGAGGGCTATGTGCTTGTGCCCAAAGCGAAATCCAACGAGCGCAAGCAAGATAGCGACGACAAGTCGCAGGATTAGCCGTAAGACATATAAGCAGTCGATAATGCCGCTCTTGATAGGGCGGCGTTATTAATTGTATTAATGTAGGCTACAAATTTCGACAATTAATGCGGTCAGGACTTCCGTTAAGGCGCAATGTGTGCTATAATTTACGCGAGAAGAATAGGGAGAGTACAAAATGAAGAGTAAGAAACTTTTAGTATCCGTAGCCGTAATTATAGTAGCGGTCACGCTTGCGTTGTCTCTTACGGCATGCAGCGAGAGGGCTAAGATAACCGATATCTTTGCAGACGGTTATAAGTTTGGGACTGATTATACGTTTACGTCCAATTCTGCCGACGGACTTGCAGACTGCACGGACTGCGCAGTAACCGCAGACGGCTTCGTCACCGCGCGCAGCGGCAATTATTATGTATTATACAATATAGATACCAATCGCGTCGTCGCAAGCTCGGTCAGGCAGATAACTTCGGTGTTTGCTGGACTGTACGGCATAACGGAAGAAGACGGCAGCACTTCTTTCTACGGTAAGAACGGATTTATCGCAAGGGCGGAGCAGGGACAGTATACGGTAAGGAATTCCGAGGTGGCATTCTCCGACGGACGCGTGCTCAAGGTAAGCGCCAATGGCGAGCCCTACTATGCCGGAGCGGGGAAGACGTTCGCGGATTTTTGCATAGGCGATTACTATATCGAGGAAGTTGCGGGCGGCGATAATATCTATATATATGATAAGGATAACATGCTCGTCGATTATATCAATACTCGTACGCTCGTCGGCGCGCATGAGGACGCGACGGTAACATCTGTTGCGCTCAAGAATAAACTTGTATTCCAAGTACTAACGGAAGTTACGGAAGAGGACGCCGATTACGACTTTATGAGCGATGGCGTAAAGTATATATACCGCACCTATCTCTACGATATTAAGAAGTCTAAGTTAAACAGCTTCGATACCGACTACATTATGCGCAGTAACATTGTCTATGACGGGGCTGCCGATATCTTCGCGGAGTACAACTATGCTATGGTGTACGCCTATAAGATAAATGACGACGATTATCTCGCGCCGCTCAAGCTGTGCGTATTCAACGACAAGCTCGAGGAAGTAGTAGACCTTGACGATTACTTGCAAGGCGCAACTTATATCGCGCGCATCGATGACGCAACTACGGTAATAGCCAACGATGACGCAGTCGTATTCTACAAGGGTAAGAAGTTCGACCGCATGATAAGGAGCACCGATATAGCTTTTACCTCGAGCGGATATATTCGTATGCAGAATAAATATGTGGACAGCAATCTTAACGAAGTGCTCGACATGTTCGGCAGAGAGCAGCTGTTCGGAAGTCTGCCTACAGACAGGCGCATCTATTACGCGGTAGACGGCGCAATGTTCGTCTACAATAAGCAGGGCGAAACAGTAAAGCTCGGAGACGAGTATGCCGTGTACGACAGTTGCTATACAATTACTGAGGTCACGGGCGGTATCAGCATGTACCACAGCTATAACGGCAAGGCTATATTTATGAACAAGCATTACGAGGCGGTATCTCATATGTATAGAGGCGGATACGGCTTGATTGCCGCGCGCAGCGAAGACGGCAAGACAGAATATTACTCTTATAGATTGACTGCGAGCAATTGACGCGTGGCTTTACTGTGACGCCGTTGTCGTAACATTAATAAATTATAATATTAAGAAAGCAGATATATTTAAGACTAAGCTCGGGCGCGGAGTAATCCGCGCCGTAACTTTTTGATAGGACAATTTATATCGATTGAGTTAATTATTTATCTATTCTTTTTTATGCGAAGCGTTGTAAGCAAACGATGGTCTGCCAAGCGGTATTATTTCGTATACATTTTAATACTTATCGCTTTTATAGCAAGCTAAGCCTGTAATATAGGTAAAAATCGTCTATTGCAGGCAAGTGATTTTGTTAATCGATTACTATAATATATAATAACTTTAATAAGACTTTACTTATACAAGCGATTAAGATTTAACGCATTTACGACAGATTAAATAATCGAGCATTTCTACTACGGATTAAGACATCGAGTAATTAAGACAAATCAGTAAAGACACTCTAAGGAAAGATTATTAAGTGCGCACATCGGAAGATACGGGCAGATTACGCATATGCTCGGGATATACTGTAGTAGATTATTTTGATATAGACAGGGACGATTATACGGTAAAAGCAATAATAGAGACTGTAAGCAAAGCGGCGAAGGAGATACCGAAGGTAAAGAGAGCAATAAGCTGCGTAGGCGTAATAGATAATATGATACGCATCTGCAAGGCGGAGTTAAACAGAGCGGGAGCGGACGGGGATAGTATTATAAAATCAATCGGCTTGGATAATGTAGCGGGTATGTGCTATCTGCCGAGCGCGGAAGGGAGCGATATCGCAAGTAAGATTATATCCGAGTATCGCGGCATTTATATATCGAGGAAAGTAACACAGGATATAACGGGCTACGAGGCAAGACTTAAAGAGAGCATAGCAAAGGGCTGGATAAGCGCAGGCTCGGGAGGTATAAGGCAGGCAATCGCGCACGAAGTGGGACACGCGATAGATTGCGTATTAAATCTTAGTAGCAGCGAGATAATTGACAAGTTATATAATGACAATATGTATAGCGTAAGCACATACGCGTCCTGTAATATAGGCGAATTTATCGCGGAGTGCTATGCGGAATATGCTACGGCAGATAAACCGAGAGATGTTGCAATCGAGGTTGTAAAAGCAATGCTTGTACGTCGATAATCAATAACCCATATACAAGTATCCTACAGTATAAAAAGATAGACCTATTATTGTAATAGGTCCTTAATATTTACTATATTATAATACTTTTAAGCCGTATTCGCAACATATAATACCTTTTTTCGCTACTATCGTAGTACATATACTTCTAATTATGCGATAAAAATCTATTTTTATAGCGGTTAAGGTGGACCTATTACAATAATAGGTCCACCTGCTAAGGACGAAAAATAATGCGTTTTTCGGGTAATAAAAATGGTTGTAGGCAAGAACAAATTTGCGGTATTGACAGTGGCTTTTATTGTTGCTGTGTTGCTTTGCTGTAGCGTTTATTTTATAAATATAGACAGAGCGACTTATGCAATAAACACATCAAGCACTAACGGAACGGTTGTAAAGATAGGCGAAATATACAAGGGTGAGGATTCTAAAAATAAAACCAAGCATTTTTCCAGTAAAGTTTTAGGCGAGTTGTATACTGCGCTTACAGGCGTAGAGGATGCAAGTCTTGCCGATATTAACGCGACGTTATCCGGCACGGCACAGCTAACGGCAGAGGATATCCGCACTGCTAACGGCGGCAAGGATGTAGTAGTAATGCTTGGAGGCATAGAGTGGAATGTTACACACCTTACTAAGGACACATCGGGCAACATTATAACTACTTTATGGCAGGCATCTGAGAGTACGACGCATATTTGGAATCAATGGTTCGGACCCGAGACGACTGGCAATTATCTATCCAACGTATACGGGACGAGCTATGTAAGATCGCAAGCCCTCAATATCGGCAGCGATTACGTAGCTACCAAGGACGCGACAGCTCTTACGCCTTCTTCGCAGAGTGCTTCGCATAAGTATGCCAAGTTCACAATGCCGACGGTAACCGATTCGCTCACGGGCTTTATAGTGAAGCCGTCGGCAATGGCATACCAGAGCGATCAGAACAACACCGCAGGTAAACCAATTGGCGACATAGGGTATACATTGCCTAATGATGCATACGGCACGCCGAGCGGTACGATTAGCTGGTATAACGGCAGTAACGGCATTAATATGAGCTTAGTACCCGCTAAGTCCGGCTATGACGCATGGAAGGATGATTATATATGGCTGCCGTCCATTACGGAGACGGGATATAATAGTTCGGTCAGCGGCATTTGGTCACTGTCTGATAATCAACGCTCAAACAGTCAAATTACATGGTTACGTTCCGGCAACTATTATAATGCCAATGGCGTGTATTATTTATCAGAGGCAGGCAACGCTTATAGCAATCGCGCTGTTACGATCAGCTATGCTGTCCGTCCTGCGTTGCACTTGAATCTCAGCGCAGCGGACAATGCTGCGGTATATTCGGTTCCGAGTGCAATTAGTGTGGACTACGACGGAACAACGCATAGCTTGCAGGCAATGCTTAACGATAAGGGATTGTATTATCCCGCTATGATATTGGATCAATCAACGCAGCTTAGCGGCGTCAATGCCGACACATATAAGGCTAAGGCAACTTTGACATCTCCGTACAAGTGGGCTATAGATAACGGCTCTGGCGGTTGGACTACGGCAGCGGGCAATGTAGCGCAAGAGATAGAGTGGAAGATTAAGCCGAGGCAACTTACTTTGACGTGGTCGGGGATGTCGAGCTCTTACGTGTGGCGAAGTACGTTGCTTGCGGACTTGCAGAGGTATAAGCCCGTGATAGGCGGCGGAGTGACTATAGATAACTTAGACGTACAGCTCACCTATGACGGCAGCGCAAGCAATATCAAGTTGGATGTGGCGGGAGCGCATAGGATAAAGGCGGATATAGTGACTAATAACACGGCGAGCGGAGCGGCGGCGCTGCTCAGTCAAAACTATATCATGCCGCTTGCCAATACTTTGGAGTATACATATACGGTCGCTAAGGCGACGCAGCTTGCGCCTATACTCAATATCGATTACGAGAAGGAAGAGCTAATCCCTACCAACCCCACGGTCAACGGACAGAATAGATTGCCGTGGCTGGAGTACAAGGATAGCAGCGGCAATTGGCAGCCCATAGTGGGCATGAAGATACCCGAAAGTATCATGACGGGCGACGCGGTCAACTTCAGATACAAGGTGCCTGCGGCGTATACGGACTACATAGACGACAGCGGCGAGTACAGCCTTATAATACCCGAGCGGCAGGAAGCCGACGAGTTCAAGATAGATTACGTGCAAGAGACGCTGTTTATAGACGGCGGCTACAGCTACATTGTGAGCAAGAGCAGTCCGAGCGGCGGATATAATCAGCTAATTACTTCCACCACGCTGCATTTGGACCAGCTCGGCTATATAGAGGCGCAGGGCAATCAAGAGTATAAAGTGTACTATTATAAGGACGCAACGTCTACGGCGTTCAGCAGCAAGATAGTAGAGTTGACTATACCTGCGAGGAAAGATGCGCCTGCGTTCAGTATCAATTACAAGACGGAGAAGACGGCGCAGCCCGCCAATTCCAATATAAGGTACATAATCTCGGGCGGCAGCGAGCAGAGAGGCAACGGCAACTTGATAGACCTCAATCCCGACACGGCGGCTAAGACTTTGAGGGCGTGGTATGCGGCGGACGTCGGCATATTCAAGTCGGACGAGACGGTGTTGAATATACCCGCAAGACCGGCTAAGCCCGTGATAGAGTACGACATAGCTACGGAGAGTTATCTCAACGGCAACGCTCCTACCGCGGATATGGAATACAGGGCGTCGACATCTCCGCTGTGGGATACCGTCAACGTCGCGTATAAGCCCATGAGGGGCACGTATGTCTATAGATATAGCGCGATAGAGGAAGATACTGCGAGCGGAATAACGGGCGCTTTTGCCTCTCTTGAGAGCTTGGTAGTGGACTACGGCAATAAGACGGTAAGCGTAACGGTAAAGTGGAGCGACGGAATAGGCGGAGCGTTTGCCTTGGCGCATACGTATAACGGCAATGTAATCAAGCCCGTAGCGGAGTTTTACACGGGCGCGGGCAATACGGAAAGAGTGCCCGTACCGTCTGGAGTGATACATTACAATATAGTGACCTCGAGCGGCAGGAGCGAGAACAACCCTACCGATGCGGAAGAGTATACGGTTACGGTAAGTATTGTGGACTCAACGGGACAACCCGATGCGGGCTATAGCATAAGCGACGATACGATGACGTATAAGATAAACAAGATGCAGGTCAAGACGCTAAGTTTAAGCAGCGCGGATAGGGATAAGATAGTGTACAACGGCAGCGACATAGACGTGACGCAGTATATCTCCGACTACGACGGCAGCTACGTCAATACGAGCAATGCGGTACAGCGCAATGTAAGCGCAACGGACTACACAGTAAGGATAAGGCTTGCCGACAATAACTACGAGTGGGACGACGGCAGAGCGGAGGACTACATAGATATCAAGTGGAACATAAAGCCGTATGCGGTGCAGGTGATGTGGGACAGCACGCAGTTTGTGGCGGACGGCAACGCGCATCATCCAAAGGCGTCAATAGTCAACTTTGAGAACGGGAATATTAATTTCGAGTACAGCGGCGACGTTAACGCGAGCAAGGTTCACAGCGGTTACAGCGTCAGCGTGAGCATAGCTCGCACAGACCCCAACTATCTCAACTATGATATGTCTAATACTACGGTTACATTCGACATAATCTTGGGACAGGGCATGACGCTGGTATTTGTAGAGTGGACGGACAGCGAAGGCAACGCCTTTACGAGCGGAGGCAGTCTCGCATTTAACGACGCGGTGCAACACCCCGTAGTCAAGATAACGGACGGCGGCGGCAACGCGGTTACGGATGCGGAAGTATCGTATACCGACGGCGCAGGCAATGCGATAACGTCCAAGTGGACGGGCAGCTACAGCGTAAAGATAAGCATAGATACGGGCAAGTACGCCATAGACGGGGCATGCTCGGAAGTGTGCGATTATGTAATAGCGGTGAATAGCGAGGGCAAGGGCGAGTACAAGATAATATCTATCGAGATAGGCGGCAACTATAAGAAGAACTACGCAATAGGCGAGAGCTTCGACAGCTACGGCATGACGGTGTACGGAATATATCCTGACGGAGAGAGGGCAGAGCTTGGCAGTAACGACTACAGCTATACGGGCGGCGAAGAATTGGTCGAGGGCGACAACACTGTTACGGTAAGCTACGGCGAGCTGAGCGCAAGCATCGTAGTTAAGGCAGGAGAACTCGTAGAGGGCGGCGTTGTTAGCGGCAAGTGGGTAAGCATTAAGATGTTTGCCATATGTATCAGCGCCATAGGCGTCCTTACTCTGATATGCGTTATCCTTGCCGCAGTAATTGTGACCAGATTGCCGTCTAAGCGCGCGGCTGATAATGTCGACGTCAATGAAGCAGATATACACGGCGAGGACTAAGTTATATCAAAGCTCAAATTAAATATTGTGTAAAATATGCATTGTTGCCAATAATAGGAAGCAAGACATATATTGACAATTTTTAACATGCGGGCGTATAATGAAAATAATTAAGGTCTGTCGTGGTGCGAAATGCTAAAGTTGGAAGAGGTCGTAAAAGATTATAAGTCCGGTGACGGAAGCGTGCGCGCATTGGACGGAATTACGTTGCAGTTCAGGCGCAGCGAGTTTGTGTCCGTACTGGGAGCTTCGGGCTGCGGCAAGACGACGCTGCTCAACATTATCGGCGGACTGGACAGATATACTTCTGGCAAGCTGTCCGTAGATGGACAGCAGACAGATACATTTAAGTCGGTCGATTGGGATCTGTATCGCAATCAGCGCATAGGCTTTATATTCCAAAGTTACAATTTAATTCCTCAGATATCCATACTCGCCAATGTCGAGCTTGCTCTCACGCTCTCGGGCGTGTCGTCCAAGGACAGACGCAAGCGCGCAGTCGCCGCTCTTGAAAAGGTTGGATTGGGCAAGGAGACAAAGAAGCGTCCCAATCAGCTGTCGGGCGGACAGATGCAGAGAGTGTCGATTGCGAGGGCGCTGATTAACAACCCCGATATTATACTTGCCGACGAGCCGACGGGCGCTCTCGACAGCGTGACGAGCGTTAACGTCATGAACTTGCTCAAAGAGATAGCCGAGGATAGACTAGTCATAATGGTGACGCATAATCCCGAGCTTGCCGAGCAATACAGCACGCGCATCATCAAGATGAAAGACGGCAAGGTAGTGGAGGACTCCGCGCCTTACGACGGAGCGAGCGAGACAGAGGAAGATGCAGGCGGCAGGGATTGCGTGGCAGCTACGCTGTCCGTAGCGGAGGAGACTGCTCCCGCGCCTGCGGTCAATAAGGAAAGAGTAGATAAGGCTAAGCGTCGCAGGGAACACAAGGATAAGAAGAAGGCGCTCAAGTCCACTTCAATGAGCTTTTGGACGGCTATCAAACTGTCCTTTCAGAATATTAAATCCAAGTCGGGCCGCAATGTAATGACAGTTATTGCGGGCAGTATAGGCATTATATGCGTATGCCTCGTGCTTGCGCTCTCCAGCGGACTTACCGGCTATATTAACGCCATGGGCGAGGATATGTTGGGCGCCAATCCCATGATCATCAGCTCGGTGAGCGTAGACTTTACCCCCGTGCTTACGGGCGCGGTGACAATAGAGGATATGTTCGGCAAGGCGGATTATCCCGACAACGACATTATCCACGGCGCGCAGAGCAATATCGTAAAGGTAATGCTCGATATGATCAAGACCAACAGTCTCGACAAGCAGTTCATCGACTACGTGAAGGACGAGATAGAGCCGCTATCCGACGCCGTAATATATGATTACGGATATAAGCCGCTGCTGCTGTCCAAGGTCAGCACCAATTATAATCCTGCGGAAGGCATAGGCGGTATTACGGGCGGCGGCGACTTCAATCTGCAAGGCGGAGATGTCGGCAATATAACAGATATGGTAACGTTCCAGCCCTATGTCGCGGGACAGTATTACGATTTCCTTGCAGGTCACGAGCCTAAAGGCGCGGGAGAAGTCGTGTTGGTAGTGTCGGGCAGCAATACCGTATCCGACGGACTTATGGCGTCTATCGGACTGTACGAGAAGTATGTCGGCGCTCAATCTATTGTCGACAAGGGCATAACCGTTAAGATGGTGCTTAACGACAGTAAGTACGTAAAGGGCGCGAACGGCAGATATCACGAAGTAGACAATCTCAACGGCGAGTATGAAGCGCTGTATAATACTACAGGCTCCGAGGACGTCGTTGACCTTAAGATAGTGGGCGTGGCAAGACCTAAGAAGGGCAGTATGATTACCGCTATGAGCAACGGTATAGCATACCATTCTTCGCTAATGAGCTATGTTCAAGATAAGGAAGCGGATTCTGCTATAGTGCGCGACCAGGCAGAGTCTAAAGACAGAGACGTAATTACGGGCGACAAGCTCTATTCGGGCATACTCAATTACGTCATGGATAAGGCGTCGGGCTTTACGAGCATTTACGACCCCGAAGTAATGGAGATTATCACGGACTTCTACAGCGGACTTTATCCCATACACAGCTTATATATGGCGGCTCTCGGCGGCAACAGCGTACCCGTCAACGTCAATATCTATACCATGACGTATGAGACCAAGAACGAGGTTATTGCAAAAGTAGACGAATACAATGTCGCCAATAAGTTTAAGAGCATTACATATACCGACTCGGCGGCTATGATGACGTCTATGATGGGCAATATCGTAGACGTACTGTCGATTGTGTTGATATGCTTTACGTCGGTCTCTCTCGTGGTGTCGTCGGTAATGATAGGCATTATCACGTACATATCAGTAGTGGAACGCACCAAGGAGATAGGTATACTGCGCTCGCTCGGAGCGCGCAAGAGCGATGTCGCGCGCGTGTTTATAGCCGAGTCGCTTATGATAGGACTGGCGTCGGGCATACTCGGCGTATTGCTCGCTTATCTGATATCCGTGCCCATCAATCTCGGGCTTGCCACTCTTACCGCAGGCATTAGTATCTGCACGCTGCAACCGTTACACGCGTTTATTATGATACTGGTCAGCGCGGGACTTACGATTATTGCGGGCACTATTCCTTCGTATATAGCTTCTCGCAGGGACCCCGTGATTGCTCTCCGCGGAGAGTAGCGCGCTTCGAGCGGTTATTAATATCAATTCCTCACGATTATATACGCGGTGTAGCCTACATATGCCGCAAGGAATGTCAGGGCGTGAGCTCTGTTGATTGTCTTGCTTGATAGCGCAATCGCGCTAAGCAGTATCCCCGAGCCCGTCATTACCGCAATATCCAAGATCGCGCTTTGACTTAAACTCACTTCCTTAATTGTTGCGGACACGCCGAGTATAAACAAGACATTAAATATATTCGAGCCGATTACATTGCCTATGGCGATGTCGTTTTCTTTTTTGACGGCGGCGACTACGCTGGTCATGAGCTCGGGCAGGGAAGTGCCTACGGCGACGATGGTAAGCCCTACGAGCGACTTGCTCATGCCTAAGTCGATTGCTATCTCCGACGCGCTCTGCACCACAGACTCGCCGCCCAATATTATGCCGCTAAGCCCCACGACGGAGTACAGCGCGCTTGCAAGTAATGCTCGGGGCTTAAGACGCTCTGTACTTGCAGACCGGGCGCAGCCTGTCGTTGTAGAGGCACGTTTTTTCGTGGCTTTAGTCCGTATAATCAGCGCGGCTGTGTATAGGACGAACGCCGCCGTCAATATAACTGCCTCCAAGGCGCTCAATCGCATGGGCGTAATTACGAGCGTCAATAGGGGTATCAGCATATAGGCTATAAGCATGAAGGGGATATCAGCCTTCTTGACTTCGTCATCAATCTTTATCGGAGCAATAAGCGCGCTTAGTCCCAGGATAAATAAGGTGTTAAATATATTGGAGCCCACTATATTGCCTACGCTTAGGTCGGCTGCGGAATTGATTGCGCCGTTAATGCTTACCGACGCTTCGGGCGCGCTCGTGCCCATAGATACGAGCGTCAATCCGATTACAAGCGGCGGTATCTTAAGAGCTTTGGCTATATTGCTCGCTCCGCTAACGAACAGGTCCGCGCCCTTTACGAGCAGACCCATTCCCACAATCAGTAACAACACGTAGGCAGTCATAATCCCTCCAAAAAAAATAAGACTTCTACCTCTATTGGGTAAAAGTCTCGAAATTTAAGCGTCACCGAGTATTAACAATACCGTATTGACGGATAGCGCACGCTGCTTAAAGCAACGCTTTCTACTCCCTCTTATTCAGCTGTCACTCACATTATATCCATACGCGGCAATCAATGTCAATGTATTGCTTATTATTGGTTGTGTAAAGTTTTTTTAACAAATTCTAAAAGTTATTCGGATAAAGTTTTTTATTGTGTTTAATCCGAAAAATATAAAAAAATCTGCTTACCCTTGCAATTGTGTGTCGGTATATTTTGATTGACGATTTATTAAATTAAACTGAATTAATTTAACAGTGTAATTACCGCTTATTATTTTTCGAGTATTATTTTACTGCTGACGGCAGAGCGTATCGAGGGTAATATCGATAGCTTAATATAATTAAACTTTTTTTAATAATTTGCTCCGACCTTGCGGTCGGAGCTTTGTCTTTGGTAAAGGGCGACGGCAGACGCCGTCACCGGATTATCATTGTTTCGACGCAGACAAAACAGATATGAGAGGAGAGCGGCTGACGGCACCGCATAACCTTGGGAGTATTTATATATTTTTATTGTTTCTGCGCTGGCTGAGCCGAAAACAACCGCTGTATTGTGATACCTCGGTCAATGATAAAGCTTGTTAAAACCGAAAAATCGGTATAATAAACGATGCGGAGCCGCTCCGCAATTAGGTCAATTCAATATTTTTTACCTCCGTTACAGGAATGAGAAACCGACAGTTTTTCGCTTATCTGCTTAAAGTATATACGTTACGTCAAATAAAGTCAATTTATTTTGTACAAAATTCAAAAATATTGTAAAAAAAACATTAAATTTTAATTTCAAAAAACAGCGGACGGATTGCTCCGTCCGCGTCTTGATTAAATCAGTTTATTTAAGCGCATCAGTCGTCGATAGTTGCGCGTATGCGCCTTACGCCCGCCGACGAAGAGCCCTCTTTGAGCAGAGTAAAGCGCTTGAGCTGTCCCGTATGCTCGGCGTGAGGTCCTCCGCATATCTCCTTGGAGTAATCTCCGATGGTATATACTTTGACTACTTCGCCGTACTTGGAGCCGAATACGCCGGTCGCTCCCTCTTCGCGCGCTTGCTCGATGGTCATTTCGCGGCATGTGACGGGGATATCTTTAGCGATTACCTCGTTGACGGCGTCTTCTACCGCTTTCTTTTCCCCGTCGGTCAAAGGGCGCTCGAAGTTGAAGTCGAAGCGCAGTCTTTCCGCGGTGATATTGCTGCCCTTTTGATATATGTCGTCTCTGCCGAGCACCTTCTTGAGCGAAGCGAGCAGCAGGTGCGTTGCGGTGTGCAGATAAACGGTGCGCTCGCCCGTGTCGGCAAGTCCGCCCTTAAACTTTTGCTCCGCGCCCGCCTGCGACTTCTTCTGATGCTCTTCGAAGGCGGTATTGTATCCGTCGATATCTACCTTATAGCCGCGCTCGGCAGCTATCTCCACAGTCATCTCTATGGGGAAGCCGAATGTGTCGTACAGTCTGAACGCAGTCTTGCCGTTAAGCGTGTCGCCCTGCACCCACTTGAGCACTTTTTCCATCTCCTTGATGCCGTTGCCCAATGTCTTGGAGAACTTTTCTTCCTCCTTGGCGATTTCGCTTACAATATGCTCGGAATTAGCCGCAAGCTCGGGATAGACGTCCTTGTACTTATCGATGTACATCTTGGCGATGTCTGTGAGCAGCGTGCTGTCGAGGTCGATTGTGCGGGCGTAGCGTACGGCGCGGCGCAGCAATCTGCGCAGCACATAGCCTTGGTCGACGTTGGAAGGCGTTACGCCCTTTTCGTCGCCTATCATGAACGTAGCCGTGCGCATGTGGTCTGCGATTATGCGCATAGCCTTGGTTACGGACTCTTGAGAGCCGTATTTCTTACCGCTGAGCGCTTCCAGTCTGGCAATTATATCGCTGAACAGGTCTGTCTCGTATACCGACTTATAGCCGTTGAGCATGCACAGCGTACGCTCCAATCCCATGCCCGTGTCCACATTCTTTTGCGATAGGGGAGTGTAGCTGCCGTCGGGGTGGCGGTAGAACTCCATAAAGACGTTGTTCCATATCTCCACCCACTTTCCGCCGTCGTCTGCGGGAGAGGGGTTGCCTTCCACAACTTTGCCCGTGTCGACGAATATCTCCGTATCGCCGCCGCACGGTCCCGTGGTGGACGCTATCCACCAATTATGCTTCTTAGGCAGATAGAATATGCGGTCCTTGGGTATTCCCAAGCTCTCCCATACGCTTGCAGCCACTTCGTCGCGTGGCGCGTCCTCGTCGCCCTCGAATACCGTTACGGCAAGTTTTTCTACGGGTATTCCCAGTACTTCGGTCAGGAATTCGAATGAGAAAGTTATGGATTCTTTCTTAAAGTAATCTCCGAGCGACCAGTTGCCCAGCATTTCGAAGAATGTGCAGTGCGTAGCGTCGCCTACTTCGTCGATATCGCCCGTGCGCACGCATTTCTGCACGTCGGTAAGACGAGTGCCCGCGGGATGTTTCTGTCCCAAGAGGTAGGGCACGAGAGGATGCATGCCCGCCGTGGTGAAGAGCACGGAAGGATCGTTCTCGGGGATAAGGGAGGACGACGGAATTATCGCGTGTCCCTTGGATGCGAAAAAGTTAAGATATTTATCTCTCAATTCATATGATTTCATAATAAATATATTATATATTCACATATTGCATTTTGCAATTATTTACGGGCAGTTGCTCTATATTTCTGCCGTTGGATTTGCATAGCTTAATGTCCGCCGTATGCGAGTAAGAGGAAAGGGATAATTTATAATCCGATATATTTTTATTTTCTGATTTATATCTGCCAGATTAATGCGATTATTATATGCCGTAGCCAAAGTAGCTCTGCGACTTGCGGCGTAGTATATCTTTGTCGTATTGATAATGGGAGTGTTGTGAGCGCTGCATTTTTATATTTTACGCTCAAGTGAAATATTGCAGCGATGATTAAGCCGTCTTGTTTCGATTAAGACGCATTTATAAGTGTTAAGGTTAAAGTAAATTATGCAGGGCGCAATCGACGACGCGACGATTAGCGGTTGAGCGCGGGCGGACATACCGCGCGTTAATTGTCGTATCGTGTCGTAAATATCGGCTTGGGGAATATTAGCCCTCCGCTTACACATAACAGAGGTATGCCAATAGATTACGACAAGATTGCAGACGGTATACAAGGCATCTTTTCCAAAGATACCGACCTGCTGCGCATGGATTTTCTCATAGCGGGTAAGAGCTCGGCTATATTCTATATAGACGGCTTTGTGGACAAGCTCAGCTTCGAGAACAGTATTTTGCGTCCGCTCAAGAAGATAGAGAGCTTGCCCGACGACAAGTATGCCGACGTGCTCAATCAACATACTTCGCTTACTACGCCCATGCAGACTTGCGATAGCGTGGATAAGGCCGCGGAGATAGTGGCTTGCGGAGATATCGTACTGGTCGTGGACGGTGCGGAGACTATATTCGTCTTTTCGGAGAAAGCGTACGAGACGAGGAGCATACAGGAGCCTCCCGTAACCAACGTGTTGCGCGGTCCGAGAGAGGGCTTTGTCGAGGACGTCAAGATTAATATGACTATGCTCCGCCGCAAACTCAAGACGCCCAAGCTCACATTTAAGAAGCTGTCTGCGGGTAAGTATTCCGCAACGCCCGTGATGGTGACCTATATCGACGGCGTCGCCGCGCCAGACGTGGTGGAAGAGGTGTGTAAGAGGATAGAGAGTATCAATATAGACGGCGTAGTGGAGTCGTCGTATGTGGCGAGGTATTTGGAAGATAACTATCACTCGCTTTTTACGCAGGTGGGCGCGAGCGAGAAGCCCGATATCGTAGCAGCCAAGATGCTCGAGGGCAGAGTCGCCATTATAGTGGACGGCTCGCCGATGGTGCTTACGGTGCCTTTTATACTCTTCGAGCACTTTCAGTCGAGCGAGGATTATTACTCCAAGTCGTTCAGAGCGACATTTATAAGATTGATAAGACTGGTGGCGATAATAGCCGCGATATCTCTTCCCGGCGCGTATGTGGCGCTGCAAGAGTATCAGTATCAGATGTTTCCGCTCAAGTTCCTGATATCTATCATGAACTCGATATACGGCATACCGTTTACGCCTACGCTCGAAATGCTGTCTGTGTTGGTGATATTCGAGATACTCAACGAGGCGAGCGTGCGAATGCCGCGGTATGTGGGTATGGCTCTGTCCGTAGTCGGCGCGATAGTGCTCGGAGAGACTGCGGTCAATGCGGGACTGTTCTCCACTCCTACAATATTGGTAATAGCGATATCTACAATAGGACTGTACTGTATACCGGAAGAGACGGAAGCGTCGTCTATATTGCGAGTGCTGTTCGTTGCTATAGCCGGAGTGGCGGGCTTATTCGGACTGATACTTGCGGTCATTGCGCTTATAGCTTATCTTGCGGACTTGCGCAGTTTCGGTACTTCTTTCCTCGCTCCTTATGCGCCTCTGATAGAGCACGACTGGCAAGACGCCTTCGTAAAAGAGAGCCTTAGGGATATCTCGGAGAGACCTTACTCCATTCCTACCGTCAACCGCGTAAGACGCAGATAATCTCGCCCGCTACGGGCGTACATATGTCGGCAATTAGGCGTCTTTATGACGCCGAGACAAACTGCGATAGGCGAAAGTGCGCCTTTAAGGCAGCCCTCTTGCGACATAGGAGAAGATTATGAATGCCAGAACTACTCACATCGTATATCCCAGGCAGCTTGCTTTGCTTGCCTTTATAGCGTCGTTCACCTTTAAGGTGGTAATGCTGCCGCAATATCTGTCAGGTGTCGCGGGCAGACAGAGCGCGATTGTCATGGCGTATATGATGGCTATCGAAGTAGGCATGTTTTTCGTGATATACGGCATTATTTCGCGCACGTCGCTGCTCGATTCGGCTATGCCTGCGGCGCTTAAAGCGGTATTCATCGCGCTTATCGTCTTTAGCAGCGGCATCAAGAGCAGCGTGCTTATAGCGGAATCGGTATCGTATATCTCCACTACCTTGTTCGACGACGGACTGTGGAGACTGGTTATACTCGCGCTCATGCCGACGCTCATGTTCATAGCGTACAAGGGAGCCAACGTCATAGCGCGTACCGCGCAGATTATTTTTTGGGTAGTAGCGGTGTCGCTCCTGTTTAATATACTGTTCGCTCAGTTTAAGGGGGATATAGGCAATCTTTTCCCTATGAGATTCGACGCTTCCGTAATGTCGGCAGGCGACAGACATATGATATGGTTCGGAGATTTTACGCCATTCTTATTCGTTACCGTAGCTCAGCCCGCGCGAAAGCAAAAGAGCGGTCTTGCAATTATAATGCCGCTGCTGTTCGTGCTTACGGTCGGCTTTATGATAGTATTTATATCCGTGTACGGCGGAGGCGGAATATTGGTGAGCAACGCATTCAATAAGATAGGTATATTCAACCGCATATCCATGTTGCTCGGTACGGTAGACTTCCCTACGGTATGCTCTTGGCTGATGATGGCGATTATCAAGCTGTCCGTAATACTGTATGCGATTATCGAGGGTATAACTTATTATGTCAAGCGCAGAGGCTGGGTGTCGGTAGCGGTAGGACTTGCTCTCGGACTCGCTATATTTTTCGGGCTGAAGAATCTCGACAGGACGTACAAGTTCGCAACTTCATGGATGAGGTATGTAGTGGGCGTAATAGAGTATCTGCTCCCGCCTGCGGTATATCTTGCGGTGCGCAAGTGGGATAAGGACGCAGCGCCGTTCAGCGCAGCGACACCCGAGCAAGAAGCGTTGGAGGAGGCAGGCAAATGCGCGGAAAGAAAGGCTTAAGTATCTTTGCGTCCCGCAAGTGGATATTGATACTGTTGTTAATTGTCGTGCTCGTGGGCTTCGATATGCTCACCAACAACAAGAGTCTTATCAACAGAGGACTGGTGGTGGGCTTATCCATAGATACCTCGGGCGACAGAATAGAACTCAATGCTCAGACGGTATTGCCGCGCAGCGGCGGCTCGGCTACGGGTAATAATAACTTTATGATATTTACCGCTACGGGCGAGACTATGCAGGACGCTGTGGAGAAGCTGTCCTCGTCTATGGGCGTCAAGGCGTCGTTTGCTCACTGTACGATAGTCGTATTCGGCGAGAATATGCTCAAGACGGCGGTATATGACGACGTACTCAAGTTTTTGGTGCGTTCGGACGAATTCGCAGACAACACCTTGCTGGTGGCGGCGGCTACGGGCAAGGAAGTACTTGCGGCTAAGGTGCCCATCAACGAGGTCGCGGCGTATCACTTGCAACGTATGATGCAGGGCGTGCAGAAAGAAGCGGGAGTCAATCCCTGTACGCTTAAGGACTACTTTGCCAATTATTACCGCATAGGCGGCGCTTCGTATATGCCGCTTGCGGTAGTGGAGGACTGCGACTACACGCCCGAGGGCAGCCAGATACAGGCGCAGGAAGCGCAGCTTATCAGTCTCGAGCGTTCGCTTATCACTACGCGAGAGGGCTACGCTTTTACTTTGGACGTAAATGCGAGCGAAGGATTGAGCTTTGTCAAGAACAGGCTTAACGGCGGCTCTATACTCTATATCGGCGACTGCTCGAGACAGAGCGACGTCATATTGCTCGAGAGCAAGAGTAAGATTAAGGTGGATTCTCCGCAGCATGCGACGGTCAAAATATCGATGAATATAAGGCGAAACGAGATGCAGAGCACCAACAACGGCATGATAGTCAATGCGCTCAGCAATAACGAGTTGGAGCGCATAAGAGAGAGCGTAAAAGGCAAGGTTATGTCTTGCTTCGAGAAGTGCAAGGACGGCAAGGTGGACGTGTTCCATCTCGGCGAGCAGGTATACCGCAAATACGGCTGCGATTGGCTGAGCAGCATTGACGAGCACTACCTTGACGAAATCAAGCTCGACGTAGACGTAAAGCTCACCGTAAAGTAATATCAGATTATGATAAAGTCTCCTGGAGTTAGGAAGATATAACTTATCAGCGCGAGCACTGCGGCTATCACTACCTGATGCAGGATATATACGTACAGAGCCAGTCTGCCCCATATATCTATCGGGGCGTGCCAGCCGTATTTGCCGAGGCGGGGGAGCAGGGAGCGCCGCTTGCTATACAGCGTAAAGCCTACGAACGAACCTATGAGCATGTAGCCCACGCCGGGGAATACCGGATAGTAGTCGGCGGAATAGAAAGGACCGCCCAGCATCCAGTCTCCGATGAAGTACAGCGAGCTGTCTTGTGCCAGTCCGCCTATAGCATCGGAGTAGGCGCTCATAGCGGCGTCTATACAGATTATCGCTATGCCCAATACCAAGCACACAGTAGAAGTAAGTCGCTTGTTGCGGCGGCACAGCGTGTCTATCAGCCAAAAGAGCAGTATCGCTACCGCGAACATATGAAGTATTCCGAATCTGATAGGGACGCCGATTTCCGTAGACACGGCGGTCACGATTGCCGCGCAGATAGCCACTATTATGCCTCGCTTTAAGTTGGAGCGGGAGAAGTAACACGATATCCCGCATATAATGCAGAATATCCACACTACGATGTGCTGAGCCGTTTCGTGGAATGAAGAGGTCGCAAACTCCGTCGCCGCATCGTATATGCTGTCGAGTATTGCGCTGTCTTTGGCTGCGCACCATGCCTTACCGAATATATCTGCGATGTCGAATATGAAGTGGTCGAAGACCATCAGCAGCACGCATATTCCTCGTATAAAGTCCAGCTCCCATATGCGGCTCTTGCCGCCCTTGAGCTTGGTTCCGCCCTTAAAAGAGGACTTGATTTTATTACCTGCGCAGGCTAAGCCGCGTCTCACTTTCGAGGAAAGCGAAGCGTCGCTTGCATGGGGATTGCATTCTTCCTCTGCGGTTACCTTATCCAAGTCTGCGCTCTTGTCGTCCATAAGCCTATTATAACAGCAACATGTCGTGTGCACAAAGCCATTTTATGCGTAAATACAATATTAAGCGAAAGAATATGTCTTAAAAAAGTATTGTAAAAAATACGAACATATGTTAAAATATTTAAGCTATGGAACTTGCAGATAAATTACGCATACTTACCGAAAGCGCCAAGTACGACGTCGCTTGCACCTCAAGCGGCACGGATAGGGTATGTCCTTCCGACGGTATCGGCTCGGCGTGCAGCTCAGGGCTGTGTCACGCATTTGCGGGAGACGGCAGATGTATTTCGTTGCTAAAGATACTCATGAGCAACGCCTGCTGTTACGATTGCGCCTATTGCGTCAACAGAGTGTCCAACGACGTGCCTCGCGCCACCCTTACGCCCGACGAAATAGCGGATATCACCATCAACTTCTACAGGCGCAATTACATCGAGGGGCTTTTTCTATCCAGCGGCGTAATCGGCAATCCCGATAATACTATGCAGCTCATGATAAAGACGGTGGAATTGTTGCGGTATAAATATAAGTTTTACGGTTATGTGCACGCCAAGGCAATCCCGGGGGCTAAGGAGCACTTGATAGAGAGGATGGGCATGCTTGTCGACAGGATGAGCTCCAATATAGAGCTGCCCAGCTCCGAAAGTCTGAGACTGCTCGCTCCCGACAAGAGCAAGAAGGACGTGCTTGCGCCAATGCGATACATCAGCGGGAAACTTAAGGAAAAGACCAAGGGTTTCGCGTCCTCGGGGCAGAGCACGCAGATGATCATAGGCGCGACGCCCGAGAGCGATTTGCAGATAATATCGCTTGCGGAGGGACTGTACTCGGGCTACGGACTTAGGAGGGTATTCTATTCCGCATACGTGGCTGTGGCGGATAATTCCAACCTGCCCGCCGTGGGGACGTCGCCGCCGCTGCTCAGAGAGCACAGGCTTTATCAGGCGGACTGGCTGATGCGCTACTACGGCTTTAAGTCTTACGAGATACTCGACAAGGACAGACCGTACTTCAACGAGTACCTCGACCCCAAGTGTAATTGGGCGGTCAATCACCCCGAGTTCTTCCCCGTTGATGTCAATCGCGCCGATTACGAGCGACTGCTGCGAGTGCCGGGCATAGGCGTCAAGAGCGCGCGCAGAATACTTACGGCGCGCAGATACGGCAGGCTCGACGCGGACGCGTTGCGCAGGTTGGGCGTGGTTATGAAGAGAGCCAAGTACTTTATCGAGGGCGGCATGGGTATATCGGCTGCGGACAGACCGTCGGCTGCGGCAGCGGCTTTGAGCGCGATAGGCAGAGCGGAGAGCGCCGTGCAGCTGTCTATGTTCGACGTATTGCCCGCGCTCGGTCAGACGGCGCCTATAGAGGTGTGAGATATGAAGATAAGAGAGGACGTAATATATGTATACGACGGCAGTTACAACGGCTTGCTGTGCGCCGTATTCAACTGCTATACGGACAAGTTTATACCCTCGGAGATTACCGACAGACGCGATACTTTGCTTACTTGCAGGTATATCGATACGGATAAGGACAAGGCGCGCCGCGTGACGAGAGGCATACGCTCTGTGATGGGTAAGGACGCCGAGCATCTGATAAAGAAGGCTTACCTATCCGACTTTGACGACAAGGGCGTCGCGATAGCTCAATTCGTGGTGCTGGGAATGAAAGAGGGGGCTAAAGCAATCAACATGCTCGCCACCCCTTGCGTGGACAGAGTTCACCGCATGGCTAAGGCGGTGGGCAACGAGACGCATCGCAATATAGAGTTTATACGCTTTAGCGAGATTAACGGCGCGCTGGTATCCGTAATTCAGCCTACGCACAGCGTTTTGCCGCTGATTGCGCCGCACTTCGTGTCGCGCTTTCCGTGCGAAAAGTTTTTTATCTACGACAAGGTGCATAAGCAGGGGTTTATACATGACGGGGGCAGGGACGAGCTGCTTTCGATAGAAGGTTTCGAGCCCGACGCTCACGGCGAGGAAGAGGAAAAGTACCGCAATCTGTGGCAAGTATTTTATGACGCGATAGAGATTAAGCCGAGGCACAACGACAGATGCAGGCTCAATCATATGCCGCTTAGATTTTGGGAAGATTTTATGAAGGCTTCTCGGTAGAGAGTATAAGCGGAGCTACGCAATGTCATTGACTTTGCCCGCGTGCATAGTATAATATATTTAAGTAAAATACTGCACAGGGGAGATACCTATGTCCTGTTTGCCCGACGGCTATACCGCTTCGCTCGATTTAATAACCACCCAAAAGGCGATTAAACTCATTAAAGATACTTTCGAGAGAGAGCTTGCTACAGCTCTTAACCTCATCAGAGTGTCCGCGCCGCTGTTTGTAGATAAATCCAGCGGACTCAACGACAACCTCAACGGCTACGAGAGAGCGGTGGGCTTCGACATATTGCAGACGGGCGTGCAGGCGGAAGTAGTGCACTCGCTTGCCAAGTGGAAGAGACTTGCGCTCAAGCAATATAATTTCCCCGTCTATCAAGGACTTTATACGGACATGAACGCCATCAGGCGCGACGAGAACTGCGACGCGCTGCATTCCATCTATGTGGACCAATGGGATTGGGAGAAGGTAATAGCGCCTTCCGATAGGAATATCGATTATCTCAAGTCTACGGTACGCTCAATATATTCCGCGCTCATCACTACCGCCAAGACGGTATCTAAGCTCTACGGCGTGGACAACGGCTACTTGAGCGAAGATATCTCATTCGTCACTTCTCAGCAGCTTGAGGATAAGTATCCCGCGCTGGCTCCTTCCGAGAGGGAGAGCGCGTACGTAAGAGAGCACGGCAGCGTGTTCGTGATAGGCATAGGCGGCGCGCTGAAGTCGGGCAGGAAGCACGACGGCAGAGCCCCCGATTACGACGATTGGACGCTTAACGGCGATTTATTGTTATATTATCCTTTACTCGACAGGGCGTTCGAGCTATCCAGCATGGGCATACGCGTAGACGCCGCGGCGCTCAAGAGACAGCTCGAGGAATCGGGCATGACAGAGCGCTCCATGCTCCCGTATCATAAGGCGCTGCTTGCGGGAGAGCTTCCGCAGACGGTGGGCGGCGGCATAGGACAGTCTCGACTGTGTATGTATCTGCTGGGCAGAGCTCATATCGGAGAAGTGCAAGCGAGTATTTGGCCTAAGAGCGAGCGCGATAATTGCGCCGAAAAGGGTATAATACTGCTGTAAGGACAGTTGACATGCGTGAATTTATGGACGGTACCCCTTGGGGACTTGTCGTCAAGATAGCTCTATGTATCGCGGCGTATCTGCTTGGCGCAGTTAATTTCGCTACGGTAATATCGAAGTTGAGGGGCGACGATGTCCGCAAGTCGGGCAGCGGCAACCCCGGCACAATGAATATGATGCGCATATTCGGCAAGGGCTGGGGCGCGCTCACATTCGTGTGCGACTGCGCCAAGGGCGTCTTGTGCGCGCTTGCGGGCATGTATATCGCGGGCGGAACGGTGTGGCTGTTTGCCTTGGGCGGCATCGCCGTAATCGGGCACGTATTCCCGATATACACCAAGTTTAAGGGCGGCAAGGGAGTGGCTACCTCGCTCGGAGTATATCTCGTAGCTTGCCCTATTGTCGCGCCGATAGTGCTTGCGGCGCTCGTTATAGTGTTGCTGTTCGTCAAGTACGGCTTTATAGGTTCGCTGGGCGCGATTACGACATTGAGTATATATTCGGCAGTCAAGTTCCGCGGAGAGTGGGCGGTGATAGTCATCAATATGATTATCCTCGCTCTCATAGTCTTTACGCACCGCAGCAACATTGTCAGGCTCGCCGGCGGCAAGGAAAACGTCTTGAGACCTATAGGCGGCAAGAAGAAAGACGGCAGCGGAAAGGCAGTCGACACATCGGCGCCGCAAGCGAGCGGAGACGACGGCGTTGGCGAGGCGACAGCGCAAGGCGATACGGCGGGAGAGGACGACGGACAAGTCGCCGCGGGCAATCGCTCGGAAGATTAGGCTATAGGCGGGTATCGTTGCCGCTTACTCGCAGCAGCGAAGATTAAGCTGATAATATATAAGATAACCGATACGGCGCATATATTTGCGACGGAAGGAGTATAGGATGAAATTAGGTGTTGTGGGATTGCCCAACGTGGGCAAGAGTACGCTTTTTAACGCGATTACGCAGGCGGGCGCGGAATGCGCCAATTATCCTTTCTGCACGATAGAGCCCAACGTCGGCGTTGTGGCTGTGCCCGACGAGCGGCTGGACAGGCTTGCCGCGCTGTACGACAGCAAGAAAGTTACGCCTACCGTGCTTGAGTTCGTAGATATCGCGGGATTGGTCAAGGGCGCGTCTCACGGCGAGGGATTGGGCAATAAATTCCTCTCTCACATCAGAGAGACGGACGCTATAGTGCATGTGGTGAGATGTTTCGACGACGAGAATATCACTCACGTGGACGGCAGTATCGACCCGCTGCGCGACATCGAGACCATCGAGTTGGAGCTGATATTCGCGGACATGGACAGCGTGCAGAAGCGCAGCGCCAAGAGCCGTACGTCCGCTAAGGGCGGAGACAGGAAGTATGTCGTGGAGGCGGACTTTTTGGACGGCGTATACGCTAAGCTCGAGCAAGGCGTGCCCGTGAGGATGATGGACTTTACCGAGGACGAGCAGGAGATTATAGACGACATGTTCCTGCTTACGTCCAAGCCCGTTATCTACGCGGCCAACATAGGCGAGTCGGATTTGGGCGCGGATGACAACAGATACGTGACCGCCGTCAAGGAGTACGCCGCGGCTCACCGCTCCGACGTAATCGTGCTGTGCGCCAAGATAGAGGAAGACCTCGCGGGCATGAGCGAAGAGGACAAGGCGATGTTCAGAGACGAGCTCGGCATAGAGGAGAGCGGTCTGGACAAGCTCGTCGGCGCGTGCTACAGCCTGCTCGGGCTCATCAGCTATCTTACCGCAGGCGAGAAGGAGACTCGAGCTTGGACTATTCGCAAGGGTACAAAAGCCCCTCAGGCGGCGGGTAAAATACATAGCGATTTCGAGCGCGGCTTCATACGCGCGGAAGTAGTGGATTGGCAGGTACTGCTCGAGTGCGGCTCTTACGCTCTTGCCAAGGAAAAGGGCAAGGTAAGGAGCGAGGGCAAGGATTACGTAGTCAAGGACGGCGACGTTATACTCTTCCGTTTCAACGTTTAATTATAGAGGACATAATGGATTATAAGAGACTTCTTGTATCGGCAATCACTACCGACGGAGTAGACGGGGAGGCGGCTTACGCGCTCATCATGCCGTCGAAGGATTCTTCGCGCGGCGACTACTCGCTGCCTTGCTTTAAGCTTGCGTCAGCTCTCGGCAAGAGTCCTGCGGTGCTTGCCGCCGAGATAGCGTCAGGCGTAACCTTGGGCGGATATATCGCATCTGCGGCTGCCGAAGGCGGCTTCGTCAATTTTAGGCTGGATAAGACCGCCTATGCCCGCGACGTATTGCGCGGCGCTTTGGAGAGAGGCGAGGATTACGGCGCAAGCGATATCGGCGAGGGCAAGACGGTGTGTATAGACTATTCGTCCGTCAATATTGCCAAGCCCTTCCACATGGGACATCTGCTCAATACCGTGCTCGGCGCGGCGCTGTACAGGATCTATACCAAGCTCGGTTACAACACGGTGGGTATCAACCACCTCGGCGACTGGGGCACTCAATTCGGCAAGCTGATCACCGCGTATAAGCTGTGGGGCGACGATGACGACATAGACAGGCGCGGAGTGCGCGCTCTCGTCGATATATATGTACGCTTTCATAAAGAAGCGGAGAGCGACCCTTCGCTCGAGGATACCGCGCGCGCTTGGTTTAAGCGCATAGAGGACGGCGATAAGGAAGCCGTAGAGATATTCGACAGATTCAAGAAGTCTACTATGGCGGAAGTGTCGCGCATATACGATAGGCTGCATGTCACTTTCGACTCGTATGCGGGCGAGAGCTTCTACAATGACAAGATGGACGCCGTGCTCAGCAAGATGGACGGCAAGGGCTTGCTCGAAGAGGACGACGGCGCCAAAATAGTGAGGCTGGGCGACGATATGCCTCCTTGTCTGTTGGTGCGTTCCGACGGCGCAACGCTGTACGCAACGCGCGACCTTGCCGCCGCGTATTACCGCAAGGCGACGTATGACTTCGACAAGTGTCTTTATGTGGTTGCATATCAGCAGAACTTACATTTCCGCCAGCTGTTCAAGGTGCTCGAGCTTGCGGGAGAGCCTTGGCATAAGGATATGTATCACGTCGCGCACGGCATGGTGTCGCTGGAAGAAGGTTCGCTTTCCACGCGCAGCGGCAACGTAGTGTATCTTGAGGACGTCCTCGACAAGGCTGTGGATAAGGCTTATGAGATAATCTCGGATAAGTCGTCCGACCTTGACGGCGCGCGAGAGATAGCCGAGCAGGTAGGCGTAGGCGCGGTGATATTCGGGGTGCTGTACAACAACAGGATTAAGGACATGACGTTCAGCTATTCCCGCGCGCTCAACTTCGACGGAGAGACCGCGCCCTACGTGCAGTACACTCACGCAAGATGCTGCTCGCTACTTGAAAAGTGCGGCGCAGTCGACGTCGAGCCCGACTATAAAGGCATAGCTTCCGAAGAGGCCGGAGAAGTCATTAAGCTGATAGACGCTTATCCGCAAGTGCTGCTTTCCGCGGCAGAGAAGTACGAGCCGTGCTTCGTGGCGCGTTTCCTTGTAGACCTGTCGCAGGCTTTCAGCAGATTTTATCTTGCTTGCAATATCAATAACGCCGAGCCTCGCGTCAAAGCGGCACGACTTATGCTCGTCAAGGCGGTCAAGGATATCTTGTGCGGCGGCTTAAAGCTGCTTGGCATAGGCGCTCCTACCAAGATGTAACATGGCGGCGCTTGCCGCTTTAAGCGATGTCGCGGAAAAATGCGAACTGTAGGCGTTGACTGCTCAACGCCCGAGTATATAAGCGACGCTAATCGGTACTAATACGAGGCTTACGAAAAGCAGTCTCAAGCGTCGAAACAACTTGATTGCGACGCCCTTGTATGCCGTAAAACTAAGGAAAGTAAGTAGTACTGCGATAAGTTTATGGCGTATTGGTTACGCTATATTTACCGATAGTTCGCCTATATATGTTTGCGGAAAGATAGCCATTAAATGTGAAATAAATAAGCGCGGCAGCAGCCGCGCTTATACTATATATTCTATAATATTAATACTTTGCCTTACGGTTAAGACAGCATGTATTACTTCTCGCTGCCGAGGAAGAATATTGCGAGCACGCCCTTATTTACGTGCGCGCCTATTACGGGTCCGATATAGTCGATTACTATATTGTCTATTCCCAATCTGTTCTGCATCTCTCTCTTTACGAACTCGGCGTCCTCGAGGCACTCGCCGTGACCGATAAATACTGCTTTTTGCTCGCTTGCCGGCAGCATCTTATCCTCCATATAGTCGACGAGCGTGCGCAGCGCTTTTTTACGCGACAGCACCTTGTCGAAGGGCACCAGTCTGCCTTGCTCGTCTACGTGCATGATGGGCTTGATAGATAGGGCGGTGCCTATGAGCGCGGACGCCTTGGAGCATCTGCCCAGCCTTGCAAGGTGCTTTAGATCGTTTACGGTGAACAGCGCTACGCACTTGTCCGCGATGCTCTGCGTGTATTCGACCAGTTCGTCGAAGTCTGCGCCCTCGTCGCGCTTGCGCAGCGCGTACCACGCGATGAGACCTTCGCCTGCGCTTGCGTTGAGGCTGTTGATAGCCGCGGCTTTGCGCTCGGGGTATCTCTTAGCCACTTCGGCAAGTATCCTCGAGCAGTTGTCGCATGTGCCGGATAATGCGGATGAGAATGCGATATACAGCACGTCGTAGCCCTCTTTGAGCTTTTCTTCGAAGGCGCGCTCGGCTATCTCCGAGTTGACCATAGCGGTATTGGACAGCTCGCCGCTCTGCATACGCTCGTAGAATTCGGAATTGGATATAAAAGTATTGACGTTGTCGTACTCGTCGTCGCTGAGCATCACCGACATGGGCAGCAGCGCAAAGTCTTTTTCGCCTTTGATAGGATAGTCGCTGGTTATTTCCGTGAAAATATAAGTGCTCATATAATTCTCCTTTGCGAGAGTTCGCATAGATTATTTATTTAATTATACCCATAATATGACTGCGTTTGCAATCTCCGGGTGTTTATTATGTACTCGGTTAAGTCAAAAAATCTTTACTTATAATCGTCGGTTAATTATTTTCGCAGCTTTTATACAAATTGCGACAAGTGGGACGTAGTCGGTTACTGAATAACAGCGTAGGGCGCTGCCAAGCGTCTATTATGGGGCTCAATACCGTCTGCGCGCTATATTACGGGTAAAACGCTTTACATACCGACGGCGTTATGATATATTTATATAGCATTTTGAATGCGAGTTCAAAATCCTTGCTCCCGACTTAGATTCGGGGGACTAAGACCGAAAGGAGGTTAACATGAACAAGTACGAGGCTTTGTACATCATCGACAAGGACGTCAGCGAGGAGAGCAGACAGGCTGTTATCGACAAGTTGAGCGACGTCGTTACGTCGAAAGGCGGCGAGGTTGAGAACGTAGACAAGTGGGGTATCCGCAAGTATGCATATCCTATTAACTTCAAGAGCGAAGGTTTCTACGTGCTTATGAACTTTACGGCTGCTCCCGAAGTGCCCGCCGAGATCGAGAGATTGGTGCGCATCATGGACGAGACTGTAAGAGTTATGGTCGTAAGACGCTAAGGTGAAATTATGAATAAAGTATTTCTGATAGGCAATTTGACCAGAGATCCCGAGAGCAATACCACCGCTACAGGCGTGTCGTTTTGCAGATTCTCCATAGCGGTTAACCGCCGCTTCGCCAAGGAAGGCGCCGACAATGTGGATTACTTCAACATCGTCACGTGGAGAGGGATAGCCGACGCTTGCGCCAAGGTGCTCACCAAGGGCAGGAAAGTCGCCGTAACGGGCAGCATTCAGATGCGCAGTTACGAGGGTAACGACGGCGTACGCAGACAGGCTGTCGATATAGTTGCCGAGGATGTGGAGTTCCTCTCTTCCCCTAACGGACAGGGCGGACAGGATGCTCCCAGAGAGACTCCCGCTCGCAGGGAGCAATCCGCCGTCAAAGAGCTTACGCCCATCGACGACGATGAATTACCGTTTTAATTTAAGGAGATTTCGAAATGAGCGAAGAGAAAGTTGTTAAGCCGGCACGCCCTAATAAGAAAGTGCCTCATAAGAAAGTATGCAGTTTCTGTGTCGAGAAGGTTAAGGAACTTGACTACAAGGACGTGACCAAGTTGCGCAGATACATCACCGAGGGCGGCAAGATTATGCCCCGTAGGATGACCGGCACCTGCGCCAGACATCAGAGAATGGTCGCAGAAGCTATCAAGAGAGCAAGAGTTATGGCTCTGTTACCTTATGTAGCGGACTGATAACCCTATTGACGTATATTGCGAAAGGTCCTCGATTGTTGTCGGGGACTTTTTGTATTGTGCGAGTATAGCGCGAGCAGATTAGATTAACTATATTTTATTTTCCTTAAGTCTGTATGACGCGCGTATTATGTAGCCTTTATGCGTTTAGTCTTGCGGCGCTTTGTTGCAAAATTGTGCGCATATCGTCTTGTCGGTACATTGATTATATTAATTTATTTCTGAATTTTTAATTATATAAGCATTAATATTTGTTACATGCAGCGCCTTATTGTGTACATGTATTAGTATAATTGATGATCATTTTTACGAGCAGTAGCCGTTAATCGTATTAATATTTTAGCTTAAAGCCCTCTGTAAGTCAATATTATGCCGCGGAAATAAGCGGAAATCCATATATTTCCTCGTAATTTTTCCGTGCGTGATCATCAATTATACTAATTTATGTACATTTTTACGGAAATATTTTCGCCGTTAATCGACACGACATTAGATAAACGGAACAATTTCGCATTGTCGTAGATTTACAGTCGGATGGCGAATTATTGATTATAGACTGTATATAGGGTTAAGTTTTGAGTAATAGATATAGGTTAATAACGGGGCTGTCTGCGGCGATAGTTATCGTCGCGGTATTGCTATGCTGTTGCTTTATTTCATTTAATAATATCAATGACGTATTTGCTTTTACGACTACCAATATAACGAGCGGAGCGGTAGACGTCGGCGACATATTGCTGGAAGGTTACGCGGATCGCTCGGACGGCAAGGTATTTAATGAAGATGCTATGTCAGCGTTGTATGCAAAGTTGACAGGAGATGTGGCGAAGTCAAAGATTAGCGACGTAACTGCGCTCGGCACGCTTACAGCAGCGGATATACGGGCTAAGAACGGTAATAAAGATATAGTGCTTACCATGGACGGGCAGCAATGGACGGTGACGCACCTAACCAAAGATAACTCGGGCAATACAATAGCGACGCTGTGGCAGGCTACGGAGAGCACTACGCATACATGGAATCCGTGGTATGATACCGCTACGACGCATGCGTATCCGTCCAACATGTACAGTACGAGCTTTGTGAGAGCGGACGCGCTCAATAGCGGCGGCAACGGGTATGTAGCGACAAAGGGCGCCACAATATTGACGAAAGTAGCGCAAAAGACCGACCATAAATATGCAAGGCTTACAATGCCGTCTGTAAATGGTTCGCTGACTAACTTTATAGTAAAGCCGTCTGCGGTGGCATATCAAGGGAATCAGAATAACAATGTAGGCGGCAGTATAGGCAATACAGGCTGGACATTGCCCAACGAGGCGTACGGTACGCCGAGTGGGACAGTAAAATGGTATGTGGGTAACGGAAAGAACATGGACTACTCGGGCAAGAGCGGATATGCGGATTGGAAAGAGGACTATATATGGTTACCGTCCTTAACCGAAACAGGAGTAGATGAGTCTGTCAACGGAATATGGGCATTATCTAACAATCAGCGATCCAACCCCACAAATTCCTGGCTGCGCTCCGGCTGCAACTATGGCGCTGGTATGTACCGCTTGAATGCGGAGGGCAGCTCACTTAGCAACCCCTATGTTACGGATAGTTACGCCGTCCGTCCCGCGCTTCACTTAAATCTTGACTCTGCCGCGCAGCATAGCGGAGCTGTTGCGTTGGCAGAGCCTACAGACGTATCTATAGAGTATAAGGGTACAACGCTTACATTGGACGATGTGTCCGACGAGCAAAAGAAGTGGTTTAATTCCAATAAAATAAGTATTACATATGACGGCGACACTAAAGACTCAGGCACATACAAGGTAAAAGCAGAAATTAAGGCAGAACTTGCTGAAGAAGGACTTAAGTTCAAGGGCACGCCCGACACATCAGCAGGTGAGAGCGATACGGTAAGGTACTTTAACTTTACGGTAACCAAGAAGAAGATAGGGATAACCGCCGCATTGGACAGCGGAGGGCTGCCAACAGCTTCGCTCAAGAATGAGGGCGATATCTATGACGGAGATAAGGAGGGAGACAGAGCGCCTAAGTTTGGCTTTACATATACGGGCAACGGATATAATAGCGATACGCCGCCTACCGCTGTAGGTACGTATACGGCTACGGCTAAGATAACTAACGAGTGTAACTATCAGATAGATACGGCTAATAGCACAATATCCGTAACATATAAGGTAGACAAGAAGTCCGTGGCTAAGCCCGTCTTATCGGGGCAGGTGAGTAAGCAGTACAGCGGCGTAGCGCAGAGCTTTACATTGCAGGGAGTGACTGCGGACGTATCGTTGACGCTGCCGAGCGGCGTAACGTATGCGGACGGGTCGCTTAATGTCAAGGACGCGGGTACGTATAAGATAGGCATAGCGCTCAAGGACGGCGGAGCCGCCACTATATGGGCGGACGGAAGCAGCGCGTCATACGAGGTGAGTATCACTATCACCAAGAGACCGCTGAATATTACCATAACGGCGCCTAACTCTTGGAAGGTAGGCGAGACGCCTACGGTCACGGTAGTGGGCGACAGCTTGGCGTCGGATACTACGGAGCTGCATATCTACTACTGCAAGAGCGGCTCGGCGGTCAAGTACGACCTCGACGATAAGGAAGTTGTAGATAAGACGCGTACTATCGTAATGCCCGAGCTTGCGCAAGGGGATTACTATATCGGCGTAGAGCTGTTTGGAGATAAGCAAGGCAACAGCAATTACGAGATACTTACGGGCAGCGTAAAGCATATCTTTAAGGTGCTGGGTAACGATATAACCTTTACGAAAGACGATATCAAGTGGCAGTATAACAATACGACTATAACTAATACCGCGGGCTTTACTCTTACGTATACGGGCAGTATATTCCGCTTCGGCATAGACAGCAGCGAGCTGGCGATTAAGGGCGTAAAGATAGATACGACTAAGGGCACTAACGGCTACAGCGGCGACGTACAGGCTACCAATGCCAAGAATAGCGCGTACAGCGTAACGGTATACATCACCGAGCTGGACGACACGTATGCGGAGTTCGACGCGGAGTATACGCTCAACTACACTATAGAGAAGGCTAAGTATGACTTGTCGGGCTTGAGCTGGAACTATAACGACAGCAATCCGTTGCAGTTCGTAGCAGGTAAGGCGCAGGGCATAACCTTAACGGGAACATTGCCTACGGGCTTAACCGCAACATATACGGGCAACGGCAATATCCCCGTAGGCAGCTATACTACTACGGTAAGCTTTAAGGTGTCGGATGCGGTCAACTACTATACGCCCGTATCGGGAGATACTAACAGCTACATAGGTAACTTCGAGTGGAGCAAGGCGTGGCGTATAGACAAGGCTACAATTACATGCTCGTGGAAGATAGACAACCGCGAGAATGCGGCTACGTACAACCTGCCGATATTGCAGAGCGTAGGCGTCATTGACGCGGACAGCATGGTTACGTATAAGTATTACGACTATCAAGACGGCAGCCAAGGCGAGGAAGTAACGATAGCGGACATCAACGCCAATATCAACGAGGAGCACAGATATCTTGTCGTAGCGGTGCTCAAGAGCGAGCATACAAGTAATTATACGCTTGACAACGACAGAACGGACTTTACGGTAGGCGTTAACAGATACCCCGTCAAGCTCAAGATGGACATAGACGGACAGACATTGCCTTACAGACCCGAGGGCTACACGCCTAAAGTAACGGTAGAGAGCGCAGGCGGCTTGACGCTGGACGCGATAACGCTCACCTATTACAAGGACGGAGCGACGAGCGGCAGCACTGATATCCCCGTAGCGGTAGGCAGCTACAGAGTAGTAGCGGAGCTCAAGTACGGCGGAGACGCCAACTATATTGAGAATGGCGAATTCAGCTTCGAGATAGTCAAGGCGGACATAGACGTAAGCGGCGTAAAGTGGCAGTACAGCCACGGCGATGTAACCGCTACATACGACGCAGAGCAAGGCAAGTGGCTGCTTGCGGACGGCACGGAAGCAAGCGCCTTTGTATACGACGGTACGGCTCATGTTATCAGCTTAATAGGCGCGGACAGCTTGATTGCAGGTATAAGCGTAGCGACGTCGGGCAACTTAAGCGAGAGCAATGCAGGCGGCTATACGGCAAGCGCGGCGTTTACCTACGATACGAATTGCTATAATACGCCCGAATTTGCTACGGCTCTTAGCTGGACAGTCAATAAGGCGATAGTAAATACAAGCGCTATCGTATGGGGCTACGTAGATAAGGACGGCAACGAGCTCAAATATACAGACGCGTTCGTATATACGCGCATAAGCGGAGCGGCGGTAGAGTACAGCGTTAAGTTGATTAATCTGCCCGACGCGCTTAAGGACTGCATAGTAATAAGCGGCGACTACGCCAAGAGCGAGGCAGGTACGCACAGAGCTAAGTACAGCGTAGACGCAAATAAATTCGACAGCGTCAACTACGAGCAATACATCATGCCGAGCGGACTGGATAGCTCGTTTGATTGGAGAATATCCGCGCGTACAATAGATATGCCTGTATACAATAATAGTTGGGCAAAGTTCGACGACGAGGTCCACGACTTTGCGGAAATGTTCGGCTTGCCCGAGGACTGGAGCGAATACGTAAGTATAACCATTAAGTACAACGGCGAAGCGTATAACGGTCTCGAGGGCGAGGACTTTGATGGCGTAGCAGACAAGGCATATAAGGGCTACAATGCAGGAGAGTACAAGGTGAGCTTTGCGCTTATTAACGGCGGCAACAATCTGCTGTTCAGCA
>CAJTXS010000016.1 GCA_910583735.1 uncultured Christensenella sp. | reverse complement strand
TAGTGTATTACAACGGCAGCGAACGCACATTCGACGCGGCAACGCTTGCGGAGCTCTTCGGCTTGACGGGCTTCAACGCCGAATATATGGAGATAGTCTACGAGGACGCGGACGGTACGTCCAAGACGGGCGAGACCAATGCGGGCGAGTACAAGATTAAGATACGCTTTACGAGCGGTCTGTACTGCTGGGATAACGGCGACGGCACGACGTCTACGGACGACCTCGAGCTCACGGTTAAGATATCCAAGGCTCAACTGCCTTCGCAGTGGACGAGCGGCGCAGGACTGCCTACGATATCCGTACCCGAGAGCCTTGCGGACTGCCTAACCAATGACGCATTTAACTACACCTACACCGACGAGGCGGGTAATACCGTAAACGCGTCCGAAATGGTAGCAGGTAAGAAGTACAATGTCAAGGCAACGCTTAAGCCCGAGTATGCGGCTAACTTCGAGTTCATAGACGCGAGCGGCAACGTACTGCCCGACGCTACGGCGAGCACTTTGCAAGAGTTCGACTATAGCGGCGCCAACGGCGACGGCAACAACGGCGGCAACGGGTCGGGAGAGATAACGCAAGAGTATTATGACTTATTCAGACTGCACGTGATAGCCGAGTATGTGATGATAGGCGTAACGGCATTTATAGTGCTGCTTGTGATAGTGTTGATAGCAAAAGTAAACGCAAAGAAGCGCGACAGACGTTCCGACGACAAGGACAGCAGTAAATAGTAAAAGAAATAAGATAAATTATAAGTAGGCGAAGGATATAAGATAAGCTATAGATACTTAATCTGCTTTGACTATATCCGCGCCTATTATTTTGATTACTTTGGTTAAGTCGCCCACAGATATCTCCACTTGCCTGCCTATCTTGCCCGCGCTGAAAATTATTCTGTCATAATTAAATGCGGCGCAGTCTATTACGGTAGTGAAAGCCTTCTTCATTCCTATTGGAGAGCAACCGCCGTGCACATAGCCCGTAAGCGGTAAAAGCTCCTTGGATTTAATCATCTCGATATTCTTTTCTTTGACTGCGGCGGCAGCCTTTTTCAAGTCCAGTTCTTTAGCTACGGGCACCATAAATACGTAGTGATTTCCGCTTTTTGCTACAGTTACGAGCGTCTTGAATACCCTTTCGATATCCTGATTTAGTGTCTGCGCTATCTCCGCGCCCGATAACCCTTCCGCTCCGTCGAGGCAGTAATCGCCGTGCTGTATTTTCTTGGATTCCAGTATTCTGATTACATTGGTCTTTTCCATATTTTCAGTATAACGCCATCTTGCCTTATATGCAAGATTATAAGAGCTATTATTAATCCAAATCGCGCGCCGTAGCGATTATTTATACTGTCAAGCGTTTCAATTAGCTTGCAAAAAGCCGTAATATATGACAAAATATGTCATATATTGTATCGCCGTTTTACGCGGTACAATCGCTTGATTATTCGGCGACGCGCTTAACATGCTGCGCTTATCATAGGGGAGATAGCGCGATGTGCGCCAATATTCTCCTTGCGTCGCCGTAAGAGGTATACGGTGAGACACGGTAGATTAAATGCATGGATATGCGGCGCGGCAATCGCTTGTGCTTTAATTGCGACAATACTTGTTATATGGGGCTCAAACTTTTATATCGACGACAACGTGCGCGGCTGTGGATTGATGAGCGCAGAGCTTTCGGGCAGCGAAGATATTATATTTATATCCAACGAATACGACTTAGAGAATATCGACGGCATGGAGCGAGGAGGGCGCGCCTGTGTTGAAAGTGATTTTACTATTACGCGATTTAACCGAGTTAAAGAGTTCTACGGACAGCTGGACGGCGGCGGACATACAGTTACGATAGATATCGATGGCAATAGCGGCGGATATTTATGCGCGGGGCTTGATGCGGGCGAGGCTGTGGGCGGTATATTTGCGATATTGCGCGGACGGGTGAGCAATCTCAATATCGTGGTTAGGCGCTTTAGCTACGGAATATCGGATACGGGATGCAGCGCGGGCATTATCTGCGGCGTAGCAATAGGTTGCAGTATCGACAGCGTAACGGTAAAGCTCGAGTATCACAGCGGTATAGACGGCGACCAATATCTATACGACGCTATAGAGCATGCCAATCTCGGATATCCCGACAACTGCGTTTCGCTCGGAGGCATCGCGGGCTATGCAAGCGGCGATGTGAGTATGAGCGATTGCACGGTCGTCAACGACAGCGGCAATATGGACGGTTTTTCTGTTCAAGGCATTATTCCCGACATCGGTAGCGGAGCCGTATACAGCATAGGCGGCTTTATAGGGAGAGGCGAGGGCGCAGATATAAGCGCGGTCAACTTGCGCTACGGCGGCGACGGCATGATGTCTTGCATAGCGGTCGGAGACGCGGAGAGCACGAGAAACTTATCTTACCTCGTCGGCTATATGACGGGCGGGGAGTTGAATGTAGACGGATTTGTCGCAGACGGCGTCGGAGCGGTGCAATGCGCCGGTATGACGGGAGAAGATTACAAAGGCAGCGTCGTAGGCAGGTCGGATAATTGCGCCTTAAGCATACGGTCTTATTACTTTGATAAGGCATGCCGGCTTCCTTGCGTGGGAGATAGGGCGTTGTCAGGCGGCACGCAGTATGACGGCGCATCTATTACACTGAGGTGGGAGCGCGACGATAGCGACAATATTTACTTGGACGGATTAAAGACGGCTATGTATAATAGCGGCGACTTGATTTTCAGCGTCGAGTGCGCGGGACAGGAGTATCCTATCTTCGGCTACCTTGCAGTAGATAAGCAAAATGCGGTCGGAGTAGATAAATATATCGGTATTGCTCGCAGCGGTAAGTCTGTCGAGACAGGCGGAACTGCCGATACGGTTAAGCTCAATAATGCGCTGATAGGCGAGGCGAGTTACGATGCTGAGTATAAGAACGGCGCGTACAGGTTTAGCCGCGTCTACGACGGCAATGTGCCCGAGATTGCGACTTTATTAAGTTACGGCGGCAGCGAGTCGAGCGTATACGACCTGCTCACTTGCGCGGACGCGTCGGCATCTGTCGGCGTATATGATTATAAGGTAAAAGGTAATGCTCAATATAGCTTATTGCGCGCAGGAGACAGCGCGGCGTATGTCGACAAGGCTAATCGTATAGTATACGCTCTGCCAGCGTCGTGCGACGGCATGATTGTTGAGATTGTCAAGGCGCAGGCGCAATTGCAATTCGAATATGGCTACGCTCCGCAAGTACAGTATTACAGCGAGCCGGATGTAGACGAGATATCGTCTCACGTGACGGTAAGCGGCTTTATGGGCGCAGACGTAATATTCAAAGTGCGCGCAATGGGCGCGGGTGGGGAGTACGCTGCGGGAAGTCCCGTAGGCAAGTATACTTTAGAGATATGCGATATTACTGTCGATGGCGGAGATGCCAAAAACTATGAGATAACTTGCGGCAGCGCAATATTGACAGTCGTTAAAAAGAAAGTCGAGCTGATATTGAATATACATGGCGATATATTCTACGGCGACAGAGAATGGGACATCGAGAGCAAAGTCTATGTCGAGCGTATCGGATTTGTCGAGTCTGTCGATTACGATATTGTCATAGTAGGGACGACGGATTATGTGGGAGACGGGGTCGAGATAGGCGCAAGCAATATAACAGCAAGCGACGGGATTGACAACTATGATGTGAGCGTTATTCAATGCATGTGCGCTGTCAAGCCTCGCAGAGTGACTGCGCTCGTCTCGTTTAATAGCGCAGATGTAATTTATGATGGCAGAGAATACGAGGCGGCTTGCGTGATTGCGGACGGTTCTATGGCAGACGGAGATGTTATCGGTATAGAATATTATCGTATGGATGGCGATGATTGGACGCTCTCGAGCGGCGCTCCGTCGGACGCGGGCGCGTATAAGGCGCGTTTGGTAGGGGACTTGTCGAGCGGCAATTACTCTTTGACCGTTGACAGCATTACAGAGGCGTATATTACGATATCGCGCAGGCGCGTGGAATATGCAATGCCGGATTTGACTATCGTATACGGCGACAGCGCCGACGATATCGTAAGCGAGGATTACATTGCCGCGGCACGTCGGGACTTGGACGCTATGTTGTGCGATGATTATATTTTAAGCGTACAGGTGACGGACGGCTCGGGCAACAGCTATGTCGCAGGAATAAGCGCAGGCAGTGTGTTGGATATAGCGGCTGATTTATCGATAGACAAGAGGGATAATTACGATATAGATATACGCAGAGGCAAGGCTGCGGTAGTAAGACGCGAGATAGCAGGACACTTCGAGTATCGCGGGCAATCGCCTTCGGGTATTATATACGACGGCGAGGTAAAGCCGCTCGATTATATCACGGACACGCCTTCGTTCGGAGGCGAGGAAGTAAATATTATTATACGGTATTTTTGCGGAAGCTCTCTTTTGTACGCTCCGCCGTCCAATGCGGGAGAGTATATCGCCGAGGCGTATACCGACAGCGCAAATTATATATTGTCAGATAGATGCAGCTATACGATAGATAAGGCCGTCAAGGAGATTGCCGCGAGCCTGTCGCCTGTATTAGGCGGCGTTAAGGCGGAGTTTAGCGGCGGCGATAAATATATTTATTCATGCGACGGCAAGGCTTGGTCAGCTGTGCGCGATGACGGGCTCATACATCTTCCTCTTGCGTACGAGTACAATATATTAATCGATTACCTGGGCGCAGGCAATTATCGCAGCGAGCAAGCGAAATCTTATACCGTAGTAATGAATGCGCAAGTGCTGTACGATTATGCCGCTATGCTGATAGATGGCGACAGGAGCGACAAGCAGGTAGAGCAATACAGATTGATTAAAGAGATTGACGCGTTGCTCGAGTGCGCTAAGGATGAAGATTATCTCGATGTAATGGCGCAACTCGACGGCATTTACTCAAGTGACGGTAGAGCGTCGCATAGCGTGATAGGCGGCGCGGATATTGCGGGCATAATATTGCTGATTTTATCATTTGCGACTGCTGTCGGCATGATATGTGCGGCTAAAACTGTTAAGATAGTAAGGACTAAGACAATCGCGCTGTCGCTGGGCGGGGTTGCAGCTATAGCATTAGCTGTTACGGGATTGATATTGCTGCTTGCGATATAATAACATATATTGACTTAATCGCGCTTAAATATTATAATGCGATTAGCCGCATTTATAACGGCAAGCAGGTGATCGCAATTAATAATCCTTTGGAAGTCGGCAGGAAAAGCAACGTAGATATTGCCACGCAATACGGGCTTGCGCCCGTGTATTCTCCCGAGTGCACGCGTCTGATACTCGGCAGTTTTCCCTCGGTAATGTCGAGGAATTATTTCTATTACGGCAATCCGCGCAACAGGCTGTGGAGCGTACTGGCTCGGATTACTGGCGATACCGTGCCTAAGGACCCCGACGGCAAGCGAGAGTTTTTACTCGCGCATAAGATAGCGATGTGGGATATTGTGTCCTACTGCGACATACGCGGTTCGGGCGATGCGGATATCAAGATAGCCAGTTGCGACCAGATTAACGATGTACCCGCGCTGATAAGAGGCGGCAATATTAAGCGAATACTGTGCAACGGCGCCAAGAGTTACGATTTATTCATGAGATACCACGGAGACAAGATAGATATCGAGACTTGCCTGTTGCCGTCGACGTCTCCTGCCAATTTCAAATTCGATATAGATAAGTGGCGCGACGCGCTCGCAGATAATTAATCGACAATAATTTCCCGTTTTGTTCTACTTGACATTTGCGATACATATAATCCTTTAGACAAAGCTATCGGAGGATTGTATCGCAATGGAAAAGTTCGATTTATACCGTGACATCGCCAGCCGCACCGGCGGCGATATCTACATCGGAGTAGTCGGTCCGGTAAGGACAGGCAAGTCCACTTTTATAAAGAAGTTTATGGAGGCGTTGGTTCTGCCCAAGATAGACGACCCCAATCGCAAGATGAGGGTAGTCGACGAGCTTCCGCAGTCTGCCGACGGCAAGACGATAATGACCACTCAGCCCAAGTTCGTACCCGATCAGGCGGTGAGAGTGGATCTGCAGGAGGGATTGGGCGTCAACGTAAGGCTCATCGACTGCGTCGGCTATATCGTAGAGGATGCGGTAGGCTATACCGAGGGCGAGAAGAGCAGACAGGTGCGCACGCCTTGGAGCGATGAGGAGATGAGCTTTGAGGAGGCGGCGGAATTCGGCACGCGTAAAGTTATCAACGACCACTCAACTATCGGCATAATAGTTACTACCGACGGGTCCGTTACCGGCATAGGCAGAGACGGTTATCGCGACCCCGAGCGCAGAGTTATCGAGGAGATGAGCGCGCTCGGCAAGCCTTTCGTAATATTGCTCAACACTAAGTATCCCGACAATACGGATGTCAAGCGCGAAGCGCAGGAGATGGAGAAGCAGTACGGCGTACCCGTACTTGTGAAGAATGTCGCCACGATGGTGAGCGAGGATATATCCGATATACTCAGCAGTATATTGATGGAGTTTCCGCTTAAGCGCGTTGATTTTGAGCTTCCTAAGTGGCTGCGCGCGCTCCCCAATGACAACGCTATTATCGCGGACGTCCTCTCCAGAGTGCGCGGCGGAGTATGCAACGCATGCAAGATGAGCGACTACAAGAGCATGAGCGGCATCTTCGACGGCGACGAATATATTGCGGGAATTACCGAGACGGACATCTCTTTCGGCGAGGGCGTGATTAAGATAGGTCTTAAGCCCGTAGAGAGCTTATTCTACAGCGTATTGTCGGAGCGTTGCGGCTGCGATATCAAGGACGACTTCGAGCTCATCAGCTATATCAAAGACTTGAGCCATGCCAAGCGCGAGTACGATAAGCTCAGCGCCGCGTTGGAAGAGGTAGAGGTCGCAGGATACGGCGTGGTTGCGCCCGATATGACCGACATGGATCTTCAGAGCCCGCAGGTCGTCAAGAAGAACGGACGCTATGCCGTCAAGCTCAAGGCGAGCGCTCCCACTCTGCACATTATGCGCGTTGACGTGGAGACGGAAGTCAGTCCCATGTTCGGCGGCGACGGCGACAGCGAAGACACCGTCAAGAGCTGGCTTGGCGAGTTCGGCGAGGAAGGCGAAGGTATATGGGAGACCAATATGTTCGGAAAGACGCTCTCTACTCTGGCTAAAGAGGGACTGGAGAATAAGATTCGCACCATGCCCACCGATGCGCGCGTCAAGCTGCGCAAAACTCTCGGTCGCATAGTCAACGAGGGCAAGGGCGGAGTGCTGTGCATATTGCTTTAAGCAAAGTAAACATTTGCCTTAAGCATTCGTAACATAAGCCGACGTATCGGCATAATATGTAATGTAACAGGCGTATTAATCGTCGGTTACGATAATTCTACGACAGATAAACACCCTTGTAATATACTGACCTTAACTATCGGAGGGGGATATATTCCCCCTCTTTTTGTAATAACTGTACGCGCTATACGATAGTTTGAGCGCGGTTATATTTCAATTAGATATCGGTTTAGACTCAGCCCTGTATCTCTACGTCGGGCACGGTTATATTTACGCCGTTGATATCCGCGTATATATATTCCGTCATGCTCATCCGCACGTTGTCGGTTACGGTTAGCTTAATTGTATTCTTTTCCGAGCAGTCAAGCACGATTTCGTAGTCGTCTTTATCTCCTATCAGCTTGCCGCCTTTTTCTTTAATATAGTCCTCGTAGCCCTCTTCGCTTCCGTGCTGAGCTCGGTAGAGGCTTTTGTACGCGGCTTTTAAGAATTTATCAGGCTCCGCCATATATCTGCCGCCGTAGTCGAGCATTATATAGTCGTCTCCTTTCAGCTCGGTGTACATCGCGCCCGAGACGGTAAGGAAGTTGACGAGCGCGCTCCGGCTTTCTTCATCGCTAAGCTCGGTTGCGCTTGCGCCTTCGACATATCCGCCTTGTATCACCTTGCCGCCGTCTCCCTTTGAGTCCGACGAGCCCTTTTTGACAGCTTCGTCGCTCTTATCCAGCGATGAGTTGCCTCCGCTTTCGGCAGAATTTGGATTGGGTGTCGATGAGCCTTCGGGAATTACGTACTTGACGCATGTTCCGCTACTCCATCTATATATTTCGTTGCCGTTGAGGCAAGTCATTCCGTCCTCTTCTTTAATTACCTTATACATTGTGTCACCCACCTTGACGGTATAGCACTTCATGTTATGGAAGTCGGACGGCGTCTTATATCCTGTGGTAGGAGCTTTATTGCGCTCGCAGCCCCCGAATAGTATCACGGCGGTAAAGACCGCAAGGGACAACAGCATTAGCGAAATCTTTTTCATCATATACCTCCGTGATAGTGTGTCCCCGCCGCGCGATAGTATGTATATATCCATCTCGGATATTTAATTGGCGAGCAGGAGAGATTAATATTGCAATTGGGATTGACGGCATATCGTTAATCTTGTATGAACCGTGCTATATATTCGTAAGTAAATATTTGCGACAATGGCATTTGTTATGACTTTTTATTAACTAAGCGCATTTTGCGCGCCGTATCGGGATAGGTAATGTTACGGTTACTGTATGAGAATATCGTGACTAAACGGAATTAAGTCGTATCTTTGAAGATATAAAGTTGCGGGGCTTACAATAAATGACGGGATAATATTGCTTTTTTAATTGCCGCGGTGATATAATATTAAAAAATTTAGATTGGTGAGAATATGGAATATGTCTTTAGCGACAGAATAAGAGACCTCAAAGGCAATGCCATAAGAGAGATATTCAAGGCGCTTAACAATCCCAATATAGTATCTTTTGCAGGCGGATTGCCCAACGCTTCCGTACTTCCCGCAAGGGAGATAGCCGAAATCACAGCCTCGCTCATGTCGGGCGATAAGGCGAGCGAAGTATTGCAATACGGAGCTACCGAGGGATATATGCCGCTAAGGGAGAGGATAGCGTCGTTCGTGTCAAGATACGGCATTAAGGGGCAGACTTCGGACAATGTGCGCATTGTCTCGGGAGGACAGCAGACGATAGACCTCATGTGCAAGGCTTTCGTCAATAAAGGCGACGTAGTATTGGTGGAAGACCCCACCTATCTTGCGGTGCTGCATATTCTCAAGACTTACGAAGGCGTAGCAGTCGGCGTCAAGTCGGGCGCAGACGGGCTTGACCTCGAAGACCTCGAGCGCAAGATAATCAAGTACAAGCCCGCGATGCTGTATTGCGTGCCTACATTCTCCAATCCTACGGGTATAACCTATTCTACGCAGGTGCGCGAGGGCATAGCGCGCATCAGCGCCAAGTATAATCTGCCAGTACTTGAGGACGATCCTTACAGCGAGATACGCTACGAGGGCGAGCGCGTCCCTTCCGTAAAGAGCTATGACAAGGTAGGCAATGTGGTGTTCACGGCGTCGTTCTCCAAGACGATTGCGCCGGGACTCAGATGCGGATATTGCGTGGGAGAGCCGGAGTTGCTCAACAAGCTAACTATAGGCAAGCAGGCTGCCGACGTGCACAGCTCAATGCTGTCGCAAGGCATTATCGACGAATATATGAGACGCAATCTCTTCGACGCCAATCTTGCCAAGGCAATTCCGCTGTATAAGACTAAGAAGGACGCTATGATTGCGGCTTTGGACAGATATATGCCGAGTTGCTTTACTCATACCGATCCGCGCGGCGGACTGTTCGTATGGGGCGAGTTCTCCGAAGAGAGCGGTATTGATACTCAGCTGGCGTTCATGGGCGCGTGCGACAGGGGAGTAGCGTACGTGTCGGGCGAGACGTTCTTTGCGGACGGATTGGACAGAAGACATATAAGACTTAATTTTTCCAACGCGTCCGAGGCGCAGATAGAAGAGTGCATGCATAAGCTCGGTGATTACTTTAAGGAGTTGATAAGATGAATAATGCGGTTAACGTAATGGATACGCTCAGAGACAGAGGTTACCTCAAGCAGGTGGTCTACGAGCAGGATTTATATAAGTTGCTGTCGGAGGAGAGCGTGCCTTTCTATATAGGATTCGACCCTACGGCAGACAGCTTGCATGTGGGGCACTTTGTCCAGCTGATGGTCATGAGCCATATGCAGAAGGCGGGACACAAGCCAATTATTCTCATCGGCGGCGGCACAGGCAAGATAGGCGACCCTTCGGGCAAGTCGGATATGCGTAAGATGATGACCGACGAGATAATCAATCACAACTGCGAGTGCTTTAAGAAGCAGATGTCCAAGTTCCTCGACTTCGAAGGCGACAACGCAGCCGTCATGGTCAACAACGCCGATTGGCTGGACAGTCTCAACTATATAGACTTTATGCGCGAGATAGGCGTATACTTCTCCGTAAACAAGATGCTTACCGCAGAGTGCTATAAGGCGAGGATGGAGAAGGGACTTACGTTCCTCGAGTTCAACTATATGCTCATGCAGGCGTATGACTTCTTGCACCTATTCCGCACGCACGGTTGTCTGCTCGAGTGCGGCGGCGACGACCAGTGGTCCAATATCCTCGCGGGCGCAGACCTCATAAGACGTAAAGAGGGCAAGGCGGCCTTTGCAATGACTTTCAGATTGCTTACTACCTCCGAGGGCAAGAAGATGGGTAAGACGGAGAAGGGCGCGGTATGGCTCGACAGCGCTAAGACCACCCCTTACGAATTCTATCAATATTGGCGCAATATCGACGACGCGGACGTTGATACGTGCCTTAAGTTGCTTACCTTTATGCCGCTTTGCGAGATAGAAGAGCTGTGCAGATATAAAGACGAGCGTATCAACGCCGCCAAGGTAAGACTTGCCTATGAGGTGACTGCTATAGTCCACGGAAAGGATGCGGCGGATAAGGCGCAGGCGCAGACGCAGGCGGCTTTCGGCGGCAGCGGCGGCGAGCTCCCTTCGGCTAAGGTGGCTTGCGGCGTCAATAATATCATAGACATTATGTGCGCCGTGGGAGTTGCTAAGTCCAAGTCGGAAGCGCGTCAGCTAATCAGCGGCGGCGGAGTAAAGGTGGACGATACCAAGGTGGACTCTTTCGATTATGCGGTATCGGACGACGCGCTTAAGAGCGGCGTCGTGTTGCATAAGGGTAAGAAGGTCCACATCATGGTGACGGCGGATTAATGAACGACCCGTATATATCGATCGAGAGCGCTTTTACCTACGAGAAGGTAATCAGCAGGTCGGTATTCATCGTTACGCTTATCCCCATAGATACTGGCGAGCAGGCGATAGACGAGATTAGGCGCATTAGGTCCCGATACTCGGACGCAACGCATAACTGTTACGCGTATATCGCGTCCGACGGTATGAGGCAGAGCGACGACGGAGAGCCGCAGGGCACTGCGGGAGCGCCAATGCTCGAGGTGCTGCGCAAGAGAGGCGTAGGCAGATTGCTCGCCGTTGTGACAAGATACTTCGGAGGGATTAAACTGGGCGCCGCGGGGCTGGTCGGAGCATACGGCGGATGCGTCGCGGAAGCTCTCGACAATGCGCAATGCAGGCGCTACGTGTACAGCGACGTCGTAAGTATCGAGTGCGGATATCCGCTTGTATCTACGGTTACGCAGTGCGCGGTCAAGTCGGGCGCGCAGGTGCTCGGCTCCGAGTACGGAGAACGCGTGGAGATAACCGTATGCTTAGACAGCGGCAAGAGCGCCGAAGTCATATGTAAGATAATAGACGCGTCCAAGGGTAAGGCGACTGCTCGCGTAATTAAGAGCGCCTATATGCCGACGCAATCGCTGTAAGGCTGCGCCGCGCCGATTGAGATTATCATCCGACACACGTCGGGAAGGGGTAATATATGAAAGTTACTGTTACTAAGCAACCTAAGGCTAAGCCCGACAGCTCTAAGCTGGGCTTCGGAAAGTTTTACACCGACCACATGCTCGTCATGGAGTATGAGCGCGGCAAGTGGGGAGAGCCCGAGATAGTACCGTACGCGCCATTTTCCATTGCGCCGGCAACCAATGTGTTGCATTACGGTCAAGGAATATTCGAGGGAGCTAAGGCGTATAAGCGCGCAGACGGCTCTATTACGGTATTCCGAATCGACGACAACTTCAAGCGTATGAACAATTCCGCCCGTCGCATGTGCATGCCCGAGTTCGACGCCGAGCCCGTTAAGCGCGCTCTCTTTGAGCTCATTAAGCTGGAAGAGGATTGGATACCTACAGGCGAGGGACAGGCGCTGTATATCAGACCTACTATGGTTGCGGACGAGGAAGTGCTCGGAGTGCATGCGAGTAAGAGATATAAGTTCTTTATACTCTTATCGCCGGTAGGATTTTACTACGCCAACGGCATGCAGCCTACCAAGATATTGGTCGAGGAAGAATATGTGCGCGCCTCTATCGGCGGTACGGGAGAGGCTAAGTGCATGGGCAATTATGCCGCAAGCCTTATCGGCGCGGAGAAAGCTGAAGCCGCAGGATACGACCAATGTCTGTGGTTGGACGCGAGCGAGCGCAAGTATGTCGAAGAGGTCGGCAGCATGAATATCTTCTTCGTAATAGATAAGGAGATAGTCACCCCCGCGCTTGTGGGCTCTATCTTGCCCGGTATTACGCGTAATTCTTGCCTGCAAGTATTGAAGAAGTACGGCTTTAAGGATTACACGGTCAGCGAGAGACGCGTGTCTATGGACGAGATTGTCGCCGCTTACGAGAGCGGTAAGCTGAAAGAGAGCTTCGGCTCGGGCACGGCGGCGGTTATATCGCCCGTAGGCGTAATCGGCTATAAAGGCAGAGATATGCTTATAGGCGGAGGAAAGATGGGAGAGGTTACGGAGTATCTCTACAATACCGTGACTGCAATTCAGCGAGGAATGAAGCCCGATGATTTCGGCTGGGTCGAGAAAGTAAAATAACTTTGTAATAAACATTGATTTTTATAAATAAGCGTCCGCTGTTACAGAGGACGCTTATTATATTTTTAAGCTACGTGTCTGTTTTATTTGCAATACAGTAACCGATAATCGATAGCAATTATCGATAGTCGCCGATATAATTATTGCTTGCGCGGAAAAGTCAATTGAAGTGATATCTAAATCGATATATTGCCTTATGGTGCTTTAGTCAAGTGGACCTATTAACATAATAGGTCCTTAATATCTACTACATTATAATATATTTAATTATCTTATGCAAGATTTAAGGACATTTTAGACCTCAAAAAAGGCTTCAAAACGCCATAATTAACTACTTTTCATCACCTAAACGGTTAAAAAGGTGGACCTATTATGTTAATAGGTCCACTTCCAAAGAGGAAAAATAACGTTGATTATAAGGTAAAAATGATTACAAAAAATAGATACGTAAAGTATTTTGTTACGGCAATATTGAGTATCTTGCTGTGCTTAGTCATTGCGGGGATGTGTCTTACCGATTGTATGACATCGTATGCTATAGTCGACTTTACCGCTAACTCGGTAGTGAAAGTCGACGAGTTATATTACGGCAGCGCTACCGACGGAACAAGGACAGTCAATGTAAAGAGCGCCGGAGCGCTGTACGAGAAACTTACAGGCATAGACGGAGCTAAATTCAGCGACGTTAGCAATTTGGTCGCGGGCGGAGGAGTATACTCGTCCGTCGATATCAGGAATGTCAACGACGGTAAGAATTTGATTGTAAGATTCGGCGGATTGGATTGGACCGTTACTTATCTGTGCAATGATAGGAGCGGCAATCCCATAATGACGCTTTGGCTTGCTTCGTCGTCGCAGATAAGTCGGTATACTTCGGATATTAACGGCAATCCGTGGTCAAACAGTACTGTTACGACATACCCCTACACGATGTACTCTACCAGTTATATACGCTCGGCGGCGCTTAATCTCGGTACGGATTATGCCGTAGACAACGACAATCTTGTAGCAGGTCCCGCGCAAGATCCGACGCATACGTTCGCGCGTTTTACAATGAGCGGGATTAATGACTCGCTTACGGATTTTCTCGTTGCGCCTGCGCAGATCGAATATCAAGAGAATGAGAGCATGCGCGATAACGGTATTGACTTGGGCGGACCGCAAAACTTAATCAACGACGCTTACGGCACTGTGCCCATATATGACGGATTCTACGACTGTCAGTCCGCGCCGCATTACTCGGACTGGAAGGACGACTTGATTTGGCTGCCGAGTTACACCGAGGTGGGCGACGGAGACGGAGTTGCCGTCACTACTGCGGGTATATGGAAGTGCGATTACAGTCAGAGGATGAATACTGCGGCAGATACCTATACTCGATCCGCTTACTCGGTTCTCAACTCTGGTATTGTAATGACGGGCGCCTCCAGCGGCAGAATATCTTTCTACGCTACGACGGGCGCTGTGCGTCCCGCAATCCATGTCAGTCTTACGGAACTGAACAAGGCTATTGCATATGAACTGCCCGTAAAGCAGGAAGTCACCTACGACGGACATATCAAGAGCATACAGAGCATACTTGAGGATAAGGAGTTGCTACCCGATACTATGTCATTCGTGGCGTCGTCGCAGGTAAGCGGAACCAATGCGGACGTGTATACCGCCGAGATTACGCTAAGCGAGCCATATAAGTGGATGATTAAGTCGGGTTCGACTTTCAGCGTCGCGGCAGGTACAACTCCGCAAGACTATAAGTGGGAGATTAAGCCCAAGCAACTTACGCTTACGTGGTCTGATATATCGAGCAGCTACGTGTGGCGCAGCGATTTGCTTGCGGATTTACAGGGCTATAAGCCCGTTATCGGCGGCGGAATAACTTCGGACAATTTAGACGTAAAGCTCACATATGACGGCGGCTCGGATAATGACAAATTAGACGTCGCAGGTTCGCATAAGATAACGGCGGAGATAGTGACAAAGAATACTTCGAGCGACGCCGCAACCTTGCTTGCGAAAAACTATATTATGCCTACAGCCAATCATCTCGAGCATACATATACGGTTAATAAGGCGACGCAGCTTGCGCCGATACTCAGTATCGACTATGTAAAAGAGGAACTTGTCCCCACCAATCCTACAGTCAACGGACAGGATAGGAAGTCGTGGCTACAGTATAAGGACGGCAGCGGCAACTGGCAAGCTATAGTAGACATGAAGATACCCGGCGATATCATGAAAGGCGCCGCAGTCAGCTTTAGATATAAAGTGCCGGATGATTATACGGATTATATCGAGGACAGCGGAGAATACAGCCTGATAATACCCACTCGGCAGAGCGCGGACGATATATCTATAGATTACGATAACGAGCTTGTCTCTATAGGCGGCGGATATAGCTATTATATTGCTACGGATAAGCCCGGGGATACGAGCGGTTTTAACTCTCTTAACGCGGCAACGCAACTGCATTTGGACGAAGATAACCTTGACAAGATAGTAGAGCAGGGAGAGATAGAGTATAAGGTATATTATTACCGCAACGCGGTATCGGGCGCAAGCGGAGCATTCCGCAGCGACATAGAGGAACTTGTAATTCCTGCGCGCAGGGCGGCGCCCGAGCTGAGTATCAATTACAAGACGGAGCGTACTGCGCAAGCCGTGACGTCTGCGGTGACATATATCATATCGGGCGGCAGCGAACTAAAGGGCAACGGCAATCTGATAGACCTCAATCCCGACGCGTCTATGAGCAAGACGCTGCGCGCATGGTATGCGGCTGATGTAGGTATGTTCAAGTCTAAAGAGGCGGTGCTTACTATCCCCGCAAGACCCGCTGCTCCCGTAATAGAATACGATATAGACAGCGAGGAGTATCTTAACGGCAACGGACCTACGGACAAGATGGAGTACAGGGCGTCCACGTCCACGCTGTGGGATAAGGCGGATGAGAATACCAAGCCGAGACGAGGCACATATGTATTTAGGTATGCGTCGGTAGAAGAGGATAAGGATAACGGTATAACGGGCGCGTTCGCCTCGGTAGAGAGCGTAGTCATCGACTACGGCAACAAGACACTTACGGTGGAAGTGAGATGGACGGACGCGAGCGGTACGGAGTTTTTGAGCGCGTACGAGTACAGCGGCGAAGTAATCAAGCCTACCGCGGTATTCTATACTACAGGCGCAGGCGGCGAGAGAGTGCCGGTGCCGTCGGGGCTTATCAAGTATGCGATATTCAACTCGGCAGGCAGGGCGGAGAACAATCCTACCAATGCGGACACGTATAAGGTGAGCGTAAGCATACTTGATACGACGGGACAGGCGGATTTGGGCTATACGATAGTCAATCCGGACTATGAGTACGCAATCGCCAAGTGCAGAGTGGAAGTGCCTATCCTCAGCAGGGAAGCGGTATACAACGGCGAGGAGCAGGACATAAGGCAATGCCTCAGTAATTACGACGCCAAGTATACGGATGCGGCAGGATACATGGCGCGCAACGTGAGTATAGACGGCTACGTGCTTAACCTCGTACTTAAGAACAGTAATTACGAGTGGGCGGACGGCAGGCAGGAGAACTATGTCAATATAGATTGGAATATCGCGCCGCTTGAGCGCGCGGTGATATGGGGCAAGAAGTCTTTTACCTACGACGGCAGCGTAAAGCATCCGGTAGCGACGATAGCCGGGTGCAACGGCGAGCAAGTGGCTTTCGTATATACGGGAGACAGCAATGCGAGCAAGGTGCATATGGGATATAGCATAACGGCAGCCATATCGAGGGACGACCCCAACTACCTCAACTATACGCTCACAGCGGGCAGCGAAAGCGTGACATTTGACATAGTGTTAGGCGTAGGCATGACGCTGATATTTATAGAGTGGACAGACGGCGAGGGCAATGCCTTTACGGACGGCGGCTCGCTTAAGTACAGCGGGGAAGTTCAACATCCCAAGGCAGTGGCAAGGAAAGACAGCGCGGACGGCGAGATACTTACCGATATAGAGATAGAGTACGTAGACGCGGACGGCAATCCGATAACGTCCGAGTGGACGGGCAGCTACAGCGTAAGGATAAAGGTGGACAACACGCTGTACGGCATAGACGGCGAGTGTCTCGAGAGCGTTAGCTACAATATTATAGTAGACGACAACGGAGACGGCGAGTATAAGATAATCCGCATAGAGATAGGCGGCAATTACAAGAGCAGCTACACTATAGGCGAGCAGTTCAACGCTACGGGCATGATAGTATACGGCATATATCCCGACGGCGAGAGGGCGGAGATTAACGTCAACGACTATACCTACGCGCCTAAGGAAGCGCTAACGGAGGGCGACAATACAATCACGGTCAGCTACGGGGACTTAAGCGCGAGCTTTACGGTGAGAGCGGGCAGCATAAGCGGACCTATGGGCGGCGACTTCGACGGCAGTAATTTCGTCAGCAAGAAGCTGTATCTCATTACGGTGGGAGCGGTAGGCGGATTGATATTGCTAAGCGTAATACTCGCGTGCGTTATAATCAAGTTGGCAAGGAAAATCCAGAGGCTTTTCGCCGCTGCGGGAATAAGCGAGGACGGGCGCGACGATAATGCGTCGGGAAAACAAGATAAATCCGCAAGCAGTTGCAGCAACAAAGCGGATTATGGCGACGACGACTAAGTAAATTACCTATGATAGTAGGGACTGCGACGCGTATTAAAGGTTATCGGCCTGTCACGCGTCGCCTTTTATTAGATAAATTTGTTACTTTGAGTTGTAAGTCTGTTTTCTTGCATGAGAGACGCCGACATTAGATTTACTTTGGGTATACGATTATCTCGGCGTTGCAGACGAATAAAAGATAAGTAGCGATACAGTCGCATATTGACTTTGGCATAAAGTGAGTTTATAATTGGCTTATGAGTACTCTTATAGATATTATTAATTCCAATCACTTTTGCTTCGACAACAACGACGCCGTATACGACAAGGCAGTCTCGGAGTGGGGTAAGCGCAGTCGCTTGATTAGCGGCGACGGGGACGGTGACTTTACGCCTTCGGACATACCTCTATCAGAGTATCCGCGTCCCAATATGGTTAGGGGTGGATACACTTGTCTTAACGGTATGTGGAACTATACTATATTGTCGTGCAGAGAATACGTACGCATGAGCGGCAAGATTAATCGCTTTCAAGGTAAGATAAGGGTACCTTTTTCTCCCGAGTGCGACTTGTCGGGCGTAGGAAAGGTGCTCAATTACAACGAGGTGCTTGTATACGATACTACGGTGCGCGCGAGCGGCAGAGGCAGGTTGCTGCTGCATATAGACGCTGTGGACAACATTTGCGAAGTATTTGTCAACGGCAAGAGCGTATGTTCGCATGTGGGCGGATATCTTCCCGTGATCGCGGATATTACCGATTATGTAATAGCCGGCGACAACAGTCTGCAAGTGCATGTGCTCGACTTTACCGACAAGAGTTACGACCCCAAGGGCAAGCAGACGTTGCGACGCGGCGGCATATGGTACACGCCTTGCTCGGGTATATGGGGGAGCGTATGGACGGAAGAAGTCCCCGACGTCTACATTACAGATATAAGATGTATCCCCGATTGCGACTTATCGCAAGTCAACGTTCGGCTGAAGATGAGCGGAGAGATAAGTCGCGCAGAGATTAAAGTGTATGACGACGGCAAGCAGATAGCCGTAGTCGAGGCGAGCGAAGGGGATAATATAATCAAGCTGGACTCCTTTACATTCTGGTCGCCGGACAATCCCAAGCTGTATACGCTGTCGGTTACCGCGGGACAAGATAAAGTCAAGAGTTATTTCGGCATGCGCAAGATTGAGCTTGCTGAGGATAGCAAGGGCATTACGAGGATTAAGCTCAACGGCAAGTTTATCTTTATGAGCGGCGTGCTCGATCAAGGCTATTTCCCCGAGAGTATGCTCACGCCTCCGAGCGATAGGGCTATGGTAAACGATATCGTCAAAATGAAACAGGCGGGATTCAATACCATACGCAAGCACATTAAGATTGAGCCGCTACGCTGGTATTGGCATTGCGACAGGCTGGGCATGCTGGTGTGGCAGGATATGGTATCGGGCGGAGGAAGATATGCGCTGCCGGTGATAGCAGTGCTGCCCTTTATCGGAGTGATGCTCGACGACACCAAGAACTATAAGGCATTCGCACGTCCGTGCGCGGACGACAGAGCGCGTTATAAGCAGTTCGTAGGCGATACGGTTGATTATCTCGGCGCTTTTCCTTCGATAGTAATGTGGTGTATATTCAACGAGGGCTGGGGTCAGTTCGACAGCGTGGAGATGACAAGGCATGTGCGCTCTTTGGACGATACGCGTCTCATCGACAGCGTGAGCGGCTGGCACGACCAGGGCAAGGACAGCTCAGACTTTAAGTCGCTGCATATATACTTCCGTAAGGTCAAGATGCCTCGTAAAGAGAGCAGGTGCGTAATTTTGTCCGAGTTCGGCGGATACTCCATGCCGACCGAGGGGCACATGCAGATGCCGCACAAGCTGTTCGGTTATAAGATATTCAAGGATGCCGATACGCTGAGAGCTAATATTAAAAAGTTGTACGACTATCAGGTCACGCCGTACATAGAGAGCGGACTTTGCGCTGCGATATATACTCAGCTCAGCGATGTGGAAGAGGAGATTAACGGCATATTGACCTACGACCGCAAGGTAAATAAAGCGGGAGAGCTGTTCAAAAGCATCAATGACAGACTGTACTTCGAGCATGCAGCCCATACGGGAGAGGTTAAGTCGCCGCAGGATATCTTAGGCAAGAGCGAGTAATTAAGCGCTAAGCCGATGATAACAAGTCGAAATTATATTATCGGTAATAAAGATGACTTGCCGCGTTTATACCTATAGACTGTCTGTGTCGGCAAGTTATATCGAAATACAAAATAGTCTTACTTAATCTAACGCGTCTTATACAGGCGCGTCTTTTTATATCGATAATTTGATAAATAATTAAATTTACCTTTTTTAGGATTTCCGATTATTTGTATAGAATTTATCTTCGGACATGTTTAACATACCGTCTTTTGGCAACAATCACCTATGCGATGGTCAGAAGGATACTTACGGTGTGCGTCATAGCGGCGGCGCTTGCAATTACATATATCACTCCCTTGACGCTGTTCGACGGACAGCCGGAGATAGAAGTCTATCTTGCGGGTAAGCATGACGGCGGCGTTTATACGGGCGTGATGACTATAATGGATGTCGACAGAGACGGCGCGGAAAAATTATATTGCGATAAAGATTTCATGGGTATATCTTTACGTTATCCTGTCGATAATAGCGATGTCGAAGCGTTGCGAATAAGACTGGCGGCTAATGTCGTAAGCAGTCAGCAGGCGGACGGTATGGAGTGCGTATATCTGTACTCGCCGCTATTGAGCGAAAGCGTGCGCATAGACGGCAAGATAGTAAATATGCAAATTGCGAAAACAGACGACTACCTTATCGTGGGCTTCCCGCTCATAATGGGCAGTTACTAAAATATCGGAGGTAAAATATGAAAAGAAAGTCTGACAAGCCTGAACGTAAGGCGGGCAGAATAGGTGAGGGTAACGCCGAGGGCGGCAGAGGCAAGAAGGCGGCTGCTAACGTGGCGGTCTTCTTTAAGAAGAACATTTACCTCATACTGATGATTCTGTGCGTCCTTGCGATCATCGCGATGATCATCGTAGCTGCGGTGTACAACTCGTCCAACAAGGGACCCGATCCGGACATAGGCGTAATTAATCCCGACGATCCCACTCCATCGTTGCCCGATGACCCCGTTATCGATAAGCCCGATAAGCCCAATCCCCCCGACCCGGTTTGGACATTCGCGCCTCAGTTGCCGATAGATGCGGCGGTATCCAAGTCATACGTCGAGGATACGCTCGTATTCAATCCCACGCTCAATAAGTATATGGTGCACCTTGGCACCGACTTTGCGGCAGAGGTCGGCACGAGAGTTAATGCGGTATTCGACGGAGTTGTAAAATCGATAGATACCGACTCGTATTACGGCACGGTAGTCACCATTGACCACAGCAACGGTTATGTCACTATTACCAGACTGCTCGATAATGTAAGCGTTAAGGTAGGCGATACCGTCAAGACGGGAGATAAGATAGGCGAAGTGGGCAGCGGTTACTTCGAAGTGAAGGACGGAGCGCATACTCACATAGAGCTCAGCATCAACTCTCAAGACGCAGACTTGATGAAATATATTATTCAAGGCGATAAGTAAGCCTTATATAATTACCCCTCTTAACCAGAAACGCGGAGCTTGATTGCGCCGCGTTTTTGCATTTATTACTAAGTCAATAAAACATTGAAAAATTCAACTTTTTTATTCGAAATAGGGTGCATGTATGAATTTTGTCCTTGCCGTTTGCATATTGCATAAGTGTGTGATATAATGAATGAACAATACTTACAAGGAGCATTACGTGGCAAGAGTGTATACTGCAATATGCGCGGCGCTTAATATTAACGGCGTCACCGACAAGAGTGTACTCGGTTATCCGCTGTGGCTGGTGGTCACGGTCGGTTTGCTTGCTCTTTGCGTAGTAGTGGTGCTGGTGGCTATCATAGCCAATGAGCTGTCTAAGGGATTGTCAAGGAAAAAGGACGAGGAAGAAGAGGAAGAGAGCAGCGGCGAAGACGTTGCAAGCGACGCCGCGCAGGACGAGAACCTTGTAGCGCAAGTAGTTGACGCAGGGAGCGATGAAGTAGATAAGGGCGACGAGCGTATAGACAATTCTACGGGTAAGTCCGCAGGCATGGCTGCCATAGCAGACGTCAATGCCAAGGCAATCAAGGAGGACAACAGTCTCTTCAATGCGGAGCTTGCAAAAGTAGATAATAAGGCGGATGATAACAAGCCTTGCGATAGCGAGCAGCAAGATAACAAGAAGCAGGACGAAAAGGCTCAGGAAGCGAGCTACGCGCGCAGAGCTAAGCATGCCGCAGCTTCACGCAAGCGCAAGGAGATAAAGGTAGCTCTCGACGGTTATCTTCCTTATATCAAGGACGAGCCCGTCCCTCTTGCCACCGTGCGAGCGTACGAGGGCGGAGGTTACTTCAGCGGCGGCGGAAGGAAGGAAAAGCCCCTTGCCACATACAGCTTGTATAGCGACGAGTTGACCGAGAAGGTGCGCAGCGTTCCTCATACGGAGGCAAGAGCCGCAGCGCCCGCAACCCCAGCGCCCAGAGTGAAAGAGCAGAGCGAGCCCGCTCCCGCACCTCGCGCGGCAACAAAGATAGCCGCAGAGCCAATATATGACGGCGAGCCGGAGATAGTTGATAACAGCGAAGAGTATGAGAAGATGCGTTTGGAGACGCGCTACGACCGTTCGTTCAACGCCAAGCTCATTCAGTCCGACGACGAGACGCAGCGCAGATACGGCTCTTTGCGCAATAGGCTGATGGCATATAAGGGCGTCAAGAGCAGAGTAAGCTGGAGTGGCGACACGTTCAAGCTGGGACGGCGCACTATTGCCAAGATAGGTATCAACGGCAAGTCCTTGCTGCTGTACTTGGCGATAGACCCCGCTTCCTGTCAAGGCACGAAGTATCGCGTGGACGACGTGTCGGCTTATTCTAAGTATACGGAAGTGCCTTCGAGATATAAAGTCACCGGCGACAGGAAATTGATGTACGCCAGAGAGCTTATCGATATTTTGCTCGACGACGAAGCGTTCGGAGAAGAGAGCGACGTGATAATTATGCAACCTTATCAAACCGACGAGGAACTCGTCCGCATCGGACTTATTAAGGTGGTGCCGGTGAGCGGCAATTAAACTTTGATTAATATTTAACGTCATATAGGCTGTATCGCCTAAGACTTTTTTATAGCTGAGAGCCGGCGATTATTTATCTTACAATATAGTCGATATTATAGAAGAAAGCATGGCGACTGTCGAATATCGGATAGGATTTACAGTGCGAAAAGACGGAAAATCGGGAAAGGTATCGTACATTATCTCGTTCTTCATTTTTTATTGCGAATAAAATCGGTCTCGCTTCATCATTGCGGGCTCTTTTTTTATACAACGGTTGCGCGTTAGGCGCAGTTGTGATATCATATTAGCGATTGGAAGATTAGGACGCAGCGCGTTAAGTATCAAGGGACGGAGGAGTGCCCTTGGGCGAAAAACGTGAGTTTGCGGTGCTGCGCCCGCTCCCGCTTTACCATATCGTGATCGAGCGAGCTTCCAACGCAATCATTGCAGGAGGTCGCTTTTTTTGGACTATTCTTTCGCGTGCCGCTTTCTTGACGACTTGCCGCCCAGTTCTTACGGGATTGAAGCGGTTAAGGCGCTTACAGAGCATATGCGGTTACAACTTAGTAAACTCAAAGTTATTCATATTGCAGGCACCAACGGTAAGGGCTCCGTATCCGCCATGACGCGCAGCGCGCTGACAGAGTGCGGATATAAGACGGGCAGCTTTAATTCTCCGTGCGTATTCGATAGGAGAGAGGGCATCTGTATAGACGCCTATCCCGTGGACGAGCGCGCTTATGTCGACGCATTTGCACATGCTTACGACGTAATGGACGCCGTAGAGGCGCAGTGCGGCAGGAAGCCCACTGCATTCGAGACAGAGACGGCGATGGCTCTGTTTTTGTTTATCAGAGAAGGTTGCGACTTTGCCGTGATAGAGGCGGGACTGGGGGGTAGAGACGATGCGAGCAATGTGGTGCAAGATACTTTGGTGGCGGCGTTTACGTCGATATCATTAGACCATACAGCCATACTCGGCGACAGCTTATACGATATAGCGAGCAATAAGGCGGGCATAATCAAGAAGGGTTGCTCTGTGGTAACGGCGCTCCAAGAGCAGACGGCGCATAACGTATTGAAGTCCGCCGCAGACAGTTTCGGAGCGGATATACGAGTATGCGAGGCGGGCAAGATATTGCGCGCCGATATCGACGGGCAGCTTATCTCCATCGGCGGAGAGGATTATTTTATACCGCTTATAGGCGCTTTCCAGGCGGTTAACCTTGCAGTGTCTGTCGGCATACTCGATACGTTGCGAGGAAGAGGTTACACTCTGCCGCAAGAAAAAATCAAGTCGGGACTGTCACATACGAAGTGGCGCGGGCGTATGCAGATAATAGGGCGCAGACCGCTCTTTATACTCGACGGCGCGCACAATCCCGCGGCGGCGCAGGCGCTGGCAGACAGTATAGACTGCTATATCGGCGGCAGAGTAACTCTGTTGATGGGCGTATTTAAGGATAAGGACTATATGTCCGAACTGGGAATATTGCTGAATAAGGCGGAGCACATAGTGACATTCGACTGGGACAATCCGCGGGCGCTCGGAGGCAAGGAGCTGTACGACGCTTGCGGCGACAATATCGACAGGCATTATGCGCCCGATATAGGCGACGCGGTTAGGCTCGCTATAGAGCTGGCGGGAGTCGGCGGCACGGTAGTCGCGACTGGCTCGCTGTCGCATCTTAAATATATAGAGGAGGCGTATCGCAATATATGGTAGATTACGAGGCGGCAAAGCAAGCCGTTAAGGCATTGCTTGAGGCAATAGGTGAGGATGTCAATCGCGAGGGGCTGAAGGATACGCCCGACCGCGTTGCAAGGATGTATGCTGAGTTGACCGCAGGAGCAGGCGAGGACGCAGGCAAGCACTTACAGGTTACATTCCGGAGCGACAGCGACGGATTGGTGCTGGAGAAAGATATTATCTTCTATTCTACATGCGAGCATCATCTCATGCCGTTTATGGGCAAGGCGCATATAGCTTATCTTCCGTCGGGAAAAGTCGTGGGATTGAGTAAACTTGCTCGCACCGTCGAGACTTACGCTCGCAGATTGCAGATACAGGAGCAGCTCACATCGCAGATAGCGGACGCCATCGACGCATATCTTGCGCCGCGCGGCGTGATGGTCGTGATGGAGGCGGAGCATACCTGCATGAGTGCAAGAGGAATAAAAAAGGCGGGAAGCAAGACATTGACTTACGCTTGCAGGGGCGAATTTACGGACAACGCTCAGCTTAGGAGCGACGTATTCGCTCTGATAAAGGAATGAGTATGGACAGAGTTAACGCTATATATCGCAATAATGAGTATAAAAAGTTGTTGCATGCGATATCGGATAGGGAAAAGGATAGGCGGTTCTGTCGCCACGGATTGCAACATCTGCTCGACGTAGCGCGCATTGCGACTATTATCGCAATGGACGGGAGTATAGACATTAAGCGCGATGTAATATATGCCGCAGCCCTTATGCACGATACGGGCAGAGCGGTAAGCGATAGCGCGCACGCCTACTACTCTGCGAAACTGTGCGTCGACATACTGCCCTCTTGCGGTTATTCCCAAGAGGAGACGGCGTTGATAGCGGATGCCGTATCCAATCACGGAGAGGGGAAAGACGGTCTTGCCGGCATATTGCACAGAGCGGACAGGCTATCCCGTATATGTTTTGAATGCGCGCAGGCGGATAAGTGCAAGTGGGATAAATTGAACGGGGAGATTACGCTGTGAAGGATACGATTACAATTGGCAACAGACAGTTCTTGCTTAAGGGGCATACCTACATTATGGGTATACTCAATGTTACGCCCGACTCTTTTTCCGACGGAGGCAGATACGACAGCTTAGACAGAGCGCTCAAACATTGCGAGGAGATGTTGCGAATGGGCGCGGATATTATAGATATAGGCGGGGAGTCGTCCCGTCCCAATCACGTTAAGATAAGCGTTAATGAAGAGATTGACAGAGTTATGCCCGCGCTTCAGGCGATTAAGCGCGAGTTCGACGTGCCGCTATCTCTCGATACATGCAAGAGCGCGGTGGCTGCAGAGGGTATTAAGGCGGGCGCCGACATGATCAATGATATTTGGGGACTGAAGTACGACGACGATATGGCAAGAGTAATCGCAGCTACGGGCGTCGCGTGTTGCCTTATGCACAACAGAGCTACTGCGGATTATACCGATTATATGGCGGATATGCGCGCCGACCTTAAAGAGAGCTTAGGCATAGCCGCGCGCGCCGGTATCGATAAGGATAAAATCGTGCTTGACCCGGGCATAGGCTTCGGCAAGACGCAGATTGATAATATAGTCGCGCTTAAGCGTATGGACGAGCTCTTTGAGCTGGATTGTCCGCTGCTGCTCGGGGTGTCGCGCAAGTCAGTAATAGGCGCTGTCCTCGGCGATAACGTGGACGACAGGGAAGCGGCGACTGTAGCGCTTACCGCCTATGCCGCAAGTAAGGGCATACAGTTCGTAAGAGTGCACAATGTGGGCGATAATGTCAAGGCGGCTAAGATGATCAGAGCTGTGACGGAGGAGAGGCTATGAAAGATCGTATAAGTGTGAGCGGCATAAAGGCGCACGGGTATATCGGCGTCTACGATGAAGAGAAGAGAGACGGACAGGAATTTGTCGTGGATTTTACGCTCTGTCTCGATGCCTTAAAGTCTTCCGACAGACTGGAAGATACGATAGATTACTCTAAAGCGGCGGCATATATCAAGTCGTATATCGAGAGTGCTCGCTGCGACCTTATAGAGACTGCCGCGACAGACATCGCGCGCAAGCTCGTCAAGTGGCGCGGCGTTGACGGCGTGAGCGTCACGGTGCATAAGCCCGAGGCGCCGATAGGCTTCCCGTTCGGCGATGTGAGCGTGACGAGCAATCTCGTATGGAGCGACGTATGTCTGGGACTGGGCAGCAATATGGGAGATAAACGCGCGCACATCGACTACGCAGTCGATAGACTGAATGCTTGCGAGCATTGCAGAGACGTAACGGTTTCGCAGTACTATGATACTCCGCCTTACGGAGTGACGGAGCAGGATGATTTCCTCAATGCGTGCGTGAGGATGTACACTTATCTTACTCCCGCGCAGCTGCTGGATATGTGTCTTGAGATAGAGCGAGAGAGGGGCAGAGAGCGCTCGTTGCGTTGGGGACCGAGGACGCTGGATATCGACGTATTGCTGTATGGACAGGAAGTAATTTCCACGCCTGACTTAACTATCCCCCACGTCGATATGGACAGACGCAAGTTTGTGCTGCAACCTCTGTCGGATATCGCCGGCTACGTCATTCACCCTTTGACGGGCAAGAGCATAAGACGTATGTTGGAGGAGATTGAGGATTGAGGACATTAGTAATATCTTGCTCTCCGAGGAAGGGCGGCAACTGCGACATACTTACAGATGTGGTTAAGCGCAATATCGACAACGCAGATATATATTATACCCGCGACATAAATTGCGCTGCATGCGACGGCTGCGGATGTTGCGAAAGTGCGGGCATATGCAGGCATGACGACGGAGCGACAGAGTTGTACGATAAGATTGTATGTGCCGAGGCGATAGTTGTGATAGCGCCCGTATATTTTTACTCCTTCGACGCGCACACTAAAGCGATAATCGACAGGGCGCAATTTCTGTGGCGCAAGCCTAAGGCGGAGAGCATACCGCTGTATCTTATTTCCTGCGGCGGGCAGAGCGGCGAGAATAATTTTATATATATTCAGAAAGTTCTGTTGAGTTGGGGCATCGCCGTCGGCGCTAAGTATAAGGATGGATTGTTTTTTTCATCGACGGATGCCGCGGGAGAGATCGTGCTGCGAGACGGAGTAGAGCGCACCGAGCGCGCTCTTATCGACTGGGGATTAAAGCGGTAGGTCATTGCGGCGACGTCTTTAACAAGTCGCTTGATAATAGAATTTGTTTAAGCTATATTTTGAAAAAACGCTGTACTATGCGTTCACCGATAAGTAAATAAGCCCGATATCATTATTTAACAATATATCGATATTTGAGTAATAAAAAAACAGCGGTTTAGCCGCTGTTTTTTATTATTTATATGCAAATCTATGCGCTACTTTTTATCCTCGGCACAAGAGTTATCGGCATCTGTGTCGGTAGCTTTGGAATTATTATCGCAAGCCTTATCGCTTGAGTTTGCGGCACTGTTGTCGACTACAGTAGCGACTTCGGGCACATCTTCGGCGCAGGCTGTGTCGTCGATAGGCTGTACGACTTCGCAGTTGAGATTGCTCTCTGTAGCAAGCGCCGCAGCCCTCTTTTCTCTGCGCTTTATTACAGCCAGCTTGGATACTGCGAGTATTACGGGTATAAGCGCGCCGAGTACGAACCATCCCGCTTGGAAGTTGCTCGCGTTGACTGCGGGCTGAGCGACTTCGAGTGTGGTAGGTCCGAGGACTATAGCGTATATCGAGCCTATCATCAGTCCTATTATGCAGTAGACTGTCTGAGAGCGGAACTTCTTAAGGCACAGCTTGGCAATCCTTGCAAAGGTGAATATGCCCGCTATCACGCCTAAACCGAATACGAGCAACGCCCAAAAGTACGAGAATTCTCCCTTGAGGAAAGAACTGAGCGCATTGACTAACTGCGCGTATATTCCGAATATCATCAGCATAGACGATCCCGATATGCCCGGCATCACCATTGCCGCTATACATATCACGCCTGCAAAGAAGAGATAGAAGTAGGCTCCCACGCTCATATTGGACAGGTCTATAACAGATGAATTGATCGAAGGGATAAAATATGTTAGCAGAGCGACCGCTGCCGCGCCTATCGGCAGAAAAATCATGCTCAGCCACTTGCCGCGCAGAGTGGCGCGTTCTTCGTATATAATGACGGGGATAGCCGCTGCCGTGAGACCGATGAAAATCGAGCTGACGGTATATATATGGCTTTCGAATATTGCCGATATGGCGAGCATCGCGGCTATAAAGCCTGCCGCCCAGCCTATGCCTATCTTGATCAGGTATACAATTGCGTCGATACGCTCTTGTTTATTTCCTTTTATAAGGGCTGCGATACTGCCGATAAACTTGTCGTAAAAGCCCATCAAAAAAGCTATCGTACCGCCGGATACGCCCGGTACGCTGTCGGCGAATGCCATACACATTCCCTTAAGCGAATCGGCTACCGTAGACGCTGCGGTATAAATGGCTCTTTTGGATTTTTCATTGTTCATTAAAGCGATATTCTCCTCGAGCAAGCAGGCGTCCGCTTGTCAAGGCGAAGCTGCTTTAAGCAATTATATTATACAACTCGTCGAGCATACCGTCAAGGAAAGAGCATATAATACGCCTGTCCTCTTCGGAGCATGTGACCGCTATGGTGAAGGTAATCTTTTTACGGAAAGTGTATAACGACAACTGCATATACGGCTTCTTCTTAATCGCTCCCGTGATATACAAGTCTACGGTTTTGAGCGGGCCGAAGTTGGCGTCCCCGTCGGCGATAAGACCGATATTGCTAAGTCCCGTATACGGATTGTCATAGCCTAACGATATTGCGGGCTCGGATATGAATTGAGGGAAAATCGTATACGCGAGGTTGAGCAGGGGGAGCGCGTACAGTCCCATATAGGGATCGGCTTTATTCTCCTCGGAATTAGCCTTGACCTTGAGCGCGGTGACCTTGGGGTCGTCGTCCAGTCTGTCGACGCGGCTTATCATAAAGCCTACATGGTTGGAATAGCCGTAACTGTCTTTGATATCGATATACCTGCGCAGATCCACCATGCAGGGCACACCGAGCGGTCTGTCCTTGTCCATGCCCGTTATCTTATAAAGCTCGCGTATATAGGCTGCGAGTATTATGTCGTTAATCGTAGCGCCTATAGACTTGGAGTAAGCCTTTAGTTTATCGAAGAATTCTTCGTCGCAGCGCTTGACCACTACGTGAGGCTTAAGCTCTCCGCCCTTTACGAAGGGGAATTTAATTTTGTCCTTTACTCGGCTTACGTTCTTATACAGTCCCTTAGCTACTTTGCGCTTTTCCTCGTCGAAGCCGGTATATAATTGCCAGTGGCTCCTATCTCCCGTCTTGACGGGCGCATCGGGAGTCCTTCCCGCAACGATGTCGCTATATACTTTGGACAGCGATTTGACGAAAGACTTGGTGTCACCGCCGTCCATGCACATGTGGTTGAGCAGTTGTATCATTATATCCTTGCCGCCGCAGCGCACTACGGTCACCCTTATCTGCGCGTCGGACTGGGCGGGTATCTCGCGTATCAGCGCCTCGTTTGCGGCTCTTTCCGCCTTGGCGGGGTCGGAATATTGCTTGAGCGTGACTATAGAGTCTATATCTATCTTCTTGACGCTCCAGTAAGGCTTGATGAAGTTGTTATGAAAACGCGAGTGCAGAACGGGCACGCGCTCGAGCATATAGTTATACGCTTCCTTCAGCGCGGCTATATCGAGCATACCGTCGAAGTCGATTCGCACATGCAACATGCGGTCGTAATAATTGCGGAACAGATACTGCATCTTATCCCACATCTGAGCTTTCAGTCTCTTAGGCTGCTTGGTCATACGCTTCTCCATAAGTAGATTTCGATTTAATTATACCATAGCCTATTGATTAATCGAGCAAAAAATGCGCGTTCGGATAAGTAAAATTATATCATAATTACCCGCATTAGATAGACAAGTATCTATTATTGGCAGGATTTACGAATATTAGTAGGAGAATTACAGCTATTGCAAAGCGGGCGTAAATCATGTATACTTAACTTATAATTATAGATAAGGCGCGAGCGATGGACGACAAGGCGGCAGTTGTATCAACGGGAAAAGGTAGGTATCTGTATATAGATAAGTCGGTAAAAGCGGCGCCGATGCCGGCAGGGGCGCAAATATAAGCGGCAAGGCGGGATTTGCGAGCTATCTGTGACAGGGCTGCGCCAATCAACTGCGCGGCGGAAAGTATACCTCTCACGAAGTGTGGCGGAAAGTGCCCATGTATATGCAATGTAACAATGCGCCGCAACAATATGTCAAGCTAAGCCGGGGACAGAGCGCATACGCGCCTTACGTCGCAATTTATAAAGGAGTATTATGCCTGCGATTTCCGTTATGATAAAGCCCGCTTCAATGCGGTGCAATATGAGATGCAAATATTGCTTTTACCACTCTCTATCCGAGAGCAGGAGCGTGAGCGATATGGGTATAATGACGCAAGAGACGGCGTCTTGCGTGATAGCTTCCTCGCTCGAGCTGGCGGACGGCGACAGCGTATACTTTACCTTTCAAGGCGGCGAGCCGCTGATTGCGGGCAAAGAATTCTTTTTATATTTCATAGACAAGGTAAAGCAGCTTAACTCTAAGGGCAGCAAGGTGTATTACGCTCTGCAGACCAACGGAACTCTTGTAGACGAGGAGTGGGCGGACATATTCAAGAGAGAGCAATTTCTGATAGGTCTGTCCCTCGACGGCGATGCGGACGGCAATATATACCGCATGGACTCCGCGTATGCTCCCGTATTCAATAAGGTGGTAGAGACTGCCGATCTGTTGACAGCTAAGGGCGTCGACTTCAATATCCTCACTGTGGTTACGGCAAGATGCGCCGAAGGTATCGAGAGAGTGTATACATTTTTCAAGTCTCGCGGCTATAGATATCTGCAATTCATACCCTGTCTCAGACCGCTCGGTTACGATGGCGACGGTGAAATGTATATGACTTCTAAGCAGTACGCCGAATATCTGATAAGGCTGTTTAATCTATACGTTAAGGACTACGTAAGCGGCAATTACGTGAGTATACGTCACTTGGACAACGCGGTGCGGCTCTTTCTCGGCGAGCGCTCCGAGCAATGCGGCGTATCGGGTCATTGCTCGCACCAATTTGTGATAGAGGGCAACGGCAACGTATATCCTTGCGACTTCTACTGTATCGACGAGTGGCTCTTGGGCAACATCAACGATACGGGGCTAAGAGAGCTTGCTCATTGCGATAAGGCAAGGCAGTTTATAGTCCGCTCTCTCGATATACCCGATAAGTGTAAGCAGTGTCCATTCTATCGCATGTGCAGAGCGGGCGGTTGCACGCGCAGCAGAGAAGATACGGACTACTGCGATGCTTACAGGTCGTTTTATTCCAAATGTCTGCCGCTATTCAGAGTTTTCTTGGGCGAGCGCAGGCAATAATAATTATTATATTAATCAATATAATATAGCCGTGGCGGTTGCGCTTGACATTTAATCGGACGATATTTTATAATCACTTAACGCGTTAAGGGGATTGCTCCTTTGCGCCGAGAGGACGGCATATGTTGCAATTAGACAAAATTTCATATTCGGTAAGCTCCGAGGGCGGCAGGCGCGATATACTCAAGGATATATCGCTCAATTTCCGCGCGGGCGCAATTACCGTAATCACGGGTCACAACGGCTCGGGCAAATCCACTATGATTAAACTCTTATCGGGCGTGGAGCGTCCTACCGCAGGCAAGATAATATATCGCGGCAAGGACATCACCGATATATCTATAGACGAGCGTGCCCGCATGGGCTTTACGCTCGCGCTTCAGCAGCCCGTAAGATTTAAGGGCATCACGGTTAAGAAGCTGCTCGACATAGCCTGCGGTCACACCAATAACCTTAACGAACTGTGCGAGCATCTCTCCGCAGTCGGGTTGTGCGCTCGCGACTATATCAATAGAGAGGTGGACTCTTCGCTCAGCGGCGGCGAGCTCAAGCGCATAGAGATAGCTATGGCTTTGGCTAAGGGCGGAGACGTCTTTCTGCTCGACGAGCCGGAGGCGGGCATAGACCTGTGGAGCTTTGACGAGCTTACCGGTATCTTCCGCAGGCTCAAGGATAAGACGGTGATTATCGTCAGCCACCAGAGCAAGATTATGGAGATAGCCGACGACATCGTGCTGCTTGACAGCGCGGGCGAGCCAAAGGCGGGGAGCAGGGACGAGATGTTGCCGCGGCTTGCAGGCTATCGCAAGATATGCTCCAAGATACAGGGAGAGGGTGTCAATGGATAAGATAGACAGCGAGCTTTTACTTAAGATAGCCGAGTTGCACGGTATCCCCGAGGGCAGCTACAATATCCGTAAGGACGGAACCAGCATAGGTAGGCACAGCGACCCCGATGTACAGATTGTGTCCAAGAGCGATAAGGACGGTATCGATATTATCGTGCGCGCCGGTGTCAAGGGCAAGAGCGTGCATATCCCCGTATTGCTTACCAAGGGCGGTATGCTCGATACGGTTTACAACGACTTTTATATCGGTAAAGGCGCGGAAGTCACTATTATAGCGGGCTGCGGCATACACAACGACGAGTGCGGCGAGAGCAGACACGACGGAGTGCATACCTTCCACCTCGATAAGGGCTCTAAGGTAACTTATATCGAGAGACATTACGCAGAGGGCGACGGCGGTAAGAAGTCGTTTTCTCCCGTAACCAAGGCGATTGTGGGCAAGGACGCGTGCCTTATCATGGAATCTACCCAGCTGGGCGGCGTATCGTATACCGACCGCAAGACGGAGGCGGTGTTGCGCGCGGGCGCCAAGCTGATCGTCAAAGAGAAGATTCTTACCGATGCCGACGATGTGGCGCATACTTACTTTAAGGTCAAGCTCATGGGCGAAGACAGCAGCGCAGATATTGTTAGCAGGAGCGTCGCAAGAGATAACTCTCGGCAGAAGTTTGTCTCTGATATGATAGGTAAGAGCCGCTGTTTCGGACATGTGGAGTGCGACGGTATACTTATGGACAGCGCGCGCATCGTCTCTTCGCCGCGCATCGACGCAATATCTCCCGAGGCAAGTCTCGTCCATGAGGCTGCGGTAGGCAAGATAGCGGGCGAGCAACTTATTAAACTCATGTCTTTGGGACTTACAGACAAGCAGGCGGAAGATGCCATTATCGAGGGATTTCTTAACTGATTTCAATTACCGTTGCATAATTTAAGTGAGGAAATGCGGCTTAACAAGCCGCATTTTGTGTACATGTATTAGTATAATTGATGATCATTTTTACGAGCAGTAGCCGTTAATCGTATTAATATTTTAGCTTAAAGCCCTTTATAAGTCAATATTATGCCGCGGAAATAGGCGAAAATCCATATATTTCCTCGTAATTTTTCCGTGCGTGATCATCAATTATACTAATTTATGTACATTTTTGTGACTGATTTTTTGACATTAATCGACAATAACGTTAGATAAACGGAACAATTTCGCATTGTAGTAGATTTACAGTCGGATGACGAAATTATTGATTATAGACTGTATATAGGTTAGTTTTGAGTAGAAGATATAGATATATATCTGTATTTGTTGCGGCGATTATTATTGTCGCTGTATTGCTATGCTGTTGCTTTATTTCTTTTAATAATATCAATGACGTATTTGCTTTTAATACTTCCAATATAACGAGCGGAGCGGTAGACGTCGGCGACATCTTGCTTGAAGGGTACGCTGACCGCACAGACGGCAAGGTATTTGATGGCGAGGCTATGGCGGAGCTGTATGAGAAGCTCACGGGCAAGACGGGCGCGGAGATAGGCGACGTAGACGCCCTCGGCACGCTTACAGCTAAGCAGATACGGGCTAAGAACAGTAATAAAGACATAGTGCTTACCATGGACGGACAGCAATGGACGGTAACGCACTTAACCAAGGATAACTCGGGCAATACCATAGCAACGCTGTGGCAATCGAGTAATGCGACTACTCACAAGTGGAATAAGTGGTATGAGGATGTCACTAACGTAACATATCCGTCTAACGTATACGGTACAAGTTATATAAGGTCGCACGGACTTAATATTGGTAGCGACTATGTAGAGGCTAAAGGCGCTACGTTGCTTACTAAATCTCCGCAGAGCAGTACCCACGCATATGCCAAGCTGACAATGCCTGAAGTAAAGGGCTCGCTGACTGACTTTATTGTAAAACCTTCAGCAGTGGCATATCAGGGCACTGAGAACAATAATGTGGGCGGTAGTATAGGTAATATAGGATATACGCTGCCTAACGATGCGTACGGCACTCCAAGCGGAACGGTGAAGTGGTATGCTGACAGCAGTAAAAATAAAGATATGAGCACAATGCCGTCTAAAGCGGGCTACGCCGCGTGGAAGGATGACTATATATGGTTACCATCCTTAACAGAAACAGGAAGAGACGAGACTACCGACGGAATCTGGGCATTATCTAACAATCAGCGATCCAACTCCACAAATTCCTGGCTGCGCTCCTGCTACGGCACTAACGCTACTACTGCGTACGACGTGACTGTGGAGGGCAACTTTATTAGCAACTACGCTGTAACGCTTAGTCACGCCGTCCGTCCCGCGCTTCACTTAAATCTTGACTCTGCCGCGCAGCATAGCGGTGGCGTAGCGTTGGCAGAGCCTACGGACGTATCTGTAGAGTATAAAGGTACAACGCTCACATTGGACGATGTGGCAGACGAGCAAAAGAAGTGGTTTAATGCCGATAAGATAAGTATTACATATGACGGCGACATTAAAGACGCAGGCACGTACAAGGTAAAAGCGGAGATTAAGGCATACCTTGTCGCAGAGGGAATTAAATTTACGGGTACGCCCGACACATCTGCTGGTGAGAGCGATACGGTAAGGTACTTTAACTTTACCGTAACTAAGAAGAAGATAGGGA
>CAJTXS010000015.1 GCA_910583735.1 uncultured Christensenella sp. | reverse complement strand
AGGCATAAAACCGTCGTCGCCTACGGCGCAAACCCTTGACAATTTGCCTGCGGCGGCATTTTTGGCTGGTTAAGACGGTAAGCACCAAAGCGAACAACAAAATTTTTAAGCCGCAGTCCGCACACGCGCAGACGGCGCGAATGAGCAGATAATCAAAACGCGATTAACAAACTTATGCCAGCCCTTATTAGAGGCAATATTGCCGACACACTTTTAAGAGAAAGAGAACGCCGAGCTGAACGCTACAATCGAGAGCGAAAAGGCGTTGCAAATCAATTACCATTATGACGATATTCGCAAGTGGTTACAGCATTTCCGCACGTTGGACTATACCAAGACGAAAAACCGCAAGGCACTAATTGACACGTTTATTTATCGTGTTGTGCTGTACGACGATAAAATGAAAGTGCTTTTCAATCTGAAAAGCGGACAAAAGAACGAATTGCTTATGAACTTGATTTTCCCCGATTACCCCAAAGGGAGTGGTTGTGCGGACGAAAACAGCGCAAAAGAAAAAGAAACCGAAAACTCGGTTTCTCTATCCGGGTGTTCTTATACGCCCGTAATGGTGCGCCACACGCAACCTAATTCGAATATTAGGTTGCGTTTTTCTTTTGCATTTCATAGTTTTTCAGTTTAACGCCTAAACGCTCTACTTCTTGTGCTTTAACTACGACATACCCACGCCTTTCAAAAAACGGCTTTGCAGTAATTGAAGAATAAGTCTTTATTATTGATAAATCTTTCTCTAATCCATTACATAAAGCTGTGGCAACGCCTTGTTTTTGATAATCTTTGTGTACAAAAAGCAAGTCTAAGCAACCCGATTTATCGATACTACCAAAACCTATAATTACGCCGTTCATTTCAGCAATTAAAGTATTTTGATTTAATAAATCGTCGTGCCGTATTTTTAAGCTGTCGGCATTATTTGCCCAAACTGAAAGTTGTTCCACCGTATAGTCTTTTGCGTTGACGGAATGGACTGTTTCATAAAATAATTTTGACACTATATCGCAATCTTTATTTTTATATTGTCGTATAATCATAACTCAATTTCTATTTTGTAATTTTTATCAATTAAGATATATTCCAAATCATATTCTTTACAAAGTTTTAAATTTGTTTTATTGTCTTCTATCAAATCAGCCTTGTTTATGTCGGGTGTAATACGCTTTTCAATAATACTTTCGAATTTTAAAATTTCCGAAAAGTTATTTTCGATATATTCGGTAGTCATAATAAGACAAAAAAAATTGATTTCCTGCAAGTAACTTTCGTCAAAATCTTTTTGCCAATCAAATGGAATATAGCAACCTTCTATTATAATATTTTGTTTGTTCTCTATTGCAGTCTTTATCATTTCCTTTACTATCGACCACAGATACGGCGTTAGTCCTTTATCGTCATTTACCGTAAGCGAAGTTTTACCGCTTCTGATTAACCCCATTTTTAAATGGTCAATAGAAAAATACGGAATTTTATATTTTTCCATAAGCCGTTGCGATAAAGCTGTTTTGCCCGTATGCGTTGTTCCCGAAATTAAAATTACCATAAAAATAATGTATCACAAATTCACTTTATTTTCAACTGTATTATAGGCAAACTCAAAATGGTGCTTGCGCTTAAATTTGCATATAAAAGAAAATAACCTAACCCGATACTTTCAGTAAGTATTCGAATTAGGTTATTAGTGGTGCACCCTCAGGGACTCGAACCCTGGACCCACTGATTAAGAGTCAGTTGCTCTACCAACTGAGCTAAGGGTGCATATTATCTATTAATTGGAGCGGGAGACGGGGTTCGAACCCGCGACCTTCGCCTTGGCAAGGCGACGCTCTACCAACTGAGCCACTCCCGCATGTCGCAGGTGGTGCGGATGAAGAGACTCGAACTCCCACGTCCAGGACACTAGATCCTAAGTCTAGCGCGTCTGCCAATTCCGCCACATCCGCAAGATAACTTATAAGTGGTGACCCATCCGGGATTCGAACCCGGGACACCATGATTAAAAGTCATGTGCTCTACCGACTGAGCTAATAGGTCGTAAACCTTAGATATTATAGCCCACTTGGCGACTAATTGCAAGGATTTTGAGTCAGTTTCCCAAAATCAACCTACAGCTTCGGTAGAGACGTAATGGCTGGGGTGGAGGGATTTGAACCCCCGAAGTGTCGGAGTCAGAGTCCGATGCCTTACCGCTTGGCTACACCCCAATAAATCACTGTAATCCCCTAATGGCAGGGGTAGCAGGATTCGAACCTACGAATAACAGAGTCAAAGTCTGTTGCCTTACCGCTTGGCGATACCCCTGTGCGGTAGTGGGGTGAGTAGAGGGATTCGAACCCTCGGCCTCAAGAGCCACAATCTTGCGCTCTGCCAACTGAGCTATACCCACCGCATAATGGCGAGCCTGAAGGGATTCGAACCCCCGACACACGGCTTAGAAGGCCGTTGCTCTATCCAACTGAGCTACAGGCTCAAATCTTGGAGCGGGTGATGGGAATCGAACCCACACGGCCAGCTTGGAAGGCTGGAATTCTACCATTGAACTACACCCGCATAACTCCGCCTCGAATTACGCTTACAAATTCTATCACATTACATTAATATAAGTCAACAATATTGTAGATAATTATTGCTAAAAGTACTTAAAGTAAGCGTCGACGTACGGACTCCACGCATCGCATTTTACCTATTGTAATACAAAACGCAACTTACGCATTAACGGCTGCCAACCGTCGATTGTCAATCGTTATTGGCCAAAGGCAAAATCATTAAAGCGCAATGTCTTTACCAATAGCTAAATCTCAAATTCAGACGCCCTTCGACGCGGCGGCAACGCGCTGTTAAACAAATAAATCGGCGCGCACGCGAATTAGGCATACTTGAACGCATTGCGGAAATATTTCTATAATATAAGCAACTATTCAGCTGTAGCGGAATTGCTCTCCGACTTGATTTTTGCGGCGATATCCTTAAGCATTGCCTTATCCCCTGCGCTTACTCTGAAAGAATCGCGCAGCTTGGATATCGTCTTAAGTCTCAGCTTTTTATCAATGGCGCTGTCGCAAATCAAGGCAAGCACGCCGTCCTTATCCTTAAGATATATTACCGAAAGCAGCCACGCTCCGCCCATCATGACATAATAATGAGAGTAATCTATACGCTTAAGCATATTCAAAATTTCGCCTATGTGGGCTGTGTCCAAAAAATTCTTCATCAGTCCTATCATGCCGCAGCGCGCCCTGAACGGAGAAGGAGATTGCAGCCACTGCACAAGCGTAGCATAATATAAATCGCTGCGCGAAACATACTTGGAGAACACGATGTCGCACCCTTCCCAATCGTCTACTATATCGATATACTTGTCAAAAAGCGCTATCTTCTCCTCTTCCGTCATAGGCGCGAATGCGATAGTCGCGCCCTTAAGCAGCAGCTCCTCGAGAGTGAGCGGCTCCATATCTATAGCCGCCTCGGGCGCGGTCTTAGCCGCCTGCTTGGCAAGCGCGAGGATATCGGGCACCCTCACGCCCGTGACGGGATACCGAGTAAAAGTCAATCCCTCGTTAAACTTCTTATTGCTTAAATCCGCCTTGGCTGCAAGCGCTTCTCTTAAATAATCGCTATCCATTTACCTTGTCGAGTATATAGATACACTCGCCGTCCCTCCCCTTCAAATTAACCTTATAACCATCGGACGTGACGGCTATCGCGCCGGCTATCAATCTGCTGTCGCAATAAGCGTATACTACAATTCTGTCGCCGCCGTAAGTCGTCGTATAGTAGCGCAGCAACGCCGCGAGCTCAGACTTATCATTGACAATATGGTCGTATATCTTACCGCCGTCGCTAAAGAGCATATTGGCGTACAAATTATAAGCGCTGTCTCCGCAATAATACTCGCTGCCCTTGACGCCCGAATCTTGATAATGCCCCGTGCGTTCCAATCTTTCCGAAGTCAAAAAGGCGTACGTATGCGACGCAAGTCTCGTCTTGACGCCGTCTATCTCCGCCTGAACATTGTCCCACGTAGTATCTATGCCGTACCACTCTCCGCCGACAGACGCCTTATTCCAGGCATGTCTGCCGCTCTTGGACAGCGGCGAAGTATATCCCTGTATCTTGACGGAACGTATGCCCTCTATGCCGCACAGCACCACGAACGCCTTGGCAAGTCCGTTGCACACCGCAACCCCGTCGTCGAATACTCCCTCGAGAAAGAATGAGTTAAAGGGATAAATTAAGCTGTATGCGGCGCTGCCGAGCAGTTCGCTCTCGTATTTGGCTACGGCGTAGTCGTAAGTCACTTCCCCGTTGAGGTAATCGGTGATGGCGTGCACCTTGTCGTAATCGGACATGCTGTCGTCTATTATGCGGCGCAAGACGCTCTTAGCCTTAGTATACATCCTGCCTGCGGGGGACGCGGCGTCCTCGATAATGGGTCGGAAGCCCGACTCTATTACAAAATACAGTTCGTCGCTGCCGTAAGCTACCGCGCCGCGACTAATGCTCTCTATGGCAAAATCGTCGTAACTGTCGCCTCTGCTGCCGTCTCCGTAATGAAGATATGCGGAGGCCTCTCCTTTGTATACGGGCACAATCAAATCGCGATAAGTCTCGTCAAGCGACGTATAGTTGCGCTCGGGCGTGACGCAAGTATCGACTGTAATATCTATAACAAAAATATCGTTATGTCTTGCGCCCGCGTCGTCGACATAAGGGCGTATCTCGCATTTATAGCTTACCAGCTCTCTGAACGCCTTGACCGCCTCTTGGAACTTAACCGTCAAATCAGACGAAGCATAGCCCTCAACCGCGAGCGCAAGCGTAATGCTCTTATCGTAGACGATGCCGCTCGGCAGACTGTCATAATGCAATACGGTATGACCAACTGCTGCTATCCACTCGCTCTCGCTGTCCACATACAAATTATAACTTTCGCCGATGTACTCGAAATCGGACAGAAGATAAGTAATATAACGGCTGTAGTAAGGCACCGTCGTCTCCGCGCTCAAAGTCGCGTCGCCGCTGTATGCCGTCACCTTTATCCTATCCCCTTCGCGGGCGATATCCGATATATTCATGCCTCCGGGGTTGAACATATCGCTATGCTCGGCGCTGTCGCTGCGATATTGCCTGCCGCCGATGACGACGGTATAATAATCGGGAGCAAGTCCCGCGTCCCAATTAAGCGCAATATTAGGATAACCGTCTATGTCCACCCTCAAATTGTCAAGTCTGAAAGAATAGTCGTCTATAACAATTACACGCGCCCTGATATCCCCTCTGTCGGTATAGAGCGTAAGCGTATGTATACCTTGCGACAGCGCCGCCATAGAAGCGTTAGAAACCTTTACTCCGCGCCTGTCCTCGCCCTGCGTAAAGTCGAGACTTATCTCGCCGTTCGCATATATCTTGCGCACATATGTGTCGGCGTCGAAGAGCAAATACATATGCGACTGCAGCGACTTATAATATACATTGGCAGAGCCTATTTCGCCATTGATTACTCTGGCTACGGGAGAGTCTGCAATCTCCAGCTCGAATACGGACGAATCGGACGATGTAAGCGGTATCACCGCGCCCGCGGAGAATCCTCGCAAATACTCGGACGATATAATCGACTCGCCCGACGCGCTATCGTATGCGCACTTAAACCCCACGGCATATACGCCGCTTGCCCTAAGCGCGCCGCTGCCGCTGCGCAGCTTAAAGTCGTCGAGATTGTCGCTGCCGTCCTCTCTCTTTAAATTATAAAAATATCTGCCGGATAGGTTGCTATAAGCGGTATAGCTTGCGATAGCCTTCTCTTCCTCCGCCTCAGCCTTAGCGGATATTGCGTTGACGTTATATACCGCCTCCGCCTCGTCGGAATCGACGCGCTTCCTGTCGCCCGAGATAGCGCGCACCCTTATACGCACTCTTTTGCCCTTGTAATACTCGAGATCTAAGCGCGGAGCGTATACATATCCCGAATAGGACTGCAACTCGCCCGAAATATCCTCGACATAGACGGCATACTTATCGGCATAATCGCATCGCTCCCAAGTCACTTCATATGGCGAATAATTGAGAGACGGAGTATCTATCTTGCTCGGATTGCGATTGCAGGCTGCGACGGACAGCATAAAAGCACACGCAGCGACAATCGCTGCGACGAGCAATATATAGGACAGTCTGCGCTTTTCCACATATTAATTATATAATAAAAGGCGATATAATTCAATCCGCAAAGCGCAAACGGAAATTATTTACTTAAAGCATGCGCCGCCCTATCCCAATATTAAGCGAAGCAATGCAAAAGCGCGGCAGTCAAGCCGCGCCAAGATAGTGTAAACTAAATTACAAATATTCCCTAATCTTCGTCCCTGTCGATTTCCGCCGAGCCGTCGTCCGCCTCATCGCTCTGCAAGGCTGCGTCCGAAGGGTCCGTATCCTGCGCGCTGTCTGCCTGCGCGTCGCCGTGCTCCTGTCCGCCTACTCCGGCAACGACGGTACAGACGTCGCTGTGAGACATATCCGCGCTGTTCTCCCTCACGCCCGACGTAGCGGGAGGCATCATCTCAGGCTTCTCCATCTCGGGATATTTCTTAAACATAACCTTGAGCAAGATGGGCGTAAGCAGCGACGAGCACACTATCAAAAGTATGACTGCGGGCCAAAATCTTGCGTCGATAAGCCCGACATTCATACCCTTTTGAGCGACAATCAGGCACACTTCGCCTCTGACCATCATGCCGAGTCCCACCTTGACGGACTGATGCATCTTATACTTGCACATGAGCGCGCCGCCGCCGCAACCCAGCAGCTTAGCGAGCATGCCGCAGATGACGAATACAATCGTAAAGGCGATAATCAGTCCCACTGTAGACGAGTCGGAGAAAGACTGACCGAGCTGTTCGTAATCTATGCCTATACCTATACTGGCAAAGAAAATAGGACTGAACAGCATATAAGTCGTGATGTCTATCCTACGCTCCACGTAATCGGTCTGCTTCATATTAGACATCATCATGCCCGCCGCAAAAGCGCCAGATATGGCGGCTATGCCGAAGAGGTCTTCCGACGCCCATGCAAATAGAAACGCTACGCAAAGTCCGAATATGGGCAGGCGTCTGGTATGCGGATAGCGCTTGGAGATAAACTTGAATATATAATGTATCGCAAGACCCACCGCTATGACAAAGATAATAAAGAGTACGACATTGAGAATGACTACACCCGTAGCCGCGCTCTCGAGATTGCCGCCGCAAGCGGATATGAACTTGGCGCCCAGCGAAGAGGCGTCCGTCTTACCCGTCACGAAAGCAAGCAGCACAACGCCTATGATATCGTCGAGAATAGCCGCCGTAACAATCGACGTGCCGACCTTGCCGTGCAATCTGCCCAAATCCTTAAGCACCGCGACTGTAATACCTACGGATGTTGCGGTAAGTATCGTGCCTATAAACAAGCGCTGCTTGATATCCATATCGCCAGGCATAATGTACGATATACCTATACCTACGGCAAGCGGTACCACCACCCCGAGTACGGTAATCACTATCGAAGGCACGCCGTTCTTCTTAATATCCTTAAGATTGGTCTCCATGCCTGCGGTAAACATAATCAATACAACGCCGATTTCCGAAAAAACTTTAAGATACGCGGACGTATCGTCATTGAATAGCGCCTTTTTTGACGCGAAGTTGATAATTCCTATCAAAATGCCAGCTACCAGCGCGCCGAGCACTTGCGGCAGACCGCATTTGCGCGAAATAATTCCGAATAACTTAGTCGTAAACAAAATTATCGCCAAGTCGAGGATAAAAAGATAAAGGTGTTCTACCTGCATATAGACCTCCGCCGTGCTTCCCCGAAATCTAACCTATTATATGTCTATTGCCGTATAATGTCAAATAAATACGCGCGCAATACTGTATAATAATTATATCCCGTCTTTCCTTAGTTGCCTTATAGGGGGCGGCATCGCCGCCGAGCAATCCATAATATTATACGTAATATACGCGATATACGACATACATTCGTAAGCAGACTGTCGCAGTCGGCTTAATTAAAAGAGTAGCGATATATCTAACCCTCGCTGTATACAGTAATCCGCGCTTGCTCGAAACTGTATATATAGACGGTATGCCTGCCGCAAGACAGTAAGCCGACGGCGCAGGCAATGCAACCGCCGCATTAAATATTGTCGGCACCGCCGCAACACAGCCCCGATTATCATATGCAAGCGTTATCTCTTGCCAAGTAAAAAAGCGGTACATAAATGTACCGCCTCTGATATCGGATAATCTGATGTCAATCAGTATATATACGCCTTACTCTAAGTCGAGAGTATTGAGTATCTTCTTGAGCGCAGCCATCTCGCTGATGCTGAGCGTAACGCCCTTACCCATCTTCTCACCGTCGGGAGACCACTCTCTTATATCGTACTTAGGCTCTTTATTATTCCAACTAATGAGTTTGACTTCCTTTTTCCAACCCTTGCCCGACTCGGACAAGCTGCCGCAGTTACTGACAACCTCGAAAGAAAATTCAGCCATATTATCCCTCCGTAATGCTTTGTTATTTTGATTATATCATAATCGGTTATATATTACAATATATTTATAAATATTTATTACAAAATATATAAATATTAAGCGCGCGTTAATAACTAACGCGCGCTTATAACTAATCAGCTGTTTTTATCCTTGATATCACCGCCGGGAATTACCCTGAAGGCGAAGGACAGCTGGCGCCTATTCTTGGATGTGATACATCTGAACTCCTCTCTCGCGTCGGGACCGCAGCTGTTGCTGCCTACGCCGCGCACGAAATGCAACAGATTGACGCAGGTATGACCGTCGTAAACGAGCTCGTTGTCATGCAGCGCTGTGCGAAGCGCGTCCGCCGTTACGGGCTGAGCCGAGAAATTGAACGTTTCGTCCCTTGCCACAAAGGTAAGTCCCTTGCCGCTGTCGTCCGTCACGCTCGCCCATCTGCATCCGCAACGATTGCCGTTGTCTTGGGGCATGATATAATGCTCGAGCATATTCTCGACGGTGTCCTCATAAATACCCATTATGCCGTGCAGCTTAAAGTCGGGATAATTCTCCTTAGGACCCTTGCCGTAGTACTTGACCTTATTATATTGAGGAGGCATCTTGAGCGTAAAGCCGAACCTGGGCAAATCGAACTGCTTGAACGCGGTAAGATTGCTCGCAACATCCATGTAACCGTTGGGATAGACGGTATAGGTGATATCGAGCTCGAATCTCTTCTTGCCCGCAAGGAAGATGCTGTGACGGGTATTGATCTCCGCTCTGCCGCCGCCGACCGAACCTCTCTTGTTGGCGCCGAAGGCGTCGCAAGTGACGGAAATCCTGTCGAAGCCCTGCTTCTTCCACGTGCCGTCGATATACATGTAGTTGTCTATCGCCGCGCCGTAGAGGGAGACGTTAAGACCCTTATTCTCCACATCGAGGCTGATATACTCTACTCCGTCGACGTTGTACGAGCACAGATTGCCGCCGATGTTGTCGAACTCTATGCGCATATTGACGTCGCCGCATGCGCTGACTATAGTCTTGTCATGCTCTTCTATAAGCGCGATATCTCCTTTATTGACCTCTACCAGCGCAGGCACGTGTCGGCTGAGCTCGATGTGCTCTTCCGCAATGAGCTTGTCGCTGCTCTTGTCATAGTAGGAGAAGATGATATAGCAGTCGTTGGAGATATCCGTCATGGTGTACTTCAGCGTAGCGTCGTAATAGTCCCTCGGAGGGATATCGATATCGAACTTGCCCGAGGCGTTGGTCTTGCCGTTGACGTTATACTGCCACTTGACCTCCATGCCCTTAGTGGACGCGAAGTAATTGGTGTTGGTGAGCCTGTACTTATTGCTGGATACGTACTGCGCTCTTACGGGACGGTAAGCCACCTTCATGCTGTACGCGCCGGTATGAGGACGTCTGTCGGGATAGAAAAGTCCGTCCACGCAGAAGTTGTAGTCGTGAGCATACTCGCCGTTGTCTCCGCCGTACAGCCAGTTGCCGTCTTCGTCGAGACATGCGTGGTCCGCCCACTCCCAGATACATCCGCCCATCATCGTATCGTTGGAGAGGAACAAGTCCATATATTTATCCAAAGAGCCTGCGCCGACGCCCATGGCGTGAGCGTATTCGCACAGGAAATAAGGTCTGCGGTAATACTTGCTCGGCAATTTACCCGCGGCGTACTTCTCCAGCTTCTCGGTAGAGGTGTACATCTCGGACACGACGTCGTAGCACCACACGGGCGTGCGGCAAGCGCCCTCGTAATGGATGGGGGTCTCGTCGTCCAATCTCTTGAGCCTGTCGTAGCAGTAGTTCTGACATCTGTAGCCGCCCGCTTCGTTGCCCAGCGACCACATCGCTATACAAGGATTATTCCTATCGCGCATAAACATGCGATATACTCTGTCCCAATAGTGCTCTTTCCACCTGGGATTGTTGCTCAGACGGTTGTCTCGGCACAGAAGCGTCGCCTTAATACCGTGCGCCTCTATGTCTGCTTCGTCCACTATATACAGTCCGATGTGGTTGGCAGCCTTAATTAGAAGCGGGTCGGGAGGATAATGCGAAGTGCGTACGCAGTTGACATTGAAGTCCTTCATCAGATATAAATCGCGTAATATAGCTTCCGCATCCATACAATAGCCGCGCTTTGGGTCTGTGTCGTGGTGATTGACGCCCTTGAGCTTAATGGGCTCGGAATTGAACAGATATCTGTTGCCTTTTACGCCCACCGTGCGCACGCCCACCTCTTGTCTTACGAAGAATACGCTCTTGCCCTCCTTTTCTATCTCCAAATACAGAGTATAGAGATTGGGACACTCCGCGCTCCACAGCTCGGGGACTTCCAGCTCTATTGACGCCTTGCCGCCCTGCAGCTCGGTCTCCTTGACCGATTTATCCTTAAAATAAAGCGAAGCCTTGAGCTTGCAATCCTCGCCCATTGTCGCGTCGACGTCTATATCCAGCGCGTATTTATTATCAAAAGAACGCGTCTTGACCGAATAATCCCATATGTAGTCGTCGTTGTAATCGGTAATATATACGTCGCGGAATATGCCGTTATTGCGGAACATATCCTGCGACTCGAGATAAGTGCCGTTACACCACTTGTAGACAAGCACAACCATCTCGTTATTGCCGTCTATAACGTAACCCGTGATATCGAATTCCGCACTGTTATGGCTGCCCTCGCTGTAGCCTACATATCTACCGTTGACATACAGTTGCAGGCAAGACGACACGCCCAAGAACGTAAGAACATGCCTGCGCGCATGATTAACAGTGAACTTCTTACGGTAAAGTCCTACGCTGTTATACACCTCGACCGCAGGTCCCGACTGACTGCCGGGCAACAGATCGTAACCCAGTTTGGACGCCTTGCCCATATATCCCTTATCCGCGGGAACATAAGGCGGATGAGGGTCGAACTGATATCTGATGTTGACGTAAAAAGGCTTCTCATAACCCTCGAATTGCCAGCATCCCGGGACGGCTATCTTCTTAAAATTATAGAAATGAGTGTCAATCTCTTTAGGCATATCGGATATCTTGGGGTAATACTCGAAATCCCAATCCTCGTTAAACACTCTTACCATGCGACTGTTATACCTCTCGGTTATATAGTCGGTCGCCAGACACTCTTCTTTATCACCGAAAGGAATAAAGTAAGCGCGTGCAGGCAGCTTATTCTCCTCAAAAATCGAAAAGTCGTTAAACTTATCGTGACTGAATTTATATATCATATCGTTAATTTCCTCATTGATACCGCTATTGCGCGGTGTGTAATCAATTGTAGCATAGAATATACATTTTTTCAAGTATTAATTATAATAATTATGCGCATATATTTGCGTAATATATAAAGAAAACTTTCAAATTAATGTACATTATATGCACTTTCAAGTAAAAATATTTGATATATGTCGATTATATAGACAGACGCGTCGCTTTAGCCATATTGCAATCATCACCTAAACTCTATGTATGCTATATGCACTTATAGGTGTTTTATGCGAAATTTATTATAAATATACTAAATCTGACCGAAAGATAACTCAACGCTAATCCACATAAGAACTAAAAGGGAACAGTCCGAGCCTGCCTATCTTAAGCCACTGCCACACGGCAGGTATGCCTATTACCGTAGCGCAAGATACGAATGCTCCGGTAAGACATATAAAACACATTACCGCGCCGAGAGTGAGCGCCCATATTAAGGCAAGCGGCAGATTCTTACCCGGCACTACAATCACGCTATGACCAAAGGGCTTATAAGATATATAGGCAAACTTATAACACTTGAGAGACAGCGGAAAGCCTATCATTGTACACAGCAGCAATGTCCCCACCGCCGACCAAAGCAACGCCAACAGTATGCCTCCGAATAACTTCCAATAGGCATTGCCGAGCATCCTGTATGCTTTGCGATAAATCTGCATAAGGTAATTATAGACATATGCGCGGGGCTTTAATATTAAAGCCCGCATTTATCTTGCGTACCCATCAAATTAAGCTATAGCAAAGATATGATCGGAGCGCTTAACGCGCAGATAAATGCAGCTTGCATTAGCAGCGACCGTTATTGCCTGAAAAATGCCCAAGCGCAGTTATGTTGCTATGCAAAATATAACATAATAGAATTATCGCCGCCCTATCTAATATGGCGACGATTATAGCATGATAGTATTAAGATAGTTATTCTGCCTGTTCAATAGAAAGCGATTATAAGACAAATCGCCTTAATTAAATCAATCGACTACTGTTTAGCCTCGCAGAATATCGATTATTCTTCTTCGATATCTTGACAGCCGAGCTTCTCTTCCAATATCTCAACAGCGTCCAAGACGAATTTAATACAAGGTCTCACCTTATAATAGTTCTCATCTCTTACATCGGGCTTATAGCCTTGAGTAAGTCCCTTGACGTCTTTAAGGAGTTGATGACACTCGATACTGCCGTTCCGCGACTTGAAAGTCTCGGTCATGTTATATACTTCCTTATACGCTTCGGTCTTGTCGCCGTGAATATCGCCGCTATCCTTACCTCTGTCTGCGCCGTATACAATGCCCATAGCAGCCACCGCGCCGCAAAGCGTACGCGTACGGGAGAATCCGCCGCCGAGCGAAATCGTGAATTTCGCAACTCTCCCGTCCGACATATCCATCAGATCGGAGAAAGCCATTGCCACCGCGCTGCCGCATCCGTAACCGCTCTTGAAAGCGCGATATGCCTTAAGTTGTCTATTGGTCATACTAAGTACTCCTTTTTATGCAATATCATATCTAACTATCGCATAAGCCTTGCCGATTCTACGCTTAATCAATATATGATTAATAGCGAGCGAAATATCATGCGCGGCTATATCTGCATTGACAATTATATCCCTTAACAGGACGATTGGCAAGCCTATAAAGCTCACCGTCATGTCCGATATCAATCTCGCGATGTCTTTCCTCAATGCAATTATTTATTATATGGCGCAAATCCTGTCGCAATCGATACCGATATTACGCTTCAAGCCTTTCCTATAACGTCCAAAGCATAGACTTGCAAATTTAATTAATTGAATATTGCGCTCTTAGGGCGCCTGTCAATTGATTATATACAGTCAATTGACTTAAAATGCAGAAGCTCGGATATATTAGCGCAAGCGAAAATCAACTATACTTATATGTAGATAAATATACAATTAAACAATCGCGGGTTTTGTCTATTGCAAGCGTAAAGTCAATTATCTCGAACTAATATATCTTGCTCACTTGCGAGCGGCTGCAATCTGCTCAACGGCATTATCCAAATAGCGTTGCAATCGCGCCAAAGTCTCCTTATCCAGCGCCTCGGTATGCTCGAGCGGATTAACTATGCCCGCCTTGGCATACTTCTCGAAGCCGAGCGTATGAAATGCAAGCAATTCGTACTTCTCTACGCCGCATAATCTATCCTTAAGCAGAGAGACATACTCGTCTATCGCAGCCTCGCTGTCGTTGATGCCGGGGACGATAACCGTCCTAAGCCACAACCTCTTGCCTGTCTTTACAGCATAGTCTAAAGTGGCAAGCGCCGTATCTATTGAGCCGCCGATATGCCGGCGATATCTCTCGTCGTCGGGCATCTTGATATCCAATATAAGCATCTCAGAGCCGTCGATAGCCGCCCTAACATTGCTACCGAGAGGCACCGCGCCCGATGTATCTATCGCGCAGCCTATACCTTTCTCTCTAAGTTTAGCCTCGAGAGCCGCGATATACTCGGCTTGAGCAAGGGGCTCTCCGCCCGAGAGCGTCACTCCGCCGCCGCTCCTGAAATAGGGCTTAAACCTCACGGCTTTGGCGACTATCTCGTCTACCGTATACTCCTTGCCGCCCGCAAATACCTGCGTGTCGGGATTATGACAGTAAGCACATCTATAAGGACAGCCCTGGAAAAATATCGCATAGCGAGTCCCGGGGCCGTCCAATGTGGCAAAACTCTCGAAAGAGTGTATCCTTGCTGTAAGTTTTCTCATATAGAGGCGTGGAATGTCCTGTTGATTACCTCTTGCTGCTGCTGCTTGCTGAGCTTATTGAAGTTGACTGCGTATCCGCTCACTCTGATGGTGAGATTGGGATACAGATTGGGGTCGTTCATCGCGTCGATGAGCTTTTGTCTGTTGAGCACATTGACATTAAGGTGATGCGCGTCTTGCACAAAGTAGCCGTCGAGCATGTCCACAAGCCTGCTTACCCTGTCGTCCTCGCAACGTCCCAACACCTCGGGAGTGACCGAGAAAGTATTGGATATTCCGTCGCGGCAGCAAGTATATCTCAGTTTTGCAACCGAGTTAAGCGATGCGAGCGCGCCGCTGACGTCTCTGCCGTGCATGGGATTGGCTCCAGGAGCAAAGGGCTCGCCCTTCTTCCTGCCGTCGGGCGTAGAGCCTGTCTTTCTTCCGTACATTACATTGGAGGTAATAGTAAGGATGGACAGCGTAGTCACCGCGCCGCGGTAAGTCTCGTGCTTGCTAAGCTCGGAATAGAAATACTCGACAATCCACTTGGCTATATCGTCGACCCTGTCGTCGTCGTTGCCGTACTTGGGGAAGTCGCCCTCGGTGACGAAGTCGGATATAATACCGCGCTCGTCCTTGACCGCCTTGACCTTGGCGTATTTGATAGCGGACAAGCTGTCTGCCAGCACGGAGAAACCGCTCACGCCGAAAGCCATCAGTCTCTCGACATCGGTGTCGTGCAAGCTCATCATCAGCCTCTCGTACGCGTACTTGTCGTGCATGTAGTGAATGATATTCATGGTGTTGACATACAGCTCAGCCATCCACGAGCAATACTTCTTAAACGCGTCCATTACCTTATCGTAATCGAGCACGCCCTCGTCGAAAGCCTCGCCTTTAGGTCCTACTTGCTCGCCGCTTATCTCGTCGCGGCCTCCGTTGAGAGCCATGAGCAATACCTTGGCGAGATTGCATCTTGCGCCGAAGAATTGCATCTGCTTACCCACCTTCATGGCGGAGACGCAGCACGCTATGGCATAGTCGTCGCCGTAGAGCGGACGCATGAGGTCGTCGTTCTCATACTGAATGGAGTCGGTATCGATAGATACCTTGGCGCAGAATCTCTTATAAGGCTCGGGCAGTCGCTCGCTCCACAGCACAGTGATGTTGGGCTCCGCGCTCGAGCCTAAATTGTATAGCGTATTGAGCACGCGGTATGCGTTGCGCGTAACCATGGGGCGGCCGTCCTCGGACATGCCGCTCTCGGACATGGTAACCCATGTGGGGTCGCCTGCGAATATATCGTTGTAGTCGGGCGTGCGCAGATGCCTTACCAAGCGCAGCTTGATTATAAAGTCGTCGATTATCTCCTGCGCCCCCGTCTCGTCGAGTACGCCCTCGCGTATATCGCGCTCGAAGTAGATATCGAGGAATGTGGATATTCTACCTATGGAATTGGCGGCGCCGTTCTGCTCCTTAATCGCGCCGAGATAGCCGAAGTACAGCCATTGCACAGCCTCTTGCGCGTTCTCCGCGGGACGGGAGATGTCGTATCCGTACTGCGCAGCCATCTTCTTGAGCCTTTCCATAAAGTCGAGCTGCTTGTAGAGCTCTTCGATAAGGCGAATATGCTCTTCCGTCATTACTTTACTCTGCAACAGCTCTCTGTCGCGCTGCTTCTCCGCTATAAGGCGGTCCATACCGTACAGCGCTATCCTGCGATAGTCGCCTATTATCCTGCCTCTCGCGTAAGCGTCGGGCAAGCCGGTAATCACGCCCGCATGCCTTGCGGCGCGCATCTCCTTGCTGTATACGTGGAATACGCCGTCGTTGTGGGTGGTCCTGAACTTGAACTGCTCCCACACCCTATCGGACATCTTATATCCGTACGCCTCGCATGCCTGCGACGCGTTCCTTATACCGGCAAAGGGATTGACGGCTCTCTTTAAGGGCTTGTCCGTCTGCAATCCCACGATTATGTCCTTATCCTTATCGACATAGCCGGGCGCAAAGCTGAGAATAGACGCGACATTGTCGACATCGATGTCGACCACGCCCTTCTCCCTCTCCTGCTTGAGCAGTTCCTCTACCTCTGCGTAGACCTGCTTGGTACGCTCGGTAGCCCCGCTTAAGAAGGAGGCGTCTCCCTCGTAAGGTGTATAATTGAGATTGATGAAATTCCTTACGTCAATCGCGTCGTTCCAGTTGCCGTGTGTAAAGCCTCTCCAAGCGTCCATATATATTACTCCGAAAATTTATTATCGATTAGATTATATACCATACATCGCGTACAGCCTGTCGCTAATGCAACATTACGGTAATTCTCCGCCGACTTAGTATGCGCGTAAGACGTATATTTATCCCGCGCGCCGACAGAGCGCGCCGCATTACTATATCTTGTTGTGCTCAACAATTATAACACGCTATATATAGTATAGCAAACAAATTACGACATTTTATTTTTTAGGAAAAATAACGGCTGAAAGCGCATAACGGCTGCTCCAATACGCCATTGCAAATCTATACAACCGTAGGATTTAACAATGCGCATACTCCGTCCAAACGCGCCGAAAAAGCTGCAAAACAGCGCCTGTATAATATGCCGCCGCGCCAAATAAAAATCTCCCGGCGCGCGGCAATGTACGGCGCAAGATAATAATATGGAATATTTATCTACGGTATCTACTGATAAGAGCCATGTTGTCCTCAACGAGCTGATAGGTGTAGACCTTGGGCATGGCGGACTCTCTCACAATGCCCCAGAGTATGGATGCTACCTTTAGCTTATTGTCAAACGGCGCGTTGCGGCAGTCGGCGCAGAAATCTTTGACGAACTTATTCCACTTGCATTCCGAATTGTCGTACTTGGCGTAATCGGACTTGCGATAATATATCTCAAGCATGTCGCCGAGAGTAAACGTTATGTCGCCGGTACTCTTGACTTTGCGCCATGCAGCCACCATATCTGCGTTGAACTTAAACTTTTGCACGCCCGTAATCTGCGAGAAATACTGTCTGAATCTATTGCTGAACTTAAAGCCGCACTTGAGCAGCGGAACATCGAGAGCAAGCTCGCATGAGATATCTTCCGCTCGCGTCTTATTGTTGTCTGGCTTGACCGATACGCCGCCGAAATACTCTATGATATTGTTGAGCATATCCGCCTTATTGCCGCTGCTGTCTACGCCGAGACTCTTGCACAGCTGTATAAGCTCGCTCCTGTAGTGGTAGCGGCGGGAAAACTCTTCGTAACTGCTTGACTGTCTCATCTCATCTACTATATCCATGGTACACCTCGCCGAATTAATCGGCATTTCTCTTAATGCAATTATACAGCCTAAGCGGCGAGTTAATCAACTCATATATAGCCGCAGCATGACTTAGAATGCAAATTACGAGGTACTGTACGCAAAATAAGCCGCGTTAAGCATACATACACGCCATGAAAATACATGTAAATCAGCCGCCGCAGCCGAATAACTTAATATTCTTTATCAGAGTAAAAAGCTCCGCTAAGCAGCAATCGGCGACGGTTGCGGACATACATAACAACCGTATCGACGCGCTGCCTATCTCGGCTGATAACAGCTGAAAAAGACAACTGCGGCTATTTACATCGCAGCGCCGCCGGCGCAAAACATTGTCGGCGCCGAAAAGACATAATTAATTACTTATCGCCAATAATCGTGTCAACCGCAATCTCGATTAAGATTAAATGCAGCGCGCAAAATAAATAGCGCGACCTAAGCAGTCGCGCCGATTATCCTTATATTTTACAAGCAAAACGCCGAGCGTCTCGACCGAATTACTTAAGCAGCTTTACGAGCACAGCCTTTTGCGCATGCAGTCTGTTCTCAGCCTCGTCGAATATCTCGGGATGACTCTCGAGCACGTCCTCGGTAATTTCCTCGCCTCTGTGCGCGGGCAGACAGTGCAAAACGAGAGCGTCCGTCGCAGCGACAGACATTACCTGCGAATTGACCTGATAGCCCTTAAATACCTTCTTGCGCTCGGCAGCCTCGCCTTCCTGTCCCATCGACGCCCACACGTCCGTATATACTGCATCGGCGCCCTCGGCAGCCTTCATCACGTCCGATGTAAGCTCGAATCTATCGCCGTAGCTCTTAGCGCTCTCGAGCACGTCCGCTGCGGGCAGATAGCCCTCGGGACACGCCACAGACACCCTCATGCCTACCTTAAGACAGCCGACGATAAGGGAGTTAGCCATATTGTTGCCATCGCCGATATAGCACAGCTTGAGGTCGTCGAGAGAGCCCTTGTACTCTCTTATAGTCATCAAGTCGGCAAGCACCTGACAGGGGTGAGCGTAATCGGTAAGTCCGTTGATAATCGGTATGCTGCCGTAACGGGCAAGGTCTTCCACTTCCTGCTGGGCAAAAGTCCTTATCATAATTCCGTTGAGGTAGCGCGAAAGCACGCGCGCGGTATCCTGTACCGGCTCGCCTCTGCCTATCTGCAAGTCGTTGCTGCTCAAAAACAGCGCGCTGCCGCCCAGCTGATACATACCCGTCTCGAAAGATACCCTTGTACGCGTAGACGACTTCTGGAATATCATGCCAAGCGTCCTGCCCTCAAGCACTCTGTGAGGTATGCCGTGCTTGAGCTCGTACTTGAGCTGATCGGCAAGATTGAGTACGGACATGATATCGTCCTTGCTCATATCAGACATCTTTAATAAATGCTTCATATCTATCTCCGTTAGTCTCGGCGTCATGCGATTGTTACCCACGCTGAGCCGAGTGTGTTGTTATGATTGCAGACTTAATCTGCCGTAGATAACGCCGCTTGTCGCAACTTAGCGCGGAGCGGCACATCCGTCCGTTATTTACCTATCTTACTTCTCGATAGCGGCTATCAGCCTGTCTACGCCCTCTTGCAAGTCGCCGTCGCCGATAGTGAGAGGTGGCAGCAGCCTTATCTTTTCCTTAGCGGTGAGCACGAGTACTCCCTCGCCTATGCAATCCTTAAGCACCTGCGCAGCCTGCTTATCCTTAAGCCTTATGCCCAGCATCATGCCGAGCCCGTCCACGCCCGCAACGCCGGGACATGAGAGCAATCTGCTCCTGATATACTCGCCCTTGCGTCTTACCTGCTCGAGCGCCGCGTCGTCCAATCTGGAGAGCACCTCGAGCGCTCCCGCGCATATTACGGGGTTGCCGCCGAAAGTCGTGCCGTGAGTGCCGAAAGTGAGCGTATCCGCGCACCTGTCGCCGACCAGCATAGCGCCTATAGGCAAGCCTGCGCCCAATCCTTTAGCAAGCGTAGTGATGTCGGGAAGCACACCGTAGTGCTGCGACGCGAGCAACTTGCCCGTCCTGCCGATACCCGTCTGCACTTCGTCCGCTATCAATAATATATCGCGCTCGCGGCATAGCTGCGCGAGCTCTGTCACGAATTCCTTCTCTACGGGTATAACTCCGCCCTCGCCCTGCACGAACTCCAGCATAACCGCGCAGACGCCCTCGATACCTGCTATCTGCTCGATATCCTTATCCGCATACTCAAAGCCCTCGTTGAAAGGGAAAAAGTAATTGTGAAATACGTCCTGTCCCGTAGCCGTAAGCGTAGCCATGGTCCTGCCGTGGAAGGAATTGCGAAGAGTGACTATTACGTCCCTGCCCCTGCCGTACTTATCGAAAGAATACTTACGCGCCGTCTTGATAGCCGCCTCGTTAGCTTCCGCTCCGCTGTTGCAAAACAGAGCCTTGGCATATCCGCTGCGCTCGCACAGCGTCGCCGCCAGCTCCGCGCAAGGACGCGTGTAATACAGATTGGAAGTGTGCTGCAATGTGGAAAGCTGCTTAGACACCGCAGCAACCCACCCCTTGTCGCAGTAGCCGAGACTGTTGACGCCTATGCCGCTGCCGAGGTCTATGTATTCCCTGCCGCAGTCGTCTGTGCAACGCGCTCCGCTGCCGCTCACTATCGCCACATCGTATCTGTTATACGTGCCGACGATATGCTTCTTATCTACCGACTTGATATCCATATCTCCGTCCATTTCCTTATCTCTTACTTGAACAGCGTGCCTACGCCCTCGCTGGTAAGCATGTCTATAAGTATCGCGTGAGGTATGCGACCGTCTATGATGATAGATTGCTTGACGCCCCGTCTTACCGCCTCAACGCAGCACTGCACCTTGGGAATCATACCGCCCGAGATAATACCCTGTCTCTCGAGATTGTGCACATCGGAGACGTTGACCTCTCTGATGAGCGTATCCTCGTCGTCCTTGTCCATGAGCAATCCGCGGATATCGGTCATCAGTACGAGGTTCTCCGCGCCGAGCGCCGAAGCTATGCGCGACGCCGCCGTATCGGCATTGATGTTGTATATCTTACCTTTCTTATCGCTCGAGACTGTGGCGATTACGGGTATATAACCGTTGTCCAGCGCGTTGAGGATAGGCGCAGGGTCCACGGACTCAACTTCGCCCACGTTGCCGAGGTCGACGCCCGACTTCTTCTTAGCCTTAATCATGCCGCCGTCGATGCCGCACAGTCCCAGCGCTCTGCCGCCGCAGGCGTGCAACTTATTGACAAGTCCTTTATTGACCTTGCCCGCCAGCACCTGCAAGACGATATCCGCCGTCTCGTCGTCGGTATAGCGCAAGCCTCCTATGAATTGGGGCTTCTTGCCTATCTTGGACAGCATATCGTTAATCTCCGGTCCGCCGCCGTGAACGAGCACAATCCTCACTCCTATGAGCGAGAGCATGACGATATCGTGCATGACGGCGTTCTTGAGTTGCTCGGAGAGCATGGCGTTGCCGCCGTACTTGACTACGACTATCTTGCCGTAATATCTCTGGATATAGGGCAATGCGCCGCTGAGAATATCCGCCTTGGTCTTAGTGCTGATAACAGTCTCGTCCATATCTTTCCTCAGGTGCGGTAATCCGCATTGATCTTAACGTATTCGTATGTGAGGTCGCAGCCCCACGCTACGGCTTTACCGTCTCCGCTATTGCAGTTGACGCATATCCTTATCTCATCCTCGAGCAACACGCGCTTAGCCGCCGTCTCGTCGAAGTCCACTCCGTTGCCGCCCCTGCACACGGCTACCGCGCCCGCGTCGGATACGATATCCACGTCTACCTTGTCGATATCGAACTCTGCCTCGGCATAGCCTATCGCGCACAGTATCCTGCCCCAATTGGCGTCGGCGGCGAATATCGCGGCTTTAAGCAGCGAAGAGCACACTACGCTCTTGGCTATCTTCTTGGCGGTCTGCTTGTCGGGAGCGCCCTCGACGGAGCACTCGAGCAGCTTGGTAGCGCCCTCTCCGTCCGCAGCTATCGCCTTGGATATATCCTCAAGCACGGCGGTGAGCGCGGACTTAAACGCCGAGTATTGCTCTCCCTCGCGCGTTATCTCGGGCATGCCGCTCATACCCGAAGCCATGACGGTAAGCATGTCGTTGGTGGACGTATCTCCGTCTATGCTGACCATATTGAGCGTATCCTCGACGGCGTCTTTAAGCGCTGCGTCGAGCATCTTAGGCGATATTGCGGCGTCGGTGGTGACGAAAGCAAGCAGCGTGGCCATATTGGGATGTATCATGCCGCTGCCCTTAGCCATGCCGCCTACGGTAACGGTATATCCGCCTATCTCGCACTTGCGGGCGTACTCTTTGACGCGTGTATCGGTAGTCATAATCGCCCTTGCGGCTATCGTATTGCCCTTGGCGGACAGACCTGCCGCGAGCGCGGGCATACCGCTGACAATGGGCTGTATGGGCAGTATCTGACCGATTACTCCCGTAGACGCTACGATGACGTCCTCCGCCTTGACGCCCGTATGCCTCTCCACCAATCTGCACATCTCTTCCGCCTTAGCCACGCCGTCCGCGTTGCAAGTATTGGCGTTGCCGCTGTTGCATACAATAGCCTGCGCCTTGCCGTCCGCAAGATGGGCGCGGGTGACGGTAATGGGCGCGCCCTTCACCTTATTGGTAGTATACACCGCCGCCGCGGAACAAGGACAGTCCGCTACGACGAGCGCCAAGTCTTCCTTGGTCTTATTCTTTCTGATTCCGCAATGCACGCCGTATGCCTTAAAGCCCTTGGCGGCGCACACGCCTCCCGAAATGCTTTCCATATTATCTCCTAAAAAGAAGGGGGTATAAAATCAAGTCCCCTGTCCTCGGGCAAGCCGAAGAGCAAATTCATATTCTGCACGGCCTGTCCCGCCGCGCCCTTGACCATATTGTCTATAGCCGACACTATTACCGCTCTGCCCGTCCTCTTGTCGAGATGAACGGATATGTCGCAGTAGTTGGACTGCCTGACATTGCGCAGATTGGCGACATCGCCTAAAGGCAGCACGCGCACGAACTTCTCGCCTCCGTACCTGTCGCAATACAGCTTATACAGCTCGTCCAAGGATATATCCTTGCTCAAGTCTATGTAGCAAGTAGATATGATGCCCCTGTTGAGCGGCAGCAGATGAGGGACGAAAGTAATGCGTATGTCCCTGCCAGCTATTGCAGAGAGCGTCTGCTCTATCTCGGGCGTATGCCTGTGCGACGCCACCTTGTAAGGGGAAAACGCCTCGTTGCAGTTGGGATAATGCGTATTGTCGCTAAGTCCCTTGCCCGCGCCCGTGACGCCCGACTTGGAATCTATTATTATACCTCTGTCCAGTCCCGACTCTACAATGGGGGCAAGAGCCAGCGCCACCGATGTAGGATAGCACCCGGGATTGCCGACTATATCCGCGCCCGATATCCTGTCTCTGTGCAGCTCGGGTATGCAATAGACGCTGCGCGCATGTAAATCGGGATAATTATAGCTCTTGCCGTACCACTGCTCGTACACCTTGGCGTCGTCGAGGCGGAAATCCGCTCCGAGGTCTATAAACTTGACGCCCTTCTCCACGCATTTTGCAGCGGGGATCTCGCTCAATCCGTGCGGCAAGGATGCGAATACAACGTCGCACTTATCCTCTATGCCCTCGCCGTCGCTGAGCGTCATATCGCATATGCCGCGCAGCGAGGGATAAATCTCGCTGAGCTTCTTGCCGTCGTAACTGACGGAAGATATAGCCGCTATCTCCGCGTCGGGATGCGATAGAAGTATGCGCACAAGCTCCACTCCCGCATATCCCGTAGCGCCGATTATACCTGCTCTTATCATAAACACCTCTGTCAAAGTCGCACGGGAGTATATCCCGATAAATATCTTTAACCGCAATCGACTGCGAGTATGCCGCACGGTCGATTGTCCGTACACATACTATCACTTAACGCCGACTTAATCAAACGATTGTCTCGCCTTTATATAATATTTATATAAAAAAGGCTATCCCAATCAATGTCTCTTACTGTCGATAGCTACGCGCAGACTCTCAATCTCCGCCTCTACCGCTTGAGGCGCGGGACCGCCCGCAGAGCGGCGCCTATTGACGCAGTTGATAAGCTCTATCGCGTCGTAAATATCGCCATCGAACATATCGCTCGCCTTTTTATACTCCTCGAGCGGCAGCGTGTCGAGCGTAAGTCCCTTGTCCGTACACAGCGCCACAAGCGTCCCTACCACTTTGTAAGCCGTGCGGAACGGCATACCCTTCTTGACCAGATAATCGGCGCAGTCGGTAGCGTTGATGAAGCCCTTATTGCCCGCCTTGAGCATATTGTCCTTATTGACGGTCATAGTCGCAAGCATGGGTATAAGCGTGCTCACGCACAGCTTAACGGTATCGCACGAGTCGAAGATAGCCTCTTTATCCTCTTGCATATCCTTGTCGTACGCAAGCGGAAGCCCCTTCATCATCACGAGCAGCGATACATTGTGTCCTATCACCCTGCCCGCCTTGCCGCGTATCAATTCGGCTATATCGGGGTTCTTCTTCTGCGGCATTATCGACGAGCCCGTAGCATAGGCGTCGTCCAGCTCTATAAACTTAAACTCCCACGAGCACCACATTATTATCTCTTCGGAAAGGCGCGAGAGGTGCACGGATATAATCGACAAGTCGGATGCAAGCTGCATTACGAAATCCCTGTCGCTCACCCCGTCCAGCGAATTGCCGCAAGCTCTTGTAAAGCCGAGCTCAGACGCCGTATAGTCTCTGTCTATGTCGTAGGTCGTCCCCGCGAGCGCGCAGCTGCCGAGCGGACACTCGTTCATAAGTTCGACGGTGTTGTCCAGTCTCTTGATATCTCTCACCATCATCTCCGCGTATGCGCAGAGATGATGGGCGAATGTGATGGGCTGGGCGCGCTGCATATGCGTATATCCCGGCATAACCGTATGCGTATGCTTGCTCGCAATATCGATAAGCGTGTCCGCAAGCGATATGACAAGAGCCTTAATCTCCGCCGCCTCTCTCCTCAGATACATGCGCAGATCGAGCGCCACTTGGTCGTTGCGGCTGCGGGAGGTGTGCAATCTCTTGCCCGCGTCGCCTATGCGAGCGGTGAGCTCCGCCTCTATGAACATGTGGATATCTTCCGCGCTCATATCGATAGCAAGCGCTCCGCCGAGCAGGTCGCTCAGTATACTCTTAAGCCCCTGCGTAATCTTATCGCAATCCTCGGCGGATATAATGCCCTGTTTCGCGAGCATAGCCGCATGCGCCAAGCTGCCCGTTATATCCTCTTCCGCCATACGGCAGTCAAAGCGGACTGACGAGTTAAAGTCGTTGACTCTCTCGTCCAGCTGCTTGTTGAATCTGCCTGCCCACATCTTATCCATAACGCTTCCCTTTATATAGACGTATGCGCTCCCGTCCCGATTATGGGCGGAAGCGCGAGCGTAAAAAAAACTTAATCAGTTCTTTTTCGCCGACTTGGCTTTCATCATAGCCTGCACCTTGATGGGCAGTCCGAACAGATTGATGAAGCCTGCGCTGTCCTTCTGATCATAGCACTCGTCCTCGTCGAAGGTAGCTATGTCCTCGTCGTACAGGCTGTAAGGAGATGTGACGCCCGCATTGACGACGTTGCCCTTATACAGCTTGAGTTTGACTGTGCCGCACACATTGGTCTGCGTGCTGTCCACGAATGCGGACAGAGCCTCGCGCAGAGGCGTAAACCACTGTCCGTTGTACACGAGATCGGCGAACTTGACCGCCACGTGCTGCTTAAAGCGCTGGGTCTCCTTGTCGAGGCATATGCTCTCGAGTATCTCGTGCGCGGCGTACAGAATAGTGCCGCCGGGAGTCTCGTACACGCCCCTCGACTTCATGCCGACAAGCCTGTTCTCCACGATATCTGCTATACCGATACCGTTCTTGCCGCCCAGCTCGTTGAGCTTGGCGATGATATCGCTGCCCTTCATCTTGACGCCGTCTACGGATACCGCTACGCCCTTGTCGAAGCCGAGCGTGACGTACGTAGGCTTATCGGGAGCCTTCTCGGGAGTGACGCCCAGCTCCAATATCTTATCGTAATCGGGCTCGTTGGCGGGGTCCTCGAGGTCAAGTCCCTCGTGAGAGAGGTGCCACAAGTTCTTATCCTTGCTGTAGTTGGTCTCGCGAGTTATATTGAGGGGTATATTGTGCGCCTCGGCGTAATCAATCTCCTCGTCGCGGCTCTTGATATCCCATATCCTCCAAGGCGCAATTATCTTCATGTCGGGAGCGAAAGCCTTAATAGTAAGCTCGAACCTGACTTGGTCGTTACCCTTGCCCGTGCAGCCGTGGCATATCGCATCCGCGCCCTCGGCAAGAGCTATCTCCACTATCTTCTTGGCGATGATGGGACGGGCAAATGACGTACCCAGCAGATACTTGCCCTCGTATACCGCGCCTGCTTTGACGGTAGGCATGATGTAGTCGTCTACGAACTCGTCCGTGAGGTCGGCTATATACAGCTTGCTTGCGCCCGTCTTCTTGGCCTTATCTTCCAAGCCCTTGAGCTCGGTGCCCTGTCCTACGTTGCCCGCTACGGCTATGACTTCGCAATTATCGTAATTCTCCTTAAGCCACGGTATTATGATAGAGGTATCGAGACCTCCGGAATACGCTAAGACTACTTTCTTTATCTTGTCCATTTTATTAACTCCTTTACACAGCTGATTGCCATTGACATAATAATACTATCACTCAATCGCAAAATCAAGCATTTTCAGCATAAATATTCATAAAATTTATCAGTTTTTAATTTTTTATGCAATAAATGATGTATAAATGCATATTTATGCGCATAATCTACCGCTCTTGCATAATGTAGTCCGCCTTTAGCCTTTATGCGGCGTATCCGAGTTGAAGTTGACAAAGTCAAATGAGCCGTGATATTGTATATCTGCAAAGGATATATATATTTTAATTATAAATATATCCGTATGACAGAGACTGTACTTTTTACTGTTTAACGCGCTGCAAGCGGCAGATAAATTAGCGGGGCGCCGAGCGCATATCGGCAGGCAGCGGCAAGCCGATGTCCGAGTATATTGCCCCGCAGGCATAGGGACCGAGCAAGCAAGCGCAGCGACTAAGCGAGCGCCAATACTGCGACGAGGTTGAATTACATAAGCCAATCAGTCATTGTCAAGATTTCTAAATACCCTCGCGGGAGAGATTATTATGGCACAAGTAAAAAATCAAAGCGACAGACGCAGCGTACGCACTCGCAAGCTAATCCGAGGCGCGCTCATGAAACTTAGCGTAATTAAAGACTTCGACGAAATAAAGGTGACCGACCTCACTCAGGAAGCCGGCATCAACCGCTCTACTTTCTATCTGCACTACACCGATATCCCGTCTGTGCTCAACGACGTGGAGGACAGCGTAATCGACGCGCTCTCGGACGTATTCAACGGCTGCGACCCCCTGCAGATACCTCACAATCCGTATCCTTTCTTCAGCACCTTGACGGCGCGCGCGGAAGCGGACGAGGAGTTCTGTAGATTCATATTCGACTCCTCTCTATCCTCCTCCTTTACCGTAAAACTCACCAAGAGAATAATAGAAGCCGTATGCAAGAGGTTGCACGCCAAGTTCCCCACTTCCGACGAGTTAAGACTGAGAATGACGGTGACATTCATAGTCGGAGGACTGGTGGGCGTGTATACGGAATGGTTCAGGGACAGAAAGGACATAACCTTAGAAGAGCTGTGCCGCGTAGCCGCGGCGCTCGTCTCCCAAGGCTATGCCTCCGTGGTAAGCTCTGCGATAGGTTAATTATATGTTGATTGATAAGATAGTCATACCCAAAGGCATCAAGGTGGGCAACGCCCAAGACGACTACACAGGCGTCACCGTCATAAAGTGCGACAGCGGTTGCACAGGCGGCGCGGACGTGCGCGGCGGCGCGCCCGGAACGCGCGAGACCGACTTACTGCGTCCCGATAAAGCTATGCAAAAGATCAATGCCGTAGTGCTGTCGGGCGGCTCCGCTTACGGACTTGCGGCATCGTGCGGCGTAATGGAGTACATGCGCGGCAAGGGCAACGGATATAAGATAGGCGGCAAGGTAGTGCCTATCGTATGCGGCGCGGTGCTCTACGACTTAAACGACTCCGTCTACCGCTACCCCGACGCAGCCATGGGCGAAGAGGCATGCAGGCGCGCAGACAGCGAGAGCCCCTCGTTCGGCAACGTAGGCGCTGGAAGAGGCGCTACGGTAGGCAAGATAAGAGGACTTAAACATGCGTGCAAGAGCGGACTGGGCGCCGCCAGCGCAAAGGTATGCGGAATAACCGTCACCGCGATAGTCGCAGTCAACGCTTTCGGGGACGTAATCGACGAGAGCGGCAAGGTGATAGCGGGCGCGAAGGGTAAGAGTGGCGACTTTATCGGCACATCGGATTGTATAAAAGAGGGCAAGCTGCTCAAGCTGCTCTTCGGCACGGGCGGCAATACGACTATCGGCTGCATAATTACCGACGCCGACCTCGATAAAGTACAGGCAAACAAACTCGCGTCTTTCACTCACAACGCATACGCCAAGCGCATATCGCCCGTACACACGGACTACGACGGCGACAGCATATTCGTAATGGCAACGGGCAGAAAGAAGGCGATAGACTTCGTCGCCGTACAGCTCGCCGCGGAAGAGGCGATGTGCAAAGCTATTACCAATGCCGTAGACTTATGCGCGCAGTACGAGATAATAGGCGACATGTCCGACGAAGAGCGTATAGAGGACGAAGCCGATTTACGGTAAACTTACCGCCATATCAAGGCGCATACAATAATAAGGGATAGGAAAATCATGACAGACAGCAGGCTCGAGCTATACACTTCCGTCACGCCGTCGAGCACACAAAAGGCGATGATGCGAGATAACTTCAACGTATTTATACATTACGGCATCAATACATTTTGCAATAAGGAGTGGAGCGACGGCTCTCTGCCCGCATCCGCATTCAATCCCTCGTCTCAAGACACCGACCAATGGATAAAGACCGTCAAGAGCTCGGGCGCAAAGGGCGTGATACTCACATGCAAGCATCACGACGGCTTTTGCCTGTGGCCCACTGATACGACCGATTACTCCGTCAAGTCTTCGCCGTATAAGAACGGCAGCGGCGACGTGGTAAGAGAGGTTTCCGACAGCTGCCGCAAGTACGGGCTTAAATTCGGAGTATATCTATCGCCTTGGGACCGTAACTGTCCGCTGTACGGCAGCGATAGGTACAACGACTTCTACATAGTGCAGCTCAGGGAGCTGTTGACAGGATACGGCGAAATCTTCTGCGTATGGCTGGACGGAGCGTGCGGGTCTTATCTTGACGGCAAGCCCAAGCAGGTATACGACTTTAAGCGCTATTACGAGACTATCCGCGCGCTACAACCCAATTGCTGTATATCCAATTGCGGACCCGACGTGCGCTGGGTGGGCAACGAGGCGGGCTACGCGCGTAAAAGCGAGTGGAATGTAGTGCCCTCTTTCGCCTTCGACACTCAGACAATCGAGGACAACTCGCAGCAAGCCGACGACAAGGAGTTCCGCAAGAAGGGAATAGATATAGTAGCCGAGGACCTCGGCAGCAGGAAGGCGCTGGAAGATTATGACAAGTTCATATGGTACCCTGCGGAAGTAGACGTATCTATCCGCCCCGGATGGTTCTACCACCGAGCGGAGAATTTATCGGTACGCTCGCTCAATAATCTTCTCTATATATGGTACAACTCGGTAGGCGGCAACTCGATGCTGCTACTCAACGTCCCGCCCGACCGCAACGGCAGAATACACGCAAAGGACGCCTCTACTCTGTCGAAATTGGGCGATACGCTGCGCAGACATTTTTCCGCGCCGATACACTGCGTCTATACGACAAGCGGCGAAACTCATGCGGACAGTCTCGGCGCAGACGACGACAGCTACTGCACATTTGACGAGATAAAGAGCGAGTATACTGTAACCGCCGACTTCGGCAGCGAGCGCCTCGTAGACAAAGTAGCGCTAAAAGAGCAATGCGACTACTCTCAGCGAGTGGAGAGCGCTTATATCGAAGTTCTGTCGGGCGGCAAGTGGCGCAAAGTATGCGATATCACCACGATAGGATTTAGCCGCATAGCTACCTTTAAGCCTGTAAAGTGCTCTGCCCTGAGACTGGTTATCACATCTTGCAGACTTAAACCGTATCTGTCGTATATGATGCCTTATGCGTTCAACGGCAAGACGCCGCGCGCGCCGTGGTACAGTAAAATAATCAAGTTCTTTCACAAGATCAATTACGCCGTATACATAGCAAGAGAAAACAGAATTAAGGCAAAACAAAGCGACGAGGTAAAGTAAAGCTGTCATTGTCAAGCCGAGCGCAAGACTTTACCGTATAATTAACCGACACAGACAATGCCGAGCGATAACAAATCGGTCGGCATTAATATACCGCAATAGCGCGGATAGAAGATATAGATATATTTATCAGTTCAATACCGCGGCAGGCAATATCGCAACAGCGTATAAAGCCGCCGCCGAGCGAGCTATCTCATAACATCATCTCAACTTGACGCACATATCGGCTATCTCTCTCACGCATACTTTGGCAAGGTCCATATCCATACACTCTGCCATTATGCGTATCTTGGGCTCTGTGCCCGACGCTCTCACCAGTACGCGTCCGCCGCCGAGAGCCGCCGTCCACCTATCCTTGAGCGCGCTAAGCTCCTCGCTCGAGATGACGGCGTCTTTATCCTCGACTATTACGCTCTCGCTTACCTGCGGATAGAGAGGATACGCGCCCGCCTCGGACGCCTTTATACCGTGTTCCTTAAGCAATGACGCGAAAATCACCGCGCTGAGTATTCCGTCGCCCGTAGTGGAATAAGGCGCGAGTATGATATGCCCCGACTGCTCTCCGCCTATGGGCGCGCCGCTCTCGCCCATCTTATCCATGACATATTTATCGCCCACGTCGCTGCGCATAAAGCGTATGCCTTGCTGCGCAAAAGCCATCTCCGTACCCGTATTGCTCAATACCGTACCTACGGCTATCTTAGGCGTAAGCATACCCTTAGCCGCCCACCTGCAAGCGATATAATACATTATCCTATCGCCGTCGATAATACCGCCGCGCTCGTCCATAGCTATCAGTCTGTCGCTGTCGCCGTCGAATGTGAACGCCGCATCCCACTCCGTGCCCGCGCATCTGTCCTTGAGCGTATCGACGCATGTGGAACCGCACCCCGCGTTGATTCCGCCGTCGGGATTTACGCCCACGCAAGTCACAGACGCGCCGAGCTTCCTAAAGACTTCGGGCGCGATGCGATACGCCGCGCCGTTGGCGCAGTCGAGTAAAATACGCATACCGCCGAGGTCGGAGCCCGCAAGTATCAAGCTGTCCTCGTAAGACTTGGCATACACCTTATCCTGTATAAAGGCGCCCGTATAATCGCCCTGCATCTCCTTATCCATAGCCTCGGATATGAGCTGCTCGCGCTTATCGCCCAGCTTGTAGCCGCTGCCGTCGAATACCTTAAGACCGTTATACTCCTCGGGATTGTGCGAGGCGGATATCACCACGCCGTAATCTCCGCAGCCGCGCGCCGTAGCATAAGCCACGCCCGCGGTGGGGATAACGCCGAGGTCTATTACTCTGCCGCCCGCGCGGATTACTCCCGCCGCAAAGGCGTTGAGTATCGTAGCTCCCGAGGGACGGGTGTCCCTGCCTACAAATATGCTCTTGCCGTCCGCTCCGAGCGCGTTGCCCAGCTTGAGCGCCGCTACCGTCATAGCCCCGTCCGCAAGACCTCTTATACCGTCTGTGCCGAATTTCATATCACACCTCTTATTAAATCAGCTTGAATTTACCTATCGCCTTGCCTTCTTTGACAATCTGACGGGAGCGACCTATCACCAGCGCCCTCGCGGGTATGTCGTCGGTAATAGTAGTGCCCGCAGCGATATAGGCGTCGTCTCCCACGCTGACGGGGGCTATAATGTTGGAGTTGCTGCCTATAAAAGCCCTATCGCCTACTACCGAGCGATGCTTCTGCTTGCCGTCGTAATTGACGAATATGCTGCCGCAGCCTATATTGCACTCCTTGCCCACGTCGCAGTCGCCCACATAAGCGAGGTGCGACGCCTTGCTGCCCGCGCCCAGAGTGGCATTCTTGACTTCCACAAAGTCGCCTGCTTTACAGCCCTCGCCCACCACGGCTCCCGCTCTCAAATAAGCGTACGGACCTATCTGCGCGCCCTTCTTGACGACGGCGTTGTCGAGGACGGAAGCGGTGACGACGGCGCCCTCTTCCACAGTGCTGTTCTCGATGATATTGTTGGGACGCAGCACCGCGCCCTTCTTAATTACGGCGTTGTCGCCGATATAGTTGTTAGGGAAAATGACAGCGCCCTCTTCTACCGTAGCGGTAGGCGCTATATAAATATTATCCATACATAATCCTCCGAAAGATATTCCGTCTACAAAATATGTATCGACAACGCTTTACGTGCAACGCGCCCGCCATATTGCGCAATAATCCTTATAAGCAGTATATCACGCCTTAATTATTATATACCCGCGCGCCCTCAATCTCAATAGCTACGCCCAACTAAGTCTTTCTCCTGCAATAAAACGTTAAAAGTTTCCCTGAAAAAATACTTGACAGCGCTATACCTCGGTGCTATACTCTGTACAAACGAAATATTTCTTTGGGCAGGTAATAACCGACCGGAGGTAATGCCGCTAAGAGCGGATTAGTCCTACAGCCCCAACAGTTGATGCGGTGAGATTCCGCAACCGCCTGTAAAGTCAGAATGGGAAAGAAAGCTATCATATCGCTATATGGCTGTTCTTTCGCATCGCGAAAGAACTTTTTTGCTTTTAAGGAACATTTCGTTAATCTTTGACAGAGGTGTTCTATGAAAAAAAACGCTTTCAAAATGCCGGTATTGTTTGCCGCGCTCACAGGTCTTATGACCGCGCTCGTATTTGCCTTTACAATGATAGGCGTCAATATCGGCACGGGTTACATCAACATCGGCGACACAATGATATTCATTACCGCCGCGCTGTTCGGACCGCTGCCCGCGTCAATAGCGGGCGGACTCGGAGCTCTGCTTGCCGATATCGCGGTTTATCCCCCTACAGCCGTATTCTCGCTGTTCATCAAAGCTATAGAAGGCGCGCTCGCAGGAGTGCTGCTGCGCTATGCCGCGCCCAAGCTGATCGGCAAGCATCCTAAGACGGTAGTCAAGATATTATCCGATGCGGTGTGCTGTCTCATCGCGGGAGCGGTAATGGTTGCGGGATACTTTGCAACGAGCGTGCTCTTTTGGGGCGAAGGCGACTCGCCTGCAACGAGATTGAGCGGCGCGCTGCTCCAACTGCCTTGGGACATACTGCAATGCGCGGTCTCGCTCGTGCTGTCCAATCTGATACTCAACCTCATGAATCTGAGCAGCATCGCCGCCAAGTTCAAGGTGGGCAGGTATATGAGCGATGGCAAGACAAAGACAGATGCGAGCGTCCGAGAGACAAGCGTTAACGGCAATGACCGCGCCACGGACGATATCGCAAATACCGACAGCGACAATATCGGCAAGGGCGATTGCAATACCGACGATTGCGACGACAAAGCCGGTTGCGCCGATGCCTCGCCTCATACGGCAGGAGACGCGAGCGACGAAAGCTGTCGCAATTAATGCGCTATTCCGTGCCGCAGCCGCTAACCTTATATGAGCGGACAGCTCTATTCGAGAAGCAATATGAGTTATAACAGCAACACGCCATCAGACTTTATAATAAAAGCCGTCAAGGCGACCTTTGACACTGCATTGCTTATAGGCTGCGCAGCGATAGGCTCGGGCTATTATGGCAAAGTATATGCAATCAAACTGAGCAAACCGCCGTATACAGCGGCGATTAAGATATACAACAAGTCGGGCGACAACGAGCGCGAGGCGCTGTGGTATCTTGCGCTGAAGGGCGGCGATATTCCCCTGCCCGAAATATACGGGACATATGACGACGGCGAAAACTGCGCGCTGCTCATGAGCCTGATAAATGCGAGTTCCGCCACGGACACCGCCGGGCTAAGCGAGAGAGAACGCGACAGGCTGGGGCATGAGATTGCCGAGATTGCCGCTCGGTTGCATTCTCTTAAAGGCAGCGGCTACGGAGCTATAGACGACGCTTCTTGCATTAACGGCGGCAGGTATAGCGGTTGGAAAGATTATTATATAGCCAAGGCAAAAGATAGTGTGCGCAACATATCTCGCGGCGCAGAGGCGGGACTGCTCGGCAAAAAGCACGAGGCTGTATACTTTCGCACGCTCGAAGTAATCGACAAAGCGCTCGATAATCCGCCCTACGCCTCGCTCATACACGGCGACCTCAACACAGACAATATATTGATCGATAAAGAAAAAGTGAGCGTTGCAGCCGTAATCGACCCGATAGCAAGCATGTGGGGAGACAGCGAATACGAACTGTTTCAATTCGACTGCGCGTCGGGCAAAGAGTACGGACTGCTTAATAAATATGCTCGTCTGCGCCCTCTTAGCGAAAACTACCGCCTAAAGAGCGCGATATACGCCGCGCTTGCCGAAGGCAATCACTACTGCAACATCGGCAAGGCTTGCGACGACAATCTTCGATTATTTATCGATAACCTCGAGCATGAACTTGAAATTCATTCGCTGTAAAAAAATGCCCCCGCGGCAATCGCCCGCGAGGGTGTGATCGTATTATACCGACATCAGTCGACAATATAATTTTTTTAATCGTCGGCAATGTCGTCGTCTTTCGACGAGCGATTATCTTTGCCGTCGTAACCGTCGACGTTATCTTTACTTATCTTATTTCTGCTCTTGACGAGTTTGATATTGGTTGCGCCGAGCAATATGCACACAATCAGCAATACGCCTATTGCCGCTATCGTAATGATGTATATCTTCTTGCTCACATACTGCCCGCCGTCGAAATCGGCGCCCATTACGCTGCCCGCCTTAACTACAATACTTGCGCTGATATCCCCATAGCTTACCGTAACAGTGTTGTCGCCCTCGACAAGCAACTCTCCGCCCGTATAGCTGTAGTCGCCGCTGACAAGCTCTATCTTCTCGCCGTCGGGATATACTCCCCTCACTACCATGCCGTAGCTGTCGAAGCTCTCGCCTACCCTGTAGTTCCTCTTGTACTCCCCGCCTATCTCGATAGATATTATCTTATACTCGCCTTTGCCTGCGCTGTCCACGACTATCGTATACTCGCATATATCCATGCCGTCTATCGCGTACTTGCCCGTATCTATGCTTAACTTTACGACATAGCTGCCCGTCCACTTGGACGTTATCGCATTGTCTGCGCCGTCGGTATATGATACTTCCGCATCCGTAACCGCGTTGCCGCTGCCGTCCGTTATCTTGACTACGGGATGCTGCACCGCGTCGTTAAATGCGAGACTGCCTCCGCTCGTAAAGGCGT